>CAWFXK010000001.1:0-133229 GCA_963819725.1 uncultured Acidobacteriaceae bacterium
GAAGAAGGCGGACGTGAGCAGGGCGACAGCAAGTGGCTTTCGTATGGATATAATGTTATTTGTATTATCGAAACCACTGCTAAAGTGCTCGCTTTTGCGGTTCGATGGTCTAGAATTACGCCTCAATTGTGGCAAGGTCCTCCGGCCGGTCGAGATCCAGTTGGCCGGCGGGCCAGGGAATTGCCTGGACATGTGGCGCATGAGCCTGGATCAGGTCGCGCGCGCCTCGGTCCCCGGAGCACGCCGCCAACTCTGAAAACAGCGCAGCAGAAAAGACGGCCGGAACTCCCGCCCTGCCCGCATATGCAGATGCGGTAATAGCAATGTTACCCATGGTTTGCGCCGCGGCGTGCCGGGCCAGCAGCTCGTGCAGGTGGGCGGCGGTGAGGCGGGGTTGATCGCAGACCAGCAGGAGGGCAGCTTGCGGTACGGGATCGAGTCGGATGACCTCCTGCGCGCCGGCCCGCAGCGATGAGCCCATTCCCTCCTGCCAGCCGGTATTGAAAACGGTTTCAACCGGCAGACCGGCCAATTCCTCTCGCATTTGCACAGCCTCAAATCCGACGACAACATATACAGGGGAGCATCCGGCCTCGATCGCCAGCCGTGCGGTTCGGTGGAGGAGGGATTCGCCGCCGATGCGGATGAGCTGTTTCGGTCGGCCGAGCCGCGTGGACGCGCCCGCCGCCAAAATGACCGCGGCGCAGCGGAGGTCAGACATGCACGGCCGGCGGCGCCGAGGATAGCTTCCGCATGTCGCGTCCGGCAAAAACGGCCTGCAGCTCTGCGGCGATGGAGAGGGCGATGGAGGCGGGCGAATGGCCACCGAGGTCGAGGCCGACCGGAGTGTGCAGGCGCGCCATGCACTCGGCGGCCGTCAGCTCCAGCGCCGGAGCGATCTCGCCCACCAGCCGTTCGGTTCGGAGCCGGGGTCCGAGGACGCCGATGTACTTCATGTCTTTGGCGAGCAGGACGCTCAGGATTTTGCGGTCCTGCTCGTAGCTGTGGGTCATGATGACGGCGGCGGTTTCCGGGCCTGCATCAGCGAGAGCGGCCTCGAGATTCCGAACCGCCGCTGCGTTGGGGAAGCGCTCGGCGCGCGCAAGGTTGGAGCGGTCGTCGGCCACGGTAACATGCCAGCCGAGGGCGGCGGCGAACTCGACCAGCGGCTGCGCGTCGTCGCCGGCGCCAAAGAGGATGAGCGAGGGCGGCGGGACGACGAGTTCGACGAAGTAGACGCCGGAGTGCGCGGATTGGCCGGTGCGGAGCGCTTCGCGCGCCATGGTGGCAATGTCGGGAGTGGAGCTTTTCTCGAATACGGCACTGCCGGTGGCGTTGAGGATGAGTATGGTTCCTGGAGAATCTTATCGGTGCTGCTGACGATAACGGACTCGGTGCGGTCTTCGATGCTGCGGCGCAGGGCTTCGAGGTGTTGCGCGGCCGCTTCGCCTCGCTCCAGAAGGACGATGACGGTGCCGCCGCAGCCGAGGCCGTAGGGCATGTCGCCGTCGTCGTCAAAGAAGCTGGAGTAGCGCTGGATGGAAGGACCCTGTTCGGTGAGCCACCAGGCCTTCTTCGCGATTTCGGCTTCGAGGCAGCCGCCGCTCACGGTTCCGGCGCGGAGGCCGGAGGAGGTGAGCAGCATGCGCGCGCCGGGGCGGCGATAGGCGGAGCCTTCGATGGCGACCACCGTGGCCAGACAAATCTCCTCGCCGGCTGCGCTGGCGCGCTTCCCGAGGTCGAGAATTCGCCGAAGCTCGGACATAGGCTTACGTCGTCAGCTGCGGTCCGGCGAGCAGGTCTTCGATCCGTACCGGCAGCTTGCGCACCCGAACGCCCGTCGCGTGATAGACGGCCATGGTGAGCGCCGAAGCGATGCCAGCCAGGCCAATTTCGCCGATGCCGCGCGCGCCGTACTCGTTCAGGTGGAGATCAGGATACTCCACGAAGATGCAGTCGAGCTCGGGAATGTCGGCGTTGGTGGCGACGATGTAGTCGGCGAAATTGTTGTTGATCGGCTTGGCGTTGCGCGGATCGTAAATCGTCTCCTCGAACATGCCCATGCCGATGCCCATGACGATCGCGCCGAGGATCTGGTTGCGCCCGGCTTTGTGGTTGATGATGCGGCCGGCGTCGATGACGGCGAGAGCGCGGTTGACGCGCAGGTGCGCGATGCCCGGATCCCAGGCGACCTCGATAAACTGCGCGCCGAAGGAGTGCGCGGAAAATTCATGCTCGTGCGCCGGATCGGGGGCGGTGCGCGCTTCGTTTTCCATCGCGGCCAGTTTGCCCGCTCGCAGAATTTCCTCGAACGGCACGCCGGTATCCGGGGGCTTGTCCATCGCGTGAATCCGGCCCGCGGTCATGATGAGCTTCACCGGATCGCCCGCCGGCAGATTGTCCGGGTGGAACGGCGAGCTGGGGATGGACTGCGCGGCGGCAATCACGCGATCCACCGCGCCCTGGGTCGCCTGGGCAATCGCCGGCGAGACTGTCGCGGTCACCGTCGATCCGCCTGAGGTCGGGCCTGGCGGCAGCGCGGAGCTGCCCAGAATGACTTCAATCTTGTCGAGCGGAATGCCGGTCTTTTCGGAAACGATCTGCGCGAAGATCGTGTAGGTCCCGGTGCCGATGTCCTGGGTGGCGCAGGTGGCGCGCGCGGTGCCGTCGGCGTTGAGACGGACGCGCACCGTTGCGGCGCCGCGGCCTGCATGCCAGGTCGCGGTGGCCATGCCCCATCCGAGAATCTCGTTGCCGCGCTTCATGGAGCCGACCTGCGGCTTGCGCTTCGACCAGCCGAATTTCTCGGCGCCGGCCTGGTAGCACTCGCGCAGACGCTTGCTGGAGTAGGGCCGCGCGGGATTGAAGCTCTCGTCCTGCTCGGAGTAGTTCTTCAGGCGCAGCTCAAGCGGGTCCATGTTCAGCTTGATGGCCAGCTCGTCCATCGCGGATTCGAGCGGGAAGAGGCCGGGCACGATGCCGGGGCCGCGCATCGGCGTCGGCGTGCCGAGATTCCGCTCCACCAGCGTCTGCTGCGCGGTCAGGTTCTCGCAGCTGTACAGCATCGTGGTCACGCCGGTGCAGGCTTCCATATAGGTGTCGACCATCGAGGTCGGCTGGGTCACGTCATGCTGCACGGAAACCAGCTTGCCATCCTGCGTCGCGCCGAGCCGCATGCGCTGCCGCGTCATGGGGCGGTGGCCCACGGTCGTGAACATCAGGTTGCGCGGCACCTGAACCTTCACGGGCCGGTTGACTTTCTTCGCGCCTGCGGCGCCAGCAGCGAGTGCGGCCACGGGAACAGCTTGCCGCCGAAACCCGATCCCTGGAAGGGCGAGATCACCAGGATTCGGTCCAGCGGAATGCCCAGCATCTCCGACATCACCTGCTGGTGGTTCATCACGCCCTGGCTGGTCTCGTACAGGGTGACCTTGTCGCCGTCCCACTCCGCGATGGTCGCGTGCATCTCCATGGGGTTGTGGGTTTCCGTGGAATGATGTAGGTCTCGTCGATCTTCACCGGCGCGCTGTCGAAGGCCTGGTCCGCATTGCCCCGGGAGTAATGCACGCGCGGCCGCTCCGGCGTGGGACCGTCGTCGAAGGAGATCGAAGGCTTCTGCGCGTCGTACTCGATTTTGACTGCGGCGGCCGCGGCCTTCGCCTGCTCGAAGGTATTCGCAACCACGAGTGCTACATATTGTCCGTAGTAGTAGACGTTGTCGTCTTCAAAGGGCGGACGGCCTCGCTGGCGCGGCTGTGCTCCCATTGGCCGGCGGGACGAAAGAGCGGCTCGGTGTTGCCGTGATGCAGTACCGCCAGAACTCCGGGCATGCGTTCGGCCGCGCTCGAGTCGATGCGCGTGATCTTTGCCTTGCCCACCGTGCTCGCGACCGGCACGCCCCAGGCCACGTTCTCCAGCGGATGGTCCAGCGCATAGGCGGCTTTGCCGGTGACCTTCAGCGGTCCATCCACGCGCGTTACCGACGCGCCAATGATCGAAGTGCTCATGTCGCTGTCTCCTCACGCCGTTTCGGTGGTGTCTGCAGCGTGCGCACCAGGGCGCGCTTTGCCAGCTCAATCTTGAATGCGTTGTACTTCAGCGGTTTTGCGTCGGCCATGGCTGCGTCGGCGGCGCGGCGGAAGACTTCAGGGCTCGCCTGCTGGCCTTCGAGCGCCTTCTCCGCTTCGCGCGAGCGCCAGGGCTTCGTGCCGACACCGCCGAACGCAATGCGGGCTCGCTCGATGCGTCCGCCGCTTACGTTGATGACGACCGCCGATGACGCCAGGGCAAATTCGTACTGCTGGCGGTCGCGCAGTTTGAGATACACGGAGCGCGTTCCG
This sequence comes from uncultured Acidobacteriaceae bacterium, assembly GCA_963819725.1. Lineage (GTDB taxonomy): Bacteria > Acidobacteriota > Terriglobia > Terriglobales > Acidobacteriaceae > Palsa-343. The sequence continues at coordinate 4,341 of CAWFXK010000001.1, forward strand.
CTGGCGAGTGCAGGCAGCGTGACATGCGTGATGAGCTCGCCCGGTGCAAGCACGTTCTCGCGGTTCGGCGTCTTGCCGGGGACGAGATAGAACTCGTCGAGAGCGACGGCGCGCTCGCCCTTCGGTCCGTTGGTGTGGACCGTAGCCTCGAGCGCCATCATGGCCACGGCCATGTCGGACGGATGCGTCGCGACGCAGTGTTCGCTGCCGCCCAGAACCGCGTGGATGCGATTGAATCCGTCGAGCGCGGCGCATCCCGAACCGGGCTGGCGCTTGTTGCAGGCGTAATTGATGTCGCGGTAGTAGTAGCAGCGCGTCTTCTGCAGCAGATTGCCGCCGGTGGTGGCCATGTTGCGCAGTTGCGGCGACGCGCCGGAGAGCAGCGCTTCGGAGAGGACGGCGTAATTCTTCTTCACCGCCTCGTGATTCGCCAGATCGCTGTTGCGCACCAGCGCGCCGATGCGCAGCCCGCCGTTGGGGAGCGCTTCGACGCGGTCGAGCGGCAGGCCGTTGATGTCGACCACGGACTGCGGCTGCAGCACGTTGAGCTTCATCAGATCGACGAGCGTCGTGCCGCCGGCGATAAACGTGCCGCCAGCCGCCGTGCCCGCCCGCACCGCGGCGTCGACGCTGCGTGCCTGACTGTAGCGAAAGACCTCCATGGCGCCTCCTTAGACGGTGGTGGATTTCCGGGCCTGCTGCACGGCGGCCACGATGTTGGTGTAGGCGCCGCAGCGGCAGATGTTGCCGCTCATGGCGGCGCGCACGTCGTTATCGTCGGCGCCGATGGGCTCGTGCAGCAGCGCCGAAGCGGACATGATCTGCCCCGGCGTGCAGTAGCCGCACTGGAAGCCGTCGTGTTCGAGGAAGGCCTGCTGCACCGGATGCAACTGGCCGTTCTGGGCGAGGCCTTCGATGGTCGTGATCTTGTCGCCCTGGTGCATGATGGCGAAGCTGAGGCAGGAATTCACGCGGCGGCCGTTGACGTGAACGGTGCAGGCGCCGCACTGGCCGTGGTCGCAGCCCTTCTTGGTCCCGAACAGCTGCAGATGTTCGCGCAGCGCGTCGAGGAGAGTAACGCGGGGCTCGAGCCTCACGCTGTACTCCTTGCCGTTGACGTTCAGCGTGACGGGAACGGCGCCGGGAACTTCGGCCGCGGCTTCCCTTTCCTCGGTCTCGGTGGCGACGGCGTGCGCCAGAGGCGATGCGGTCGCGGCCACTCCGGCGGCGCCGAGCTGGGCGAGGAAGGAACGGCGAGAGAATCGCCCGAAGGCGGGCTCGCGTTCGTTTTCTTCTTTTGAGTTGTGTTCAGCGGCGGGATTCTGGGGATCGAAGAGAGGCTTCTCAGGTTGATCCATTACGGCTCCTGGTGAATTTGGATGATAACGGGACGCAGGGAGAGCCAAAAAGTCTCGCGAGGGCCGCTCCAGCCAAATCGGTAACAGTCGATGATGTTTTTTCGGGCCTGGGGGCCCGAGTAGTGAGTGATTGTTACAGCTGCGTTACCTTGCGCGCGGCCGCAGGAGGATTCTTCTTGCGACGGCTCAGCACGAATTCATTATCACGGCCCCGCTGTTTGGCGGCCGCCTTATCAATCTTGCGCCAGAAGGCCACGAAGTAGTCAATCGCAGAAACAATGGAAACGCCGGCAGTGTAATAGATGCCGACCACCGCGATGAGATCGACGGGGACGATGAACCAGCCCCAGTGCCACACGTACCAGCCATGGTCCAGCGTCGCGGCGACGACGGAGACGATCTGGATGACGGTTTTGAGCTTGCCGACGTCGCTGGCTTCGATGGTGAAGCCTTCCGTGGATGCGATGGAGCGGAGACCGCTCACCAGGAATTCGCGGCCGATGACGACGACAACGATCCAGGCTTTCACCACGTGCGGATTGAACTCCACCAGACAGACGTAGGCCGAGGTGATCAGGAGCTTGTCGGCGATCGGGTCGAGCAGCATGCCCATGGTGGTGATCTGACCGCGGCTGCGGGCGAGATAGCCGTCGACACCGTCAGAGATGGACAGGAAAATAAAGAACAGAGAGGCGATGACTTCCTGCTCGCCGTGAAAGCTGCCGTGCGGGAAGCGCGGAGACAGCATCCAGATGAGCACAGGAATCCCAAGGATCCGGCCCATCGTGATGGAGTTGGGGAGGTTCACGCGGATGCGCCCCTGAAGCCATTATGCACCAGTTAACAGCGGGGTTGCCGCGTCAGGCGGCGGCGCATACGGTACTTTCGGCAGGGCCAACGGTGCGCAGGCGGTTGAATCCGCAGCCGGTAAGGCCCGGTACCTGATCGTTAACACCCGAAAAGAACCATGGAGCCGGGGAGGGGCGTTTGGCTATAGTGACTGAAGGAACTCCGCATGAATCGGAACTCAGGCGAATCCGCGGTAGACAGGCTCATTGCACTGGCGCAACAAAAGCCGGCGCGGCTCGGGTACGCCGGGTATGGAGGAAACGACCGACCTTGAGACCGTCCCCCTCGGCCTGCCGTCGCCAAGAGAGCTGGAGCACAATCCTATGTGGAAAGCCCTGCTGCAGTTGCGGGCATTTTTGCCCTATGTCGCGCGGTTGCTGGAGATGAGCAACCCCTCGCAGCAGTCCACTGCGATGACGGCGGAATTGCGCGGCGAGGTTCGGCAAAGCGTGAGCGCGCTGGAAAGCTCGCATCGCGACCTGCGTCTGGCGGTGCTGGACCAGACGGTGGAAATCAAGCGGATCGAGGAGGCAGTCACCAAGACTCGCGAGGCCAGTGAGCGGAACGCGCTCGAGGTGACCGAACTGGCCGAGGATGTGCGTTCGATGCGGTCTCTGGTCAAGACGGCGATCACGATCCTGGTGCTGCTGTTCCTGACGCTGATCGGTACGGTGGTGTTTCTTCTGTTCCGGATCAGGCCTCTGCTCCACTAGAGCCCTCCGAAAACAACCGCCCGGTCGCAGGCAACGGGAATGGCTCCGCGCGCCTCTTCTCCGACAAGGGGAAACAATGACCGAACCCCAGAACCAATCGCAGGACTCATCCCAAACGGAATACGGTACAGCCGGATCCGAGGAAGGACCAGACGGTTCAGCCTGAAGAGAACGAGACTCACGGCATGGAGCGTCAGCCGACACTCGGGCAGCAGGTCTCTGCTCGCACGAATCGTCCACATAAAGGGGACGTGGGCCGGCCGGGGACGAATGAAGAGGTGTTCCAGGGATCGAAGGGCAAAGAGTTGAAATAGCGTTCAAAGCAGCAAGGCGCCATGGCGCGGATTTTGCCCGGCTTTTCCTGCGCGCCCGGCGCTATACTGCGCGAAGAATCATCGAGGTGATCCCCGGATGTCGACGTTGACCCTGCAGGAAGCGGAATTGCCCATCAACACGGACGACTTCAGCGCTCTGGAAGAGCGCGTGATGCGTGCCGTGGAAGTGGTAAAGCATGAGCGCGGCGCGCGCGCGGAGGCCGAGCAGAAAGCAACGCGGCTGCAGAGCCAGCTGGACGCGCAGTCGGGGCTGCTGGAGCAGGCGAAGGAGCAGTTGCGCACTCTGGAGCGCGAGCGGGAGCAGGTCCGCCAGCGCGTAGAAAGGCTGCTGAAACAGATCGACGAGATTGCCTGACCATGCCCGACGACAACGCCATCACCGTCGATATTTACGACCAGACGTATCACCTGAACGGCAACGACCGTGATTACATCGAGCGGCTGGCGGCGACCGTCGACACGAAGATGCGCGCCGTGGCCTCACAGGGGCGCACCGTGGACTCGCTGCGCGTCGCCGTGCTGGCGGCCTTGAATCTGGCTGACGAACTGGCGCGGCTGGAGGAACGGTACACTGCGGTGACGAGCGCGGGGGATAGTGTGGCCTCGATCCGGAGTCGCGCTCACTCGCTGAGCGGGATGCTGGACGAAGTGCTTGATTCAGAACGCAAGGCGGGATAGGTCGCCGCCCGGCCCATTCCTCCCCGCCACCCGACCACTCGTCACAGGACATGGAACGCCCGACCTTGGCGTGGTATCGTCTGCGACGATTGCACTCCGAGGACTTCACGATGAAGAAAGCTGCTTTTTCTCTGCTCCTGGCGCTGCCCCTGGCCGCCTCCGCGCAAAACCAAAATCAACCCACTACGCTGCGGGGCGTCCTGCTGGCGCAGTACCACTCGACGCACGATAAGGAAGAGTGGTTCGTTCCCGCGAAAGTAGCCGTCGCCGGGCTCACCGCGGACCAGGCCAACTGGACTCCGGGAAAGGGCCAGCACTCCGTCGGCCAGCTCACCTACCATCTCTGGTATTGGAACACCCGGGCTCTCCAGCGTTTCAAGGGCGAGAAGCAGCTGGACTTCAGCGGCAACAACGACGAGACCTTTGATAAATACGACCCTGCGCAGTGGCAGGATCTGCAAAAGAAGCTGGACCAGGTGATGACGGAATGGGAAGCGGCCATCGAAGCCGCCGACGATCAAAAGCTCGCGACGAACGCCGGGTTGATCGAGCACGAAAGCGCCCATAATGCGTACCACCTTGGCCAGATCCTTTATGTGCGCAAGCTGGAAGGTGCGTGGGACCCGAGCAAGGGTGTGAAGTAGCCAGGTTCCTCGCTCAAACCGATGCGGCGCCTCGTACCTTTGACGTTCACCTGGATCGATCCGTGGAGCCCTACCCTGGAATGAACAACTTGCCCAGGGGTCACCCCCGGCACGGGATTTTCCAGGACCGGGCAACAACCGAATCCGCGGAATAACGTAAAATCAAAAAGGTCTTTCCCACCACCGTGGGGCTATAGCTCAGCCTGGGAGAGCGCCTCGTTCGCAACGAGGAGGTCGTCGGTTCGAGCCCGACTAGCTCCACCAAAATCCACTTCCGGAACTTCGGCACGATGAGCAAAGGTCGCCTCGAAGCCTTCAGCGATGGGGTCTTTGCCGTCATCATCACCATCATGGTGCTGGAGATGAAAGTGCCGGCGCAAAGCACCCTGGCCGCCCTGCGTCACGTTGTTCCCGTTTTTCTCACTTACGTTGTCAGCTTTGTGTATATCGGCATTTACTGGAACAACCACCACCACCTCCTGTACGCGTCGGAGCGGGTCAGCGGCGGCATTCTGTGGGCGAACCTGCATCTGCTGTTCTGGTTGTCGCTCGTGCCTTTCGCCACGGCCTGGGTGGGCGTCGATGTCAATGCCCCCACGCCCATCGCTCTCTATGGAGCTGTGCTCCTCTGCGCCGGCGTTGCCTATTACATCCTCGAACAGTTACTGATCCGGCTTCACGGGGAAGACTCGCAGCTCGCCCTCGCGATCGGACGCGATCGCAAAGGTCTGGCGAGCGTGGCGACTTACGCCGTTGCCATCCCACTGGCCTTTGGGCACCCTCGGATCGCCTGCTGTCTCTATATTCTCGTTGCGGTGATGTGGCTCATTCCCGACCGGCGCATCGAGAAGACCCTCCACGACTGACGCTCTACTCGAGAGCCGCCGGCTGTACCCAGGCTCCATCCCCCGCCGAGTCCCACACCGAGAACCGTACCCACTTCTTGCCTGTCGCATCGAACGGAATCCGAAACGTCTTCGTTCCGAACGGAACCGTGTCCGTTAGTGGGATCGTCTTCCGCTCCACCGTCTTTCCATCGCTCCACACCAGCTCTGCGAACTCCAGCGGAAATGTGTACTCGATGCTCGCCGTGTAGACGCGGCGCGCGCCCGTACCCTCCACACCCCAGTTGTGGAACAGCACTTCGCCCGTCGTCCCAAAGAAATTCCCAGCGCGCATTCCCTCCACCACCGGCGCCCAGCTTTCGTTGTAGAACGGCACCCGATCGAGCTTCAGATAATTCACCGTCAGTTGCGGGTAGGTCTCGTCGCTCGGCCACTTAGTGTACGTGTCGCCCTCGGCGATCATGTACTTCGGCTTCGGCGCCCAGTTGCTCATATCGTCGTCCGTGCCGAAGCACCGCACCGGACACAGCTCCTTCTCCGATAAGTCCACCGGCAGCGACTCCCACGACGCCCCGATGAACCGGTCGCTCAGGAAGAAATCCTTGTCTTTGTATGCCTCGGGATACCCCTCCGAATTCTTAGTCTCCGGATGCGCCGTCCACAGAATTCCCTGCTCTCGATTCACAAATCGAAGCACGTCATCCGCCGAACCCAGGTGAACCACGTGCCCATACACCGGATCGTTCTCCTCGAACGTCTGGTCCGGTGGCCGCGGCTCCGCATGCGTAAAGTAGACCGGCTTCGGCGTCATCAGATACCAGTGCCCCCCCAAAAATGAATTCACCTCCTCGGCCGGAATCACCAGGAAATTCTTGTCCGAGAGCCGCGCCGCCGCCTCGAAATACACCTTCTGCTCCGGCAGCCGCTTTGGCCCCGGATCATGCGGATCCGAGTCGTCGTGGAAATCGCCGAGATACAAAATGTTCACGCCCAGCCCGCGAAACACCGACATCGCGTCGATCCGATAGTCAATATCATTCCGATCCCGCAGCTGCTCATTCACATCCAGATGAAAATGTCCGGTGAGCACCTTGAACCCCGGCACCGGCTTGAACACATCGTCGTGCGTGTACTTCAGCACCGACTCCTGCGTACTCCGATCGCCGCGCGGGCTCAGGTAGTAGTACACCGCCATATGCTGCTCGGTCCCCGGCGGCGCGTTGTACAGCGCGAAATTCTCCCACTGCTCCTCGGAGATCCCCGACCGCCGCTTCCACTCCTCATCCGTCACGCCCCACGGAACATATCCCTCCCCGCGCTCCGGCTGCATCACCCCCAGCGAGAATGAATCCGCCGCGTCCTTGCGGTAGTACACGTAGCCAAGATTCACCTCGTTCTCGCGCGCGAAGAAAAACTTGTGCGGCGGCGGAAAGATGCCCAGCGCTCCCTTCCCTGCATCGAGAATCTCCAGCCGATTGCGCGCCCGCAGATTCACCACGCCCGTGTTCGGCTCCCCTCCGAACGCGTAGCTTTGCCATGCCCGCGCCGTATCGCGCCACGCCAGCTGCGTTCCATCCGCAATGTGAAATCCCTTCAGCCCCGCGTTGTAGATGAACGCCACCGACGGCTCGTGGGTCGCGGCCACCGCCTCCTGCCGCAGCAGGTTCGACGCCTTGTAGACCGTGAATCGCAAGTCGCCGGCGAAGATCCCCAGCGTCAGCCCGTTGAACGTCACGCTCACTCGATCACCATCGCTCGCCAGCTTGCACGTCGTCGCCGCAAAGCTCGCCGTCGCCCGCCGAATCTCCTCCTCGCGTCGCGGCAGATCGGTCGTATGATTCGGCTTCCCCGGAACCACCAGCGGCGCGTCCCAGAACGTGTTCCACTTCCGCTTGTCTTCCTCTTCCGGCGAGTCGATGCCCAGCTTCTTCAGGTTCCCCACTTGCTGTGGCGAGATGCGCCTCTTGCCCGTCGTCACCTGGAACTCCGGCGTCAGATCGCTGCCCAGCCCAACCCACGCGCCGCCGTTCGCCCGCGCCGCCAGTTCCCGCACCACAGGCTGCCCGTCGCGCAGGGCGAAGTTCGCCCGTAGCTGTTCGTTTGCCTCACCCGTCCACGTCAGCGTCACGCCGTTCGCATTCGACTCGGCCGTGATCCCCTCCACCGCCCGATATCCGCTGCGCTCGCACCCCTTCTGCGCCTGCGCCCCAACGCATCCCGCGATCAGCAGAACCAAAACCCAGCACAGAACAACCCGTTTGCCCGTCATCTCCAACCCTCCAGCGGCTGCCGGATGATCTTAATCGCTCGACCGCCCGGAGGTCAGACCTCATCCCGCTATGCCGTACTTCTCGTTTAAAAACCGCTGCACCCGCGCCGGCAGCATCGCGGCAATCTCCTGCCAGGTCACCAGCCCCAGCCGCGTCCGCAGCGCCGCATCCCTCACCGCCAGCATCACCTCGAACCACCGCTCCCTCAGATCCGGCCGCCGCCCATCGCAGATCACCACAAACCCTCCGCCACCCGCATGTGCCGCCAGCACGCAGCGAATCAGCTGATACGACCGCACCACTCCATCCACCATCGGCAGCCGCTCCGCATCGAACACCTCCTCCAAATCCCGATACCGTTCCACCAGCCGCACCGGCGCCCGCTGGAAATCCCCCTCCGTCAGCTTCGCCTCCACCAGCAGCTCGCCCAGCCGCATGTCCATCTCGGTCCGATCGGAGCGGCCATTCTTCAGTGGAATCTCTGGGCGAAACCCAAACTCCGGCCGCAAGCCCGCTTCAATCCCCAGCAGCCCGCACACGCGCGCATTCCGCAGCACGCCCGGATAACAAAACACATTCATCAGCAGCGCGTCGGAGCTGCTCGCGCACTCCAGCTCATACCGTTTCCGATCGCCGGCCCGCGGAACAAACCGGCTCGCCGTGTAGCTCTTCGTCAGTCGCTGCTTCCACTGCGGGTTCGCCAGGATCCGCGCATACGAGCCGGCGAGAAAATTCCCGTGCCCGCCCTCCGCCTCGCGAAAGATCACACTCTGCGACCCGCCCCAGGAGACCTCGCGATCCAGTTCCTCACCGCGCACAAGGTTCCTGGCGCTGATCTCCCGCCGCAGTTCCGTCGAACTCAGCACTCGCCTGTCCGCTGCATTCCTACCCATCACAACCTCAGTTCAGGCGACACACTCACTACGCGTCAACCGCCGCCGGCAATCCCCGTCAGCGCCGTTTGCCTCTCCAGCAGAGCCCCAAGCGCTTCCCAGGTGCGCACGCCGTCCGTGCGCCGCGCCGTATACGCCACATACCCGTCCGGCCGCACCAGCCGAATCCCCGACGCCGGCCCTGTCCGCACTTCCAGCACTTCGGAGAACGCCGCGCTCAGCTTTCGCACTCCATCGTCCTCTGCGCTCACGTCACTCCCCAGCATCAGCAGAAATCGGCTCCGGATTCCGCCGCCACGCAGCGACTCATCGAAATACCGTTCCCCCAATATCCCTCCACGATCGGACTTCCGTTGTACGCAATCCCAAGCCCGGAGAGTCGCTGCACAAAAGCATGCTGGAACAGCGCCAGGTGCGACACCGTCGGAATCACAGCATCGCGCATCACCTGAGCGAGCTTGTTCGTCGTCCCCAGCCCCTTTGTCATCAGATCCGTCATCTCAATCACGCCGCGGATCACCGGCAGCCGCTCGGCCGCATAGCTGTCCAGCAGTGCCTCGTTGCCGTGTCCCCGCAGAAACAGGTCCAGCTTCCACGCCAGGTTCCACGCATCGTGCAGTCCCGTGTTCATCCCCTGGCCGCCGAACGGGCTGTGGATGTGCGCCGCATCGCCCGCTATAAACGTGCGCCCCGCGCGCAGTTTCGCCGCATGGCGATGATGAATCCGGAAGTAGCTGCTCCAGTGCAGCGCCCGCGCTTCCACTCCGGCCGGCGCTCGCTCCCGCAGCACCTTCCTCGTCAGCTCCAGACTCGGCGCATCCCCTTCCGGCTCCTCGACCGTCGCCACCACCCGCCACCGCGTTGCGCTCATCGGGAACAACGCCACCGGACCCAGTTCGCTCGGGCACAGCAGCAATTCGCTCGCGGGACGAAACTCGTTCGTCTCGATGTCCGCCAGCATGAATTCCTGCCGATAATCTCCGCCCTCCAGCTCAACATCCAGCCCGTGCCGCACCCTGCTGCGCGCACCATCGCATCCCACCACAAACCGCGCCGTCAGCACAGCAGACTCGCCCTTCCGAGCGACCGTCACTTCCACACCACCATCGCGTTCCTGCGCCGAGACGAATGCCGTCTCGTACTCGATCGCCCCGCCTCGCTCCCTGATATCCTTCGCCAGCACCTCTTCGGTGATGTTCTGCGGCACCATCGCCACAAACGAATAAGGCGTGTGCCCAGGCTCGAAAGGCAGGTCGGCCAGGTTCCGATCATGCGAGGTCACTTCGACTCTCGTCACACGGTTCGCCTTCTCCAGAAATGGCCCCGCCACACCGGCCATGTCGAAGATCTCCAGCGTCCGCGGAAAAATCGCCAACGCCTTCGAGTGCTCCGACTGTCCCGCCTTCTCTTCGATCAGCCGCCAGCGCAGCCCACGCCGCGCACATTCATGCGCCAGAAAAAGCCCCACCGGGCCCGCCCCAACAATCAGCACATCCGTATCGTTCCCACCGCTCCAGCTCAAAGTCGCCATTTCTACTTAGAGCATCCGCCAGCGGTCGGAGTTTCACGCGTTGCCCCTGCCTCTCGCACTTTCCCCATGCCCGCGCAGACTAAAATTGAGCTTCGGACCCTCCTGTGATCGCCACCGCCTCCACCACCGCTCCAGCCACGCGCCCCCCTGCCGCGTTGCGCCGTTTTGCCTGGGGAGTCCTTGCTTACAACGTTGCCGTCATCGTCTGGGGATCGGCGGTCCGCGCTACGGGCTCCGGCGCCGGCTGCGGCGACCACTGGCCCCTCTGCAACGGCACCCTCGTGCAGCACCATCCCAGGGTCGCCACCCTCATCGAGCTCGCGCACCGCGCCACCAGCGGCATCGATCTGCTCTGCGTCCTCGCGCTCCTCTTCTGGACCTTCGCCGCCGTCCCGCGCCGCCACCTCGCCCGCGCCTTCGCCGTCGCCGTCCTCGTCCTCACCCTCAATGAAGCTCTCCTCGGCGCACTCCTCGTTCTCCTCGGCCACACCGCCGACGACCGCTCGCCCTCCCGCGCCGTCTATCTCGGCCTCCACCTCACCAACACGCTCCTCCTCCTCGCCGCGCTCGCCCTCACCGCGCATTTCCTCTCCCGCCGCGAAACCGTCATGCGCGGAACCATCGTCCTCCGCGCCCCACGCCTCGCGCTCACGGGGCTCATCGCCACGCTCATTGTCGGTGTCACCGGTTCACTCGCCGCCCTCGGCGATACGCTCTATCCCGCGCACAACCTGCTCAACGCCGTCGCGCAGGACTTCTCCCCCGGCAGCTCCTGGCTTCTGCAGATTCGCTGGCTGCACCCCGCTATCAGCCTCATCGCCGGAGCGTTCATCGTTTGGCTCATCGCCCGCAGCCTGCGCAGCCCGCACCGCTCCCTGGCCTTCGGAGTCCTCGCGCTCCTCGCCTTCCAGTACCTGCTCGGCGTGGCGGACATTCTCCTCCTCGCGCCCACCTGGATGCAGATGGCCCACCTCCTCGGCGCCGATCTCCTCTGGATCGCCCTCGTCGTCCTCGCCGCGCGCCTCTGCCTCGTCCCGGTCGACTCGGTACCAGCCCTTTAGGCCGAGTCCGGCATTGTCCTCTCACAGCTCATCTGCAGAAAAAAGCCAGCCCGGCGGGTCCTCAGGCGCACGTCAGTCGTCTCCAACAGCATTCAATTGATGATCCTCCCAAAACACCGGGGATTCTCCGTGATCTCCGGTGTCCTTTTATCCCCCACTCCGTTCCTGCCGGCTCTTCACCCACACCCGCGAAACCGCCCTTAACACTGCCTTCGCCGGAGCCTTGCCATCCTCGCCCGCAAACACAACCTCTCCCGCCCGCTTTGCCTGTGGCCGGTAATACCAGCGGCTGAAGAGGCACAGATAATCCGCCACCTCGCCGCTGCGATGCTCGCCTCGCCGTCTCTTGGCCGGCATCAGCTTCACCAGCGCCGCCTCCAGGCGCTGCTCCAGCTCGTCGCGCGTCGCCTGCGTCACCACTGAACCCTCCAGCGGAACCGCCTCCCGATTCGGCACCGGTTGCGCGAACAGCGATGACGATCCCGCCGCCTCGTTCGGATGCCGTATCCCCACGACCGAAAAGAGCACCGGCCCGCACAGCGATCCCCGGTGCAGCAGAAATAGTTCCACATGCTCCGCCTCGGCCGATGCCTGCACGATCACGCCATCCAGATGGGCCAGCGCCCGCACCGCCTCCGGCGCCTCAGCCGCTACAGCTTCCGCCTTCGTCAGCCTCGTATGAATCTCCGCGGCTCGCTCGAACTCCATCAGACCCGACGCCGCATCGCGCTCCGTCTGCAGCGCGTCCACCACGCTCTGCCCGCGCGTCCGCAGAAACGCCCGCACGGCTGCCGCCTCCTCCGCGTAACGCTCATCCGTACATCCCTGGAAACACGGCGCCATGCACTTCTTCATCTCTGAATAAACACAACCTGGAAACGCCGGATCGGGATGCAAATCGTCGACGCACCTTCGCAGCTTGAAGAGGTCCAGCATGTCCTCCAGGAACCGCTCCGCAGCTACCCGCGAGGGAAATGGCCCGTACAGATCCTCCATTCCCGCTTTTGTAACGCGATTCGTTACGTATACACGCGGATACGCGTTCTCCACTGTCATCCGCAGCAGCGCCGGCGGCCTCAGGTGCAGCCGCTTCCGTGCCCGCTCCCCAAAAACTGACCAGCTCGCCTCATACAGCCGCAGCAGCGCTTCGAAATCCGATCCCGTCTGCGCATACTCGATCCGCGCCACCCGACCGGCAAGCTGCAGCCGTTTCGTCTGATCCGGCCTCGGCTCCAGCAGCCTGCGAATCCGCCGCCGCAGATTCGGCGTCCGGCTCACATACGGCTCCGCCCGCGCATCCTCCCCAAACAGAGCAAAAATCCCCGCCACCGCGGGAATCTCCTGCCACCTCGGCTCCGCCGCGCTGAACGGGATTTGATTCGGAAACATTTCGTCTGACTCTCGGGACTATACAGGCGAAAAATGCTGGATGCGGGCCGCTCTTTCGCTACTCTGTTGCCTGATCCCGATTCCTGTAGTTAGGCCCCCGCGATCGTCATGCCATCCACCCGCAGCGTCGGCGCCGCCGTCGATCCGCGAAACACCAGGTCGCTCCCGATTGCAGTGACGTTCCGCAGCATCTCCTTCAGATTTCCCGCAATCGTGATCTCGTGTACCGGATACATCAGCTCGCCATTCTCGATCCACAATCCCGCCGCGCCCCGCGAATAATCCCCCGTCACCAGATTCACGCCCTGCCCCAGCATCCGCGTCACGTACAGCCCGCGCTCCACGCCGCGCACGATCTCCTCCGCCGGCAGCGACCCAGCTTCCAAAAACAAATTCCCCGCATCGAGATACGGATTTCCCGCCAGCCCCCGTCCCGCGTTTCCCGTGCTCTTCATCCCCAGTTTTTTCCCCGCATACGTATTCAGGATGTAGTTCTTCAGCACTCCCTTTTCGACGATCACCGTCCGCCGGCTGGGCAGGCCTTCCGCATCGAACGGCGACGTCCCGAACTTCCCCGGCATCGTCCCGTCATCGACCACCGTCACCGATTCAGCGGCAACGACCTCGCCCAGCTTGCCCGCGAAAATTGAAGCCCCGCGGTAAATCGCATCGCCGGCCGCAGCATCGAACACCGCTCCCACCAGTCCGCGCGCCACCTCCGGCGCAAAGATCACCGGCGCGTCCTGCGTCGGCACCCTGCGTGCATCCAGCATGCGCAGCGTCCGCCGCGCCGCCTCGCGCCCCACTTCCTCCGGCTGCTCCAGGTCCCCAAACGAACGCGCCTGCGAGTACCAGTAGTCGCGCTGCATCTCGCCATTCGCACCCATCGCGATGGGGCTCACTGCAATCGAGCAGTACGACGACTGATATTCACCGACAAATCCTCGCGAGTTGGCGAAGATCCGCCGCCCCGTGGTCGCATCGAAGCTCGCCCCGTCGCTGTTCACGATCCGCGTATCCGCGCCCATCGCTGCGGCCTCCGCGCGCCGCGCCCATGCGATACGCTCCTCAATCGGCTGCGAGTACACATCCTCGTGATACAGCCCCAGATCCCCGCTCAGCTTTCCGAACTCGCTCTCTTCGGCGAGACCCGCAAACGGATCCACCGACGTCACCTGCGCCAGGCCCACCGCTCCCTGGACCAGATACTCGATCCCATCCGGGGTGAAGTCGCTCGACGAGGTGCTCGCCACCCGGTACCCATCATCGGCCTGCATCAGCACCCGCAACCCCACGCCGCGCGAGCCCGACTCCTTCAGCGTCTCCACCTCGCCCATGCGCACCGTGGTCGAAAACTCGTCCCCCTGCCGAATCGTTACCTCGGCATCCGACGCGCCATTCAGAAGCGCCCGCGCAACCACAAACTCCGCCAGCTCCTGCAGATTGGTTTGCGTTTCGACACCCGCGCTCATTCCATCTCCCGGCTTACGCGTGAACACTCTCTTCATCCGGCTCGATCGGGTTGGCGGCCAGCTTCCGTACGCCGTCGAAGCAGTCCCCCAGCGAACACCCCGGATTCTTCTTCTTGTGCTCCGCGCGATTCGGCTTCGCATCGTCTGCCGATCGCCGAAATAATCCAACGGCGCCCTTGCACTCCGGGCAGCGCATGCGCGGCTCCGCGATCTTCAATGCCTCGTCCGCTGAAATCGTCTGCCATACATAGCGGCGCGATCCATCCGCCGTCGAGATGAATTGTTTGACGTCCACTTCCAGCAAAGCCATGTGTCCCCTTTCCAATCGCTGCGGGCAAGCCTACCGCCCCGTTCCCCCCACCGTCATCCGGTCCAGCTTCACCGTCGGCATCCCCACGCCCACCGGGACGCTCTGCCCATCCTTGCCGCATGTCCCGATCCCCTCATCGAGCGCCAGATCGTTCCCCACCATGGACACATGCTTCAGCGCCTCCGGCCCGTTCCCGATCAGCGTCGCGTCCCGCACCGGCGCCGTCACCTTGCCGTCCTCGATCAGATACGCCTCCGACGCCGAGAACACGAACTTCCCGCTCGTAATATCCACCTGACCGCCGCCGAAATTCACCGCGTACAGCCCGCGCTTCACGCTGCGGATAATGTCCTCCGGCGCATCGTCGCCGGCCAACATGTACGTGTTGGTCATCCGAGGCATCGGAATCTGCTGATAGCTCTCCCGCCGCCCGTTGCCCGTGCTCGGAATCCCCATCAGCCGCGCACTCAGCTTGTCGCTCAAATAGCCCTTCAGAACGCCGCCCTCAATCAGCACCGTCTCCTGCGTCGCCGACCCCTCATCATCCACGTTCAGCGATCCCCGCCGCGACGGCATCCGCCCGTTGTCCACTACCGTCACCTTGCTGCTCGCCACCGGCCGTCCAATCAGACCCGCAAACGCCGACGTCTTCTTGCGGTTGAAGTCCGCCTCCAGCCCATGTCCCACCGCCTCATGCAGCAGGACCCCCGGCCAGCCCGGACCCAGCACCACTTCCATCTCGCCCGCCGGCGCCGCCACAGCGCTCAGCTGCAAAATCGCCGTCCGCGCCGCCTCCGTTGCAAAATGCTCCGGACCCTTCGCGCCCGTGAAGTAGTCAATTTCCACGCGACCGCCGCCGCCGGAGCTGCCCTTCGACATCCGCTCGCCATCCTTCGCGATCACGAACACGCTCATCCGCGCCAGCGGTTGCGTGTCGCTCGCGTATGTTCCATCCGAAGCCGCAATCAGAATCCGCCGCAGCTCATCGGCGTAGCTCGCCCGCACCTGCGTGATCCGCGAATCATACTGCCGCGCCGCGCGATCCGCCCGCCGCACCAACTCCAGCTTCACCGCCAGATCGGCATCCAGGTCCGCCGCCGGCGCCGGATAAAGACTCGGCGTCTCGGTCTCCGTGAACCCCTGCACCGGCTGCTTCGCCGGCCCGCTCGCAATCAGCGCCGCCGTCCGCGCCGCTCGTAAAAGCCGCTCCGGCGACAAATCATCCGTGTACGCATACCCGGTCCGCTCGCCGCTCACCACGCGCACGCCGCATCCTGCGCTCACGCCCTGGCTCGCCGACTTCACAATCTGCTCATCGAGCCCCAGTGACGTCGCCGCCACCGATTCGAAGTACAGATCCGAATAGTCTCCCCCCGCCGACAACGCCTCGCCCAGACACCGCTCCAGCAGCCGCTCCGTAATCCCAAACTTCTCAAAGAAATACCGCTTATGCTCCACGCTCAACCCTCTTCCGTCAGCAGCCACGATCTGCCCGGTTCCTTATCTCTACAGTAACCCTTTCGTTGCATGGCTTTCTTGATTCTTCAGCAGAATACTAACGACAGTCGATCCACCTTCGTGCCATTCTGATCACCATGAAGAAACTCCTCCTCCTCGTTTGCCTGCTCGCATTTTCCGCGCCCGCGTTCGCCTCTTCGCATCATTACAAGCAGCACTACAAACACCATCACCAGAAGATCCGCAACGGCACGCCCAACCACCGTCGCGCCGGTTCCTAGCCCGGGCAAGTCGTCCAACACCCGCCTTGCTGCGCCACGCCGCGCGGTATACCTTGCGGTGTATGACCCCTGCCACCGCCGTAACTGAGATTGACCCGCGCTACCCCGTCGGCAGATTCCGCCGCGCCGAAGCCAACACCACCGACCACCCGACCCACATCGCCGCCCTCGCCGCCCTGCCTGAAACCCTCCGTGCCGCCATCGACGGCCTCGGCTCCGCTCAGCTCGACACACCTTACCGCGACGGTGGCTGGACCGTCCGCCAGCTCGTCCACCACGTCGCCGACAGCCACATGAACGCGGTCGTCCGCGTCCGCCTCGCCCTCACCGAGGACTGGCCCACCATCAAGCCCTACGACGAAAAGCTCTGGGCCGAACTCCCCGACGCCCTCACCGCGCCCCCCGAGCTCTCGCTCCGTTTCCTCGACGCCCTGCACTACCGCTGGGTGCTCCTGCTGCGCACCCTCTCTGAAGACCAGTGGCAGCGCGGCTTCGTCCATCCCGAACACGGCCGCCAGACCATCGCCGAAGCTACCGCCCTCTACGCCTGGCACTCCCGCCACCACACCGCCCACATCACCGAATTACGAAAGCGTATGGGCTGGTAGCTTTTCCCTTGATTGCGCCGCAGCGGGCGCGGACCATCGAAGCAGATGCCTCCCCCCGCTGCCACCCCTCCGCACGCCGGAGCCGCCCCAACTTCCGATCGAGCCGCCCTCGCCCGCTCCATCGACGACTTCCTCGCCGACCACCCCCACGCCGCCATCTTTGAAGATGGCCGCCTCCTCTTCGACCTCCGTCTCGCCCACTGCTCCGTCTCCGGCGACCACGGCCGTTGCCTGCTCCATCTCTGGTCCGACGAGAAAAACCTGGTCCGCACCATCACCGCCGTCCAGCCGCGCCGCGAGACGCTCCGGCTTGAAACCCGCCGCTTCGGCCAAACCAAACCCCAGACCCTCACCCTCGTCCCCGACCCCAATTTCCGCACCGCCACCTCCCGCGATACCTCCCGCCGCCGCTACCTCCGCACCCTCGAACAGGCCCTCACGACGCACTTTCCCGGCTGGACCCCCGAAGGCTTCCGCTCCGCCATGGACCTCGAGCACAGCTTCGGCCCCGCCTACGCCCGCGGCGTTTTGACGAAAGGCCAGTCCTCGTGGGCCATCCTCGGCGTTGGCCCGGAGGAACTGCCCAACACCATCGACGGCGCCCTCACCCTCGGCATCCTCTGGCTCGATTACTGCCGCACCCGCGGCGATGGCCGCCGTGTCTTTCATGGCCTCCGCATCGTCGTCCCCGCTGGATGCGCCGCCATCACCCGCGCTCGCATGGCCTGGCTCAACCCCGCCCTCGCCCAGTGGGAGCTCTACGAGCTCCATGCCTCCACCGCCGAGCTCACGCCCAGCCCCATCGGAGACGACGGCAACCTCGCCATCCAGCTCCCGCACGCGTTCGATCCCCAGGCCGCTCTCGACCGCTCGGCCACGGCCATCGCCCACCTAAAATCGCTGCTCCCTCCCAGCCTCCTCGCCGCCACCGAGATCCGTCCCCGCGGCGCCACCGAAGTCACCTTTTCCCTCCACGGCCTCGAGTACGCCCGGATCCGCCACAGTCTCGTCCCCGGCTCCTTCGCCCATCGCGACGAAATCTTCTTCGGCGCCGGCGTGAACGAAACTCTCCTCGACGAAACCACCGAGGACCTCTTTCGCGACCTCATGGACGCGCTCTTCCAGAGCCGCCGCTCCACCGGGCCCTCCGGCGATCCGCTTTACCGCCTGCAGCCCGAGCGCTGGCTCGAATCCGTGCTCCGCCGCGATCTCTCCCTGCTCTCTCCCGATCTCGGCGCCGGCCCGGTTTATTCGCAAATGTTCGCAGCAGCGTCAGTGAGCCGCACCCTGCTCGACCTCGTTACCGTCACCCGCCACGGTCGTCTCGTCATCCTCGAACTGAAGGCCGACGACGACCTCCACCTGCCCCTCCAGGCCCTCGACTACTGGACCCGCATCCGCGCTCTGCACCGCGCCGGAGAGATTGCTCGCCGCGGTTACTTCCCCGGTATCGAACTCGCGCCCCCTGGTTCGCCCCAGACCGACCCGCTGCTCGCCTGCGTCGCCCCCGCGCTGCACATCCACCCGGCGAACCAGACCGTCTTCCGAGCCCTCGCCCCCGCTGTCCCCTGGGAGTTCATCGCCGTCGACGAGCACTGGCGCAGCGACTGCCACGTCCTGTTCCGCAAGCGCTCTGAGCGGCCATTCTGAAGCCGCTCCGCGATCGATGCTTTGCGCCCGGAGCCAGGGGTTCTCCACTCAGGCCCGCCGTTGGCCTGAGTGGCCCTGTTGCTTTGCTCTTACCGCAGGCCGCCGCTCGCCAACAGCGTCTCGCCCGTCAACCAACCCGACTCGTCCGACGCCAGGAACACCGCGATCGGCCCAAAGTCCTGCGGCTGTCCGATCCGTCCCAGCGGCGTCTGCGCAATCGCCCCATTGATAAAGTCGCTGCCGATGACGCCTGCCGTGTGGGTGCCCTCGGTCTCCACCGGTCCAGGATTGATGGAGTTCACCCGAATCTTCTTCGGCCCCAGTTCGTTCGCCAGCACGCGCGTCACCGTGTCCAGCGCACCCTTGGTCGCCGAGTACACCACGCTTGTTGCCGGGCCCGATGTGCTCGCGACCGATCCCACGTTTATCACCGAACCGCCTTCGCCCAGATACTTCACCGCCTCGCGCGTGGCCAGAATCGGTCCCAGCACGTTCGTATCGAAGATGCGATGGAAGTGCTTCTCCGTCACATCCCCAATCGGCACAAACTCGTACACGCCCGCGTTATTCACCAGCACGTCCACCCTGCCAAAAGCCCGCTTCGCCTCCGAAAACAGCCGTTCGACATCCGCAGCCTTCGCCACGTCGCCCTGGATGGCGATGGCTTTGCCACCCTTCGCCTTAATGTCGGCGACGACCTTTTCCGCGCCCTCCTTGCTGCTCGCGTAGTTCACGACGACTGACGCGCCTTCTTCCGCCAGTCCCTTCGCAATCCCTGCGCCAATCCCCTTCGAAGCGCCGGTTACCACCGCAACCTTGTTCTTCAGCCTGCTCATCTCTCCGTCCTCCGGATCATCTCGATACTTAGATGGATATCTAAGTATAGAAAAGGATGACGCAGCCCTCGGAAAGGGTTCAGCCCTGCCTTGAAATCCCTGTTTAAATCTTTGCCAAATGATCCAGATACGCCTGCCACACTCCCCGATCCAGCTCCAGCGTCGCGAATTTTCCCTCGCGCGCGATCCGGATCAGCCCAGCCGTCTCCAGCTCCTTCATATGGTGCGAAAGCGTCGCCGCCGTCACTGGTTGGCACTCTCGTATGGCGGTGCATGCCGCCGAGTCCCCGCACTTTCCAATCTGCTCAAGGATCTGCAGCCGTCGCGGATCCGCCAGCGCCCGCGAAATCCGCTCGATCTGCTTCCCCGTCAGCCGAACTCTCTTCGTCCCCGCCATCCTCGTCCTCTAAGACTACCGCCTGGTCGGCGGCCCCGGTTTTTCAGAAATCGTCCTGTCGCCGACCGGTTCTTTGCCGGCCGCTTCTCGGTCCGTCAGAATTTAATCCCCGCCCTCGGCCCGGAAGTCCTACAATCTCCGCCATGCCCAACTTCGACAAACACCCAGCCGGCAACTTTGTCTGGTTCGAGCTCTCCACTTCCGACCAGACCGCCGCAAAGCAGTTCTACTCCGCCCTCTTCGGCTGGCAGGCGGAGGACTCGTCCATGGGTCCGGACATGACTTACACCATGTTCCGCCTGAAAGGGCGCGACGTCGCCGGCGCCTACACCATGAAGCCCGAAGACCGCCAGCTCGGAATCCCGCCCAACTGGCTCATTTACGTCGCAGTTGCCAGCGCCGACGCTGCCATCGCCAGCGCTCTGGAGCACGGCGGCAGCGCCATGTCTCCCGCCATCGACATCCCCAACGTCGGCCGTATGGCCGTTCTGCAGGACCCCGTCGGCGCGGTCTTCGCCGTCTTCGAACCCGGCAACCACAAAGGAGTCGGCATCTACGGCGAGCCGAACGCGTTCTGCTGGGCCGACCTGCAGACCCCCGACCGCGAGCGCACCGCGCCCTTCTATCGCTCGATGTTCGGTTGGGAACTCCTGCCCGGCAAAGATAAGGACGCCAACGGCTACCTCCACATCAAAAACGGCGAGCAGTTCATCGGCGGCCTGCCGGAAGCCCGCAATGTGCCGCCCAGCGTCATGCCGCACTGGCTCCCCTACATCCAGTGCACGGACTGCGCTGCCCAGACTGCAAAGGCGGAGCAACTCGGCGCGCGCGTCATCGTGCCGCCCACCACCGTCCCCGAACAGCTCAGCTATTCCGTCATCTCCGATCCCCAGGGAGCGGTCTTCGCCCTCTTTGCCCCGGCTCACTGAAGTTCGACAGTCTTCACTCATTGCGGCATCCACCCCTGGATGGATGCCGTCGCATTTGTGGACCCGCTACTATAGTTCCCTGAATGTTTCCCCTGCGCGCCTTTCTCAGCATCACTCTGCTCGCGGCCGCCGTCCCCGCCTTCTCCGGACCGCCCGCCCCCGCGCCCATCCACTTCATCGACGTCACCCAGAAAGCCGGCATCCACTTCAGTCACAACAATGGCGCCTTCGGAAAAAAGTATCTCCCCGAGACCATGGGCCCCGGTGTTGCCTTCATCGACTACGACAACGACGGCTGGCAGGACATTTTTATTGTCAACGGCACGGCCTGGCCCGGCCATCCCGGCCGCGTCACCACGCCCGTCCTCTACCACAACAACCACGACGGCACCTTCACCGACGTCACGAAGAAAGCCGGGCTCGCCATCCCCATGTACGGCATGGGCGTCGCCGTTGGCGACTACGACAACGACGGCTGGGACGATCTATTTGTAACAACGTATGGTCAGAATCATTTATTTCGTAACAATCACAATGGCACATTCACCGACCTTACGAAAAAGGCCGGACTGAACACCCCGCCTGAGTTCAGCGCCTCCGCCGCTTGGGTCGACTACGACCGCGACGGCCATCTCGATCTGCTCGTCACCAACTACGTCGACTGGTCTCCCGCCAAAGATCGCTACTGCAGCATGGACGGCAAAACCAAGTCCTACTGCACGCCGGAAACCTACCCCGGCGCCTCCGTCCGCCTGTGGCATAACAACGGCAAAGGCGCCTTCACTGACGTCACGAAAAAAGCAGGCCTCTACGACACCAGTTCCAAGAGCCTCGGCATCGCCATCCTTGACGCCAATCAGGACGGCTGGCCCGACATCGCCATCTCCAACGACACCCAGCCCAACAAGCTCTACATCAACAACCGCAACGGAACCTTCACCGAGCAGGGAGTCGCCGCCGGCATCGCCTACTCCGACGACGGCGTCGCCCGCGCCGGCATGGGCATCGACGCTGCCGACTACGACCGCTCCGGCTACCCCGGCATTCTCGTCACCAACTTCTCCAACCAGATGCTCTCCCTCTACCAGAACCAGCGCAACGGTCTCTTCCTCGATACCGCGCCCTCGTCGGAAGTCGGCCGCTCCAGCCTCCTCACTCTCGGCTTCGGCTGCTTCTTCTTCGACTACGACCTTGACGGCTGGCCCGACTTCTACGTCGCCGACGGCCACCTCGACGACTCCATCGAGCGCATCCAGCAGCGCATCCGCTTCGCCGAGCCGCCCCACTTGTACCACAACCTCGCCGGCAAGGGCTTCGAAGACGTCGCCGCTTCCATGGGCCAGTCCTTCGACGCCGCGCGCGTCGCCCGCGGCGCAGCCTACGGCGACATCAACAACGACGGCGCGCCCGACATCGTCATCACCACCAACAACGGCCCCGCGTCGCTCTTCCTCAATCAGGGAACGACGAATCACGCGCTCCGCATCAAGCTGGTCGGAACCAAATCCAATCGAGACGGCATCGGCGCCGTCGTCTCCGTCAAATCCGCGACTACTTTCCAGAAGCAAATGCTCCGCAGCGGATCGAGCTATCTCTCCGCCAGCGAACTGGTCCTCACCTTCGGCCTCGGTTCCTCAACGAAAGCCGACTCCATCGAAGTCCACTGGCCTTCGGGCGCCATCGATCACCTCAGCAACATCGCCGCCGATCAGATCGTCACGATTCGTGAAGGCTCCGGCGCCATCGCCTCCCATCCCCTCGCAAAGCGATGATCCACTCCCAAAAGAAAGGCGCGGGCCAAAAATCCGCGCCTCTATTGCCTATTGCCTGCACTACCGTCTTCCTCTCACCTTCGACAGCAGCCGCAGCATTTCCAGATACAGCCAGACCAGCGTCACCATCAACCCGAACGCGCCATACCACTCCATATACTTCGGCGCGCCCGCGGCAACGCCGCTCTCGATGAAGTCGAAATCCAGCACCAGGTTCAGCGCCGCCACGCACACGATCACCAGGCTAATCCCGATCCCGATCCACCCCGACCCATTCACCGCCGCAAAGTGGATGCCGAAGAATCCCAGCACCATTTCCATCAGGTAGAACAGGAAAATCGCGCCTGTCGCCGCCACCACGCCCAGCCGGAATTTCTGCGTCACTTTGATGATCCCCGACCGGTACGCCAGCAGTAGCACGAACATTGTCCCAAACGTCAGCGACACCGACTCAATTGCGATCCCCGGATACCGCTGCTCCAGCGTCGCCGAGATCCCGCCCAGCACTAGCCCTTCCAGCAGCGCATAGATCGGCGCCGTTATCGGTGCCCACGTCTTCTTGAACACCGTGACCAGCGCGAAAATCAATCCGCCAATCAATCCCACCAGCAGCAGCAGGTAGTCCAGCGGCAGCGTTGCCGGATTCATCGCCAGGTGCCACGTCCATGCTGCGGTCGCCACAGCGCACAGCAGCAGGATGCCGGTCTTATTGACCGTGCCCTCCAGCGTCATCGTCTCGCCCAATGCGGCAGGCAGCCCCCGGAACACCTTGTCGTTCAGCGCCGGGTTCGACGTCCTCATCAGGTCAGCCACTTCTGCTTTTCCTCCGCGGACCGCCCCGCTCACAGCTCATAGAAGCTCCGCTTGCCCCATCATAGACGCTGAGCCTCGCCTCTCCCTCTTCGCGCGTCATCCGGCAAATCCGTTCAGCACGAGCCAAAAGCTCATCCGTGAGTACGCTCCTTGTCATTTTGGCTCTCCGTTGCCGTGCACCTGCGTCGTCAGCGACCAGTTGCCCTGCAGCACCCCGTTCGGATTCGTATTCGGATTGTTCGTCTGATACCACTGCGTCCCGTTCGTCCATGTCTGCGAATAGGCGCTCGATACCTTCGCCGTTGACCCGTTCGGATTCATCACCGTCTGCTGGTCCAGCGCGTAATCTACCCAGTCCGAAGCCGCCGTCGTCTGCGCATTCATCGACGCGTTCGCGTTGTTCATCGCGCTCTCAAACTGCGACTCCTGCTGCTGCATGAATTGCTGATGCTCCGCCTGCGACCTCGCCATGATCTGCTGGAACTGCTGATACAGCATCTGGCTCTCCGCCCTCTCCTGCGCCGTCAGCGCAGCCATCGCCTGGGCATTCTGCCGCTGCTGCCGCTGCTGCGCCGCCTGCATCCACTGCGGCGTGTTCACCCCATGCGGCAGATTGTTGCTGTCCACCAATTGCACCAGCGCGTCGAGCCTGCCCTGCGGAGCTGTCAGCACATCCACCCGCGCCCAGCACGTTCCCCCATACAGCGCGTTGCTCATCGGCGTGCTCCGATCGTTGTTCATCGTGCACTCCACTACCGCGCGCAACCGCTCTTCCACTACAAACGATCCGTTCACCACTTCGATCCGCAACGCCGCCGTGTCTCCCGTGTTCTGCGTCTGCATGATGGCGGGCACACGGCTGTTTGCCTGATTCTTCTGCGCTGCCAGCCCCTGCGCCCATTGCGAATACGCCGGCGGCACCGGCATCGCCCCCATCACATGCACTCCGCCCTGCATCGTCCCCAGGTAATACTGCAGGAACGCCGCCGCCGAAATCTGCCCCGAGATATTTGCGCATCCGCTGTTGTCCATTTTCACGTTGGGCCGCCACCGCCATCCAAACACCGGCTCGATCCGGTACTGCATCAGCGCGTCCGGCGAGTACGCCCGAAATACCGGCCACGGCTGAAACGTGCACGCGCTGACCATCTCGAGCCCCTGCAGCTTCCATTTCGCAGGAATCGTCAGCGTCGCCGCAACAATGTTGTTCAGGCTCGGATCGTTAATCGTCGCTGTCGTCATCTGACTGCTCAGCGGCGTCGCGCTCACATACGTCGCCCCGCCCGCCTTTCCCGAGGCCGCCGCAGCTGCGCCCGAACCCGATCCATCCGCCGATGCCGCAGATGCCGCTTTCGATGTGGAAGAGCATCCCGCCGCCAGTACCGCTGCCGCGAGAATGAATGTCAACGTACCCGCCAGCTTCTTCATTCGTTTGTCCTCAGGTTGAAAAGAGATTTACTGCGGCGTTCCGTTCCCATGCACCCGTGTCGCCAGCGTCCAGTTGCCTTGCAGCACGCCGTTCGGATTCGCGTTCGGATCATTGGCTCATGATCCGTTTTCCTCACCGTCCGAAGATTTCCGGCGCACCGTCACGGCTCGCCCTCCCCGGCCTTTGCCGAGTTTGAGGCTGCGCGCGACGCACCAGCGCGAACGCACTTCTGCGCACGGGCCGCAGACAAAACCAAAGCGGGACGATGGAAGCAGCCGCCAGAAAGATATTCGGAAGAAACCCCATGACTCTCTCTCCACACAATCCGAGTCTCACCAGCGGTTTGCGCGCCCAGGAGAGAACCGGCAGATCGGCGAACCTCGCCGCACAAAAAGCGCGCCGTGAAAAATTCGCGGCGGCCACGCTGGAATCGGCCGCCGCTTTAAGGTGCGGATTGAACCTGCCACGCCCGCACCACCCCATGCCAGAGACATGCAAGGGCACCAGAGGACAAGTCAGGACATCGCGTCCCTCCGCCTCTCCACCCTTTTCCTTCGCCTTACCCCGGCCTGTCCAGCCCCGGGGGTCTTTTCAGGGCATCGCAGGTCACAAAAGCCGCCTAATTCACGGAAATTCAGCTATTGGACCGTCCCGACGGCTGGCTATACTGTTTTCACCTCGGCCCCGATTTCCCGAACGCCAACGATGCGGCTTAGGTTGAGGGCACTATGATTTCCCGCACCGCGGGGAGTACCACCGAAAATCGCCGCATCGACTCCTGGAAGGAAATCGCCGCTTTTTTTGGCCGGGACGAACGCACCGTCAAGCGCTGGGAAAAGGAACGCGGCCTGCCCGTGCATCGCCTCCCCGGCGAGCGCGGCGGCGTTTTCGCCTGGTCCCACGAACTGACCGCCTGGCTCAACTCCTCCCCCTCCGCCGACGGCAAAGGGGATTCCACCCCGCTACCGCCTCCCGCTGCTGCGCCGCCCGCGTCCGCACCTCCCGCGTCCGATTCTGTGCCGGATGCCGCTCCACCCCCACGCCGCACCGCCCTCTGGATGTCGGCCCTGGTTGCTCTCGTCTTCCTCGCTGCCATCGCCACATTCATCTCTCTGCGCCATCCCGCGCGCGAGCGCAGCTCCCTCCGCGAAGCCCACTCCGCCCCTGCGCCCCACCACGTCCCCGACCCCGAAGCACAGGAGTTCTACCTCAGAGGCCGCTACTACTGGAGCCGTCGCACCGAAGACAGCCTCCGCCAGGCCGTCGATGCCTTCACCCAGGCCGTCGTCCACGACCCCAACTACGCCCAGGCCTACGCCGGCCTCGCCGAGTGCTACGACGTCATGCCCGAGTTCACCTCGATGCCGGGCTCGCAGGCTTTTCCACGCGCCGTCGCCGCCGCACGCAAGGCCGTCGCCCTCGATGACTCGCTCGCCGAAGCCCACCGCGCCCTCGGCTTCGCGCTCTTCTACTGGGAATGGAAAGTTCCCGCCGCTCTCAGCGAATACCAGCGCGCCATCGCCCTCGATCCCCGCGACGAAGAGGCCCACCACTGGTACGCCACCTCGCTCCTCGCCCTCGGCCGCTATCCGGAAGCCCGCGTCGAGATCGACGAGGCCCAGCAGCTCGATCCCGCCTCGCGCTCCATCCTCTGCGACCAGGCCCTGATCCGTTTCTGGGCGGGCGATCGTGGCCCCGCTGTTGAGAAGCTCCGCGAAATCGAACAGGCCGAGCCCGAGTTTTTCTCCGCCCCCCGCTACTTGGCCGCCCTCGCTTTCGCACAGAAGGACTACCGCGGCTTCGTCGACCATACCAAACGCCTCGCCACCATCTCCAGCGACAAGCAACTGCTCGCCACCGCCAATGCCGCCCAGCGCGGACTGGCGCGCGGAGGCGAGCGTGGCATGCTCGAGGCCATGCGCCTCGTTCAGCAGCGCGACTTCGACGCCGGCCGCTCCTCCGGCTTCGATCTCGCCCGCACCTGCGCCCTCCTCGGCCGAAAACAGGAAGCCGTCGCCGCCCTCAAAGCCGCCATCGCCGCCCACGACTATATGGTGCTCACCATCTCCACCAACCCGGACTTCGTTCCCCTCAGCGGCGACCCCGGCTTCGAGGAAGTCCTACGCCAGATCACCCAGCGCCTCTACCGCGCCTGACCTTCACGCGGTCGGAAGAGCCTGTTGCTTCCATCGTTGGACGTTCACTCCCATCACAAGGAGCCACAGACAAAGCGATAGTTCCGCGAGGAAGCCGACGACCTTGATGGCGATGGAGAGATAGTTCGGGAGGGTCGGGAGCAGAAAGGCCAGCCAGCCCAAACCGGCGAAGGCCATCGCCACGCCCAGAATGCGAGGGAGGAAGCTTGACCTGAAGATGAGATAGCCGATCAGCAGGCAAAACGGCCCGAAAAACAGCAGAGGGCTGATGGATGAGTTGAAATGAAAGAGGCCAAGGGACATGACAATGCACCCACCGAGGCTAAAGAGCGCCGCCAGCAACGAGAGACGACCGCTCACCGGCTTGAAAGGCCATAGAAGAGAAGCGTCACGACGAGATAGCACACAGTCGAGAAGATGTTGGTGATTTTGCCAGAGACAGCAAGGCCGCGGCTCACCAGCAACAGGCCAAGGATTGCCGTCAGAAAGTAAAGCAGATAAAGGGCGCCGGTCATTCTGGCCTTGGGAGTCGGCGACACTTCCCGAATCTGTTCCATCATGATGATGGCCTCGATTAATGATGATGGCCTCGATTAATGGAATGGCCCATAAATGGGTACCCGGAATACATGAATACATCCGACGCACATAACAGCTCTGCGCACGACGCGCCAGGCTGCCGCGGTGCACACGCCACTGTTGGCCTCATAGTAGGCGCGTCGATATCCCCTGAATGGCCAATATTGCACACATAATTGGCGATAAAAGAGGCGATATGGCCAGCAATAACTCCCCGCGCTTTTTCGCGCAGGTATTCCAGCCCTTAAAACAAGGCCCGGAGCCTGAGAGGTCCACGAGGCCAAAACCGGGCCTGAAATCGCGTAGTTTTTGCGCCGCCGCAATCGGATTGAGAGACCAGGGCGACGAATACTGCTTGATAAGCCCCTAACGTGCCCACCGCGGCGCCGGCACGTCTCCCACGACCTCGACACCCTTCACGCGGTCTGGTTGTATCTCTGCGCCGCTGCCCCACCGTTCCCGCCGGCCTGGTTTCCATGCCTCCTGCATCCGCTCCCCCGCCATAGCCGCCCACGACTCTAACGTTATGGGTGTTGCCGCCAATCCTGATTTCAATCCGCTCCAGAGCGACCCCGCGTTTCAGGACCTCCTCCGCCAGATCAACGAACGAATCAACCGCGCCTGAGCGTTCCGGTCCGCATGCGATGCTGTACTCTCGATCGAGTGTGGAACGTCTTTGCGTTCAGCATCGCAACGACCATCAACGTTCCCCGGGAGAGGTAACCTGAAGGACGTGGATCATCCAGGGGATCGGCGAGCGTTTATGAAACTGGTGAGCGTGAGCGCTGCAGGCGCCGTACTCTCCCCCATGACTCGGCTGCTGGCCCAGGCCCCTCACACCGGGCGAGGGATCTCGGCGACCGACGCGGGCGCCTTGCCGGATAGCAAAACGCTGAACACGGAAAAGCTTCAGGCCGCCATCGATCGCCTCGGATCCCAGCGCGGCGGCACCCTGATCCTTCCCGCAGGCACTTTTCTCAGCGGCGCTCTCTTCCTCAAACCCGGCGTTCATCTTCACCTGGAGAAGGGCGCTGTCCTGAAGGGCTCCACCGACGTTGCCGACTATCCCAGGCGGCGCACGCGCATCGAAGGCCATTTCCAGCACTGGCTGCCCGCGCTGATCAACGCCGACGGATGCGATCACCTGCGCATTACCGGCGAGGGCGCGCTGGACGGCAGCGGAGCGCCGTTCTGGCAGGCCTTCTGGACCCGCATCCGGGCTGACCGCACCACCACCAACCTGGACGTGCCCCGTCCCCGGCTCGCGCTCATCGAGAACTCGCGCGATGTGCAGATCTCCGGCATCACCTTCAAAGACTCAGGCTTCTGGAACCTCCACCTGTACCGTTGCCAGCAAGTGCTGGTCGAGAATGTGCGGTTCGAAGTGCCCGACGGCGTGCGCTGCCCCAGCACGGACGGAACCGACATCGACAGTTGCCAGCACGTCACGATCCGCGGCTGCACTTACCGCGTGGACGATGATTGCGTCTGCCTGAAGGGCTCCAAAGGACCCTTCGCCATGGACGACCACGACAGTCCCCCCGTCGAGCACATCCGTGTGGAGAACAGCACCTTCGAGCGCGGTGGCGGCATCGCCACTCTCGGCAGCGAGGCGACGGTCGTGCGCGATCTGGTGGTCGAGAACTGCACGGTTCACGGCAGGGTGCCCGTCGTGCGGCTCAAACTGCGCCCTGACACGCCGCAGATGTATGAGGACCTTCACTACCGGAACATCACGCTGGCCGGGAATGAGGACGACCCGAGGGGTCCGATCTTCGAGGTCCGGCCGTGGAAGCAGTACTTCGACCTCAAGGGCCAGCCGCCGCCGAAGTCAACCGTCCGCAACGTGACGGTGAACGGAGTGAGGGGGAACTTCGGATCGTTCGGTGAGATTCAGGGAAATCCCGGCCAGACAACCCTGCGTGGCTTTGCGCTGAAGAACATCGACGTGCAGCTCAAAGACCCGAAGCTGACCGTGGACAGCAGCATCGACTTGAACGTGGAGAATGTCACGGTCAACAACCAGCCTTTTGTGCTGAGTCGCGCCCGATCCTGAACCTCTTCACGCGCTCTGGTTGTATCGCTGCGCGTTTGCATCTCCGATCCCTTTCGCTCTGACCTCCGCTACAGGCTGCATTTCCGCATCTGCGGAAGCAGCCTTCGGCAGCAGCCGGTTCACCGTACTCATCGCCAGCGCCACCGCTTCCGGAGCCACGCTCGCCAGCCGTGCTGCCACGATCGCCTGCGGCGTGATCGCAATCTCCGTCTCGCCCGCCGCCACCGCGCGCACGATCCTCCGCGCCGCGCACGCCGCGCTCGTCGAAACCCCGGGCAGATTCGCCGCCATACTGAACCAGCGGTATTCCCGCTCGCTATCCCCGGCAAACTGCGCGCTCACGTGCGACCCGGTCCGCATCAGCCCCGGGCACACCGTCAGCACGTGAACGCCCTTCGTCCGCAGCTCCGCGTGCAATCCTTCTGAGAATCCCACCGCCGCAAATTTGCTCGCCGTATACGGCAGCAGGTGCGGCACCGCGATCTTCCCCCCAATCGATGCGATGTTCACAATCGTGCCGCTTCTCCGCGCCAGCATCTGCGGCAGCACGCTCAGCGCACAATGCACACCGGTGAAGAAATTCGCCTCCATCGCCTCATGGAAATCTTCGATCCGCTGGTTCTCCACCGGACCCACCGTGATCACCCCGGCGTTGTTCACCAGCACATCGACGCGCCCAAAATGCTCCGTCGCCCGCTCCACCGCCTGCTTTGCCTCTTGCTCCTGCCGCAGATCTGCCGGAATCGTCAGAATCTCATCGACACTCCTCACCGCCCCGCGTTCCGCCAGCGACTGCCGCGCCCGCTCCAGTTCCCACGGATCGCGCGCTGTCAGCACCAGCTTGGCTCCCCGTCTGCCGAACTCCTCCGCCATCGCCAGGCCCAACCCGCGCGATGACCCGGTGATCAGCACCACCTTCCCCGCCAGCCGTCTCCCCGTTCTGCGCCGGATCTCCCGGTAGACCACCACGCCTGCGGTTCCCGTGCATACGGCGCCGGCCGCTGCAATCGCCGCGCCCGCCATCAGGATTGCCTTCCCTCGATGCATCGCACTCCCCCTTCACGCAACTCTACTGGATAAGACTCGGTATACACCGATCCGGTTTATTGCCCAACGGCGAGCAAGCATCGCGGACCGTCGGAGCCTCGGCTTCACCAAATCCTGGCCTCGACGCCTCTTTCGCTCCCCGAAGCCGTCCAATTCGGCACAATAGGACAAGCAGGCATTTCATGAGCAACTCCGAATTCCGCATTGAAAAGGATTCGCTGGGCGAGATTCGCGTCCCGGCCGACAAGCTCTGGGGCGCGCAAACCCAGCGCTCGCTCGAGCATTTCAGCATCGGTACCGAACTCATGCCTCGCGAAATGATCGCCGCCTACGCGATCCTCAAGAAAGCCTCAGCCCACGCGAACCATGCCGCCGGCGGGCTCGACCCCGAACGCCTCTCGCTCATCGATCGCGTCTGTGACGAGATCCTCGCCGGCCGCCATGCCGACATGTTCCCGCTTCATGTATGGATGACGGGCAGCGGCACGCAGTTCAACATGAACGTCAACGAGGTCGTCTCGAACCGTTGCTGCCAGCTCGCCGGCACGCCCCTCGGCAGCAAAACGCCGGTCCACCCCAACGACCACGTCAATATGTCGCAGTCGTCGAACGACAATTTTCCCTCCGCGATGAACATCGCAGTCGCCGTGAACGTGAAGCAGCGGCTCATCCCGGCCGTTTCGCACCTGCGCGACGCCATCGGGAAAAAAGCCGAAGAGTGGAAGGACATCATCAAGGTCGGCCGCACCCACATGCAGGATGCAACGCCGCTGACCCTCGGCCAGGAGTGGTCCGGCTATGCCGTGATGCTTAGCGACAATCTCGACCGCATCGACGACGCGTTGAAGGGCGTCTACCGGCTCGCTCTCGGTGGAACGGCGGTGGGCACAGGCATCAACGCCGCGCCCGGCTTTGCCGAATCCGCCGCCGCCGAAATCGCCCGCCTCACGAATCTCCCTTTCGTCACCGCGCCCAACAAGTTCGCCGTACAGGGCGCACACGATGCTCTCGTCCACTTCTCCGGCACCCTGCGCACCCTCGCGGTCTCGCTCTACAAAATCGCCAACGATATTCGCCTGCTCTCCTGTGGTCCCCGCGCCGGCTTCGCCGAGCTGCTCATCCCGGAAAACGAGCCTGGCTCTTCGATCATGCCCGGCAAGGTCAACCCAACCCAGTGCGAAGCGCTCACCATGATCGCCGTCCAGGTCATGGCCAACGACGTTGCCGCCGGCTTCGGCGGAGCCGGCGGCTACCTCGAAATGAATGTCTACAAGCCGCTCATGATCTTCGGCCTGGCGCAGTCCATCACCCTCCTCGGCGACGGTTGCACCAACTTCCGCAAGCACCTGGTCGAGGGCACGAAGCCCAACCGGAAGAAAATCGACGAAGACCTCGCGCGATCCCTGATGCTGGTCACGGCCCTCTCCCCCGTCATCGGCTACGACAAAGCCTCAAAGATCGCCCACTACGCCATGGAGCACGACCTCACCCTGAAAGACGCCGCCCTCCAACTCGGCTTCGTCACCGAAGAGCAGTTCGACCGCATCGTCGACCCGGCGAAGATGGTCCACCCCTCGAACAAAGACTGAAGTCATGCCCCGTTGGTAAGCACCACCCGGGCACCGCAGGCCACTCCGCCTGACGCCCACGAGGGATTCCGACCCGTCGAAAAACCGGGCTACTCTTCACCGCATGGCAGAGGTAGCGGGAACATATCGGGCAGAGTGGGAGATGCGGTCGGTGCAGAGCCTCGCCGGCCAAACTGCCACCGTCATTCAGCGCGACGGCACGCGCAAACAAATCCGTTTCGGACGTGATGTGCGGCTCCGCCGTGAAGGTGCGCGCCCTCCGGGCACAACCGCCGCCCTGCAGCCCGTGGTGGAAGGGCACGTCGAAGCCAACGAGATGGCCTTCGAGCCCGAAGATCAGCAACTCATTCTCAGCGACGGCAGTGTCTTCCGCATCACGTTCAGCTACCAAAGCTTCTTCTTCGCCGTCGAGCCCCTCTCCGCCCGCGTGCGGATGCCCGCGTAGCTCCCACACGCCTGGCGGCCCGCTGAATCAGTTGTTGCGATTTCTCGCGCGCGTCGTCAGATTCCGCAGCACGAATTCCTGCACCACAGCGTTCGCCATGCGTCCGCCCGTCACGATCAGCGCGCTCCCAAACACAAGACCCGGTCCGCGATCGCTCGGCGGATAATACACATTCGAAATCGCCCCCGCAGACAGATCGCCGCCCATACTCGAATAGTTCGGTTCCAGCTTCCCATTATCCCCGCGACAAATAAACGGGCTCGACAGCGCATGCACCATGCGCGACTTCGTCGTCCCGGTGCCCTGATAAAAGTACCGCGGATCCTGATGCAGCACCGAAGGCAATATTGCGCCGCCGATCATGATGTCGGCGAAGCCGGTCGTATAGTTGACCCCCAGCCGTTGCCCATAGCCCGCCGCACCCTGCTGATACCCTGGCGTATTTCCCGCCTGATCCGCTCCGGCCACCAGTGCCGCTCCCACAAAAGTCATCGGATCCGTCTCCGCCTTCAGCACGAGAGAAAATTTTAGCTTCGTCGGGAGCGGAGCCGCGTTCGAATCGTACGCAACATAAAAGTTCGGCACGATGCCCAGCACCCGCTGCTGCTCCTCCAGCTTTACCTCTTCCGTCGCGATCTGGTCTCGTGACCCATACACCGTAATCGACGTCGGAGCTGCGGCGAACATCAGCCTCACGCTCGAAAGAAACAAGAATTGACCCGGACCAGGCGTGATCTCCGGTGAGGTCCACGTCGCGAACCCCGGCGTGTTGATCCTCACGTGATAAGGACTCCCCGGCTCAACAGAATCGAAGTGAAAACCACCGTTGTCGTCGGCGATCGCGGTGCGCGAGGGTTGCGAAATGGCTCCATCCAAAACAACTGTGGCGCCAGGCACGACGTCGTTCTCTGAGTCCATCACCGTGCCACTGATGTTTGCCAGCGACGGATCGTTCGGCAGCGCCGGCTGTGCCGCTATCGGTCCGGCACAGGCAAGACACACAAAGAGCCATTGCAGCGATCGACTGAGTTTCATCGCGGAAAACTCCTGGGGGATATTCGCGCGTTCACCAATCTCCGCCGTCAGGCGAAGCGGGAAACAACTGCGTATCTGATGCCCTGACACCGACGCGGATTCATGTTTCTACCGTGCCATAAACGCGCCTCAAACCACCGGAACACACGTTAATCCGGCGGCAATAGAAAAGGCTCGCGCTATCGTTCCGCATCCTTTCGCGAATTCCCTTAAAATCTTCCGGCGCGCTCTCTCAACAAACTGCAAAGCGCGTACCGGAGAATGTTCGAATGCTGAATCGGCGGGCTTTTGTAAAGGCAAGCGCGGCGGCGGGAACGCTGGCGTATTGGACGGATCCACTCAACGCAACAGCCGCGCTGACCCCCGTCGACGAATCGGCACCTGCAGACCAGCCGGCGTGGTTAAAAACTTTGCGACGCATCGGGCAAACGAACATCACCGAGCACGATCCCGCCGTCCTCGATGTCGAAGCCTGGGCGGACTACTGGTCGCGCGTCAAGGTCGGCGTTGTCTACGTCAGCGTCACCGGCATCATCGCCTACTACCAGACTCAGGTGCCGTTCCATCGCAAGAGCAAATACCTCGCCGGCAAGGATTTCTTCGGCGAGCTGAACACCGCTGCCCGCAAACGCGGCCTGCGCACCTTTGCGCGCATGAGCCCCGACCTCAACTGGGGCGACGCGCTTCAGGCGCATCCCGAATGGTTCATGCGCGACGAGCAGGGCAACGCGATTGCAACCGCCGACACGCCAGAGCTCTTCCAGACCTGCATGTTCACGCCCTACATGACCGACTACATGACCGCGATCATGCGTGAGATCAACGCCCACTACGACGTCGACGGCTTCTACATGAACGGCTGGCCGATGTTCAACCTGCCCGTCTGCTACTGCAACACCTGCCGCAAGCTGCCCCCGCCCAAAACCACTGCGTACTGGGATAGGTTCAACGACCGCGTCATCGAACTCTGGAAGCTCTACGACGGGATAGCGAAGGAGAAGAATCGCGAAGCCTTCTACTTCGCGAACATGGGCGGCGGCATTCACGCCACCCCCAATCTCGTTCAGGTGGGCGAAGTCTCGCAATGGTTCCAGGCCGACAACCAGGGCCGCGGCCGCATGGACGACCCCATCTGGGGATGCACACAGCAGGGGCGTGTCTGTCACGCCATTATGAATGGGAAAGTGGCGGCCAATGTGACGGGGTTGTGGTCGACCGGACCCCTGCGCTGGCGCGAGAGCATCAAGTCGCCGGCGGAAACGCGGATGTGGCTGGACGAGACAGTCGCCAGCGGCATGGTCCCCTACATCCATGTCATCGGCGGTGAGAAGGGCATGGGCGAAGACCGCCGCTACGAGAAGTTCGGCGAGGACTACTACGCCTGGACCGCGAAACACGATGCGCACTTCATGAACCGCCGCTCCATCGCCGACGTCGCCGTCGTCTTCGGCCAGCGCACCAACCTCTTCTACCAGGCGCCCAACGACATGACCATGCAGCGCAACATGGACGGCCTCTACTCCGCGCTGCTCGAAGGCCGCTTCTTCTTCGACTTTCTGCATGAGGACCAGCTCGACCTGAACCGGCTGAAAAAATATGCCGCCGTGATTCTTCCCAACATTGCGCTCCTCAGCGATGCGCAATGCGCGCAGCTGCGTAGGTACGTCAGCCAGGGCGGATCGCTGCTCGCGACCTTCGAAACCAGCATGTACACCGATCAGAACGAGCGGCGCACGGATTTCGGCCTCGCCGACGTGCTCGGCATTCATGCCGCCGGCAAGGTGATCGGCCGTCGTGGCAACTCCAATCCGTTCTACGCGCGCATCGAACGCCAGCACGCGATCCTGGCCGGATTTAACAACACAAACTGGCTCCCGGGCGCCGAGTATCGCCAGCCCGTGGTTGCCGTCGAGAACCCCATCCTCACCGTGGTCCCGGGTTTCGTGGCCTATCCGCCCGAGCTTTCCTATCCGCCCACACCGCAAACAACAGAACCGGCCGTCGTCCTGCAGGAGCGAGTCGGCAGCCGCACCGCCTATTTCCCCGGCAACATCGAACACAGCCTCTGGATCGCCGGCAACACCGATCTCAGCCGCCTGCTCCAGAACACGATTCGTTGGGTCGCAGGAGAGATCCATCCAGTCACGATCGAAGGGGACGGCCTCATCGAGGCTTTCGCCTGGGAGACCGATCCTGGCTTCACGGTGCACGTGCTCAATTACACGAACCCCAACACCCACCGCGGATGGCTGCGCGCGTTTTATCCCATCGGCCAGCAGCGAGTCCGCTTACAACTGCCGCCAGGACGCACGGTGAAGAAAGCCGAACTGCTCCGCGCGGAGAAGGAGATCCCCTTCACGATCAACGGCACCGCCGTCGAGTTCACCATTCCATCGGTCGACGACTACGAGGTCGCAGCGCTCACCGCAGACTAACAACCACCCATTTGCCAAAACCAAACGCACCCCCCGGGGGACGCCAGGTTCACCCCACAGCAAGCAGAAGAATCCTTCGCCATCCCAACCGCAAGCGAATTCGCCGAGCCCGGCAGTCGACCGTAATGCGTCCCTCCCATTTTGGGAATAATCAGGACTCCAGCGACCCGAATGCTCAACCTGGAGCCTCGCCCTGTGCGGCGC
Source organism: uncultured Acidobacteriaceae bacterium (assembly GCA_963819725.1). Taxonomy (GTDB): domain Bacteria; phylum Acidobacteriota; class Terriglobia; order Terriglobales; family Acidobacteriaceae; genus Palsa-343. The sequence goes on from CAWFXK010000001.1 coordinate 40,408, forward strand.
AAAGCGAGAAAACACCCCCCGGGGAGACGCCAGGTTCACCCCACAGCAAGCAGAAGAATCCTTCGAATCCCAACCGCAAGCGAATGCGCCCAGCCTCGCAGTCGACCGTAACGCGTCCCGCCCATTTCGGGAAAATCAGCACGCCAGCGACCCGAATGCTCAACCTGGAGCCTCGCCCTGTGCGGCGCAAAGCGAAAAGAACACCCCGGGGAGACGCCAGGTTCACCCCACAGCAAGCAGAAGAATCCTTCGCCATCCCAACCGCAAGCGAATGCGCCCAGCCTCGCAGTCCACCGTAACGTCTCCCGCCCTTTTTGGGAAACAATCACCGTCCGGGACGCCTCAGCGAAACTCTACCTGCCTCATCGCAAGCGGGGCGCACCCGCGTCGGCAAAGTCGAAAAAACAAACACCCCGCAGCAATGAACTGCGCTTCGTCTTCGGCAAATGGCCGATCACACCACCACTGTCTCCCGATACTCCCCGAAAACCTCGCGCAGCGTTGACGCGATCTCGCCCACCGTCGCATACCTCTCGACCGCTTCGAGAATCGCCGGCATCAGGTTGGCTCCGGAGCGCGCATGCTCGCGAATACGGTCGAGCGAAGCCTGCCACGGCCCCGCATCGCGCCGTGCGCGCACTGCCCGCACCCGCTCCACCTGTTTCCGTTCCAGCGCCTCGTCGATATGCTGCGTCGGGATCGGCGGATCGTTCTCGACCGTAAAGCGGTTCACCCCTACCACCGTCGCCTCGCCGGTATCGACGGCACGCTGATACTCGTATGCTGCCTGCTGGATTTCCTGTTGCACCCATCCCCGCTCGATCGCGGCCAGCATCCCTCCGAGCTTCTCGATGCGCTCGAAGTAAGCCTCAACCTCGGCCTCGATCCGGTTCGTCAGCGATTCAATCGCGTACGAGCCGGCCAGAGGGTCGACGGTGTTCGGCACGCCGGATTCGCAGGCGATAATCTGCTGGGTGCGCAGCGCGATCCGCGCGGCTTCCTCGGTCGGCAGTGCCAGCGCCTCGTCGTAGCCGTTGGTGTGCAGTGACTGCGTTCCGCCCAGCACCGCGGACAGCGCCTGAATCGCAGTCCGCACAATATTGTTCTCCGGCTGCTGCGCCGTCAGCGTCGACCCCGCGGTCTGGGTGTGGAAACGCAGCATCCATGAGCGCGGATTCTTGGCGCCAAACTTGTTCCGCATAATGCCCGCCCAGATCCGCCGCGCCGCTCGAAACTTCGCGACCTCCTCCAGAAAATTGTTGTGCGCGTTGAAGAAGAACGAGAGCCGCGGCGCGAAGTGGTCCACATCCAGGCCAGCATTCATCGCTGCCTCCACGTACGCCATCCCATTGGCCAGCGTGAACGCCACCTCCTGCGCTGCCGTCGATCCCGCCTCGCGCATGTGGTAGCCCGAGATTGAGATGGTGTTCCACTCGGGCACGTTTTCGCCGGCCCACGCGAACACATCCGTCACAATCCGCATCGCATGGCGCACCGGATAGATATACGTCCCGCGCGCGATGTACTCCTTCAGAATGTCGTTCTGGACCGTCCCCGAGAGCTTCTTGACCTCCGCCCCGGTCCGCCGCGCCACCGCCACATACAGCGCCAGCAGAATGCTCGCCGTGGCGTTGATGGTCATCGACGTCGAGATCCGCTCCAGCGGAATCCCTTCGAACAACCGCTCCATGTCCTCGATGGAGTCGATGGCAACCCCGACCTTGCCGACCTCACCCAGCGCATACGGCGAATCGGAATCGTACCCGATCTGCGTCGGCAGATCGAACGCCACCGACAGCCCCGCCGTCCCCTGCGCCAGCAAAAACTTGTACCGCCGATTGCTCTCTTCGGCATCCCCCATGCCCGCGTACTGGCGCATGGTCCACAGCCGGCCGCGATACATCGTCGGCTGAATCCCGCGCGTAAACGGAAACTCCCCCGGAACCCCAATCTCGCGCTCCGGCTCAAAGCCCGCCAGATCATCGGAGGTATACAGAGGCTTCGGCATGGAAGGATCGGGCATGGGAACTGGACATTGTAAGCGAGCGACCGCGGTTCCGTTCAGCCCCGCCGCTGCTTCCGGCTCGCCCGCCAGAACGAGCTCACCGCGAACCACACAAACAGCGCCGCGAACGCCAGGTACATCGGCAAATAGTGATCCCGCCAGCCCGTGACCCGGTACAGCTGCCAGCTCTTCGCCCCAAACCCCAGCGCGAACAACGCAAAGAGCAAACCCGTGATCTGCAGCCCCAGCAATCCCGTCGCGTGCGCAAACGGCTTCCACAGCGAAGCGCTGAACCGTCCCGCCCCGCGCGCGAATCTCCGGCTACCCTCAGCCACAGCCGCAGACGACGCCGCGACCCGTGCATGCGCCGCTTTCCCGGCCTCCGCCGCAGAGCCCGTCCCCGTTCCGCCGCCTGAAGCCACACCTCCCGTCGACCCCGCCTCCGACATCTTCCCCCGCTCCACCGCCGCCGCCGCCCCCACCGCTCCATCGCGCAGCTTGCCCGCCGCCACCCGCGTCCCAATCCCCAGCAGCCGGCCGACTCGGTTCGGTTCCATGGTCAAAGTCTAGCAAGCGGCCCGCACCCAAACGTAGTTTCGCGATATCCCGCGCTGGGCCCGCCCGATTCGCGTTGCCCCATGCGAACATCAAAAGATAAGGTAAGGCTATCGCCGGCCGATGCCCGACCGCGGGCGCCGGGGGAATCGAGGTTCAGGACTTGAATCAAAAACTCCGCAAACTGGTTCAGCAACTGGGCGAGGCCATTCACGAGAGCGTCTCGGAGTCGCCGCTGATCGCCGGCGTTGTCGCCGACATTCGCCGCCAGGGCTTCGAAGTCATGCTCATGCTCGAAGCCACCATCGGGCTGAACGAGGTGGAGGAGCAGCCTGAGGGCGCCCTCGAAGCCCCCGCCGCCGGCCACGAGCAGGACCAGTCCGAAGAGCAGGGAACCTTCACCGCGCAGGACCTCCACTTCCTCAAGTCGCTCCGTATCTCGATCGCAGGCGAAGCCGAGGGCGCCGAAGACAGCTGACCCGCACCGCGTCCCTCTCCCGGCGCGCATCCCAACAAAGTTGTGGTATATCTGGCCTTCGCCCACTCCGGCGCGAGGCGCGCCATCGTCGAAAGTCCGCCGGAGGGCAGCGAAACTTCAGGCAGGAGCCGTGAAAGGCCATCATGCCGATTAAAGACACTCTCGGCGTACTGCTGGCAGGCGGGGCGGGCGAGCGGCTGTTCCCCCTCACGCGCGATCGCGCCAAGCCGGCCGTCCCCTTCGCCGGCCAGTACCGCATCATCGACATCACCCTCTCCAACTGCATCAACTCCGACCTCCGCCACGTCTACATCCTCACCCAGTACAAGGCGCTCTCCCTCAACCGCCACATCCGCGAGGGCTGGGGCCCGCGTCGTCGCCCACGAGCTCGGCGAGTTCATCGAGATCCTGCCCCCCATGCAGCGCGTCAGCGCCAACTGGTACAAGGGCACCGCCGACGCCGTCTACCAGAACATCTACTCCATCGGCTCCGAGCAGCCCAAACACGTCCTCATCCTCTCCGGCGATCACATCTACAAGATGAACTACGGCCGGATGCTCCAGCAGCATGTCGACTCCGGCGCCGACGTCACCCTCGCCACTCTGCCCATCGCGCCGGCTGACGTCTCCCGCTTCGGCGTCGTCCAGGTCGCGCGCAACGGCGAGGTCACGGGGTTTCTCGAGAAGCCCAAGTCGACCGACATCCGCTCGCCCTTCGACGCCGACATGGTCGACGCCTCCATGGGCATCTACGTCTTCAATACCGACGTCCTGCTGCCCGAGCTGATCCGCGACGCCGAGGATCCCGAATCCCAGCACGACTTCGGCCACGACATCCTGCCCGCCATCCTCGGCAAGTACAGGATGTTCGCCTACAACTTCGTCGACGAGAACCGCAAGGAAGCCCTCTACTGGCGCGACGTCGGCACGCTGGAGGCCTACTACGACGCCAATATGGACGTGGCCGCGGTCTCGCCCATCTTCAACCTCTACGACAACAGCTGGCCCATCCGCACACGCGTTCGCCAGTATCCGCCGGCCAAGTTCGTCTTCGGCGAACCGGGCCGCACCGGCATGGCCATCAACTCCATCGTCTCCCAGGGCTGCATCGTCTCCGGCGCCGTGGTGCGCAACAGCGTCCTCTCCCAGGACGTGCGCGTCAACTCCTACTCCGAGGTCGACTCCAGCATCGTCTTCACCCACGTCAACATCGGCCGCCACTGCCGCATCCGCCGCGCCATCATCGACCGCGATGTCCACCTGCCCGAAGGCACCGTCATCGGCTACGACCAGAACGACGACCGCAAGAACTACTTCGTCACCCCCAGCGGCCTCACCGTCGTGACCCGCGACTACTCGCTCTACGAGAACCCTGTCTCCGCCGAATTCCTCCAGGAGCGGCGGGAGTAGGCGTTCCGAGCTGGCATGGGCAGGCGTTTGAAATTGGAGGATGGCGCGCCCATCGACACGTGCATCGGCCAGACACGCTGCAGGAGCCACCGGCTGTGGCCGCCGGGTATACTTCGCCCACATCGATCTAAGGGAGATGCCATGGTTCGAGCTGCCTGTATCACGCTGGCTGTTTTGTTGGCCGCAACCCTACCTGCGGCTGCGCAATCGACGAATGCCGATCAGGTATGGGCGCGGGAGAAAACCTATTGGCAGTACGTGAAGGCCTTTGACGTCGCGGGCTATCGATCGCTGTGGCACGCCGATTTTCTGGGCTGGCCTTACTTCAGTCCCGAACCCGTGCGGAAGGATCACATCACGGACTGGCTCGGGACGTACAAAGACAGCGGGCAAACGCTGCGGTCATATGAACTGGAGCAGCGAGTGATCCAGGTGACAGAGAACATGGTGACGACGACGTATCGAATTCATCAGCACTGGGTGGATAAGGGCGGGGCAGAACACCCGGTGGTGACGCGGATTATTCATACGTGGGTGCGAGAGCCGGCAGGCGAGTGGGTGATTATTTCCGGGATGTCGGCACCGACCGACGGTGAGGGACATTGAGGTCGGGGATACTTCGACGCGCTTTTTCGCCGGCGCGAAAAAACCTTTGCCCAAGATGACGGGGTGTTGAGGGTTTCGCTTAATCCGCAAGCTTGAAGATGCGGATCTGGACCAGCTTGGCGATGGTCAGGTTGTTGAAGCCGCGGTCCTGCATGCGATGGATGAACTCCGGAGTCACCTTGAAGATGCGCATCTGGATCAGCTGGTCGGCGGTGGGGTTGTAGCCCATGGCGCGGTACTGTTTCACCTCGTCGGGATTGACGTGGTGGACGCCGAAGGCGATCAGCTTGCCGGCTTCGAGGTGTGAGTAGCCGAGCGCGTCCATGCTGTGCACGTAGTCGGGCGTGATTTTGAAGATGCGCAGCGCGATGAGCTTGCCGGAGTCCATATCGGTGACGCCAGCGGCCTGCAGCTGCTGGACCCACTCCGTGTCGATATGGAAGAGCGTGTACGCCTCGAGTTTGCTGGAATCGAGTCCGGTGAAGCCGAGCCGGGTCATGCTCTCGACGAACGCCGCGTTGGGCGTGAAGGTGAAGTCGCCGGCGAGCGTGGCGCCGTGAATTTCGCCGGTACAGGAAATGGTGCCCGCTTCGGCGATGATTTTGGCTTCGATGTGCGCCCCTTCGTGCTCGAAGTCGGCCAGGGCAATACCGGTGAAAGTGCTCAGCGGCGCGTCGGAATCGTTCTCGTGGCAATACCGGTCGCCCTCATCGTTCGCGCAGTCGCCGTGCCGAAACTCATACCGAACGTGGTCCGGCATGGTCGAAGGTGCGATGGAGCAGGTGCCGTGGATCGCCTGGAGTGCGTCCTCAGCGGAGAAGAGGTGGCTGCCGGCAAGGCAAAGAAGGACTGTGAGAATCGCGGCGCGAACGCTCATGGCGGTTTCTCCTGGTGTTACGAATCGGGTTTACGGGTCCGGTTTACTTCTTGTTGCTGTCGTCGGCATCGTCGAGGATGCCGGAGATGCGCAGCTTGACCAGCTTCTCAATGGTCAGGTTTTCGAAGCCGTGCCGTTTGGCGTTGGCAATGAAGTCGCCGTCGATGTTGAAAATGCGCATCTGCACAAGATCGTGAACGGTAGCGTCGGGGAATTGGGCTTTGACGCTCTTCGCGAAGTCGGGTGTCACGTTCTGGACGCGCAGCTCGACGAGCTTTTTTGTGGGAATGTTGTCGAAGCCGGCCGCTTTCATGCCGGCGACGAAGTCCGGCGAAACATTGAAGATGCGGTACTGGATCAGGTCATTGAACGACGCGGCTTCGATCCCGTCGGCGTGCAGCTGGGCGGCGTAGTCGGCGGAGACCCCCTGAACCTTGAGCGCGATCAGCTGATCCACGGTCGGCTTGCCGAAGCCGAGTTTGGACATGGCGTCGGCGTACTCGGGCGTGATGTCCTGAACCTTCATCGCGATGAGTTTGTTGGTGTCGGCGTCATATCCGTCGGCGTGCATTTTCGCAATGTAGTCGGGCGTCAGATCCTGGACTTTCATGGCGATTAGCTTGTCGGCGCTGAGTTTGCTTTCGCCCGTTGCTTTGGCCATCTCCTGGGCGTACTCAGGCGTGATGTCCTGGACCTTCATCGCGATCAGTCTGTTGATGTCGGCGTCGTATCCGGCCGCACGCATCTTTGCGATGTATGCGGGTTGATGTCCTGCACGCGCATTGCTATCAGTTTGTCGGCGGAAAGGTTGGCTTCGCCGGTAGCTTTGGCCATCTCGGTCGCGTATTCCGGAGTGATGTCCTGCACGCGCATCGCGATGAACTTGTTGGCGTCGACGTTGAAGCCGGCTTCGCGCATTTTCGAGATGTAGTCCGGCGTGACGCCTTGCACCTTCAACCCGATCAGCTTGTCGGCGCTGAGTTTTTCGCCGAAGACTTTGGACATGTCAGCCGCGTACTCGGGCGTGATGCCCTGGACCCTCATCGCGATGTATTTGTCGAGATCGACGTCATAGCCCGCCGCTTTCATCGCGTCGATGTAGTCGGAGTGGCCGGTGGTGGATTGGGGCGCGGAGTTCTGCGCTTCGTCCGGCGACGGTGCGGGCTGCGGCTCGGCTGCGTGGTCCGCGCTCGGTTTCGGTGTGGAGCTCGCGACCTGGAAACGGGTGTGGGTGGCGCTGTAAACAACCGCTCGGGTAACCCGGCTCGCTGTCGGCACAATGGCGGCCGCGACATGCGGTACGGCACGGAAGCTGGCGAACAGGCTCGGCAGTGGGCAGAGGAACAGGACCAGAGCGATGGCGACTCCGGCGAGAGAGATGGGCCGGAAGGAGCGCGCCGTGGCTTCACGGTCCCCAAGAATTCTGAGAATGCGCGCGCGCAACCCGGCGCGGGACTGATGTCCGTCCAGAGCCATAGCAAGGTGCAGCCGGGTGCGGCGCTCTTCTTCGAGACGCAGGAGTGCTGATGCATAGACGGTGGGATCGGAACAGGCGGCGACCGCGATGTCGTCGCAGCACAGCTCGCGCTCTTCGCGAACGCGGCGGCTGATCCACCAGACCGCGGGGTGGAAGAAGAAGAGGGTTTCGACGAGGGTCTGCAGCAGATTCCAGAGGTAGTCGGCGCGGCGGATGTGGGCGAGCTCGTGCGCGAGCACGACTTCGAGCTGCTCGGCAGCTGAGGCCCGTGAGCGCGGTAACGGGCAGCAGGATCCACGGGCGGACGACCCCCGCGGTGAGCGGATTGGTGAGGCGTGTGGAGAGGCGCAGGTCGACGAAGCGCGGGATGTTCATCTGGCGGCGCAGTACGTCGAGCCGGAGGAGGAGCGTGTGGGGCGCTTGTTGCAGACGCGCGCGCATGCGCCGGATGAGCCACCACCCGCCGAGGGTGCGCAGCGAAAGCAACAGGACGCCGGCGAGCCACAGCCCGTCAAGGTAGGGCATGAGGTGGTCGAGGACGAAGCGGTCGGCCTGACGGAGGGGCGCGGCGGCGGATGTATTGCTGAGGTCGAGATGGAGCGGCCGCGTGGCAGGAGCAGCGACGCTGCGCAGGCTGGCGGCGGCCGAGTGCTGCGCGAGCGGCTGATAGAACGCGGCTTCCTCATACACAAGAGTCCCGACGGAGACGGCGAACATGCCGAGCAGTGCGCCGAGGGCGAGCACGTAGCGCGCGTTGGCAGAGCGGCGCGCGAGCGCGATGTCGGCAACGCGATAGACGAGGGCGATAGCGGCGCCCTGCCAGAGGAAGTGGACAAGCGTCCAGCCGAGAGCTTCCCAGTGGTGTGTCATAGACGGTTCCTCTTGAGGTCGATGAGGGTGCGGAGTGCTTCGAGGTCGTGGTCGTTGACCGGCTCAAGGGCGAGCGCGTGCATAGCAAGCTGCGCGGCCGATCCGGCGAAGAGGCGCTCGGAGATGTCGCGCACCAGCTGGTCCTGAGTCGCGTTCTGCGAGGCGGCGGGATGGTAGATGTGCGCCTTGCCGGATTCTTCGCGCTCCACGAGGCCTTTGTCGGTCATGATCTGGAGCAGCTTAAGGACCGAGGTGTAGCCGAGGGGACGGCGGGTGCTGAGGTCCTGATGGATGTCGCGGACGGTGGAGGGGCCGCGCTCCCAGAGGATGCGAAGGAGTTCGAGTTCGCCTTCAGTGGGGCGGGGGAGCGCGTTGCTGGTTCGCTTCATGTTCCTGACGGTATACGAAGAGGTTCGTAGATGTCAACGAAGATTTTCGTAGGTGGGAGGGTTTTGTGACGAATGGGCAGGGAAAGCAGGGAACAGGCAGGCAACAGGGAATAGCGAGAGACGAGCAAAAGAGGGTGCGGGTGACAGGAAGCGGGGCGGCAAAGCTATTCGTAGCGCAGGGCCGTCAGGGGATCGATCTTCATGGCGCGGCGTGCCGGCAGGAGAGCGGCGAGCGCGCTGAGGGCGAGAACTCCGATAAGCATCACGGCGTAGTTGGCGGGGTCCGTTGGCTGCACGCCGTAGAGGAGGCGCGCGAGCAGCGGCGTGACCAGAAGGGACAACAGCAATCCTGCAACGAGGCCGGGAAGGACCCAGGTGAGGCCGTCCGCGAGGATCATGCGCAGGACCTGGGCGCGCGGGGCGCCGATGGCCATGCGGATACCGATCTCGGTGGTCCGCTGCGCGACCGTGTACGAGAGCACGCCGTAGATGCCAATGGTTGAGAGCACGAGAGCGACGGCAGAGAGCAGCGTGGCGAGGAGCGAAGCGAAGCGGCTCTCCGCGTGAGCGCGATCGACGAGCAGCTGCATGGGTTCGACGTGGGTGGTGGGGATGTCCTTGTTGACGGAGTCGACGGTGGTGCGGATCTCGGCGGCGAGCCCGGTGCCGGCGCCGGAGGTGTGGAGCACGAAGGACATCGACGGGCGCGGGGCGAGCGGGTAGGGAACGTAGATCTGCGGGCGGACGATGGCGGTGAGCGAGTGGTACTGGACATGGTGGACGACGCCGATGATCACGGCCCAGTCGCGCTGAAACTGATAGAAGCCCTGGGGTGAGTCGGAGAGGTTGATCTTCTGTCCGATGGCGCTCTGGCCTGGCCAGAGCTGACGCGCGAGCACGTCGTCGACGATGGCGACGTGCTGGTGCTGGGCGTCGTCGACCTCGGTAAAGTCACGGCCTTCGAGTAGCGTGGCGCCGATGGCCTTGAAGTATCCCGGCAGAGTGGAACGATGGTCTGCCATGACGGAGGTCTGCTCCGCAAGCGACGCGCCTTCGCGGTAGTAGTTGTCGTACCAGTTGCCCGCGTCGTCGAGCGGAAGGTGCGAGATGGCGGAGGAGGACTGGACGCCGGGGAGCACGGCGAGCTTTTGCTGGATGAGGTGGAGTGGAGCGTAGCCGGGCACGGAGACGCGGAAGGTGAAGACGTTGTCAGCGCGGAAGCCGGGATCGGTGTGAAGGATGTTGATGAAGGTGCGCATCAGCAGGCCGGTGCCGGTGAGCAGGACAAAAGCGAGCGCGACTTCGGCGGAAACGAGAGCGCTGGTCCAGTGGCGTCGCGAACCCGTTGACTGTTGGCTGGATTCTCTGAGATCGCGGGTGAGGTTGAGCCGGCGGACGGAGAACATGGGGGCGAGGCCGAAGAGCACGCTGGTGAAGAGCGCGACGGCGAAGGTGAAGGCGAGCACGGGGGCGTCAAGGGGGACGCGGTCGAAGTTGACGAACGAGGGCGGACGCGCGGCGAGGATCGCGCGGATGGCGGCCGATCCGAGCGCCAGAGCGGCGGTGCCGCCGAGGATGCCGAGCAGCAGGCTTTCCGTGAGGAATTGGCGGGCGAGGCGAGAGCGCGATGCGCCGAGCGCGGCGCGGATAGTGGTTTCGCGCAGGCGGCGTCTGGCGCGAGCCATGAGCAGGTTGGCGATGTTGGCGCAGCCGATGAGCAGGACGAGCGCGACGCCCGCGAAGAGACAGAGCAGGGTGGGACGGACTTCGCGGACCGTGTCCGCCTGGAGTGGAAAGACAGAGACGGTGAAGTTGCCCATGGAGGCGCGTCCGCCGAGCTTGTTGATTTGCGCTGCGGCGGAGTTCATCTCCGATTGCGCTGCGGCAAGGGTGGCGCCGTTGCGAAGACGGCCAATGACATGGAGAAATGCGGGCCCGTCGGCTTGCCACGGACCGACGGGAATGGACTCGAAGACTTCAACATTCGGCGGGACGCTGGCGTCGTTCGGGAAGATAAGGCGGAAGTCAGCAGGCAGCACGCCGATGACAGTGGCGCGATGGCGTCCGTAGCGGACCGAGCGCCCGATGATGGACGGATCGGAGCCGAAGCGGCGGGCCCAAACGCCGTGCGTGAGGATGATCGTGCTGGGCGCGTTCTTGAGGTCGTCCTGCGGACCGAAGAGGCGGCCGAGTGCAGGACGCGCGCACAGGAGAGGCAGGAAGTTCGATGTGACGTCGGCGACTTTGACCTGTTCCGCAGGGCCTTCGCCGGGGAGCGCGCCGTTGGTGACCCAGATACCGGCGAGCTGATCGAACTGCGTCGCGCGCAGCCGGAGATGGAAGACCTCAAAGGAAGAGAAAGGCGCGCGGCCGGAGTAGCCGAGGCCGGACATCAGGATGGTGAGGCGATTCGCGTTCGGGTAGGGCAGCGGTCGCAGAAGCACAGCGTTCACGAAACTGAAGATGGCGGTGTTGGCTCCGATGCCAAAGGCGAGCGTGAGGATAGCAAGTGCGGTGACGCCGGGAGTGCGCCGCATCTGGCGGAGCGCGTAGCGAAGGTCCTGCGCCAGGTTGTCGAGGCCGATGCCGGCGCGGCGATCGCGAACGGATTGCTTGATCTGCTCGAGGCCCCCGGACTGGGCGAGGGCGAGGCGGCGGGCTTCGGCGGCGGGCAGGCCGGCGGCAATGTTCTGGTCGGTGAGGAGGTCGGCGTAGCTGCGGATTTCCGCGTCGAGGCGAGCCTCAACATCGGACTTGCGGAAGAGGTTGCGGAAGGCGGCGCGGATGCGGGCGAGGATCATGGTGGTTCCTAAGTTGCCTTGAGCGCATTGGCCATGGCGAGCACGACCTTGTTCCACTGCGCAGTCTCTGCGCCGAGCTGACGGTGGCCGGCTTTGGTGAGGCGATAAAAGCGGGCGCGGCGGTTGTTTTCCGACTCGCCCCAGGCGGAGGAGAGCCACCCGGCTTCTTCCATGCGATGGAGGGCGGGAAAGAGGGAGCCAGGTTTCACCCGGAAGGCTCCGTGGGTGATCTGCTCGATACGGCGGGAGATGCCAAGGCCATGGAACTCATCGGAGCCGATGGCTTTGAGGATGAGCAGGTCGAGGGTGCCCTGGAGCAGGGCGGTCTGGGCTGGTTCCAACGGGAGTCTCCTATCGGGTGACGATAGGAGTGTGCGGGTGACTCCTGCAGAATGTCAATAGGAGAGTGACGGCCGCGAGAAGTTGTATGGGCTCAGTATTGTTCCCGCCGCAGTTGCAGCTAAACCGAGCGCCAGAATCGCTTTGCGCCGGCGCCTGCAAGACCTCCGACGCCGCCGAACACGATTCCGGGCAGGATCAGCATGACCGGCATCGAAAAAGCTTCGCCCACTCCGCCGCCTGCAGCCACAGCGCTCATGACGCGCGGGTCATGCCAAAAGGCAAGCAGCAATGCGTTCCCCGCGATGCTCAAGCCGCAGGCGATGACCGTCGTCGCGAAGCCCGCCGCGGCGCCCGCGAAGAACGAACCGGACCTTCTCGCGATCGAAAATCCCGAGGCCAACAGAAGGCCGACTCCAATGGCGGTGGAGACGTCGGCGCGGGTGTGGAAGTCCGTTGTCGGACGCAGCACATCCAGGGCGCCTCTTACGAGAAAGGCGGCGGCGAATAACGTCGCCCATGGCAAAGTCCTGCGCGATACGAATCCGAGCACCTGCGCGACGTACCAGCGATCCGCGCGCTCGAGGCCGCGACCCGGCAGAATACTGTCCCGATACTGCTCCAGCAAGTCACCGGAGACGCCGGGAAAGACTTCCGGCGCGAGAAAAAGCTGCAGCAGCGACTCGGCCCAGGAAGGCGGTTGGGTTCTCATGCGGGTCCTTTCAGCGGCCAGGGAAGGCCGCGCCACAGATGCTCGACGGTGGTACGCGCTTCGTTGAGGGCAGCTATGCCCGATGGGGTCATCCGATAAAAGCGGCGCGCACGGCCCGCGCGAATGGTGGTACCGGAGCCGAGCTGCGAACTGATCAGGCTTTTGTTCTCCAGCCGTTCCAGGGTCGACTGGACGGCGCCAGGAGCGACCTCGCGCCCGAGCCGTGTTGCGATCTCCTTCGAGATGGCGCGCCCGTAAGCGTCATCGTCCAACCGGATGATCGCGAGGAGAACGGCCTGTTCGAATGTGCCAAGAGTTTCTGCCATAAACTACATTGTAGTATATGCCCGAAACGCGAGCCGTCAAGACGCGGGCGGCCGCGAGAACGAAACAGGCCTCCCCTGAGACTTCAGGGAACAAAATCCTTTCCCCTCCCGTAATCCCTCTTTCCAATAGAACGTCGAGTGGTGTAGGGTAGATTCCCATAGAAGGTCTACCGGAATACCCCGTAGAGGTTCTACTGGAGGAAGCTTTGGGCCATTCGAAAAAAGAGGAGTTGCTGCTGGGGACGCTGGACATGCTGATCTTGCGCACACTGGTGATGGGTCCGGCGCACGGGCACACCATCGCGCACGTGATCGAGCACACGTCGGAAGAGGTGCTGCAGATCGAGCAGGGATCACTCTATCCGGCGCTGCACCGGCTGGAGGATCGCGGGTGGGTTTCGTCGTACTGGGGGTCGAGCGAGAACAATCGCAAGGCGCGCTTCTACAAGCTAACCGCGGCGGGGCGCAAGCGGCTGACCGTGGAGACGAACCGGTGGCAATCCATGGTGGAAGCGATTGGGCGGGTGCTGGGGCACGCGGGCCGTGTAGCGGAGTAGCGCGGAGGGTCGGACGATGAGTCTGCGCCGGTATTTGCATCGACGGAAATGGGACGAGGAGCGGGCGCGCGAGCTGGAGGCCCACCTGGAGCAGGAAACCGCGGACAACGTCGCACGCGGGATGACGCCGGACGAGGCGCGGCGCCGCGCGCACATGAAGCTCGGGAATCCAACCACGATTCGTGAGGAGATCTGGAAGATGAACAGCTTTGTTTCGGTGGAGGACCTGGGGCGCGACCTGCGTTATGCGGTCCGGCAGCTGTGGAAGAATCCTGGATTCGCGGCGATTGCAATCGTGACGCTGGCACTGGGGATCGGCGTAAACACTGCGATTTTTTCCATTGTGAACGGGCTGTTGTTCACCTCGCTGCACATCGAGAACGAGCGGCAGGTGCTGAAAGTGGGGTTTCGTCAGAATGGCGCGAGCTGGCAGAAAATGCTGTCGCTGCCGGAATATCAGGCGCTGATCGCGCAGACGCGTGGGATCTTTTCCGATGTGTTCTGCGACATGTATGGACTGGATGGGCTGAGAACGGAGGGAAGCGAGCCGGATCGGGTATTCACAGATTACGTGAGCGGAAATTACTTTGAGGGGCTGGAGGTTAAGCCGGCGCTGGGACGGTTGTTCAAGGCGACGGAGGGGGTGACTCCGGGCGCCGATCCGTATGTGGTGTTGAGCTATGCGTACTGGAAGGAACATTTCGGCGGCGAAAGGAATATCGTAGGGCGACAGATCGCGCTGGACAGCAAGCCGGTGACGATTGTGGGGGTAGCGCCGCAAAGCTTTCGGGGGTTGAGCAGCATTCTGGGAGTGCAGGCGTATGTTCCCTCGGCGATGACGGTGACGATCGAGAACACGCCGCTGGCGGATTTCAACAGGCAGAGCTTTCGCAGCCTGCAGGTTTATGGGCGGCTACGCAATGGCGTGACGCGAGCGGAGGCCGGAGCCGCGCTGGCTGTAGTGGCGCGCGATCTGGCACGTGCGCATCCGGTGGACGATCGGAACGCGGAGCTGCGCGGATTCCCGGTGGAAACGGGGATGGTGACGGGATCGCTGAACCAGGACAACAGTCTCGCAATGATAGCGTCGATATTTCTGGGCCTCGCGGGTCTGGTGCTGCTGCTGGCGTGCGTGAACGTGGCGAATCTGCTGCTGGTGCGCGCCACGGTGCGGGAGCGGGAGATGGTGATCCGCTCGGCGCTGGGGGCGGCGCGGTTCCGGCTGATCCGGCAGATGCTGACCGAGAGCGTGCTGCTGGCCGTGCTGGGCGGCGTGGGCGGAATTGCGCTGGGGCTGGCCGGCAGCAACTTTATGAGCTCGATCAACCTGCAGACGGACTTGCCGATCGCGTTCGATTTCGGTTTTGACTGGCATGTGTTTGCGTTTTCGGCGGCCATTGCGGTAGCCGCGGGCGCGCTGGTGGGGATTGTGCCGGCGGTCCGCCTGGCGCGGGCGAATCTGAATCTGGTGCTCAGGGAAGGCGGGCGCGGGATAGCGGGACGCGGGCATAAGCTGCGCGACGGGCTGGTAATGGTGCAGGTGAGCGCTGCGCTGACGCTGCTGGTAATCGCAGGGCTGTTTATGCGAAGCCTGGAGCGCAGTGCGCACACGGATCTCGGCTTCAATCCGAACCATGTGGTGACGATGATGATGGATCCCGGCGAGATCGGGTACAACGTGGATCGATCGCTGGCGTTCTATAAGGATCTGCTGGCGCGGATGCGCAGTTTGCCTGGCGTGGTGTCGGCGACGGTGGCGCAGTCGATCCCCATGGGTATGCTCGACAACGCGACGGACGCCGTGACCGTCGAGGGCTACACCCCGCCCGCAGGCCAGTCGCCACCGGAGATCGACAACAACATCATCGGGACCGACTACTTTGAGACGCTGCAGATTCCGATTCTGCAAGGCAGACAATTCAGGGATTCGGACAACGCGCAGAGCCCCTGGGTGGCGATCGTGAGCGAGGCGATGGTGAAGAAATACTGGCCGCACGAGAATCCGATCGGACGGCGCTTCACAATGGGGAGCGAGACGGCGCACCTGCTCCAAATCGTGGGCGTGGCCGCCGATGCGCAATATGAGACGCCGGACGGCTCGGCCCATCCGTACTTTTACACACCGTACGCACAGCATGATGTGAATTCGCTTCTCGCGCTGGAGGTGCGGACCCAGGGCGATCCAGGTGCGATGGCGCCGGCGATCGCGCGGGCCATTCACGCGCAAACCCCGGGGCTGCCTTTGTTCGACGTCAAGACGCTGCATCAGGCGCTCTATTCGCCGAATGGGTTGCTGCTGTACGAAGTGGTGGCGGGGCTGGCGGGCGTGATGGGAACGCTGGGCCTGGTGCTGGCGGTGGTTGGGGTTTACGGCGTGCTGTCGTATGTAGTGAGCCAGCGGACGATGGAGATTGGCGTGCGGATGGCGCTGGGCGCGCAGAGGGGAGACATCCTGCGCAACGTGTACCGGCAGGGATTGTGGATTGTGGGCATCGGGCTGGGAGCGGGTTTGGCGGCGAGCCTGGGCGCGGCCCACCTGGTGCGGAGCATGATCGCGGTGAGCGCCACGGATCCGGTGACGTATTTCGCGGTGACGGCGGCTCTGGCGGCGATTGCGATGCTGGCGTGCTATGTTCCCGCCAGAAGGGCGATGTATGTGGAGCCGATGAAAGCATTGCGCCAGGATTAGGTTACAGGGCACAGGTTACAAGGGTACGGGTTACAGCTTGGCGCGCTGGCGCGTCTCAAGGGTGTGGAAACTCCGCGTTCGTTTGATGCGTAGAGAAATGGCATGAGAAAGCTGCGGGAGATGTGTGTCTGCGGGTTGGTGCTGGTGCTCGCGGCCGCGGCCGGAGCGCAGGCGAAGGGGAGCGATGCGCCGCTGCCGAATCCCGCCGATCTGCTGCAGCGCGCGGTTGCGAACGAGCAGAAGCTGGCAAAGGAGCAGGAGCGGTATGCGTGCCGCGTGAATGATGAAGCAACCGAGCTGGACGGCAAGGGCAACGTGAAGAAGACGACCACCGAGAGCAAGGAGCAGTTCTTCGTGAATGGCGTCGAAGTGGATCGAACCCTGGCGAAGAACGGGAAAGATTTGACGCCGGACGAGACGAAGAAGGAAGACGACAAGGTGATGAAGCGGACCGTGAAGTACAGCGATCCGGCGACGGCGAAGAAGGAGACCGACAAGCAGAACAAGCAGCTCGAGGAGATCATGGGCGCGATGCAGCTCAGGAACGGACATCGCGAGCAGGTGAGCGGGCGGAGCCTGCTGTTTTACGACATTGTGCCGAATCCGGGGTTCAAGGCGAAGAATCTGAATCAGCGATTCGCGCAGGTGATGCAGGGAAAAATCTCGGTGGATGAGGAGACGGGGGAGCCGATCGATATCAATATCAAGTCGACGCAGGATCTGAAGATCGGCGGCGGGGTGCTGGCGAATCTGCACAAGGGATTCTGGCTGCACGTCCACGATCACGCGGAGCCGGATGGCGTGTGGCTGACGGACCTGGCGGAAGGCTCGGGGGACGCGCGCGCGGCGCTGTTCTTCCATCCTTATTTCCGGTTCAAAGAGACGACGGGCGGCTGCCATTTGTATTCGGCGACGGCACAGCAGGTGGGACAGGCGAAGGTGAAGTGAGTCGTTCGCTAAAAGGCGGTCAGCTAAAGAGCGGTTAGCTGAGGGACGAGCCGCCTGGGTATGGTTGACAGCAATTTGCTGACCGGTTCTTAGCCGACCGGCCTTCCGCTGACCGTTTCTTCGCTGACCCGGTGTAGGCTGATTTGCGATGGCGGAATCGGATTCAAAGCAAACGGGGCCAGGCTGGCGCGTGGAGCGGCGCGACTTTCTCAAACTGGCTGGAGTCGCGGCGGCTTCAGGCTGGTCGCGCGCGGCCGGAGCGGCGACGGCGGGCAGCTTTTTCGTCGTGCTGGACGGCGCGGATCCCGTGGCATCCGGCGGGCCAGTGCGGCGGGCGGCAGAGCGGCTGTGCAAAGCAGCGGCGGGGAGGGGCGCGACGGCCAGTGTCGTTTCTTCGATCCAGGATGCCGCCGGGGCGAGTGTCGTGGTCGTGGTGGCGGGGCCGAAGTCGGAGCTGGCCAGGCATTTTTCTCATGCGAATGAAGAGCTGACGGGACCCGAGAGCCTGCGGCTGACGCCTGGTCAGGTGGAGCATGCGCCTGCGGTGCTGGTCTCGGGCGGCGATGCGCGCGGGTTCATCTACGGACTGCTGGAATGGCCGAGCGGGTGGAGTTCGGCGCCGACCTGAAGAGCGCGCTGCATCTGGATCATCCTGTGGAGGAGCGGCCGGCCAACGAATGGCGCAGCGTGGGCCGGTATTTCTGCTGCGAGCTCGAAGACAAGCCCTGGTACTACGACAAGGAGTTCTGGCGCGGGTATCTGGATGCGCTTGTTGGCAGCCGGTTCAACCGCTTTTGCCTGGCGTTTGGCCTTGAGTACGACTTTCCGAAGGGCGTGACCGACGACTACTTTCATTTGCCCTATCCATATTTAGTGGACGTGCCGGGGTCCGGATGTAAAGGTTGTGCAGCTGAAGACTGCCGACGGCACGCGGCTTGAGACGCCCGCTGTGGTGAGCGCCGAGGAGAAGGCACGCAACCTGGCGATGCTGAAGTTCATTGCGGCGGAGACCGGCGCGCGGGGACTCGATTTTCAACTGGGGATCTGGACGCATGCGTATGCGTGGACGGATAGCCCGGAGGCGTATCACCGCATCGAGGGGCTGACGGCGGAGACGCATGCTCCGTATTGCCGCGATGCGCTCGCGATACTGCTGCGCGAGTGTCCGGAGATCCAGGGGCTGACGATGCGCGTGCATGGCGAGAGTGGCGTGCCCGAGGGGAGCTACGACTTCTGGAAGACGGTGTTCGATGCGGTGAAGGGTTGCGGGCGGAAGGTCGAGATCGACATGCATGCCAAGGGCGTTGATCAGACGATGATCTCGCTTGCCGCGGACACAGGCATGCCGGTGAAACTGGGCGCGAAATTTTCGGCTGAGCATCAGAGCCTCGGGTATCAGCAGGCGGATATTCGCACGCTGGAGATTCCGAACACGGATCACGAGGTGGGCGGGCCCTTCAGCGTGAGCGGCGGCGCGCGGCTGTTTACGCGGTACGGGTATGCGGATTTCTATGCGCAGGGCGCGCCATACAAATTGTGGTATCGCTTGTGGCCGGGGACGCAGCGGCATCTGCTGTCGTGCGATCCGGAGACGGCGGCGGCGTACGGGCGTGCGGCGCACTTTTGCGGCGCGGCGGGGCTGGATATTTGTGAGCCGCTGACGTTCAAGGGGCGAGAAGGATCGGGCGCGCAGGGAGGGCGATGCGCGTATGCGGACGCGACGCTCAATCCCGATAAGGACTGGAAGAAGTTCGAGCTGTTCTATCGCGTGTGGGGGCGAAAGCTTTACGATCCGGAGGCCGATGCGGAGACGTGGCGGCGCACGATGCGGGCGGAGTTCGGGCGCGGAGCTGAAAGCGTGGAGACGGCCCTTGCGAACGCGAGCCGCATGCTGGCGCTGGTGACGTCGGCGCACTTGCCCTCGGCGTCGAATCACGCGTTCTGGGCGGAGTTGTATACAAACATGCCGGTGGTGCCGGGGAGCGAGAAATCGCCCTATGGGGATACGCCGGAGCCGAAGTGTTTTGGGACGGTGAGCCCGCTGGATCCGCGGCTGTTTGCCACGGTGGTGGAATGGACGCGGGATTTGCTGTCCGCGTGGCCAAATCCGAAGTATTCGCCGATTGAAGTGGCGCAATGGCTGGAGGACATGGCGGCTGCGGCGGACACCGCGATGCAGGACGCGCGGGTGAAGGCGGATCGTCCCGGGTCGGCGGAGTTCAGGCGCGCTGAGGAAGATGTGCTGATCCAAATCGGCCTGGGGCGATTTTTCGCGAAGAAGCTGCGCAGCGCCGTGCTATGGGAGATATGGCAGAAGACGCCGGACGCCGGTATTGGCGCGCAGGCCCTCACGTATTACAGCCAGGCGCGCGATGCCTGGGCGACGATGGCCACCCGCGCGAAGGATGTTTACCGAGCGGACATCGGCTATGGCAGCGTCTCCATGCGCCGTGGCCACTGGCTCGATCGGCTGCCGGCGATCGATGAGGACATTGCCGCTATGCAAGCGAAAGTTGCAAGTGCAGGCGCGCCGGCCGAGAAGCTGTCGCCCGAAGCAGAGCGGGCGGTCCAGCACGCGACGGGCAAACCGCAGCGTCCGAGCGTGCCGTTAACGCACACGCCTGCGGAGACCTTTACTCCGGGCGCGCCGCTGGATGTGGTCCTGGAGCTGGGCAAGGGCGCTGCTGCCGAAGAGATCACCGTCCGCATGCGGTACCGGCATGTAGATCAGGCCGAGCGCTGGCAGTGGCTGGAGATGGATCGCAGCGAGCGCAGCTATAAGGGGACGATCCCTGAGGACTACACCCACTCCGCGTTTCCGCTGGAATATTTCTTCGAGCTGAAGCGCGGTAGCGAGGCGTGGATGCATCCGGGGTTCAACGCAACGCTGTCGAATCAGCCCTATTTTGCTGTCTGGAAAAGAAGTGGCAAGTAGCGGTCGGCAGTCAACGAACAGCAGTCAGGTAGACTGAGAGGCGATGGGCGCGGGATTCGCGGCGACGGATCGATTCATCGCGGAAGTGAAGGAAAACCGCCTGCGGGCTGGGTACGTGCTCGTGGGCGATGAGGTGTTTCTCTACGAGCGGTGCCGGCGCGCTGTGATGGACGTGCTGTTGCCAGCGGAGATGCGGGATTTCTGCCTGTCGGAACTCGATCTGGCGGAGACAAACATCTTCGAGGCGCTGGATCGGGCGCAGACGCCGTCGCTGATGGCGCCATTTCAGGTGCTGTTCATCCGGAATCTGAAGCAGCTGTACACGCGCGGCGCGAAGAAGGAAGAATTCGCCGCGCTGGAAGCGTATTTCCGGTCGCCGAATCCGCAGGCGCTGGTGATCTTCGTGGCGGATCATCTGCGCATCCCTTCCGATCCGCGCCGCATGGACATGCAGGACAAGGACCGGTACGAGCGGATCCGCGAGACCCTCGGGGACTGGTGCGGGATCGTCGAACTGGCCCGTGTGGATGAGGCCGATGCGCTGAAGTGGATCGCTGCGGAGGCGAAGCGCCGAGAGGTGACGTTCGAGCCCGATGCGGCGCGCGAGCTGGCCGATGCGCTGGGCGCGGACATGATGCTGATCGCGCAGGAAGTCGAGAAGCTGGTGCTCTTCGTCGGACCGAAGAAGCTGGTCACCCTGGGCGACGTGGAGACCATGGTGCTGGCGGCGAAGCAGCGTTCGCTCTACGAACTGACCGATGCGATTTCCGCGAAGGATCGGGCGCGGGCACTGAGTTTGCTGCACGGGTTGCTGAATGCTTCGGACGGCGGGGAAGATGCGGCGATCGGACATTTGTATATGCTGGCGCGGACCTTCCGGCAGATGCTGGTGATTCTGGAGAAGAACGTGCGGGACTCGCGCGCGATCTGGCAGGCGCTGTGGCAGGGGTTCCGGATGCCGCCGTTTGCGGCGGAGGATGTGATCCGGCAGGCGCGGCGCTACAAGTCGCGGCGCGAGCTGACGCGGGCGCTGCGGCTGATTGCGCGGGCGGATCTGGAGCTGCGCTCACAGCCTCCGGATAAAAGGCTGGTGCTGGAGCGGCTGGTGCTGGATCTGGCGAGCGAGCCGAAGGCAGCGGTGGGCGTGGGGTTGAGTCCGCAATACGCGATGGAGTGGTGAAGGCGCAAACCATACTTGCTCCCAAGGTGGGAGCAGGGTATCCTGTTCAGTGAGAATCATTGCCCGCAGCACTCTCAACCTGTTTGTTGCGAACAGGGTCGAAAAGAGCGGGCGGGCGGTGGTGAAAAGTCAGCTGGATGCCTGGTTTGCGGAGGCATCGACAGCCAGATGGCGAAGTTCCGCCGAATTGAAGCGACACTACGCTACAGCGAGCATCGTTTCGTCTGAGAGAGTGGTCTTCAATATCAAGGGCAACGATTATCGTCTGGTGACGGCGATCGATTACCGATCCCAGATTGTGCTCATCATTTGGCTTGGAACGCACAAAGAATACGACAAGATCGACGTCGAGAAGGTCGCTATGACAAACACCGGTATACAAGTTCGGCCGATTCGAACTGAAGAAGATCACGATGCAGCGGTGGCGCGGATTACCGAATTGATGGGATCGGCGGCGGGCACGCCGGAGCAGGATGAACTCGACGTTCTCGCCACGCTTGTCGACGCATGGGAAAGCAAGAACCACCCGATCGATCTGCCGGACCCGATTGCTGCGATTCAATTCCGGATGGAGCAGCAAGGATTGACGCGTAAGGACCTTGAGCCGCTGATTGGGAGCCGGGCCCGTGTTTCGGAGGTTCTCACCGGGAAAAGGGAACTCACCATCGAGATGGTGCGCAAGGTGCGATCCGGGCTGGGCATTTCGGCAGATCTTCTCATCGGTCCACGACGCGCTGCTCGATCGTTGCCACGTCGGAAGCTCCGGGTTTCGCGAATCTCTCAGGCGCCCAGGAAAGCCCTGCGCTAACCGCACCAGCGGCCGCTTGTGTCGGTCCCGAGCCCTCTCGTTCAGAGCTAGGCCCTGTTGTCTCACTCGGGCCTCGCGGGCCGTGGCGCAGGCCAGGGCACAACCGCCGGGCTGCGATGGCCTTTTGCGTCGACCGCGCGGACGCCGAACACGACATTGTCCTTCGAGACGGGAATCGTGATGGCGTAGTGGCCATCGGATGCTGAGAATTTGCCATCGGGGACCGAGGCGAGCTTGTCGGCGAGGATAGAGCGCGTCCAGTCCGGCGCGGCGAGGGGGCGCCACACGATCTCATACTTCGTGCCTGAGGGTGCGTCGGGGGCCTGGTCCCATACGATCTCGGTGTTGTTGAGCGCGATAGTGAAGACGCGCGGCGGCGGCGGGTACTGGACGCGGACAGGCGGGGGCGGCGCGCTGGCGAGAACGGCCATGGTGGCGGCATTGAGGCGCGCGACGCGAGCGATGTAGTCGAAGTTGTCGTACTGGATCAGGTCGCCATACTGGACGCCGTCCTCGACGCGGACGTTCTGGTGCTGGTGGTTGAAGTCCTCGCGCCACTCGGTGAAGCGGACGGCGGCGAAGCCATCCTGGTTGAAGGAGGAGTGGTCGCCGCCGCGGAGAAAGCGGTCGCGCCGGAATTCGAGAACGGGGTCGAGGCTCGCAGCCGCGGGCGCGGCAGAGTAGGTTCGGCCAACGTCGGCGATGGCGCGGGAAAGCTCGCGGGAAGGCGAATCGCTTTCATAGCCAAGCGCCAGGATGCGCCGAATCTCCTCCGGAGGGGCGTTGGCGGGGACGTTTTCGGAGAAGATGCGGACAGCATGCGGGTCCTGACCCCTGTCGCCTGGGGTATGATTGCCGCCGACGATGTCGTTGTTGAGGACGGCTTCCAGTTGCCAGCCTTCCTTCTTCGCGAGATCGGCGAGGTGTTTGCTGCCGAGCAGGCCCTGTTCTTCGCCGGCCACGGCGACAAAGACGAGGGTGGCAGGGAGTTTGACTTTGGAAAGGACGCGGGCGCACTCCAGGCTGACCGCGGTGCCGCTGGCGTCGTCGTTGGCCCCAGGGGCTTCGCCGTGGGTGTCCTCGTTCGTGCTGTCACGGGAGTCGTAGTGGCCGGTGACGAGGATCATGCGCGAAGCCTGCGCGGGATCGCTGCCGCGCAGGATGGCGTAGATGTTGTTGAGGGGCGTGGGCTGGGTCACGCGCGGATTGGGGCCGGTGAGCGGCGCCTGGATGAAGGAGTCGCGATGGACTTCGAGACAGCCGTTGCAGGCGGCGGAGATGGCTTTAAACTGCGACTCGATCCAGTCGGCGGCGGCCAGCACGCCGGTGCTGGGGTCCTTATCCAGACTGGAGAGGGTGCTGCGATTGTGGAACGAGACGAGCGTGACAATCGTATGCTGAATCTGAGTGGGCGAGGCCTGGGCGATGGCGTGGGCGATCGCCGGATCGGAAGGCATGGGGCGGATCGGAGCGCCGATGGCATCCAGATCGCGGTGCCCGGCATCGGGAGAAGAAGCGCGCGACTGCGCGTTGGCGGCGAGCAGAGCGGAAGCGAGCAGGGCGCAGGCGGAGCAGCGGAATGCGATCATGACTATCGAGTATGCCTTATCGAAGGAGAGTAACGCACCACCCTTGACGCGTGGGGCAATTCTCTTCAAAACTAGCGAAGGCGCCACGGAATCGGTCCGGAAGGCAGCGATGCGGAGCGCGATTGCGGAAGTGGCAACTACATTTTCCCTGTGAGCGGCGTCATTCTGATGGAGCCAGCATCGATTTTTTGTGGTGGAGGAATTCATGCCAATGTGTCCTGAATGCGAAACCGCTCTCGACTTCGACGAGGAAGAAGTCGAAGAAGGAGACGTGGTGGTGTGCGATGAATGCGGGACCGAATACGAAGTCGTGGGCACCGATCCACTGGAACTGAGCAAGGTGGAGGAGGACTACGAAGACGAGGAAGAGTTGAGCGAAGAGGAAGAGGAATGAGGCGAGTGGTGCGAATGAATCCTGGGATAAGGTTTTTTGCGCCTGCAGGGCGGTGGAAGGTGGTGGCAGGCTGCGTAGTGGCAGTGATGTTGCTGGCGGCTCTGCCGGCCGTGGGGAGCGCCCAGAATTTTGGGCTGAAGAACCTGCAGGGGAAGGTGTATGACGCCAGCAACGCCGCGATCAGCGAGGCGATCGTCTATCTGAAGAATTCGCGCAACAACGACGTGAAGACGTTTTTGTCGGAGAAAGACGGGACCTACCGGTTCGCCGGGCTTTCGTCCGACACGGACTACACGGTGTGGGCGGCATTCCACGGCCAGAAGAGCCCGACAAAGACGGTGAGCTCGTTCGATACGCGGAAGCAGGTGTATATCGATTTGAAGATTAAGTAGCCAGTAGCCAACAGAAAAACGCCACCCTCGACGGGTGGCGTTTCTGCTGGGTGCGGAGTTTAAAGCTTACTTCTCGCGTTTCCAGTGGACCAGGTCGCCCAGCGTCGTGGTCGAGCTGGAGACGGGAGCCTTGTAGGCCTCGACGTCGGCCCGGCTGGCTTCTTCACCACTGACGGCGCGGATGCTGAGCGCGACTTTCTTCTCTTCCGGGTTCATGCGGATGATTTTGAATTCGTGCTCGCTGCCCTGCTCCAGCTTGATGGGAGCGCCGTGGCCGTCGGTGGCTTCGGAAACATGGCACAGGCCCTCGACTCCTTCGGCGATTTCGACGAAGGCTCCGAACTGCGCGGTCCTGAGCACCTTGCCCTTCACCACATCCCCAACGCGATGCTGCGCGAAGAACGTCTCCCACACATCGGGCTGCAGCTGCTTGATGCCCAGAGAGAGACGGCGGTTCTCCGGCTCGACCCCGAGCACGATGGCGCGGACTTTCTCGCCCTTCTTCAGAACTTCGGAAGGATGCTTGACGCGCTTGGTCCAGCTCAAATTGCTCACGTGAACGAGGCCATCGATGCCGTCCTCGATCTCGATGAAAGCGCCGAAGTCGGTAAGGTTGCGCACCCGGCCTTCAACCGTGGCCCCGGTCGGGTACTTGTCGGCCAGATGCTCCCACGGATTTTCCAGCAGCTGCTTCATCCCGAGCGAGATGCGCCGGTCCGCCGGGTTAACGGCGAGGATAACCGTCTCGACCTCGTCGCCAGGCTTGACCAGCTTCGAGGGGTGCTTCATGCGCTTTGACCACGTCATCTCGGAAACGTGGACCAGTCCCTCGATGCCCTGCTCCAGCTCGACGAAGGCTCCGTAATCGGTCACGCTCAGCACGCGGCCTTTGACGTGGGCGCCGATCGGATAGCGCTCGGCGGCGTCGAGCCACGGGTCGGGCGTGAGCTGCTTGAAGCCGAGCGACACGCGCTGCTTCTCTTTGTCGAACTTGAGAACCTTGACCTGGATCTCATCGCCGACGTTGACCAGATCGCGCGGGTGCGTAAGCCGGCCCCACGACATATCGGTGATGTGCAGCAGGCCGTCGATGCCCCCCAGGTCGACGAAGGCGCCGTAGTCGGTCAGGTTCTTCACGGTGCCGGTCAGGATCGCGCCCTCTTCGAGGTGCTCCAGGGTCTGGGAGCGGCGCTCGGTCTGCTCTTCCTCGAGAATCTCCTTGCGGGAGACGACGACGTTGCCGCGCTTCTTGTTCAGCTTGATGACGCGGACCTGGATAGGCTGCCCGATCCAGGCGTCGAGATTGCGCACCGGGCGCAGCTCCAGCTGCGAACCAGGCAGGAACGCCTTGATGCCGATGTCGACCGTGAGGCCACCCTTGACGCGACCCACCACCATACCGGTGATCGCAGTCTTTTCGTTGTGCGCCTTCTCCACCGTGTCCCACACCCGCAGCCGCTGGGCCTTTTCGTAGCCAAGCAAGTAGCCGCCTTCCGGCTCCTCGCGCTCGATCACGACATCGACACTGTCGCCCGGCTTCAGCTTGGGCTGGCCGGTGTGGTCGACGACCTGTTCGATAGGGATGAGACCTTCCGACTTCATGCCAACATCGACAACGACATGCTTGTCGGTCAGCTTGATGACCGTGCCGGTGACAATCGCGCTGTCATCGAACGCCTGAGCGGCGGCTTCGGCGGCCTGCTCGCGGTCGAAGGACTCCAGCGCAGCGGCGAAGTCTTCCATGCTCAGGTCAGGCTCGTCGTGGTGTTCCGGAGCCTCGGCAGCCGGTTCGGGCTGGGTGGCTTCGGACGCCATTTGCGGCTCGGCTTCGGCGGTCTCGGGGTTGGAGGTGGTTTCGGCCGCCGGTTCAGACTGTTCCGGCGGGGCTTCCAGCGTTTGGGTTTCCATTTCGGTGTTCAGAGGGTTACTCTCGGTCGTTTCAGGATTGAGGACGTGTGCCATAGACAGCTCCGGGACTCATGCGGCGGTTCCCGGAATCCGCTCCGCAGCGATGGTATCCGGCCGGAACGGCGTGCCGGATCGGGCTGCAGCTTTCTTCGCCGTCAGCGGGAGGGCGTGGGTCCCTGGCGCGGTTCTCGACGAAGTTCGGGGATCGTCCCGGCTGATCGAATTCCGAATCCACGCGGAGTTACCCATCGGAGACGGTGCGCGTTGGGATCGCACATCGATCTCCTGACTAAAACAGCCGGCAGGACTGGAAGGAACAGGAGTGGCGACCGAAGGTCAGCGCAATGAATCCCGAGCGCGCAAACCCCCTGTAAAAACTATAGTGCTGCACTATGGGCGTGTCAATTGAAGTCGCGTGAAATGAAGTGCAACCTGAGAGGAACTTTGGTTACAGAAGTCGACAGAGAACTGTTGACTTTTGGCGAAAAGAAAAGGAGCGGACGAAGCCGCTCCTTCATGGTTCCACAGGTGCGCTACGGCTATTCGTTCGTCGATTGAGGTGAACCCGGGCCCTGACCCGGTGCAGCAGGGGGCGGCGCGGGTGCTGTGCCGTCAGGCGGAGGTCCCTGGCGATGCTTGCGCCACATCTGGCCGTCGGGTCCGCCCGGACCGCGACGATCATCGCGCATCATTTTGTCTCTGTGGTGTTCCTCGCGCATCGTTTTCAGCTTCTGCCACTGGTCGGGCGTGAGCGTTTTACGAATATCGAAGAGCATCCGCGCGTTGGCCTTCTCAAGTTCGGCGCGCGCCTGAGCGACGGCATCGATCTGCGAGAGGATCTTCGCCTCATCGGGCTGATCGGCTTCGATCATCGGCTGCAGCAGCGTCTCCTGCTTCTCCAGGCTCGCGTGAAGATCGATCAGCTTGAGCCGATGCTGCAGGAAGATGTCGTCCATCTGCTTCTTCTGCTGATCGGTGATGTTGAGTTGCTGGGCCATCTGAGGGTTGTCCCACCAACGGCCGAAATGCTCCACGTGGAAGGCGCGTTCCATAGGAGGGCCCTGCATGCCGGGACCCTGCGCGGGATCGGGCCCGCCGGGTCCCGGTGCGGGACCGTCGAAGCTTTGCGCGAATGCAAACCCAGGAGCGAGCAGGCAAAGCAGCGCAGCAATCAGAAAACTATTCGTGCGTGACATTTTTCTTCTCCGAAACAGAATTGGTGGTGGCGGCCTGATCGCTCAGGTCGGCCAGAGGCCGCAGAGCATCAGGCACTTCTTCAGAAAGGTCGCTGTCGATCTGGTTCATCAGCACCGTGTCGTCCACGCTGGCGCGTGCTTCCGCAGGGTTGGGCTGCGTATGAATGGCAACCGTGAAGGATCCGGTATGGTCGTGGTGCAGATGACTGTAGACAGGCACCAGGAAGCCCGCGACGACGGCCGCGGCCAGAGCGGGTGCGAGAACAAGCCGGAAACTGAAGGCGCGACCAGGGCGAGCCTCAGGCACAAAAGGGCGCGCGACCTCGCGCTCCGCGATGTAGTGCATGGCGGAGCGGTAGAGGTTGAGGGCCTCGGCCAGGTCGCGGACATCCTCGCGGCTCGAATTCGGTTCCGGGTTGGCAGCAGCGTCTTTACGGAATTTCATTTTGTTTCTCCAAGGCGCCCGCGAATCGCCGCGAGGGCCCGATACAGATGGGATTTCACCGTGCTGAGGTTCATCCCGATGGTGGTTGCGATTTCTTCCAGCTCCATCTCCTCGACAAAGCGCAGCACGAACACGGTTCGCTGATGCGCCGACAAATCTTTCACCGCGCGCCAGACCTCGGCCACGCGATTCCGAGCCACAGCGACGCTCTCCGGCGAGCTGCGGCCGTCCGGCACCCAGTCGCTGATGTCCATCACATCCAGCGACGAGCCGCGCGTCTTCTGCCAGAAGCGCAGACTGCGGCTGCGCAGGTGATCGCGCATCAGGTTGACGGCGATACGAGTCAGCCACGTGCTGAGGCTCGATTCGCCGCGGAACTGATGCCGTGCGCTCCAGGCTTTCAGAAAACACTCCTGCGTCAGCGCCTCGGCGGCATCGCGGTCGGTGAGAGACGAGAGGAGAAAGCGCAGAATGCGCGGTCGGTACACTCGCACGACCTCGTCGAAGTCGGCGAGCTCCAGCACAGCCTGCTCCCGTTTCTCAATGGCCAGCTCGTTGCCGGCGATCTCTTCCATGCGACGAGATAGACGGGATTTCACGCGGCAAGTTTACAGAGAAAAGCGGGGAGCAGGCGCGGGTCACTATCGGGCCCCGATCCGCAGGCAAGGGAAGGCGAAAAGCCGTTAGCCGGGCCACCTGCCACCTGTAACCTGTAACCCGCTCTCAGCTCCCCGCTCCCCAGCTTGCTAGTCGCCGGCGGCGAGAACCGCCTGGCTCAGCCAGGCTTCAGGAGCATCGCCGCGGACGCAGTCTTTGCCGGAGAGCTTGGCTTCCGCGAGCGCGCGCTCGGCTTCGCGCAGAACGATGAGGGGCGAACGGCCGCGGCTGACCGCCACGCCGATGCTGGCGGTGAGCGTGGTGGCGTCGTTATCGGTGGCGAAGGGTCGGCCGAGGATCTGCTGGCGGACGCGGCCGGCAAGCTGGATCGCGTTTTCCAGCGTACAGCCAGGAAGTGCGATCAGGAACTCGTCTTCGCCGCAGCGGCCGATGAGGTCGTAGCTGCGCAGCTGGCGGCGGAAGCGGCCGGCGACTTCAATAAGGATGCGATCTCCCGTTTCATGGCCGTAGTCGTGGTTGATGCGCGAGAAATTGTCGAGATCCAGAAGCATGAGGCTGAGCGGCGTCTTCATGCGCTGCACGCGGTCGGTTTCCTGAAAGATCAGGCTGATGAGGGCTTCGCGGTTCCACAGCCCGGTGAGGCTGTCGTGTGTGGCATGGTAGCGAAGTTCGGAAGACTGCTTCTGAAGGCGGCTGGTGAGGGCCAGGACGCGCTCGGCTACGCGGATGCGGACGCGTAGATCGGAGGAGTCGGAGGTATCGGCGGGGAAGACCAGGAAGTCGTCGGCGCCGGACTGAAGAGCCGCGCGGACCCGGTCGCTGTCACGGCGTTCGCTCAGCAGGATGTTCCAGGTGCGGCGCTGTTCCTGGCGGCGGCGGATTTCCCAGACAATTTCGGCGGCCCCGGGGTCGGGCAGATCCATATCGAGCAGCGCGATGGGGGGAGGCGCCGGGCTGTCGAGGCGGCTAAGAGCCTCCGGGCCCGTGCGGGCCAGGTCAATCTGATAGTGCCAGGACTCCAGGGTGCCACCCAGCGATTCGATCAGGCGGTCGTTTGCGGAGCCGATTAGGACGATGGGACTGGTGCTGACGGTAATCGCGTTCGGCTGCATCAAAGGCTCCGGAGTTACTGTGCCTGACGCATCTATCGGCGCGTACAGCGGATGCCTGCAGAATCACAGCGTATCTGGCGGAAATCAGGGCACCTTGGCCTTTCCACTAAGTTCGTATTCCGCACTAATGTCAGACGCAATAATTCGGGATAAGAACACTCCTTAGTAACTGTTGGCCATGTGAATTTTGCACATCATGGCGCTTCCCATGTGACGTTCGCGTGCCATAATGAGAGACGAAAGAGCTATACACCTCAGGGCCCGCACGTCGCGACTCTGTCGAGGAGAGAGCGATGATTCCCTCAGTCAAAACCACGCACGTCATCCCCAGACAGCTCCCTCCGGTGCGTCTGGCGGCGATTTCGACCTTTCTCCGCTGCCCGTTCTGCATGGCGACCATTGGAGCCTACAAGACTCCCGCAGAACGAATCCGGCTGGAAGCGAAACACGTCTGCGCCGACAGGGCCATGGTCGGGATGCCTGCAGTATCGATGCCCTTCAATTAAGGATCGCGGATTCCTGTTGGAGCCGCGGCGACGCTGAAGTTGTGTGCCGGTCTTTGTGGACCGGGCGGCGCTGTTTCCGCCCGCGGAGCGCGGCCCCGTTGCGCCTAACCGAGGCCTAAAAGCCATATTCCTGTTGTCACTCCACCAAAGTTGTAGCTAGCATCCTCCCAACCGCTGAAGGGGGTCTGGCATCGAATTGCGCCAGAGACCCGAAGCCCTCGGGCCCGGGGATCGGCAGGAACATTTCTCAGAACGAGGTTCGAACATGAAGGCACAATTGGCGTGGGTGGCCCCGTTGCTTTTCGTCGTTGCGGCGAGTGCACAGACACAGACGGCGGCGAGCGAATCGGGAAGCGCAGCAGCGCAGGCGGGACGCGCCTCAGCGTCAGCGGCGCAGGCGACGAATGTCTCGGCAGAGCTGACGAAGAAGGTTGACAGCAAGGACGCAAGGGTCGGCGATCAGGTCTTCGCGAAGACCACCAGCGAGGCGCGCCTGGCCGACGGGACCAAAGTTCCGAAGGGATCGAAGCTGCTGGGACACGTGACCGACGTGCAGGCGAAGTCGAAGGAGAATCACGACGGGCATGTCGCGTTTTGCTTCGATCGCGCCGTGCTGAAGGATGGACGCGAGGTGCCGTTGAACGCCATGGTGCGGGCGATTGCGGCTCCGGCGGAGTTGCCCCCGCCAGGGGGTTCGGATGATCTGATGGCGGGCGGAGGCGTGCAGGCCCCCGGTGGCGGCGTGGCCGCCGGCGGTGGCGGCGGACTGGCCGGCAATGGACCCGGCGGCGCGCTGCACGGCGCGGCGGGGTTGGCGGGCGGAGCCTCCTCGACCGCGGCCAGCGGGGTGCACTCGGCTGGCTCGGGCATCGATGGAACGGTGGACGGAACGGCAGCCGAAAGCGGAGCCCTGGGAACAGGCACTCGCGGGGGCCTGAACGGCGCGGCCCTGAACAACGCAGCGGGCTTGCAGGGCGGCGCGGCGATGCCGGTGGGGAATCTTTCCGGCGTGACGTTTGCCACCGTCAATGTGGCGACCAATGCGGGGACGGGTGGAGTGAGCGCCGCGGGTGGGGCCACGACAGCGACCATGGTGACGGGACGCAACCGCAACGTGAGCCTCTACAGCGGATCGCAGATGACGATGAGCGTGGCGCCCAGGTAGATTTCCGCGCCCAGGACGAAGAAGTGGGTCGAACGAGGCCCTGTTACGCTACGGCGTGGCAGGGCCTTTTCTTTTGGAGGATGAAGATTGAGGGAAGCGGGCGGGAGAAGCTTTCCGCGGCTGTATCCGATCCTGGATGCGGAGCTGGTGCTGCGCGAGGTGGCTGGAGATCGCAGCAGGCGCGAGGCCTTGCTGCGACGTGTCGTGGCGGACCTGGCCGAGGCGGGGGTCGAGATCCTGCAGTATCGCAACAAGCAAGAGGACGACGAAACCGTGGCCGGGGATGCTCGCGTGATCCGCGAGAGCGCGCGCCGCAGAATGAAGCTCATCCTGAATGACCGCGCCGCCCTGGTGAAGAGCGTGGGCTGGGATGGAGTGCACGTGGGGCAGGAGGATGTGCCGGCGCGCGAGGCGCGCGAGCTGCTGGGCGAGCAAGCCTGGGTGGGCGTATCGACGCACAACGAGAGTCAGCTGCGCGCGGCGAACCTGGAGCCGGTAGATTACATCGCCATCGGGCCGGTGTTCGCGACGGGGAGCAAGGCGAACCCCGACCCAGTGATCGGACTGGAAGGCGTAAGACGAGCGCGGGCGCTGACGGAGAAGCCTCTGGTCGCGATTGGGGGAATTACTGCGGAAACGGCGGCAGCCGTAGTGGATGCGGGAGCGGATTGTGTCGCGGTGATTGCCGCAATTTTCGCGCCCGGCCTTAGCGCAGGCCAATCCGCAAGAGACTTTCTCGAAATTTTCAAGTAGAAATGTAGGACACGTGAGTTCCCCATCTGTGACGTCCGCCCCTTCTCACGAAAGACCAGCGTCGGGAAAATCCGGCCTGGTGGCGAGCCTGGGCCTCTTTAGCGCCACCGCCATCGTCGTGGGATCGATGATCGGCTCGGGGATTTTTCTGGTTCCTGCTGACATCAGCCGCAGCGTGCAGTCGCCGGCGCTGCTGATCGGTGCATGGCTGGTGACGGCGGTGATGACGATCATTGGCGCACTCAGCTATGGCGAGCTGGCGGCGATGATGCCGCGAGCAGGCGGGCAATACATCTATCTGCGCGAGGCGCTGGGCAAAATCTGGGGATTCCTCTTCGGGTGGACGCTGTTTCTCGTCATCCAGACGGGGACCATCGCGGCGGTTGCCGTTGCCTTCGGGAAATTCCTCGGCGTTTTCTTTCCGTCGGTTTCAACCACGAACTGGGTGTGGCACATCGGGCGGGTTCCGGCCTGGAAAATCGGACCGATGGTGCTGGGCAACATGGACATCGGCATCTCGACGGCGAATCTGGCCGGCATCGTGATCATTCTGCTGCTCGCGGTAGTGAATGTGTTCGGCGTCAAACTCGGCGCTCTCGTTCAGAACGTCTTCACCACGGCGAAGACCGTGGCGCTGCTGGGGCTGGTGGTGCTGGGCGTGCTGTTCGGGCGGAATGCGCTGGCGATGCATGCGAATTTCGGCGCGAATTTCTGGCGCGGAGCAAGCTGGCACGATTTGCACTCAGTCCAGGTAGGAGTGGGCGGCCCGATCGCGATGGTGGGCCTGCTGACCATCCTTGCCGTGGTGCAGACCGGCTCGCTCTTCTCGGCCGACGCGTGGAACAACGTCACGTACACGGCAGGCGAGGTGAAGAATCCGAAGCGGAACCTGCCGCTGTCGCTGGTGCTGGGGACGTCGCTGGTGCTGGGGCTGTATATCCTGGCCAACTTTGTTTATCTGATGGCGCTTCCGCTGCACGGGGATCCGCATGGGACGACGATTGCGGCGCGCGGGATCCAGTACGCGTCGGAGGATCGGGTGGCCACGGCGGCCTTGCAGCTGATCTTCTCGCGTGCGGGCGCGTATCTGATGGCGGGCGCGATTCTGATCTCGACATTCGGCTGTGCAAACGGATTAACCCTGGCCGGGGCGCGCGTCTACTACGCCATGAGCCGCGACGGGCTGTTCTTCAAAGCCGCCGGCAAGCTCCATCCGAAGTGGCACACGCCCGTGGCGGCCCTGATCGTGCAGGCGCTGTGGAGTTGCCTGCTGTGCATCTCCGGCAGCTACAGCCAGCTGCTCGAATACCTCATCTGTACCGAGCTGGTGTTCTACATTCTGACCATCGCGTGCCTGTATGTGCTGCGGGTGAAGCGGCCGAACGCCGAGCGCCCCTACCGGGCATTCGGCTATCCCGTGCTGCCTGCGATCTATATAGTGATGGCGGCGTGGATTTGTATCGTATTATTGCGCTACAAACCCCAATACACGTGGCCGGGACTGGTGATCGCGCTGCTGGGCGTACCTGTTTTCCTGGTGTGGTCCCGCAAGTCTCGGGCAGAAAGCGAGCCTGAACCTATCCCTGGAGGAACAGCCGAAAATGGCTAGACTTTTTGCAACCAAGGCGCTTTCCGCTTGCCGCGAGGAAGCGAGCGCGGAAGGCGAACACACACTGAAGCGCTCGCTGGGTGCGACGAACCTGATCACGCTGGGGATTGGCGCGATTATTGGCGCGGGCATTTTCGTGCTGACGGGAACGGCGGCGGCGCAGTTCGCGGGTCCGGCGATTGTGCTTTCGTTTGTGGTCGCGGGCGTGGGTTGCGTATTCGCGGGGCTGTGCTACGCCGAGTTTGCCTCGATGATTCCCATCGCCGGCAGCGCGTACACCTATGGGTACACGACGCTGGGCGAGCTGATGGCGTGGATCATCGGATGGGCGCTCTGCCTCGAGTACGCATTCGGCGCGGCCACCGTGGCCGTGGGCTGGAGCGGCTACGTCAGCAGCCTGCTGGGATATTTCGGAATCCGCATGCCCTTCAATCCTACGCCGTCGCTGGCGCTGAATTTGTTCGGGCATCCGCTTGCGGCGAAGGTGGACATCTTTGCCCTGTGCGCCATTATCGTGGTCACGACGATCCTGGTGATCGGGGTGAAGGAGTCGGCGAACTTCAACAGCGCGGCCGTCATGATCAAGGTCTCCGTAGTGCTTTTCTTTGTCGGGATCGCCACCATCTTTGCGTTCACGCACTGGTCGCACATGATGGCCAACTGGCATCCGTTCATTCCGAAGAACCAGGGCCACTTTGGGGCGTTCGGCTGGTCGGGGATCATGCGCGGCGGCAGCGTTGTGTTCTTCGCGTATATCGGGTTCGACGCCGTGTCGACCGCGGCGCAGGAGGCGCGCAATCCGCAGAAGGATCTGCCCTTCGGGATCCTGGGATCGCTCATCATCTGCACGATTCTGTACATCATCGTGAGTGCGCTGCTGACCGGTATTAAGCCCTACACCACTCTGAATACGCCTTCGCCAGTGGCTGACGGCGCGGCGGCCATCGGAGCCACGTGGGGTGTCGTGCTCATCGATCTCGGCGCTATCGCCGGGCTGGCCTCAGTCATGCTCGTCATGATCCTCGGCCAGACGCGCGTGCTCTATACGATGGCGCATGACGGGCTGTTGCCGAAGTGGGTGGGAAGCATCCATCCGCGCTTCCGCACGCCGTGGCTGGTCACGATTGCGACGGGCGTGCTGGTGGCGTTCCTGGCGGCTTTCTTCAACATTTCGTTCCTCGGCGAACTGGTAAGCCTGGGTACGCTGCTGGCCTTCACCATCGTTTGCCTGGGGGTGATCGTGATGCGGAAGAAGCAGCCGGATGTACCGCGGCCGTTCCGCACGCCATGGGTCCCCTTTGTGCCGATCGCAGGCATGATCATCTCGCTGGCGCTGATGGTCTCGTCGGATACGCCGGCCAAGATCGGCTTCTTCAGCTGGCTGATCGTTGGGCTGATCATCTACTTCAGCTACTCGGTACGCCACAGCAAGGTGCAGAACGCGCCGGCCACTGTGACGCAGGAACGATAGACCGAAGAGCCGCCGCGCTCAGGCCGGATGGCTCGCATTCGCAGCCGGTCCGGCGAAGAGGTTGTAAAGCCAGCCGAAGATCAGGCCCCCGCCTGCTCCGTCGGCCAGGCCCCACCCGATTCCCACCAGCGCATCGCCCAAGCTGCGCGCGCCGTGAAAGCCCGGATAGATGGAGCTGGCGAGATCGAGCAAAGTCGTGCCGTAAGAAGGAACGGCGAGGTGAATGAGGCCCGCAAATGCGAGGGCTCCTCCCCAGAGCAGGGCGCACGTGAAGGCGAGTGCTCGGACGGAAATCCGCATGATGTCCCCTTCCGGCAGGGCAGCGGGTCGGCGGGTGGCTTGCAGTTCCTCGCGCGCTCTGCCGGGGCAAGTGTAACTCCGGTGGCGGGACTTCGACGCCACATCGGCAGGCTCGGCAAAAAGCCACAGCGCGTGCGGCCGCCAGTGGGGTGGATGCTGGTTACAATGGCCGCGTGGACTACCTGTGGACACCGTGGCGCTACACCTACGTCACCGAGGGCGATAAGAAGAAACGCGCGGGCATTCCCGAGGAACTGAGCGCCTGGCTCGGTGACCTGGGCTGCGTCTTCTGCAATATGATCGCCGCGGCGGATTACGCCGTGGAGCACGGAATGGACCCGCGCGAGGCGGAGCGCGCTGCCGGCATTGTGCTGCGCGCCGAGCGCAATTACATCTGCGTGAATCGCTTTCCGTATACCTCGGGACACATCATGGTCGTGCCCTACGAACACCAGGCATCGCTGGCCGCGCTGCCCGAGGAGACCGCGCGCGAAATGATGGACCTGGCCCAGCGATCGGAGCGCGCGCTGACCGAACTCTATCACCCGGACGGATTCAATTTTGGGCTGAATCTGGGTAAGTCGGCAGGCGCCGGCGTCGCGGGACATGTGCATCTGCACGCGCTGCCGCGGTGGGCCGGAGATACGAATTTTCTGACGACCGTGGGCGAAACGCGAATCCTGCCGGAGGATTTTGCGGTGACGTGGGAGCGAGTGCGGCAGCAGATGGGCCAGGATCGGAACGCCTGAACGGCGAGCGGGTCCCACTTTGAGCATCTAACCTACCGTGAGCCTCAGGGAGGCTTCCACGAGGGCCACCATGCCGCATTCTCCATCGACAAGAGTCCAACCCATTTCGAGTTCGTCCCGCAAGCCTGACCCCCCAAAGCAGCAAGCGAACACACCCGCGCAGAAGCCGGCGACCAGTGTCCATCCGGTTGAGCCTAAGGACAAGAAGGCGACAGGGACAGGCCCGCAGCAGCTACGCAAGGTGCTGCAGATGAATGTCGGCAGAGGCGGACCCGCACAACCGCATCCCGACACTCCCGCCGGACAGCACGCGACCGGCTCGTTTAGCGGACTGGTGAAGAAGAGGTGAGCCTCATTGGCCAGGGTGCCCCATTCTGATCGCACGATTTTGGCGATCAGGGTGGGCATCGCGCGCATGCGCGATTCGGGCGGAACATTAAGGGGTATTCTGCTTCTGGAGACCCCCAATGCTCCTCATCCTCGGCCTCCAGGCCGCGATTCTCCTCGGCATCGTTCTCCTGATGCTCCGCAAAAATCCCCTCGGTCCGATCTCCGCCTCGCTGCAAATGATGGGCGAGCGGATGGCCGAAATGAACGCCCGGTCCGAGCATCTGGAAACCGATATGCGCGCCGGGGTGCAGGGGATCCGCATCGACCTGGCCACCGGCATGGGTCAGTCGCGCGACGACGCATCGCGTTTCTTCGACCAGGTTCGCAAAGACTCGAGCGAGCTGCGTGAATTGCTCACCCAACGCCATGTTGTGCTGCTTGAAAACATCAACACCGGGCTCACGGCGATCGGACAAACGCTGTTGACCGGCCAGGCAACGCAGTCCGACGAGACGCTGAAGATGAAGGAGACCGTCGAGACGACGCTGAGCCAGCTGGGCCGCGATCTCCGCGAGAACACAAATCAGTTAACCGATGAGGTCAAGAGCCGCCTGACGGAAGTCGCCGGGCAGGTGAACGCGCTGTCGGAGGCGAACGAGCGGCGGCAGGAGACTCTGCGGCAAACCGTCGAGGGGCGCCTCGAAACGCTGCAGCAAAGCAACACGTCGAAGCTCGAAGAGATGCGCGCGACGGTGGATGAGAAGCTGCACTCGACCCTCGAGCGCCGCCTCACAGAGAGCTTCAGCATGGTGGCGGAGCGTCTCGAAAACGTGCAGTCGGGTCTGGGTGAAATGAAGGAGTTGGCAGTCGGCGTCGGCGACCTCAAGCGCGTTCTGACCAATGTCCGTGCGCGCGGCAGCATGGGTGAAACGCAGTGCGGGGCGCAGCTGGATCAGATCCTGTCGCCGGATCAGTACATCCGCAACGCGACCATCAAAGAGGGCAGCCAGGAACGCGTCGAATTTGCGATCAAAGTTCCCACTGGCGACCAAGAGATGCTCCTGCCCATTGACGTCAAATTTCCCAAAGAAGATTGGGAGCGCTTGGAAGAAGCGATAGAAAAGGGCTTGGTCGAGGAGAGTACGAAGGCGCGGAACAGCCTCGCGGCGACGGTGCGGACCGAGGCGAAAAAGATTTGCGATAAGTACATCGATCCGCCACAGACCACGCCGTTTGCGCTCATGTACCTGCCGACGGAGGGCCTGTTCGCGGAAGTGATCCGTGTGCCGGGCCTCACCGACGAATTACACAATCACTTCAACGTTATAGTGGCCGGGCCGACGAACTTCGTGGCGATCCTACATAGCCTTCAGATGGGCTTCCGTGCTTCAGCGATCCAGAAGAAGGGCGCCGAGGTCTGGCGCGTGCTCGCCGCAACGAGAAGCGAATTCAAGAAATTCGGAACCCTCATGGCCAGGGTCGAGAATCAGGTCTCGACCGTGCAGAACACCCTCAAGGACATCAGCAGCAAAACCAGGACCATCAACCGGACTCTGAAGGATGTCAGCACGCTGGAGACGCAGCCCGCCGAAGTCTCCGGGCTGCTGGGGATCCACGAGCAGCAGGCGTTGCCACTGACGCCCGACCAGGGCGAATCGGGTTTGATCCTGGAGATGGCGGCCGAAGAGGAGCAGGTTTCCGAGAGCTAATTTCCCCTTCTCTGCAGTCCCTGAGAGCGTGTAACATGGCCCCGCGCTGAGGGAACCGAGGAGAACATCCAATGAAAGAAAACGTTCTGTTGACCATCGCGTCCCTGCTCACGATTCTCTTCGGCACCTTTCATCTGGCGGACGACGTCGCCCGCGGCATGTCGCCCGGAGGGCTTCTAAACCTGGTTGGGATAGTCATCTGCGTCATCTTGCTGTACGCAACGCTCATGCTCGCCGGACGGCGATCGGGGTATGTCACCATCCTCCTCGCGTCGCTCCTGTTCATGTACATTCCCGTCGTCCACATGAGAGGGCGGGGAATCGGCTTCGGGACCACCCGCAGCGGGGGTTTCTTCTTCGTCTGGACGCTCCTCGCGCTCGGCGTAACCGCGCTCTTCTCATTCATCCTCTCGGTGCGCGGGCTGTGGAGCCTGCGACGCGGCCAGCCTCAGTAGTCCAAACAACCTGAACGTGAAAAGGCCCTTTCCACGGCGGACGTGATCGGCGCGGATCGAGTTCCGCGGTCGCCGGATTCTTCCGTAAGCTGTTCAGTCGTAGCGGATGCGCTCGCCGCTTACGGCCTGGATTTTGCGATCCGCTCTGCTGTCGGCTCAGGAAACTTCGGCGTTTCCGGAATAGCAGCCCCATCGGCGCGCGGATCCGAAGCCCCGTAATTAATTCCGGTATCGCTGTTGTGCAGCACAGCCTGCCCGCGCCCCATCGCCGTCGTGTACTCCTTGCGAACTTCGAGCTGGTGCCCCATTTTTGTGAGCTGATCGATGGAAGCTTGGCCCACGCGCGACTCGATCACGATGCTGCAGCCGAGCCTGGCGTTGACCGTGAAGCGCGGCTCCTCAAGCGCAGCCTGAATGTTCATGTGGTAGTCGACGAGGTTCGACACGAACTGGGCGTGCGCCAGCGGCTGATTCCATCCGCCCATAATGCCGAAGCCGATGTGCTCGTCACCGCGCTGCATGAAGCCCGGAATGATCGTGTGCAGTGGGCGCTTGCGGCCGGCGAGGGCGTCCGGTGATTGGGGATCGAGCTTGAAGAGCCCGCCGCGATCCTGCAGGACGAAGCCCATGCCGTCGACGGTGATGCCGGAGCCGAATTCAGCGTAGTTGCTCTGGATGAACGACACGATGTTGCCGTCATGATCGACCACGGTGAGGTAGGTGGTGTCGCTGCCCGGCAGCGCGCCGGGCGCGACCGAGCAGTTAGCGTGGGCAGGATCGATGAGCTTTGCGCGCCCAGCGCCCCACGCCTTTGAGATGAGCTGATCCACAGGAATCTTCCCAAACCGTGGATCGCCGTCGTAGGCTTTGACGTCGGCGTAGGCGAGCTTCATGGCTTCGATGCGGTTGTGCAGCTCGCCGGGACTGTGCGGACCCGCCGGGTCAGGCGGAAACTGCTCCATGATGTTCAGCATTTCCAGCGCGGCCATGCCGTCGCCGTTGGGCGGGAGTTCATAGACGGTCCAGTCGCGGTAGGTGGTGGAGATAGGCTCAACCCACTCGGCGGAGTATTGCGCGAGGTCGTCGGCGGTCATCGTCCCGCCGTTCTCGGCTGAAGTCTTCAGAATCGCCTGCGCGATGGGTCCCTTGTAGAACGCCTCCTCGCCACGATCGGCGATGATCCGCAGCGTGTTCGCCAGGTCAGGATTCATGAAGATCTGGCCAACAGCAGGAACCTGGCCGTTGGGGAGAAAGACGCGGCGGCTCTCAGCGTTGTCCTGGAGGCCGCGGGCGGAAGCGGCCCAGTAGTCGTGGATCATGTCGGCGACCGTAACGCCGTGGTCGGCGTAAAAGATGGCGGGCTCGAAGAGCTCGTTCCAGGGCAGCTTGCCCCACCGGGCGTGCAGCTTCGCCCAGCCATCGACCATGCCGGGAACAGTAACCGAGTCGATGCCTTTTTGCGGCATCGACGTCATCCGTTTCGCCCGCAGGTGCTCGATTGTCAGCGCCTGCGGAGCCCAGCCGCTGGCATTCAGGCCGTACAGCTTGCCGCTCTTCGCGTCCCAGTAGATGGCGAACAGGTCGCCGCCCATGCCGTTCATCATGGGCTCTGAAGTGTTGAGCACGGCGTTGGTGGCGATGGCCGCGTCGATGGCGGAGCCGCCCCTGTCGAGCATGAGAGCGCCGGCCTGGGAGGCCTGCACCCAACTGCTGGCGACGATCCCATACGGACTCGACACCACCGACCGCCCCCAGGAGCGATCCTGCGCGGAGAGCGATGCGGCCACGAGGAAGCCGAGGAAAGAGAGGCGGACAAGAGAGAAGAAAACGGAGCGGATTTTCATGTGCGGTGTTCTCCGTTGGGCACGGTCTGGACGGCGGCGCGTCGGGAGTCAGCAGGGTAGCAGATTGCCGATAGAGAGTCCTTTGCCAGGATGGTGCATCATCATGGTGCAGTCGGCTTTACACTACCAGGGGGCGTCAGTAGACTTGGAATTTCGGAGCTGAGGCGCGGCCCGCTGCGAGCGACCCTCAGCAGCGTGTGCGCGCGGAGGCTTCACATCTACCCTCCCGATTTTCAGCATCAACAGGAACGAAGGACCACAGGAGAGACGCATGGCATCTGGTGTGGAAGAGAAGGTCAAGCAGATCATTGTCGAGCAGCTGCAGGTCGATGAGGCGGAAGTGACACCCACCGCGTCATTCCAGGAGGACCTGGGCGCGGACTCGCTCGACGTGGTCGAGCTGGTGATGCAGTTTGAGGAAGCCTTCGACCTCGAGATTCCCGACGAGGACGCCGAGAAGATCAAGACCGTCAAGGACGCGATCGACTACATCGACAAGAACGCGAAAGGCGGCAAGTAATCTTGCAACGACGTGTCGTCGTCACGGGGCTCGGGCTGGTATCGGCAGTTGGCAACACGGCGCCCGAGGTCTGGAACAACCTGCTGGCCGCGAAGAGCGGGATCGCGACGATCACGCACTTCGACACGACGGGCTTCCCGGTCACCTTTGCCGCCGAAGTGAAGAACTTCGACCCCCTCAACTTTGTGGAGAAGAAGGAAGCGCGCAAGATGGGGCGCTTCATCCATCTGGCTCTGGCGGCGACGCACGAGGCGATGGAAAGCTCCGGGCTGAAGGTAACGCCGGAGATGGGCGATCGGGTCGGGGTCTTCATCGGGTCGGGCATCGGCGGGTTCGACGTGATCGAGCGCGAGCACAGCAACATGCTGCAGGGCGGCCCGCGCAAGATCTCCCCGTTCTTCATTCCAGCGACCATCATCAACCTGGCGGCGGGGCAGGTGAGCATCCGCTACGGAGCGAAGGGGCCCAACGAGGCAACGGCGACAGCGTGCACCACGAGCGCGCACGCGATTGGCGATGCTTACCGGATCATCGAGCGCGACGACGCCGATGTGATGATTGCGGGCGGTTCGGAAGCGGCGATCACGGCCATGGGCGTAGGTGGATTTGCTGCGATGCGGGCGTTGTCGACGCGCAATGACGATCCGCAGCACGCCTGCCGGCCGTTCGACAAAGACCGCGACGGATTCGTGGTGGGCGAGGGATCGGGGATCCTCATCCTCGAGGAGCTGGAGCACGCGAAGGCGCGCGGCGCGAAGATCCTCGCGGAGATTATCGGATACGGGATGAGTGCCGATGCGCACCACATCACCGGCATGCCGGACGATGGGGATGGGTGCTTTCGCGCGATGCAGCACGCGCTGAAGAGCGCGAAGATCGAGCCCCATCAGGTGGATTACGTAAATGCGCACGCCACCTCGACGACGCTGGGCGACGTGGTCGAGTCGAAGGCGATGCAGCGGCTGTTCGGCGAGCACGCGACCAGCAAAAAGCTGATGATCAGCTCCACGAAGTCGATGACCGGTCATCTGCTCGGTGGAGCGGGCGGACTCGAAGCGGGCGTCACCATTCTGGCGCTGATCAACCAGACGGCGCCGCCAACGGCGAATCTCGACAATCCCGATCCGGAGTGCGTGCTGAACTACGTGCCGAACACGCCGCAGAAGGCGCCGATGCACATCGCGCTGTCGAACTCGTTCGGATTCGGCGGGACCAACGGCTCGCTGATCTTCCGCCGCTGGGAATAAGCGGCAGCCTCATCACCGCCGTTCGTTGGAACGGGCATTCATTCGCACAGTCGGCTGGTCCGCTGTATACAATCGTCGAAGTGAATCGGCGAGACCTGCAGACGCTGGCGAACACTCGGCTCCGCGAAGCTCAAGCGCTCTATCGCGTACGGCAGTTCAGCGGAGCCTATTACCTCGCCGGATATGCTCTCGAATGCGCTCTCAAAGCCTGCATCGCGAAGAAATTCAGGCGGTACGAATTTCCGGATAAGAAGATCGTCAACGATTCCTGGACGCACGACCTCAGAAAGCTTGCGGTCGTTGCGGGAATTGATGATGTCCGCGTTCAGCGGGCCGGCGCCGACGATATCTTTGGAAAAAATTGGGAACTTGGCACCGCGTGGTCCGAAGACAGCCGCTACCGGATCATCGACAAGGCGAGTTCCAAAGCCCTTCTCGATGCCATAATGGAGGAACAGCACGGGCTGCTCCCATGGATAAAGCAACTCTGGTAGATTTTGATCTCAAAAAAGGCGAAAGAATCGTCACCGCTCTCGAAGAAGACGGTTTACCGCTTGCTCTCGCTCTCTGGGTTCACTTCCCCGAATACGAGGACTGGCGCTTCGTCGTGGCTTCACGAAAGCTGGACACCCTGAGCCCCGGCGATGCATATCTCCGCGTCATCC
Source organism: uncultured Acidobacteriaceae bacterium (assembly GCA_963819725.1). Lineage (GTDB taxonomy): Bacteria > Acidobacteriota > Terriglobia > Terriglobales > Acidobacteriaceae > Palsa-343. The sequence goes on from CAWFXK010000001.1 coordinate 83,347, forward strand.
GCTCTCTCGATCGAGCCGGTTTCACCGTGAGGGAAAGCCCCGCGTTGCTCGTCATGAAGACGACCGACCCCTTTGTCCGTGCGCTGCGCAAGGTCTTCGGCAAAGCCCCAAGTGTCGTTGGAATGCGACTCGGCGGACAGAGATGGGGTGATCGCGTCATCGACGATGCCTATGCCTACAAGATCGCCTGATGGGGCCAGGCCCTCCTTTCAGGACGGTTTTGACGGACATCGCCGACGCTCGCTCGCGAGGATCGCCCGGATGGAAAAGGGCGAGCGTTTGGAGCCAGAAAAGGTAATCACCTTTGCCGATCCGGTCGACATGCTGGCGTGTTTGTCGGCTCAGCGTGTCCGCCTTTTTCAGACCGTGCGGCGGAAGCGTCTGAGCATCTCGGCGCTGGCGAAGGAGTTGGGCCGAAACCGGGGCGCCGTTACACGGGACGTCAACCAGCTCAGGAAACTAGAACTCGTGCGGCTGCGGGAGCAGACCAATCCTGGTCATGGGGTAATCCAGATCGTGGAGCCCGTAGCCGAACGGATCGAAATGCGCATCGCCCTTTAGGGCGTTCGTCCTTTCCGTAGCGCGCGCTTTTCTCGGCACAAATTGCGCGTGATGCTAACCTGCGGTGCATCTGAGGGGGCCACGATGGCGGATTCTTCTCTGGATGTTGCGCGCGCGTTTGTGCAGGCGATCAATCAAAGGGACCTGGTCGCGATGCGCGCTCTGATGACCGAGGATCACACGTTTACGGATGCACTCGGCAACAGGATGTCCGGCGCGGAGAACATGATCGCCGGCTGGCGGCAGTTCTTCGAGGCGTTTCCGCAGTACTGGATTCGAGTGGAAACAGCGTTTGCCGATGGCGCGAAGGTGGCGCTGTTCGGCGAGGCGGGTGGCCAGTGGAAGCTTGGGGGCCGCGGGATGCCTGAAAAGTGGAGCGTGCTGGCGGCATGGCTGGCCGAGGTCGAACGCGGCAGGGTGAAGAAGTGGAGCGTGTACTGCGATACAGGCTGGGCGACGCCGCCGGCGGAAGAGGCGGTCCGGGGACCGAAAAGCGAAGCGGAGACGCCGGCAGGGCCAGGGAGAAGTGTCTGAAAATACTGGCCGGACGAGAAAACGGCCGGGGTGAACGGCCAAATTTTACTCCTGGAATCTGCTGAAATTGCGAAAATAGTACGGTCCCCGATGTCCAATGTCGCAACTTGGCGACTATCATCAGGAGATAGTTTGGGCGACGAATCAACGCCCCCCAGGATTCAACCCCGGTACGTCCACAACAACCTGCGAGACGCTCTCAGAGGCCCCGCCCAGTCGCACGACGAAAGGCAGGATCCGAATGAGCGTTTTTCTGGTGAATCCCAGCGACAATTCTTTTGGCACAGCGGTCATTACACCGCGATGGTTGTTTGTTCTGGCGGCTGCCACGCCAACGTCGGTGGGGGACCCCATTCTTGTCGATGAGTCGCTGGAGCCGATCGTTCCAGAGCGCATTCAGGCCGGCGACATCGTCGGCATCAGCGTACATACCGGCAACGCACTGCGCGGATACAAGGTCGGCAAGATGGCGCGCGAGCGCGGCGCCTGGGTGGTCTATGGCGGCATTCACGCGACTCTGTTTCCTGAAGAGGCCCTGGAGCGCGGCCAGGCCCACGCGGTGGTGAAGGGCGATGGCGACCTGGTGTGGGCGAAGGTGGTCAGGGATTGCCTGGCGGGCAATCCGGACAAAGTTTACGACGGCGGCCGCATTGCCGGCACCGATTTTCTCCCCGCCCGCTGGGACCTCATGCGGCCGGAGAAGTACATGTGGGCTTCGGTGCAGACGATTCGCGGCTGTCCCAAGCATTGCTCCTTCTGCAGCGTGTGGCGAACCGATGGCCAGAAGCCCCGGCAGAGGCGCCATCAGAGCGTCATCGACGAGATCGTGAACCTGCGCCGGCTGGGATTCAAGTTCGTCGCGCTGGCCGACGACAACTTCTATCCGGTCACCCTCACCGATCTGCGCCTGGCACGCGAGCAGAACAACCAGGCCAAAGTCGACGAGCTGACCGAGATCCGCGAGGAGCGCTTCGCGCTCATGGAAGAGCTGGCGAAGCTGCCCCAGGACATGGTCTTCTTCACCCAGATCACCATGGAAGCCGGCGAGGACGGCGACTACCTCGACGCCATGCGCAAAGCCAATATCAAAGGCGCGCTCGTAGGGGTGGAGGCGGTCACGCCCGAGGGGCTGAAGGCGGTCTACAAGGACTGGAACTACTCCGGCGAGGCGCTGGCGAAGCAGTTGCAGACCTTCAAAGCGCACGGCGTGCACGTGCTGGGTTCGTTCATCTTCGGGCTGCCCACCGACAAGCCTGCGACCTTCGATGCAACGGTGGAAATGGCGCTCAAGGCCGGCGTCACCTTTGCGCAGTTCGTCATGATGACGCCCTTTCCAGGCACCGTGGACTTCGGCCGCTGGGAGAAACAGCAGTCCGTGGATCCGGCCATGGTGGGCGACGTCCCCATCACGCGCTACTGGCTCATTCCAACCGAGGTTCGTCCGAAGATGTTCACGCCGCATCCGACGATGAGCTCGGACGAGATTCGCGAGCGGACGCAGAAGGTCTGGGACCGGTTTTACAACTGGCCCGCGATCTGGGAGCGGTCGGCGTGCTGTCCCAACATCACTTCGCGCATCGCGTTCATCTTTTTGTCGAAGCTCTACCGGCAGATGTATGCGGGAACCGGAATTTCCAGCGACAGCGCCCGGAGGAAGAAGTCCAAGCGGTGGGCACGGTGGACGGCGCGGCAGTGCAAGAGGCTCTTCCAGGCCAAGCCCATGCCGGAGTTGCAGTCGCCCCACTGGGGACCGGCGTTTTTGCCGGACCAGCGGCGGGAGTCAGGGCTCACGGTTCTCGAGAACTGAGGCACGGAGCGCCCGCTCAGAAAAGCACTGACGGCATCCATGCGCCGTTGGGTTCGTTGTAGAGCCCAACGGTCATCAGCGTCATCGGCTGCACAATCCGCAAGCCATTGCCGAGGCACCAGCGCAGAACCGGGGCATTACGCGAGGGCAACAGGATCCCGGGGCCGCCGAAGGACTCCGCCGAGGCGATCAGGGCCTGCAGATCCACATTCGTCTCCGCGGTTGTGTGCCCGAAAAAAGCCAGCGAGCTGGCGTAACCGGTGATGCGTCCGTCGCGCTCCACCACCATGGCGGTCTTCTGCTCGATGCCGTCAGCGAGTTCGCGGCCTCGATCGAACCCATGCACCTGGAGAGAAACGGCGTCGCATGCCGCGAGGTCGGCGCTCTGCGCCGGACGTACCGCACATCCCGCAACCGCACGCAACGTGGGCCGGCCCTGCAGACAGGCGAGAGGCTCGCGAGTATCGAAGCCTAAACGCGTGTAGAGCGCGAGGGAGCGATTATGAAAAGCAGCCTGCACCAGTCGGATTCCGGCGGCGCCCCGTTCTTTGGCGCGATCCATGGTGGCCTGCATCAGTTTGTGCCCGGCCCCGCGATTCTGCACCTCAGGATCGACCGTGATCGGGCCGAGCCCGGCGACAATCGAGCGCTCATCCAGGCAGTTGCTGCCGACGATGCGTCCATCGCTCTCCGCCACGACGCTATAAAAACCCGGATGACTGAACAGCATCGTCATCATCCCGATAGCGATGTTCTCGTTCGGAAAATCGCAGGGAAAATTGTGTTCGGCATTGATCGTCGAGAACGCCTTGTAGCAGATGGAGCCGCAGGCCGGGACGTCGGCAAGCGTAGCCTGGCGGATGGATACGTCCGGCATACTGGTTCTCCTGGAAAGCAGGAAGCAGTATACCGGGAGCAGCTGGCCGTCTCATTGCTAACCGGTTTTGCGCTGACCGGCTCTTAGCTGACCGCCTCTTAGCTACTCCTCAGTAGTACAGGTACTTTCTCCACTTCGAATCCGAGTGCCCAATCATCCGCATAATATGCCGGCTGGTGTGCAGCGTAAACGGCCGCGGCTCCCTCTGCAGCTTCATGTGCTCCAGCTCGATGAGCAGGTGATTGCCCTTGCGGCGATTGCACGAGTGGCAGGCTGCCACAAGATTCTCCCAGGTCGACAAACCACCCCGCGAGCGCGGCACAACATGGTCAAGGGTCAGCTCGGCGGACGGCAGAATCACGCCGCAGTACTGGCAAGTGTTGCGATCGCGCAGCAGGATATTCTTCCGCGACAGCGCCCGCGTCTGGTGCGGGATGCGGCGATATTCGAGCAGCCGGATCACCGAAGGCATCGCCATGCGCAGACGCGCAGAGTGCAGCTCGCTGGACTGCTCCTCTTCCGTGCGTGCGACGCCCTTCAGCACCAGCACCAGGGCGCGGCGAGCCCCACAAATATTGATCGGCTCATAGGAGGCGTTGAGCACCAGCACCGGCGTCTGCAGCGCCTGAGTCGTCGTAACCACGCGCAGACCGTCATGACCCTGGCTCTCGAGTTTGGCGTGCGCAGTCCCCTGCGTCTTTCCCAGAGTCTGCCTGCGTGCGTGAACACCAGCTTTCCCCAACGACATACCGTCCTCCCGTCGAAGGCCCGAATTGCCAGTTCGGGCAGTTATCGTGCTTTGCCGCCAGCCGGAGCTGAACGGCCTGATTCCTCCCACAACGCAAAATCCTGTTCCATCGGCAGATCCGCTTCCGGCTCCAGATCACTCCGAAATTCGGCGTGAAGATCTTCCGGTTGCGGCGCGAGCGCGTGCTCTCTTTGAGCGCGGGCAACCGTGGCGACCCGGACCGACGCGGCTCCTGCGCGGAGCAGCGCGGTCGAACACGCGCGGGCGGTGGCGCCGGTGGTGTAGATGTCGTCGACAAGAAGCACGTGGCGGCCGCGCACCGTCGCAGGTTTGAGGACAAAAAATGCGCCGCGGACATTCTCACGACGCTGATGCGGGGTCAGCCCCGCCTGACTCTCCGTGGCGCGCTGCCTTACCAGCAGCGGCGCGGCAAGTTTGACGCGCATCTCCGGACGGCGCTGGCGCAGCGCGGAGACCAGGGCGCGAGCCAGCCGCTCCGACTGGTTGAACCCGCGACTGCGCCGCTTCTTGCCGTAGAGAGGCACAGGCACGGCGAGCAGGTCTGCCGGAAGATCGGCAATCGCCAGAACCTGATCCGCGAGGAGTACGCCCAGGCGCTTCGCCAGCGCCTCCATGCCATCATATTTAAGCAGGTGAAGCAGGCTGCGGAGCTTGTCGCGGTAAACGCCATGCGCGACGGCCTGGGTAAAGTCAGGAGGCACGGCCCGGCAGGGTCGGCACTGGGTCTCGCCGGTTGCAGAAGGATCGCAGTCGAGGCCTTCACCGCAGCGGGCGCAAAGCGGTCCAGTTTGTGTTGGGAGATCGTTCCAGCAGGAGTCGCAGATCGGCAGGAGGCTAAAAGCAACAAGCGGCAGGCCGCAGACGCGGCAATCGGCGGGGAAAAGAACGGAGGAGAGACTGTCGAGGGTAGCGGCTGTGGTACTTCGAAGCACGCGAACCACGGCGCGCCATACGGAGGTGTCGGATGGCGGAACTTCAGGGTCGCGGACTCCCCGGTGAACCGGGTTCACAGGGGTGTTCATCAGCGAAAGGCTCTGACTGAAGACACACCTCAATTCGGAGAAGCGGGACCCGCCCCTCGTTGGGTGCAGTATACGGGGGTTCGATGAAGGCGGCAACCACGGGATTTGCCGGTGCGGTGGCGAAGGTACTCTGAAACAAGATTGGGTGCCCCATAGCCTGGCCTGATCAAGTCGCCGCAGGCAAAGCGTCGAATGGCTCTACTCGGTTTTGCCAGATGGGAGAAAGCACGGACGCTGGGTGCCCCACAACCTGCCTTGTTTTGGCAGATGGGAGAAAGCACGGACCCAACCGGGCCCTCCGACCGTAAGGTTTAGGGGCCTTTCGCGAAGCGGTCCCGCCTGAGCGGGACGACGGTAGAAGCCCCAGCCTTTAGGCTGGGAATAGATAGATTGAGCAACTCCGGCCTTTAGGCCCGGAAAAACTTCAGACAGTACTAGCAGCGGTGTGAGCTCTGCGTTTTCAGCTCTCTGTCCCAGATGATGGCATTGGGTTCAACCAAGCTCGAAGAACTGGCCCGGCAAGTGGGGTTGACCACCGCCGGCATCGCCGCTGTTCCCGAGCCCAATTCCCCGGAAGACCAGGACGAGCGCCGCCGGTTTGCCGCCTGGGTCGAAGAGGGCCGCGCCGGCGAGATGGAGTATCTGAAGCGCCGCGATGACGCGGGCCGGCTGATGCGGTCGTCAGTGCGGGTGGCGCTGCCGTGGGCGCGCTCCGTGATCGTATGCGCGGCCAATTACAACTCGGGCGAACCACGGTCCACAGACCCGGCACCAGCAGGAGCCGGCTGGATCGCCCGCTACGCCTGGTCCGCCCGCGTCGACGCCGGAACCCAGCGGCCCTCGGATTATCACAAGGTCCTCCTGCGCCGCATTGAAAAACTCCGCGACCATCTCACCCAGGAGCTAGGCCCGTTCGAATCGCGCTGCTTCGTCGACACCGGCCCCGTCGTCGAGCGCGTCTACGCCCGCTACGCCGGCATCGGCTGGACCGGAAAAAATACCTGCATCCTCAACCAGAAGCTCGGCTCATGGCTCTTCCTGGGCGTCATCGTCACGTCGCTGGAGGTGCCGCCCCAGGCGTCACTCCAGCCAGCCGCGGACCGCTGCGGTTCCTGCACCCGCTGCATCGACGCCTGCCCCACCAACGCCCTCACCGGCGACCGCACCATGGATGCGAACCGATGCATTTCCTACCTGACGATTGAGAAACGAGGGCCCATCCCGCAAGACCTCCGCCCAGGAATTGGCCGCCAGGTGTTCGGCTGCGACATCTGCCAGGACGTCTGCCCTTGGAACCACCGCGCCCCCATAGCAGCCGATCCTGAGCTGACCGCCCGCAAAGAACTCGTCAATCCCGCGCTTGAATGGCTGGCCGAAATGAACGAGCCGGAGTTTGAACGACGATTCAACGGCTCCCCAGTCCGCCGCGCAAAGTGGACGGGCTTCCGGCGCAATCTTGCGATCGCGATGGGCAACAGCAGGCAGACGCGTTTCCTGCCGCGGCTGCTCCAGTGGGCGGCAGACACCGATCCAGTCGTGGCCGAAGCGGCCGCGTGGGCGGTGGAGAATCTGCGACGGGTGGAGTACGAGGGGGAACGACTCTAATCGTCTGCTGTTGACCCGGACAGGGCCAGCCTGGCCCTGCAGAATTCCGGATAAAAGCTGCGAGACTTCCCGAGGATAAAAGCCCCGCAGCTGAGTTTTCGCTTCAGGCGCCGTTGCGGACGACGTTCGCTGCGCTCAGGCCCTTGGGACCCTGCTGGCACTCGAACTCCACAGCTTCGCCTTCGTTCAGCGTTCTGTACCCCGAATCCTGGATCGCGGAGAAGTGGACAAAAACGTCTTCGCCGCTGGACCGCTGGATAAACCCATAACCCTTGGCTCCGTTAAACCACTTCACGACTCCATGCTCTTTCACCTGGGACTCCTTCTTCGTTTGCGTCTGCGTTGTTGCTGCCGCTTCGGTCCGGGTCGGTGAATTCGTTACGAGTATAACGAATTGCAGAGACGCCAAAAGCTGCCTTTGCCCGCCAGCATTGGCGGTTCGGGCAGCTCAGGGGATTACCGGGCAATCGCGGTGGCAGCGATACAGGTACATCAGTAACTGGCCTTCTGAATCCGATTTCCTTCCTGGGGAGGGGAAATCGTGTACCTGTTATGGCAGGAAACGATTTTGAAATCAAGAAAAATTTGCGAGCGAAGCCTGTCTTTTGCCGCAAGTTACGGAAGTATGCGCACCTTTGGTATTCCCGGCGCTGGAAAGACGAACGCAGAAATTGCCGCCGGCCAGCCCCTGTTACGATTTTTTCGAGGAGCAATTCCATGGGTGACGGGCTCGAGACCCAGGCCGCAGAGCCTTTCGGCGGAAAAGACGCTCTGCCTGCACCCGCACCGAAGCCGCCGCCGCGAGCCCGCGGTCGCGGCTGGCGGGCGGTCATCGTCGGCCTGGCACGGTATCTCGCACAGACTGAAGTACATACCTACGCGTTCAGCGTGGCGGCGAACGCCATTCTCTCGATTTTTCCCTTCATCGTAATGATGTTCACCGTCGCCCAGAATGTCTTCCATTCCCCGGCCATGACCAGGGAGATCGGCGGCATCCTGCACGATGTTCTGCCCTCGAACCAGGACTTCGTCGTCCGCAACATGAGTCTCCTGGTGCATCCGCGCGGCAGCGTCCAGGTGGCCTCAGTCATCATGTTGCTCATCTCCTCGACCGGCGTGTTTTTGCCGCTCGAAGTGGCCCTGAACCAGGTGTGGGGCGTCGAGAGAAACCGCTCCTACGTGATGAACCAGCTCGTATCGCTGGGAGTCGCCGGCCTTATCGGGCTCCTGACGATGCTCGCCGTCGGAGCGGCAACGGCGCAGTACGCGATTCTGAACTTCCTGTTCTTCGGGCACACGCAAAACGCCGCCTACGGGTTCATTCACGAAATCTTTTTGCAGATTGCCGTCGCGTTTCTCAGCATTGGAATGTTCTTCGTCATCTACTGGATCCTGCCGCGCCGCCGCCTGCCCCTGCGGGCCGTGCTGCCCACCGCGGTCATCTGCGGCTTGCTGTGGGACGTGGGCCGCCTGCTCTACATCCTGGTGCTCCCCCACATGGATTTGCACTCGGTCTACGGCCCCTTCGAAGTCTCCGTCAGCCTGATGATCTGGGCATTTTTGACCGGCCTCCTGCTGCTCTCCGGCGCACAGTATTCCGCAACGCGCCACGCGCTGCGGCTGGCACGGATGGCGGACGTGGAAGCGGCGGCAAAAGAGGCGGAAGAGAAACCCGCCTGGCCGCATTCCGCGACTTGAGCGCGCAAAACCGCACGCTCCACGCTGTGGCCGGCGTCCTTCTCCTCAAACTCACGTTCATTCATCCTGGCGAAACATGCGAGTAACCGTCTCGTAAACATTCCTTCCTATTATTTGCATCAACCGCGCGCGGGGCGTTCCTCACCCCGTTCCAGCCGGCCGGCTGCAACTTCACTGCAACGGTTCCGAAACCTGCCTGGCTTCGGCGAGCCGCATTTTCAGGAGACCAGATGAGATTCCGCGTAAGCTCCATTTTCTCGTTCGCCGTCCTCTCTGCCACGCTGCTGACCGCTTCGGCTCTCTGCGCCTCAGCTTCCGCCCAGACGGCGATTGCCGGAAAAGTCACCGATCAGAGCGGCGCCGTCCTCAAAGGCGCGCAAATCTCCATCGCCACTCTGGACATCGTCACCGTCTCCAACGAAGAGGGGCTCTTCTATATCAATGACCTCGCCCCTGGAACCTACACCCTGTCCATCAGTTATGTCGGCCTCGCCCCCCTGACAAAATCTGTCACTGTCGCCGCAGGTCAAACCCTGAACCTTGACGCAACACTCCAGGTCGCCGGCGCCAGTCAGACCGTCGTGGTCACTGCCGCCCGTGCCTCCGCCGAAGCCGAAGCCATCAACGAGGAGCGCGCAGCGGACAATCTCCTGCAGGTCATGCCGACCGAAATCATCACCAGCCTGCCCAATGCGAACCTTGCCGATGCGCTGGGTCGTTTGCCAAGCGTCACCCTCGAGCGGGACGAAGGAGAAGGTAAATACGTGCAGGTCCGAAGCACCGAGCCACGCCTGACCAACACCACCGTCGACGGCGTCAACCTCCCCTCTGAAGAGCCCGGCGTCCGCCAGATCAAGTTCGACGCCATTCCCTCCAGCCTCGTTGACTCCGTCCAGATCAGCAAAACCCTGCAGGCGAATATGGAAGGCGACGGTATCGGCGGCTCCGTGAACCTGGTCACTAAAGAGGCCTCCGACAAGCCGTTCTTCGAGATCACCAGCCTCGGCGGTTACACGCCGATCCAAAGCGGACGCGGCAACACCACCGAGACCGCCACCTTCGGCAGCCGCTTCGGCGCGGCAAAAAAGTTCGGCTTCGTCATTGGCGGCTCCTATGACTGGGAGGGCCGCGGCATCGACGACTTCGAGCCCGTCCCCGATCAGAATAATGGTTCGACCTGGTTCGATGGCGCGAGCCTCCGCGAGTACCAGTACTTCCGCCCCCGCTACGGCGTTGCCGGCAGCCTCGACTACCGCATCCGCGATGGGTCGCACGTCTACGCCCGCTACCTCTACTCCGACTTCAAAAACTATGGCGACCGCTTTGCCTACCAGCTGCAGGACAATACGCCGGGGGTCTCGCTTCTCAACCCCGGCAATCAGGGCGGCACTCCTTCCTTCGATGCAGAGCTGCGCAACCCGGACATCCAGGTGGGCAGCCTGATCCTGGGCGGCAACCACGTCTTCAACACGACATGGTTCACATGGGAGGCCAACATCGGCCATTCGTCCTACGGCAATTCGCCGTATTCAGACGCATTCTTTCCCTCGACTCTTTCCTCAAGCAACTGCCAGTTCAACCCCACCGCGACAAAGGACAAGTACCTTCCGCAGTGGAACCAGGCCTGCTTCACCGAGATTCAGAATCCGGCTAACTTCGCCATGACTCCTGATAACGGCGGCGGCATCACCCGTGATCTGGGCACGGCCGCTCAGCTCAATCTCGGCGTCGGCGTATCGGGCGCGATTCGTTATCACCTCAGAGGCTACACTTCGACCCTGGAGGGCGGCGGCAAATTCCGCAACGAGCACAAGTATGCCGACACCTACGTGCTCAGCCTCGCGCCCAACGGCACAGTCAGCATGTCGCAGTTCCCGAACCGCATGATTAATCACAACTACTACAATGGCGGCGCCTACCAGCTCGGCTACAACGTCTCGCTGGAAGACGTCCTCGCTTATGCCAACGCCAATCCGACCGCCTTCACCCCCAGCAGCACCCAGGGGGTTGACTCGTCGGACTTCGGCATCGTGGAGCAGGTGACCGCCGGCTACCTGATGAACACCATCGACTTCAGCAACGGTATGCGCTTCATCGCCGGCCTGCGTGTCGAGAATACTTTCGACGGCGTCCACAACCTCGCCTTCGGCGACAATGGAGCCGTCTCGCCCAACGCGTATCTCCGGCTCCTACTACACCCTCCTGCCCAGCGCCTCGTTCCGATTCAACGCCGGGCCCCAAAGCTACGTCCGCCTCATCTACGCGCGCGGTCTCTCTCGCCCCGATCCGCAGGACATCGCCCAGCCTCTCAGCTGGACGGTCTCCGGCAACGGCGCCAACCGTTACTCCGTCAGCTTCGGCAATGCGAACCTGAAGGCTGAAACCGGCGACGACGTCGATCTGCTCTTCGACCATTACCTGCAACCGCTGGGCATCATCTCCGTCGGCTACTTCTACAAGGCGCTTCAAAACCCTATTGTCGCGAGCAACTATCAGCTCACCAACTATCTGCCCCCAGGCGCCCCGGAAGTGGATCGCGGGAACTATCTGGCCACTCAACCGGTCAACGCCGGCAGCGCATGGTTGAGCGGCTTTGAGGCGTCCTATCTCCAGCACTACGGTGCGCTGCCAGGCTTCCTGGGCGGGCTCGGGCTGTCGGCTAACTACAGCTACATCGGTTCCAGCACAAACGGCATTCCGGGCCGCTCCGACCATCCGCGCCTGCTGCGCAATTCACCCAACGTGTTCAACATCAGCCCAACCTATGACCGTGGCCGTTACTCGTTGCGTGTGGGGATTTCTTACAACCAGGCCAGCATCTATGGCTACCAATACCAGGACGGCACCCCGGGCGGCGTCAACGGTCCCCTCAGCGATATCTACTTCTACTCCCACATCCAGGTGGATGCGCAGGGCAGCATCGGGTTACGTCACGACCTCAGCATGGTGGTGTCCGGCCTCAACCTCAATAACGAGGTCTTCGGGTTCTACCAGGGTAGTCCGCAGTACATGATCCAGCGCGAATACTACCAACCCACCTTCTCCGCCGGCCTCCGCTGGACGCCCGGAAAAGGTGAGAAGAAGTAAAGACGCCCGGAGCAGCTAAAACATCCGGCCTTCACGGCCCCGGTTGCCGCTAATACTTAAAAAGATGTCATCCTGAGCGGAGCGCCGCGACGGTCCTTTCCTGCGGGAACATGCGTCTCCCGGCGCGAAGTCGAATGGACCCCCCGAAGCCCCGCTAAGGTCTCCGGCCAGATGCTGCCTGGCGCGAGGGGTCTCGGTCGCCATGCGACCGACCAGATCGCAAGCGTGAGCCCCACCCCGTGCCCGGTTCCACACGAGGTTCCGGGTTGCCGGTAATACTTAAAAAGATGTCATCCTGAGCGGAGCGCCGCCACGGTCGTTTCCTGCGGGAACATGCCTCTCCCGGCGCGAAGTCGAATGGACCCCCCGAAGCCCCGCTAAGGTCTCCGGCCAGATGCTGCCTGGCGCGAGGGGTTTCGGTCGCCATGCGACCGACCAGATCGCAAGCGTGAAGCCCACCCCGTGCCCGGTTCCACACGAATGTTCCGGGTTGCCGGTAATACTTAAAAAGATGTCATCCTGAGCGGAGCGCCGCCACGGTCGTTTCCTGCGGGAACATGCCTCTCCCGGCGCGAAGTCGAATGGACCCCCCGAAGCCCCGCTAAGGTCTCCGGCCAGATGCTGCCTGGCGCGAGGGGTTTCGGTCGCCATGCGACCGACCAGATCGCAAGCGTGAAGCCCACCCCGTGCCCGGTTCCACACGAATGTTCCGGTTTGCCGGTCTTACGGCAACGGACGAGCTTTCGCGAGCTTTCCGCGCACTGGTATATCATCCTGACATTCTTTGACAAGTGATTCCGGAACGGAAGTCTCGCAGGATGCGTGCAAAATACCTGTTCTTTGTGGTCGTGGTCGCGTTCTTCGCCAGTACCGCAGACACTCAGGATGCCGCGAGTCACCCTATCCACAACTTTTTCTTCTTTAACGGCCCTGGCGACTTCAACCGCAATGTCTTTTACAGGAATAAGCTGGAATTTTCCCTCGAGAGCGGCTGGGAGCCCATCAACATTCCCTTCGTGTACAACTTCGTGACGGGCAGTACGTATACCACCTGGCCACTCCATTACACGCTGGAACCCAACATTGCTTCCGTCCGCTGGACCATCGACAGGATCGACTGGCCCAGCATCCTCCGCGGCACGACGGACTACACATTCAGCGGAACCTATGTGGACATCCCTCGCGGCCCGGAGACGCGCTATTTTGCGTTTCTCTTTGGAATACGCCGTAACTTCATTCGCCCGAACTGGAGGATGGTTCCCTACTTTGATGCCCACGGTGGGGTGGGCAATATTAATGCCAGGGGGCCAGACCGGGTGCTCTACGCCCAGGGACAGGATCTGACCTTCACGTTGATGAATGGCGGCGGGATACGCTACGACTTCAGCCCCCGATTCAGCGTCGATGCCGGCGGAACCTACCAGCACATCTCCAACTTCTACCTGTCACAGCCCAAATATTACGATTACGGCATCAACGTCTGGGGTTCGATGGTCGGCTTCAACATTCGCATTGGAAAAGCGAAGCCCCTGATGTAGTAGGTGAGAGTCTCATAATCCTGACGAACATTGACAGACAGGATAGCTGATCCGAGTGGATGGTCGGCAATACGGACGCCTCACGTGGCATCGCGCATCTTTGACGGACTGGATGAAGACGGGATTCGCTGCAGGATAAGCAAACTCGCTCATTTCCCAGCCATCTTCATGGTCGGCTGAACATGACAAAACAGGGTGCGTCGGAACGCGCCACGACAACGTCAGGCCAGGCATCGCCATCAAGGTCACCCGCAGCCATCCCGTAGATCGCGCCTTTGCCGTCGCCGAAAGGCTGCCGGGTGAAACTGCGTCCGGTACCACCGTTCCAGTAGATAATGCCGGGTGCCTGCACGTAGCCCACCAGAATGTCGGGGTGGCCGTCACGATTGAGATCAGATGCAATCATCGAGTACGGCTCGGCAGAGGGTATGTCGAATCGCGTGCCCGGACTGAAGTGCCCGCGCCCGTCGCCGAAGTAAATGAAGCAGCCCAACTTCTCATGACAGGCGGCGATATCGAGATGGCCATCGCCGTCGAAATCTGCCACCGCAACGGCGCGAGTCGAGGATAGGTCCGGACCCCAGGGCAGGTGGCGATCAAAGTTTCCGTGGCCGTCGTTGAAGTAAACATAGCTCTGGCATTCATCGCGGCAGGGAAGGACGATGTCGTTGTTGCCGTCGCCATCTATGTCGGCGATGACAATCGAAGCAGCGCTGCTGTGGTAACCAGGTAATTGCCTGCACTGAAAGTGAAGGTGCCCGTCGTTCAGGCAGACGGCACTCGGCATCATCCGATTGGCTACGGCGATATCGGGGTAGCCATCGCCGTTCAGGTCACCTACCGCCGCGTTGCGGGTGGACCAGTGGGGATCCCCGTAGCTTGCGGCGACACGAAAGTTGCCGTGTCCGTCGTTGGTCAGGACCAGCTTCGGTTCCGGCTCATCATTGCTGAGGACCATGTCCAGGTGGCCAGATTTGGTCATATCCGCCAGCGATGCAGAGTAGGTTTTCGTCGCTTTGCTGGGCAGATCGGGACCTGGAGTGAAATGTCCATGGCCGTCGCCCAGGAAGACTCGGCTGGGCACAGGCCAGTGGCGGCCTTTCGCCAGAACGATGTCCGGATATCCATCGCCGTTGACATCGCCAATAGAGGCATTCGCGGAGGTTTCGGAGGCGGCCTCAAGCATAACGATTGAAAAGGACCGCTTGGGAGTCGGCTGAGCAGTCTGGCTCGGCAGCGCCGTCTGCTTCCCGGCTGAAAGGATAAGGAGGATAACGCCCGGGATAGAAAATGCCGACAGACGCACAAGGACAGAGTTCACCTCGCACCTCCTTGCGACGAGAATACAGCTACGGAAGACTGACGTCTCGGCAACGGCCACCGTTGCAGGCTGGGAGAGTAGCTCGACTCGTCAGGTGACGGTGATAGCCCAATCACTCACCAATCCCTTGTTCCCGGGTATTGTCTGGTTGGTCGGCTATACGGAACTCTCACCCGGCAAGCTCCGGCCTCGAATGTTCCGGATTGCCGGTTAACCGTCCACAACAGGGTCTATACGCCAACGGTTTTCTGATCTTGCACTCGATGTTGATCGACGAACATTTCAGCGTTACACTCACGCAACGAAAGCAGAAATCGTATGTTTGTTGCGGTTCGAGCCCTTACCTATGCCACGCTGTTCATCGCGGTTCTCCTGATCTACCTTCCAGCCCGACTGCTCTCCCGGTCGGGGCTCGCTCGACCGGCGGCCATTGCTACGCCGCAAATCCTCGCGATGGTGATCGGAGCCATCGGGGCAACTATCGCGCTGTGGTGCATCGTCACTTTCATCTGGATTGGGAAGGGGACCCCAGCACCCTTCGATGCACCCCGCCGACTCGTCGTTCGCGGACCTTATCGCTTCGTCAGGAATCCGATGTACATCGGTGCAACTCTGGCGCTACTAGCGGCGGCACTATTCTACGGTTCACTCGCGCTGCTGCTTTACAGCGCGGCATTCATCCTGGCCTGCCATCTTTTCGTGATCATCTACGAAGAACCGACACTGCGGCGAACATTCGGGTTCGACTATGGAGCGTATTGCCAGAAAGTGAATCGCTGGTGGCCGAGGATGGGAGAGTCGGGCTGAAGAAACCGAACGCGATGAATCTTATTGACCTTCGACCGAGTGCTGCTGTCCGGCAAAGTTGCCGTGTGGTCGGCAACACGGACGTTTCGGCGACAAACTTCCGGATTGTTTGAATGCTAAGTCGAGGAGGAGCGCGAGGTGTTGCATAAGCTGAACTCAGCGGCAAGCTGATTCAGAGAACGACCTCGGAGGCTCCTCAGAGACGATATGTATTACATCGGACTGGATGTTCACAAGAAGACGATCAGTTTTTGCGTGAAGGACGCGGCTGGTTGTGTGCATGGGGAAGGGAAAATCGGTTCGACACGGCACGAGCTGGACGCCTGGATCAGAACCCTCCTCAACCCGGATGATCGCCATGGAAGCGACGATCTTCACGGGCTGGATTTACGATCACCTGCTTCCGCATGCGGAGAAGGTGAAGGTTGCGCACTCTGATGCTGCGGGCCATTGCAGCGGCGAAGCGGAAGAACGACAGGATCGATGCGGCAAGATCGCCGACTGCCTGCGCTGCGATTTCCTGCCCGAGTGCCACATGGCATCGACCGAGATCCGGAACCGGCGCCGAATCCTGCGCTACCGGGGCCTGGTGCTGCGGCAGGCAGTGCAGATGAAGAATCGGGTGTCGGGACTGTTGATGGAGACTGGCGTGAGTTACAACAAGCTGCGGCTGCACCGGATGGGCTACTTCGCTGAGTTGATGTCGACCAACGAAGAGGTCAGCGAGAGCATTCGTCCTCTGCTCCGGCTATGCCGGGAGCACATCGACTGATCGATCAGGCTGGACACAACACTGCTGCGATCGCTGGAACAGGATCCGCTGCTGAGCGACAGACTGAGGCGGCTGAGGACGATCCCCGGAGTGGGTACGATTACGGCACTGACCTGGGCGCTTGAGGTCGGCGACACTTCGCGCTTCCGTTCCATCAAGCAGGCCATCAGCTACTGCGGCCTGTGCAGCGCGAGAAGAGCTCAGCCGACAAGGTGATGCGCACGCCGATCTCGAAGCAGCGCAACAAGCATATCCAGCAGGTGCTGGTGGAAGCGGCCAGGCTGGCTCCGCGCTACAGCGACGAACTGGCCCTGCTGCACGAAAAGGAACGGCAGCGCGGGAACGGCAATCGGGCCACACTCGCAGTGGCCAGGAAGATGGTCGCACTGATGCTGGCCGTGGAAAGACGCAATACGGATTACGTGCCTGCCGCTGAGTTCCGACGAACCGCGGCAGCGTAAAACCTTCCTGAGAAGGAAAAACATCAGGATCAATCGATGCGCAGGCTGCCAGGTCCCGCAGATGACCGGCTGGGCGACGGAGGCGACTCCCGAGGCTCTCTTCGTATTGTTTCGGGACTGGCAGAGAATCCAAACTCAATCTTCTGCGACGGCTCCAGGGAGCCCGAGGCAGCAAATGGATGTCCGGTTCTGCAGAGTGCAGGAACCAACCGCCGAGAGGCAAACGTGCGCAGCGGCAGCTCCTGATCGGACTAACAACGCGCTCTCCAGAGCGCGAACGGATGACTCGTGCTTTTCTGTTGACAATGATTACATGGATGCCGGTCACACGTCCAGCAGGCTGCTCCAGATGAGTGAATAGGTGGTTCGACGCTCGCTCACAATACGACCTTAACTCGCCAGCGTGCGGTCCCTACGCTAGCTGCAAGCCCTTGAAGCTGACGCCTTCAGTTTGCCATCAGCAGGGCAACAATCAGTCCGATCCTCCCCTTTTTCCCCAGCCGCATCGCAAGGTCCTCGGCGGCATCGGGTTCAATGCCAAGTCGCTCCGCGACCACCACGGTCACAGCCCCGTCATCGATATAGGGCTGAAGGCAAAGCACAGGCACTCCCAATGCATCGGCGACGTTGGCGGATGCATGCCCACTGGCCAGCAGGCTTTCTGCATCAGCCCGCGCGACTCTCATCTTCTCTGCAACATCTGCATTTACCATCAAACCCCCTCCGCCCCGAAGTGCGATTCGTCGAAAGGGCCGTTGTCGTCTGCACCCTGGAAACCAACTGCACTTCGGCTTGCCTAACCGAGCAAATCAGTGGTGGTTCAGAGGCTGTTGCCGATGGTGTTGAACTCGTTGTTAATTTTGTTGTTGAGGCCCTTGAGTGCGGCGATGGCGGCAACTGCGATCAGGTCAGCGATCAGTGCATACTCGATCAGGTCCTGCCCGGATTCGTCCCTCAATAGGCTTTCGGCCAGTCGCGTAACTGCACTTGTTTTCATGCCTATGGACCAGAATGCCGCGGTCCGAGCTTCGCCACCATACCACTTTCGGTCATGCCCAGCCCCTCCACTTCCCAGCCCGGGGATGCCGTATCTGCTCTCTTGGGGTCGTGAACGTGTGGTCGGCAACACGGAAGTATCGCGCACGATTCTCATCCGAATTTGCAACACGTACGATCCTCCCCACCTGGCCCGTACCCACCAAACTTTCGTACCGCGCACCCCTCCGATTCTTCTTGCCTTAGCAATCCCCACTCGCTAACCTGAAGACAATCGGAGAAGTGTGCAAACAGCCCGCCATCACGCGGGCTTTTCCATTGAGAAGCCCCAGGGCTTCTTCAGTCCGAAGCAGCGGCTCTTTGAAAACTATGAGCGGTTCCCACGCGAATGCAGCCGGCGCAGTCGCCAGTCCTGCATTCGTAGTCGTGAAGGAGCATTCACAACCACGAATGCCGCATTCACAACCAGAAACGCATCTGCCCTGCCGTCAATCATCTGCCTTGTTCGTGATCGCGAATGCAGCATTCACAACTGCCAGTGCAGCACTCACAACCGTGAGCGATCTGACATCAAATGAGCCACTTCGCCTGTTGACAAGTTTGTAAAAACGCTGCAAACCGTCCCAATTCAGTCAGATGCGTTTTGTCCCCCCCCGTAATGCACAAACCCGGCGGCTTTAGCCCAGCATTCACCCCGCTTGAGCCGCAGCCAGTGGCCTGAAAGGAAGAGCTAACCAACTCGCCAACACCAGGGGCTCCACGAAAAATCCGACCACTGGAATCAACAACATCCCGAGGCGAAAATATACTTGGCTCGCCCATTACTGAGGGTGTACGATTCCCGCTATGGCCGCCGACTCCATGTCCCTCAGGGATATGCTCTTCTGGGTTTTCCTCACCCTGTTTGGAACGGGAACGTACGTGATTTACGGTTCTGAAAGTGTCGCCGGGGAAGTCCTGGGTGTGGGGATGCTCGCCATGGGCATCATTGGGATGGTCGGATGCGCGTGGCCACATCTAAAATCCCCTCTGTCCGGAAAAGTTAAGGCCATTGTCATCGGGATCGCGATTGTAGTCACGATAATCGTGAGTATTGGGTTCTATCGGCACTTCCATTCCGGCAAAGCCACTCCTGTAGCTGACGCCCGCGAACCCTTACGCCTCCGAGGACGCGTGGCTCATACCCCTTTTGAGATACAACCACCCGCCGAAGGATGGGCTTCTGAGTGGAAATTTAAGCCACCGGATTTAGGAACAGTTACAGTTAACACCTCTTCGCTGCTGGAGCATAATAAGGAGGTCGGGATTATGTCTATCGTTCGAGTGCAGGACGATAGGGTTGACATAACTCAGGACCGGCGGATTGTTAAGAGTGGCGTTTTCCATGTTATGTCTAACCCGATCACTATTGAGGTTCCGTTGGATTCAATCATCGCGATACTCGCCGAAGAACTTGGTATTCCGAGGAAACCTAAAATCTTCCCATTTGCTTTCCAGATAGCCATCGTAATCGTTCCGCTACGGAGTGAGGATCAGGCAGCTCATATCGCCACAATAGGAGACGTTTACAGGATGGGAGGAGGCATGGCTGCTGTCTTAGGGTTTACCCAATCCTTCACGATTGGACTAAAGTCTCGTGTCATGGCGAGATGAGTGTAATACGGAGAACATTATGCAGAACGAAGGGCCGCCCACGTTCGAGGCGCAGAAGTTTGATAGGGCTATGCGGACAATTCTCTCTGTCTCAAAAGATGAATTGGAGAAGAGGGAGAAGAACTGGCAGCGGAGGAGAAAACGGGCAAAGAAAAAACGGGCGAATTCTTAGCCCGCTTTCCACGACCTTGCCGCCGGGTGGCCCGTGTCTGGGTAGTCCGGGGTCAGTTCGGCTTGCCGGTTAACTGGGCGAAGGTGATGCGCTTGCCGACGATTTGGCGGACAGCGATATCGAAACGGTCAGAATCATTCAGCGGGTTATCCTTCGTGGCGCGATTGTTGAATCGGAACACCTGTTCGGAGACATAACGATCAAGATGGAACGGCTCTACAGCAACGTAAGTTCCGCGCAGCGTCCGCTTGAGAAGCGACCAGAAGTTCTCGATGCCCTGAGTGTGGACCTGCCCGCGAACATACTCTTCCATGTGATTGACCGTTTCGTGGATGAATTCCTTCGCAGCGGGAAGGCGGTCATAAGCGGAGAACTGATCCGTGTAGATCGCCGCGCCGCCCTCAAGGTTATTCAGAATCGCATTCTGGAGAGTCTCGCGTTTCACGTTCGGGATCACGTTGGCGCGGACCTGACGAGTTTCTCGATCCAGCATTCCCATCACAGGAACCTTGTGGGTGCGCTGCGTGATGGCGGTCTGGAGTTTCAGGCGACGGCTGGCGTGCATCCGTTGTGGGTTCGGTCCCACAAACGTCTCGTCAACTTCCACCGGGCCAGAGCCGTCTCCACCAATCTTGTTTTCAGGAGCGACACCGAGGGCAAGCCGGATGCGATGCAGCATGAACCACGCCGTCTTCTGCGTGACGCTAAGATCGCGGGCAATTTCATAACTGCTCACGCCGTTCTTACAGTTCGTCAAAATCCACGTTGCCGTCAGCCACTTATCCAGCGGGATCGGAGAGTCTTCGTAGATCGTTCCAACCTTGACCGAGAACTCGCGCCGGGGATGATGGCTGCCGCACTTCCATGTGCGCCGCGTCGGGTTGAAGGCGCTGACCTTGACAGACCCGCAAATCGGGCAAATCACCCCATTCGGCCAGCGGCGTTCCGCGATGTACCCAATGCAATTGTCGGCATTCGAGAAGTAAACAATGGCTTCCTGAAGGCTCTTAGGTTCGGGATGCATCTCGTTCTCCATGAACCAAATAATAGCCCTAAACGGTGGGCGAGTCAAGTAAATTGTTGCCCATCCCGAGGGGTCTACCCCCTAAAACCGAAAATTCGAGGCGCCCGGAACCTACTTCACGTTTCGCGCGCCGAACTTGTACACGATCCCCACCGACCCCGCAAACTCACTCTGCCACGTGAAGCCGTAGTGCGTGGGCTGCCAGTCCGAGACCAGGCGCACCGACAGTTTGGAGCCGAGGTTGTAGTCGAGCCAGGGACCGACGCCGAAACCCATCGCCAGCTTGTCGTTGTAGATGCCCACGTCCTGAGGCTTGGTCCCTTTCGGGAACCCGTTGCCGAAGCTGCCGTAGGCGGCCCCAATCAGCGAGTGCATCCCGACCGTGTAATGAGGATGGCGCATGAGCCGGAAGTTCGGGCCGAAGAGGAACAGATGCTCACTCATCGGCGGGCTGGCTGGAATGTTCTCGCTGTTGGACGGGATCTCAAGCGTGCCATAGAGTCCGCGAGCTGAGGCGTCGAGGCCGACGATCGACCCGAGCCAGACGGTGGCGGTGCCGTTCCAGCCAAGCAGGTTGATGGCATGGACGCCGCGGTCCGGGCTGGGATTGAAATGGGAGTACTGCGCGCCTCCATAGAAGTCCCAGCGCTGGGCATTTTGCGGTGCTTCCGTCTCCGGAGCGGTAGCGGTCACCTGGGCGTGGAGGCGCGGCGAGCAGACGAGACAGGCAACAAAAGCGGCCAGGGCAGCGGCCAGGGACAAACGACGAAACATCACGTCTTTCACGCGAGCGGAAACCTCAGACCAGAAGATTGCAAGATTGCAGATAACGGAGAACAAAAACAAGGGTATCACCTGGAGCGCGCCGGGCGGGACCCGCCCGGGCCTCGCTCTTTCGACCGCGCGTGAGGGCGTTTCGTCTGCACAAAGAATCCTCCATCCCGGCGACTCGAGGCCGCCGGAACAGAGGACGATGGTGCTGCCAGGAAGCGCGAGAGACACGAACCCTGTTGTGAGCGTAGCGCTCACTGAAGAATTTCTCAGCTTGTCCTGGAGGGGACCCTGGGGTTTAGTGCTGAACGTCCACGACGAGGTTGACGTCGACCGGGATGGTCTGGTTGTCGAGAACGGCCGGGCGCCAGCGGAAACTGCGGACAGCCTTCATAACGCGCGAGTCGACTTCGGGGTTGATGGAACGAACCACGTGCACGCCTGTCGGAGTTCCGGTTTCATCGATGCTCACGCGCAGCACCAGTTCGGCGGGGTTGGAGTGGGTGTCGAGCGCATCCGTCGGGATATAGATGTCGGCGGAGCGGAGGAGTTGAGCTTCGGTGACGCCGGTGGAGACCACGAAAGAAACAGGGGCTGCACCGGAGCTGGTGGGTTTGGGGGTGGCGGCGGCTGCGCTGAGCGCAAGGGATGAGAGCAGACTAGCAACGAGGATAGGTCGCATGTACAACCTCCGTTGGGTCGATAGTGACCGTCTTCACCATAATCCGAAAAGGATACGATTGTCAAGATCAATTTGTAAGTAGCTATAACTAGGATAGTTGGAAGTTCGATAACTCCGTGAGTTAAGGGATGATGAATAATTTTGGGGGAAACTTTTATGCGGCCCATAAGCAATGGCCGCGTTGCCGCCCTCAAAGGAGAGAAGAACGCCCGCGCAACGCGAAGTGAGCCTCGCCTCGAGCGCTATACGCTCTGCGCTGAACGCTATACGCTAAAGCCCATGCGCCCTTCGCTGCCCGAACGCGCCAATTTCCTCCGCCTCGCGCGCACGCACTCCCTCGTCCCGCTCTACCGCACCCTTACTGCCGACCTCGAAACGCCCGTCTCCGCCTTCCTTCGTCTGGCCGCCCCAGCGCGCAAGCACACACGCGAGCAGGAGCCCGAGTGCTTCCTCCTCGAATCCGTCGAAGGCGGCGAGCACCTCGGGCGCTACACCTACATCGGCATCCGGCCCAGCCGCCGCATCGTCTCCTACGGCGATCAGATCGAGATCACCGAGCACGGCAAAACGCGCAAAGTCACCGGCGACGTCTTCGCTCTTCTGCGCGACGCCCTTCATGGTCACAAGCCCGCCCGCATCCCCGGCCTCCCACCCTTCACCGCCGGAGCGGTCGGCTTCTTTTCTTACGATGTCGTCCGCCAGATCGAGCGCCTGCCCGTCGATACCACCGACGACCTTCAGCTCCCCGACGCCTGCCTGATGTTCTTCGACGAGGTCCTCGCCTTCGACCACGTGAAGAAGGAGATCCTGCTGATCGCCACCGCCGATCTGCGCCGCCACAAACCCCAGGCCGCGTACGCCGACGCGCTCCGCCGTCTCGACCGCTTCGAAAAGCGCCTGGCCCAGCCGCTTCCGAAACTCAGCGCGAAGAAACCTGCAGGCAAGCTCCGCCTCGCCCCGCGCACGAAGAAGGCCGCGTTCCTCCGAGCCGTCGCGCAGGCGAAGGAATACATCGCCGCTGGCGACATCTTCCAGGTTGTTATCTCCCAGCGCCTCGATTTCGAGCCTGGCGTCGATCCATTCTCGGTTTACCGCGCTCTTCGCATCGTCAACCCGTCGCCGTATATGTACTTCCTCCGCTTCCCGCGCAGAATCTCGGGCGCAAAGTCTCGACAAGAGGAAACCACCCACATCGTCGGCTCCTCGCCCGAGCTCCTCGTTCGCGTGGAAGGCCGCCGCATCGAGTACCGGCCCATCGCCGGCACGCGCCCGCGCGGCGCCACAGAAGAGGCCGACCTCGCCGCCGAGCACGAGATGGTCCATGACGAGAAGGAGCGAGCGGAGCACGTCATGCTCGTCGATCTCGGCCGCAACGACGTTGGACGCGTGAGCGAATATGGCACCGTGAAGGTGACAAATCTAATGCATGTCGAGCGCTACTCGCACGTCATGCACCTGGTGAGCGACATCGAAGGCCGCCTTCGCCCCGAACTCTCCGCTGTGGACGCGCTCCGTTCCTGCTTCCCCGCCGGAACCCTCTCCGGCGCGCCGAAGATCCGCGCCATGGAGATCATCGAGGAACTGGAGTCCACGCGCCGCGGCATCTACGGCGGCACCGTCCTCTACGCCGACTACTCCGGCAACCTGACATCGTGCATCGCCATCCGCACCCTGCTCGTCGAAGGGAAGAAGGGATACATCCAGGCCGGCGCCGGCATCGTCGCCGACTCCATCCCCGAAAACGAATACCAGGAAAGCCTCAACAAAGCGAAGGCCGTCGTCCGCGCCGTCGAACGGGCGCGAGAGGGATAAGGAAGTGGTGACAAAACTGGGTGCCCTACGCCGCTATTAGGGACATGGGCGGCGCGAAGCGCGTCCGCCTGGACGGCCAGTCCTACTTCGCGACCCGTTCCGTGCTGCCATTTACATCCAGACGGCAGTTCCCGTGCCCGAACGCGGTCCAAAATGTTCCATCGGTGAACTGCACCTGCTCCAGCGACACACGCGTCACGCCGTATGCATACATCTTCTCCGGCACGCGGATCTCTCGCAGTTGCTCCGCAGCGTCGTCAGCCGTATCCACGCCCGAGAACGTCAGCCGCAGATCGAACGCGCTGGCGTCGAGCTGATAGACGCTCTGCTTGCCCAGGAACCGCGCCGTGATCGTCACAGATCGGATTGCCTTCCCACTCGAGTTCCTGAACCCCAGCGCCAGATTCGGCTGCGTCACCTTCTCCGCGCTGGTCACCGGCAGATAGCTTGCCGGCCAGTTCAGTTGCGCGCTGGTCAGCACCACCGGACACCCGGACTGGGAGGGCGACGACAGCGCCCACAGTTGAAGCTTGGACTCCGCCTGCGCTTCCATCCACCTCTTCTCCATCTCCTGGGGTGAAGCGAAGAGGCCGGGATGGATCTGGACGGCTGGACTCTGC
Organism: uncultured Acidobacteriaceae bacterium; assembly: GCA_963819725.1. Lineage (GTDB taxonomy): Bacteria > Acidobacteriota > Terriglobia > Terriglobales > Acidobacteriaceae > Palsa-343. The sequence goes on from CAWFXK010000001.1 coordinate 107,936, forward strand.
GAATCCACATCGGGCACAGCGGTCTGACTTTGTCCGAATCCCACGGCGGCGGCCGTTAGAAGAAGAGCGGAGACGAAGAGCTTCATACCGAGCACCTCCGATGCCCCACAGCATAGCACCGCCAACAGCGAAAGAACCGCGAAACACGCGGCTCCTCGATTCACTCAACAAGGCGGCACTCAACAACCCGGCGCTAAACTGAACACAAGGGTCTTCGTCCCATGGTTTTCGTCCTGGACAACTACGACTCCTTCACCTTCAACCTCGTCCAGTACATGGGCGAGCTTGGCGCCGACGTCGTCGTGCGCCGCAACGACGAGTTGACACCGGAGGAAGTCGAAGCCCTGCATCCCGACCGCATCGTTCTCTCCCCGGGCCCCTGCACGCCGCAGGAGGCCGGCATCTCGATCGAACTCATCCACCACATGGCCGGCAAAGTTCCCATCCTCGGAGTCTGTTTGGGCCATCAGGCCATCGGCGCCGCTTTCGGCGGCAACATCATCCGCGCGCCGAAGCTCATGCACGGCAAGACCAGCGACGTCCAGCACGACGGCAAGACCATCTTCGACGGCATCTCGACACCGATGACCTGCACCCGCTACCACTCCCTCATCGTCGAAGAGAAAGGCCTGCCGAAAGACCTCGAAGTCTCCGCGCGCACCGCCGACGGCACCATCATGGGCCTGCGCCACCGCGCTCTCCCCGTCGAAGGCGTGCAGTTCCACCCCGAATCCGTCCTCACCACTGACGGCAAGCGGCTCATCCAGAACTTCCTTAAGCTCGCATGAAATCTGCCGCCGCCATTCTGCTACTCGCCGCCGGTGCCGCGGCCCAACAACCGGCCACAACGCAGACCCAGCCCGCATCGCAGCAACCACCTGCCTCGCTGACCACCGTCCTCCATGAGTCCGCACCACCGGCGCCAGCCGAAGCAGCCTCCCTCGCAACCGTATCCACCGAAGGCGTTTCGCTCGGTGGTCCCATGTCGGTCGCCAACGGCTTCGCTGCTATCGGCAACAACGGAGCCGTCACTGCGGACGACAAGACCGTGCACCTCAAGCTCACGCGCGGCGGCAATCTCAACGTCTGCGCCACGACTCAGGTTCACCTCTCCACCGACACCACGGTCTCCGGCGGCGGCCTTATGATCGCGCTCAACCGCGGGGCCGTCGAGGGTCACTACATCCCCGGTCAGTTCTCCGATGTCATCCTCACTCCCGACCTGCGTATTCTCATCTCCGGTCCGGGCATCGTCGACTTCAGCCTCCGCGTCAACAATCAGGGTGACACCTGCTTTGACAACCACGGCGACCACGCCCCCTACGTGCTGGCCACTAACCTCTTCGAAGGCGGCGCCTACCGCGTCCAGCCCAACCAGCGCGTGCTCTTCGAGCACGGCAGCCTGCAGCAGGTCGTCGATAACGAGCGGGAGTCCTGCGGCTGTCCTCCGCCCCCGCCCACGCCTGAGCCAACGGCGATTGCCCGCGTTGGTGCGCCCGGCCTCACACTCCGCACCAGCGACCAGACCAACACGTCCCCGCCCAGCCCTCACTCCTCCGAAGCGGAGAACCCATTCCCCCTCGCCGAGAGCGAAGGGCTCAAGGCTCCCTCCGCACTGTCGTCGCCCCCGACCGTTCCTCCTGGGCAGGCCCAGGCTCAGGTCACCGCTCCGCTGGTCTACAACGGCGAGACTCCGCCGCCGACCACCGAGGCCGCAGCGAAACCAGCAGCGCCGTCTGCGGCAACTGCGACCCCAGCGCCCGAACCGGCCAAACCCAAAAAGCACTCCGCCTTCGTCCGCTTCTTCCGCAGGGTCTTCGGCCGGCATTAGCGCGGGCCCCCCCAGCCCCTGGGATAGAATCGAATCTGCCGGAGTAAGCACCTGCGCGGTCCCTGGCGGCCTGCCTTCGTGGCCTTTTCGCCGCTCCGTTATTCCGCACAACTTTCCGTAAGGAGCTTCACCCGTATGGCGATTCCCGCCACCCAAATGCGTCCGGGCATGATCATCAAGCACAATAACGATCTCCACCTTGTCTTCTCCGTGGAGCACCGCACCCCTGGCAACCTGCGCGCCTTCATCCAGGCCAAGTTGCGCAATGTCCGCACCGGCGCCATGTTCGTGGAGCGCTTTCGCTCGCCTGATCCTATCGAGCGCGTGATCGTCGACGAAATCCCCATGGACTTCCTCTACAACGACGGCGACGACTACTACTTCATGAACACAGAGAACTACGAGCAGACGCACCTGAAGCGCGACACGCTCGGCGACGCGGTCGAATACCTCATCCCCAACCTGCAGATCAAAGTCTCGTTCCACGATGGCAAGCCTGTCGGCATCGAGCTCCCGCAGACGGTCGAGCTGACCGTCGTCGAAACCGAACCGGGCCTCAAGTCGGCTACCGCGTCCTCGGTCACCAAACCGGCGAAGACTGAAACCGGTCTCGTTGTCTACGTCCCGCCCTTCATCAATGAAGGAGAAAAAATCCGCGTCGACACGGCTGAAGGCGCTTACCTCAGCCGCGCCTGATTCGCGATTCGGATTCAGTACCCCGGCGCAGCCAGGTCTGCGCCGTTTTCATTTCCACAGCGCGATGATCGTGATCTGCCCGTCCACCGTCTTGTCCGCGGTCGCAAAGTAGTGCACCCGCGCCTTCCTACCCTCCAGATCCTGGCAGGGCTGGATCGCCTGCTTCGGGGTAAAGTCCAGCGCGCGGTAGTCAATCTTGGATGCTTCGTTGTTGTAGAGGGTCACAGCTTTCTGCTCTCCCTCCACCCGTAGTTCCATCGCCCCTGGCCAGCTGCAATGCACGTTGCGAATCACGCCTATTAACCACAAATCCGGCCCGTGCGGCGTCTCCGTTGCATGTTTCGGCTTCACCGGCAGCCCCATTTGATTCACTCCGCTTGACGGTCTGTTTCCCGCGCCAACCGGCGGCGGCGCCGCCGTCACTTGGGCCTTCGCCTCCAGCTTCTTCCTCTCTTCCGCAAGCTTCCGTCCCTCGTCCACCTGCTTCAGCATCCGATCCACCACGTCCACTTCCAGTGGATTCCTCGCCAGGGTCTTCGCCGCCTCCAGCACCTGCACCGCCGCATCGAACTGCTCCTGCTCCATTAGGATGTGCGCCGTGTTCAGCCGGTAGTGCAGGTTCCCCGGATCGAGCGCGATCGCCTGCAGCTCCATCATGTGCGCCTGGTCGAGTTTGTTGCGCTGATCCGACAAGAGCGTCGCCAGCGCGTCGTAGGCCGGCGCAAACCGCGGATTCGCCTGGATCGCCGCCCGCAAATGGCGCTCCGCTTCCTCATCGCCGGCACCCGTCATTACGCCCAACGCCCCGGTGTAGTATTGCGCCACATAGTTCCCAGGATCGAGCGCAGCCGCCTCCGCGTACCACTTCCTCGCCTCCGCGTGATGCCCCGCCGCAAACTCGATCCGACCCATCGCCTCATGCGCCTTGGCGTTGTTCGCATCCGCTTTGAGCGCCGCATCCGCCATCGCGCGCGCATCGTCCACACGCCCCATGTAGGCGAGAAAATCCGCGCGGATCGCATCCGCATCTGCCATGCTCAGGGGCGTCGCCGCAAACGATGCTTCGTTCACCTGCACGCCCGCCGTCGACCTCTGAAAGTACGAGTAGCGCCCTTCCCGCGTATACGCCGCCAGCGCCCCTTCGAGCTGCTTCAGGTCGCCGAATGCCTGCTCTGCCGCGGTTACCGCATCGGTTCCCCGGCTCGTCAGCGCCAGATACCTCCCGATGCGATTGGCGTGATCATGGAAATCCGCCACCTCCAGGTAGTGCGTCAGCGCCCACGACTCCGCATAGAACAAGCCTCCCTTCTCCTCTTGGTGGTAGTACGGCGAGGTCGCGTCCACCTTGAACAGCACCGGCAGCGGGATCAGCCGGTTCTGCTGCAGCAAGAGCAGCGAATTCATGCTCGGCTCGCCCAGCAGCACTTCTTTGTCGCGCACTTCCGTGTTCTCGAAGAACTCCGCCAGCCCCTCGTTCAGCCACAGCGGCATCCACTCCGCCGCGCTCCCTTCCATCAGGTGCGTGTACTCGTGGTACACGATCGAGTACGGATGCTCTCCCCCTCCGTCGAGCCGCACCAGAATGTAGTTCTTGTCGGTCGAGCGCGAGAAGAGACCGCCCAGGTTGACCTGGCCCTTCGCCAGATACGCCGCCGGCTCCAGCGCCTCCATGTCCTTTCGATCCTTCACCGCGATCACGACGATTGGATTCGCCGGATCCAGATTCGCTGCCGGCGGCAAGCTGCTCTGAAACACCCACCGCATGCGCTCGAACTGGCCCGCTGCGTGTCGGCCCCGCGCCTCGCCCGCATCGGTGATCACGATGAAATGCGGGCTGCGCACTTCGATCCAGCCGGACCCGTTCTCACGCGCCCAGCCGCTCATCGAAACCAGCAAGACCAGCAGAGGAATCTTCGCAGCATGATGTGCGTCGGAATCCTAACACTCTTCACGCACGCGCAACAGAGCACCTTTCACCGGCTGCGCGAGCGCTCACTTCGGTTACGGCTCGGTGGTACAGTGGCGCCATGGCTGCTCAGGAAGGGCTCCACCGCATTCGGCTCGTGGGCAAAGCCATCCTTGTTCTCGGCCTCTTGCTGGACGCTATCGCCCTGGTCGGCCGCCTCACCGCGACCTTCTTCCACGAGTCGCCCTGGACCAACGGCTTCGCCCCGTTCGGCATTGCCCTCTCCATGATCGGCGCCGGTATCCTGCTCGCCGCGTGGATTATCGAAGGCTTTGCACTCCCGCCGCACCCGCCCCACGAGTGATCGGCTGGTCCCGCTGGTCGCGTTCGATAAACTAACAGAAGAAAAAGTCCGATGACCTTCCTCAAAGCCGTGCGCGGCACGCGCGATCTTCTGCCGCCGGAAACCGAACTCTGGAACTACGTCGAAGCCGTCACCCGCCGCGTCCTTGCCCGCTACAACTTCGGCGAGATCCGCACGCCCATCTTCGAGGACACCTCGCTCTTCGCCCGCGGTGTGGGAGAGGAGACCGACATCGTCTCGAAAGAGATGTACACGTGGGAAGACCGCGCCCGTGCTCAGTCGGAAAAGTCACAGTCACTCACTTTGCGCCCCGAAAATACCGCCGGCGTGGTCCGCGCCTACATCGAACACCAACTCGGCGAGTCCGGCCTCCTCCAGAAGCTCTACTACATCGGCCCGCAGTTCCGCCGCGAGCGCCCGCAGAAGGGTCGCTATCGGCAGTTCTGGCAGATTGGCGCCGAGGTCATCGGCCCGCCGAGCGCCGGATCGGAGTCGCCGCTGCGCGATGCCGAAGTCCTCGAGATGCTGGCGAGCTTTCTCGATGAACTGGGCATCAGTGGCTGGACGCTGGTGCTGAATTCCGTTGGCTCAGCATCCGATCGTCCGAAGTATGTTGCCGCGCTACGCGAAGCACTCGCGCCGGTGAAGGACCAAATGTCCGCCGACAACCAGCGCCGTGCCGAGACTAATCCGCTCCGCGTCCTGGACTCGAAGGACCCGGCGGACGAGGCCATCATCGCGACCCTGCCCAACGATTGCCGACTTCCTTGATGACGACTCGAAGGCCCACTTCGCCGCGGTTTGCGCCGCGCTCGATGCTTGTGGCGTGAAGTACGAAATCAATCCGCGACTGGTACGCGGCCTCGACTACTACACCCGGACCACCTTCGAGTTCACCCATGGCGGCCTCGGCGCCCAGAACGCGCTGCTCGGCGGCGGCCGCTACGACGGCCTCTCGGAGATGCTCGGCGGACCGAAGGCACCCGGGATCGGGTTCGCCATGGGCCTCGATAGGCTGATCCTCACGCTCCAAGCCGCACAGACAGAAACTGCTGCTACGCTGGCCGACGCCTTCGTCGCGCCGCTGGGCGATGCGCTCAACTCGCCAGCCCTCGCACTGGCGCGCGATCTCCGCCGCCAGGGCCTGCGCGTGGAACTGGGCGATGGCGGCTTCCGGCTGAAGAAGTCGTTCGAGATCGCCAACAAGCTTGCCCGCAACATCATTCTGCTCGGCGAAGACGAGCACAGCCTCCGGTATCCTGACAGTGAAGAACTTCGCCACCGGCGAGCAGACCAAAATCCCGCGCGAGCGAACTCGCGTCCGCGCTCGACGACCCGTTAGGAATCCCGCTTTGCTCGACTTTCTCGGCACCCATCAACGCACCAACACCTGCGGCGAACTGCGCGCCGCCGACGCCGGCAAAACCGTCACTCTGATGGGCTGGGTCAATCGCCGCCGCGATCACGGCAACCTTATCTTCCTCGACCTGCGCGACCGCTACGGCATTACGCAAATCGTCCTCGACAAGGAAATCTCCCCCGAGGGCCATCCCAAAGCCGAGCACGTCCGCCCCGAGTACGTCGTCGCCGCCATCGGCAAGGTCCGCCTCCGCGGCGCCGAGTCCATCAACCCCAAAATGGAGACCGGCGAAATCGAAATCGCGGCCACCGAGCTATTCGTGCTCAACGACTCCAAAGTCCCGCCCTTCTCGCCCGCCGAGCCCGCCATCGCGAACGAAGAGGTCCGCCTCAAGTACCGCTACCTCGACCTGCGCCGTCACGAGATGCAGAACAACTTCGCCATCCGCCACAAGATCGCGCTTGCGGTGCGCGAAAATCTCTCCGCTCAGGGCTTCTACGAGATCGAGACGCCGTTTCTCACTGGCTCCACGCCCGAAGGCGCGCGCGATTATCTCGTTCCCAGCCGTGTAAACCCCGGCACCTTCTACGCACTCCCGCAGTCGCCGCAGCTCTTCAAGCAGATCCTCATGATCTCCGGTATGGACAAGTACTTCCAGATCGTCCGCTGCTTCCGTGACGAAGACCTGCGCGCCGATCGCCAGCCGGAGTTCACGCAGATCGACCTGGAGATGACCTTCCCGCAGCAGGACACGGTCTTTGCTGTCGTCGAAGGATTCATGGCCGCCGCCTTCGCCGCCGTCGGCGTCGCGCTGCCCACGCCCTTCCCGCGCGTCACCTACGACGAAGCCATGAAGCAGTATGGGATCGACAAGCCCGACCTGCGTCTCCCCGGCCTCACCGACGTCCGGTCGATCTTCACCGCGGAGCAACTGCAGACCCTCGCCATCGATCCTGCTCTGCCCGTCGTCGCTCTGCGCATCCCCAAAGTCGGCGAGCTTTCGCGCAAGGAGCGCGATGACAACCGCCCGCTCTTCGAAACAAAGAAGGGCGCCAAGTACATCGACGACCTCAAGCGGCTCGAAAAGTCCTTCCCCGAAGCCGTCGTGAGAGTGCGCGAGCTGACCCAGGCCCAGCCTGACGATCTGCTCGTCATCGTCGCCGGCGATGCGGCCACGCCCATCTCAGCCAGCGACACGAAATTCGAAGGCCGCCTTTCCGAACGCGAGATCGCCGTGCTCTCCGCCGGGGGCAACTTCCGCGTCGAACTCGCCCGCAAATATGCCGACCGCCATGGGACGTTTGCCGTCACAGAGTCCGTGGTGCAGGCCCCCGGCACGCCTGGCGCTCTCGCTGACGGATCCCTCGCCTTCCGTCCGCTCTGGGTCACCGACTTTCCCATGTTCGAGCACGACCCCGAGACCGGTTCGTGGCAGCCTGCGCATCATCCCTTCACTTCGCCGCACGAGGAGGACATGGACCGGCTGCTGTCGGATCCAGCCTCAGTTCGCGCGCGCTACTACGACCTCGCCATGAACGGCCTCGAGCTCGGCTCGGGCTCCATCCGTATCCACAGGCAGGACGTTCAGCAGCAGATCTTCCGGGCATTGGGAATGTCGGACGAAGAAGCGAAGAAGCGCTTCGGATTCTTCCTCGAAGCGCTGCAGTATGGTACGCCTCCGCACGGCGGCATTGCGCTCGGCCTCGATCGCCTGGTGATGATCCTCGCCGGCGCCTCAAGCCTGCGCGAAGTGATCGCCTTCCCCAAGACGGCCAAAGCTATCGACCTGATGGTCGACGCGCCATCGACGGTCCGCGATGAACAGCTGAAGGAGCTGCACATCCGCCCCGTCGCTCGCAGCTAGCTAAGCTAACAGACAGCAGACGGCCGACGTTGCCGGGCCACGGTGCGCGAAGCTAACCGAGAAATTCGGCCAGCCGGTCGAGGAAGGCTTCCTGGCCGCTGAAGATTTTTTCGCGCGCCTTGGCGAGGTTGAACCAGTCGCCGCGGTCGGCCTCGGGAATCTCGATCTGACGGCCAGAGCGCGGGGGCCACTCGACGAAGCAGGTATTGGAGACCAGCGTGGCCGGGTTGAATTCGCCTTCGACGGCCCAGGCGGTCACCTCTTTGCCAGCGGGCTGGCGGATCACTCCAAGGGGCGTGAAATCGCCCTCGACAGGAGAGCCGGTCTCTTCCTGGAACTCACGGCGTGCAGCTTCCAGCGGCGGTTCTCCGTCGTGGTATTCACCCTTGGGGATCGACCATTTGTCCTTTTTGGCCCAGAAGGGGCCACCGGGATGGATAAGAAAGACTTGAGGACCGGAGGGAGTGCGTCGGTAGAGCAGGATGCCGGCGGAGCGTTTGGTCATTGGGGGGCGCCAGAGACATTATCGAGGTTTGCGCGGTGGAAGGGGGGCAGATCGGGTGCTGATCTTCGGCGCCCGGAGTTGGTAAACTCGGGAGAAATTCCTTCGGAGAGGGCGAATGGAGAAGTTGATTCGTGCGGCGATGGTGATGAGTCTGGCTGCGGCGGCAGCCGGTACGGCGAGCTTTGCCAAGGACAAGACAGCGGACCAGCAACCCGTGACCTGGGGAATGCAGTCGGGCAACGACGGGTGCGTGATCTTTAAAGAGTCGGACGAGACGAGCTCAGAGATGGCCCCCGGCGGCGGTGGGTTCACCACGCATACCGTGAAACAGCTGGAGGTCCTGGAAGCGATCAAAGCGAACCTGCCAAAGAAGAAGTACAGCGAGACGAAGGAAGATCTGGACGCGCTGGCGAATGTCGGGATGGAGAACCATCTCAAGTTCGTGAAAATCCCGAAGAAGTACACGCCCGAGCAGCTGGAGAAGGCGAAGGGCATGTGCGGGGTGCAGTAGCGTTCAGCTGAACAGCGGTCAGCCAAAACAGCCGACTATCCTTTGTAGGCTGGGCCGAGGAACTGCGGGTTGTGGATGGTTCCGTCGAAGTGCGGGCTGGTTTTGAAGAGCTCGTACTGGCCTGTCATGGCGGCGTCGCGGGTTTTGGCGAGCAGGGCGGCGACCTGGGAGTCGGACATCGGGTGGAAGCTGGCGACAGCCTCGAAGGCCTGGTCGAGGATCTGCGGCGAATCGATGCCGGTGATGATGACTGTTGCGGGTGAGTTGAGGCCGAAGTGGAGTGCCTCGATGGGCGTGACGGTGTGGCTGTCGAGGATGAAGTGGTCGCCGAAGGTCTTCATCGCCAGGATGGCGGTGCCCTGCTGCTGCGCGACGGGCGCGACATTATGCAGGAAGGAACGGAAGTGTGCGTCCATGACATTGATGGGCATCTGCACGGTGTCGAAGTGGAAGTTGTGCTGGGCTGCGGCTTCGAACATGCGCACGTGAACGCTGGGGTCCTTGTGGCCGGTGAAGCCGATGAAACGGATTTTGCCGGCCTGGCGCCCGGCGAGCACGGCTTCCAGCGCGCCCCCAGGGGCGAAGATGCGGTCGGCGTCGTCGAGGCGGATGCACTCATGGAACTGCATCAGGTCGATCACGTCGGTTTGGAGACGGCCGAGGGACTGCTCGATTTGCTGGGCGGCGGTCCTGGCGTCGCGGCCGTCGATCTTGGTCATGAGGAAGGCGCGCTGGCGGTAGCCGTCGCGGAGCGCCTGGCCCATGCGGACTTCGCTCAGTCCCCCGTTGTAGTCCCAGCAGTTATCGAGGAAGGTAATGCCGCGGTCGATGGCGGAGCGGATGAGACGGATGCTCTCCTGCGGGTCGGCCTGTTTGCCGATGTGGTAGCCGCCGAGTCCGATGGCGGAGACGCGTTCCCCGGTGCGGCCCAGCTCGCGGTAGATCATGTTGGGGGATTCGGGGCGGCGGACAGGGGTCGTCTGGGCGGAGGCGGTGGCGCCAGGCAAAGCGGAGACTGCGGCTGCGGCGGAGGTGGTGCGGAGGAAGTCACGGCGATCCATAGTGATTCAGATTGTTGCGCCGGGTGGAAGGATGCGGGGAGAGGCAGGGTACAGGAGATAGGGTGCAATGGGTAGGGTCGGTGCGGATACCGTGCTGAAAGGGAAGGAGATCGCGCGCTGGCGGAGATCGGGATGGGGTTTATGCAGCAATTGGGCCCGGTTGCAACGCCTCACTGCCCTGGGCTTGGTGCAGATTTTCGTTGTAGGTGGCCTGGAGTGCGCGTACACTGCGTCATCCCCCAAGGAGGATGTATGAGTAAGATCAACATCGGCCGTTGGGTCGTGGGCGGTCTTGTGGCCGGGATCGTGATCAATATCCTGGGATACCTTGTGGATGGCATGATGCTGGCATCCAGGTGGAACCAGGACCTGGTCCGGCTCGGACGTCCGGAATTCGGTACCAGACAGATCGTGTGGTTCAACGTGATCGGGTTCGGGCTGGGCCTGCTGGCGGTCTGGGTGTATGCAGCGATCCGGCCGCGTTTCGGCGCTGGCATCGGCACAGCGGTCTACGCGGGCATCGCGGTTTGGGTGGCCACGTCGCTGCTGCCGAATGCATCGATCATGTGGGTGCCCGGCCTGTTCAATAACCATCTGACGATGTACACGACGCTCGGCGCGTTGGTTGAACTGGTAGCGGGAACGATTGCCGGGGCGGCGCTGTATCGGGAGGAGCCGGTGATGGAAGCGGCTGCGACCTCGGTGCGGCAGGCGGCCCGGGCCTGAGTCGGGCTGGGGTCTGATCTGAGACGGCCGCCAAAGCGGTTCGACGGCTTGGGAGTCTGACATTCGGGACTGGTGTTCCGGGGGGCCTCTCTCCGGGGAGGCGTGGGTGGCCACGGAGAGCACTCGCCCGAGTGGTCCGGGGAGAGCCGCTCAGTATCTGCCTGCCTTGCTCATCAGGTTGCAGTTGCCCATGGCCCACAAGGGTAACGCCTGTCGATCTCGCGAGGGTTGCCGGGGAGCGGTCCGGAAGCCTATACTCGGACCGTTTGGCCCGGATGCGGGTTGAATCCGGAATGAACCGGATTTGACGATTTTTCCCTCGGGCTGGTCAGGATAGGTTGGAGATTCCCCGATGGCGACGGTAACGCTGGAGCAGGAAATTAACCCCTGGGAAGCCCAGGCGGCACGGTTCGATTTTGCGGCGCGGAAACTGAATCTGGACGATGGGCTGTGGCGGGTGCTGCGGTATCCCTCGCGGGAGATCATCGTACATTTTCCGGTGGCGATGGATAACGGGCGGATCGAGGTATTCACTGGGTACCGGGTGCAGCACTCGCAGGCGCGGGGACCGGGCAAGGGCGGGATCCGCTACTCGCCCGACGTGACGCTCGATGAGGTACGCGCGCTGGCCAGCTGGATGACGTGGAAATGCGCGGTGGTGAATATTCCTTTCGGCGGCGCCAAGGGCGGCGTGATCTGCGACCCGAAGAAGATGTCGCAGGGCGAGTTGGAGCGAATGACGCGGCGCTACACGGCGGAGATCATCGAGTTTTTGGGGCCGGAAAAGGACGTGCCGGCTCCGGATGTGAACACGAACGAGCAGACCATGGCGTGGATCATGGACACCTACTCGATGCACATGCGGCAGACGGTGACGGCGGTGGTGACGGGCAAGCCGCTGAACATCGGCGGGTCGCGCGGGCGGCGCGAAGCAACCGGGCGCGGCATCATGGTGGTCTGCGAGGAGGCGTTGAAGTATCTGGCCATCCAGCGCGAGGGGTGCCGTGTAATCGTCCAGGGCTTCGGAAATGTGGGCTCGAATGCGGCGCGGCTGATGCAGGAGCGCGGTTACAAGATTATCGGGATCGGTGAATACGACGGTGGGCTGTATAACCCGAATGGCCTGGATGTTTGCGCGCTGGAGGAGCACAAGCTGCGCAACGGCACGGTGCTGGGCTTCCGCGGAGCGGAGCCCATGCCGACGGCAGAGCTGCTGACGACCGAGTGCGAGATTCTGATTCCGGCTGCGACGGAGAACGTGATCACGAGCCGGAATGCCGAGAAGATCAGGGCGCGCATTGTGTGCGAGGGCGCGAACGGGCCGACGACCGCGGTGGCCGATGAGATTCTTGCAGACAAGAAGGTGTTCATCATCCCGGACATCTTGGCCAATGCGGGTGGCGTGACGGCGTCGTACTTCGAGTGGGTGCAGGATCGGCAGGGCTACTTCTGGAAAGAGTCAGAAGTGAACGAGCGGCTGGGGGCAATTCTGGCCGAGAGCTTTGACGACGTGACGCGCTACGCGGAGGCGCATGACGTGAACAATCGGATTGCGGCGTACATGCTGGCGATCGACCGGGTGGCGTTCACGATCAAGCAGCGCGGGATCTACGCGTAGGTAGCAGGCCAGAGGGGTCAGCCGGGGACCAGCTGGCAAAAGAGTCGCACGTATTTGATTCCAAAATACATATGGGCGCCAATTGTGGAATCAAATACATGAACGGCAGGGATCAGGGTCAGGGAGCGGGAGCGGTGGGCGGTCAGCATTCCGGCAACAGACCGGTCAGGGATCTGCGAGGCCCGGCTGTGCTCCATTTGCCGTGATGAGCGTCAACTGATGAGATGTTAGGATACGGTTGATGGTTTTGGCGGAGCCGCTGGCGAAGGATCCCTTATGTGTTGGTGTGGTCGGCGCAGGAGAGATCGTCGCTCGACTCCATCTTCCGATCCTGAAGTCGCTGGCCGACGTCCAGGTGGACTGGATTACAGACATCAACGAGAGGAGCGCCGGTTTGGTGGCTCGCTCTTTTGGAACCACAGCGCACGATCTGCCCAAAGATCTGCGCGATCTCCCCGCGGCCGACGTCATCCTCCTGGGAATCCCGTATGGTGCGCGAGAGCCTTATTACGCCGCTCTCGCCGCCCGTGGCGTCGCGCTGTATGTTGAAAAGCCGTTTGCCCGAACGGTCGAGGAACACCGGTCGCGATGTCTGGCGTGGAAGGACTACAGCATCGCGTGTGGGTTCCAGAGGCGGTCGCATACAACGGTTCAACTGGCACGATCTCTAATACAGAGCCGGATATTCGGAGCCCTGGAGCGTATCGAATTTGGGTTGGGGCATCGAGGTCAGGTGAGAAGCGGCACCTATCATTCCAACGCCGCGGCAGCCGGTGGCGGACTCCTGTTTGAGGTCGGCGTGCACGGAATCGACGCATTGTTATTCACCGCCGGTGCGCAGGACGCCGAGCTGGAATCGGCCAGCGTCGTGCGGCTGGAGAATTTCGATGTTCACGTGGATGCCACAATCGGTGTGAAGACAGCCGAGGGGCGATGGCTTCCGGCACACGTCGTTGTGAGCGGGCTCGAGGACACGATTGAGTCGTTTCATTTCCGTTTCGAGCACGGCGAGGTTCGTTTTTCGATCTTTAGCGACGATGTAACTCTAACGGTTAATGCGCAGGGCCGGCGTTACAGGATAGGGTCCGACGACTTCGGGCACGTTGCGACGATGTACCAGTGCGCATACGTCTACTGGAAGACTTTTATCGATGGCGTGCGAAACCGGAGCGCAAACTGGACCTCGGCGCACGATATGCGCTAACCACCAAACTCGTTGAACAGATCTATGCGGCGCCGTTCTCCACAGTTCCGTGATCCTCGTCCGGTGAATCCATGCCCAGGATAGCTCTCGTTGGCGGTAACAGCCAGGTAGCGACGGAAGTCGCTCTTTATCTGAGTCTAGTGCCAGATGTCGAGGTGATATCGATTTGCCGTTCCCACTGGGAACAGCGTTCCTGCGGCAATGTGGCTTGTCCTGCCGAACCGGAGATATGAAAGCGCCGGCGGCGGCCAGAGAGCTGCTCGCAGGAGTTGACCTGGTAGCTGACTTTTCTCTGGCCGCGGGATCGGCGAGCGAGATCCGCAGCACGATGACGGCGGCGCTGACCAACCTTGTCAACGAGTCACCGGACCATTGCCGGATCGTCTATATCAGTACCCAGATGGCTCTTGGGGTTACATTCCGGGGAACAGACCGGCGCAACCGGCTGTTTGCGCGCAGCGCCTACGGCGCGAACAAGCGCTTTGGGGAGAGCCTGGTGCGGCGGCTGGCAAAGACGGCCGGCAAAGAGGCCTGGTCGCTGCGCCTGGGGTCGGTACACGGCGAGCTGCAGCGCGTAAGCCGTCAGATGCGTCAAGTCTTTCTCGATAATCCGGTGGTATCGCTGCCCGACACCGTAAGCGACACAGTTTTTTGTTTCACGATTGCTGAGGCACTGCTCAACATCGCAGGGGGCAAAGAACGTCCGGGCACGTATACGCTGATGTCGACACCGGACTGGCACTGGCGGGAAATTTACGAATACTACCGGAGGCAGACGGGTGCATCGGCCGAGCTCAGGTTGTATTCATGCGTGCGGCAACCGTTGTCTGAGAGAATCGTTCGCGCCTGTCGCCGCCAGGTGGTCGGCATGTTGCTGCGCTTCCGGGAGCCGGTGGCAGCCTATGCGCTGAGCCGATTTCCGAAGATCGAGAAGCGAATCACAGGGCAATACCGGCTGGCTAATGTTGCGCGCGAACTTGCGGAAATCGACACAGTCCAGCCTAGTCCGCACGCGGGTCCGGTAGTGGGCCCTGTTGCGGGACGTCGATTGACAACGCTGACCGATAGCCGCATAACGATGGAGAAGCAGACTGCTCGAGTGCGCGCTCTCGTGGAGAGGGCGTCCACGGCCAAGTCTGCGCCGCACGGGTCTTGTAGTTCGTGACCGATGCTGGGGCTGGAACGGTTTCCTGCTGGTTTACTGCGAAGACCACGCGCAGTGATGGTCGGCTGCTGAGTACCAGATCGCTCACGTATCTCAGTCCGACAGGGGAGATCTTCCGCTTGCGGCCGCGGGTCCTCGTCTTTGGGGCGGGGCGATCGTTTGCCCATGAGTGTGGCGACGACGCCGAAGATGACGAGTACGGCTCCAGCCGCCTGACGCCGTGAGAGTTGTTCGCCGGCCAGAGTCACGCCGAGCAGCAGCGCAATCACCGGATTCACGTACGCATAACTCGAGAAGCGCGTCGGCGAGTCGTGCGCGATGAGCCACACATAGCTGGTGTAGGCGACAATGGACGCCGCGACGATCAGATACGCCATGCTGATGAGCACTTGCGGGCTGAGCATGACCGATGTCCTGGGCAGCAGTTGCCGTTCGCCGGTGGCGAAGGCGGCGATCAGGAGGAAGAATCCGCCGGTGTACATCTGCCATCCGGCGTTGAGCTTTTGCGGGCTGGGAAGATTGAGGCGGCGGGAGAGAATTGTGCCGGCGCCCCAGCAAAGGGTTCCGGCAACGGTCACGAGGATGGCGGTGGAGTAGCCGTGGAGGTGGACCTGGTGGTGGCCGAAGTTCAGAGCGAGCAGGGCGACTCCGGCGAAGCCACAAGCGATGCCGGCGAAGGAGAGCAGCGTGAGGCGCTGGGTGCGGAGGAAGAGGACCTCGCCGGCGTAGATCCAAAGAGGAATCAGAGCGGAGACCAGGGCCGCTACGCCGGAAGAGATTCGCGTCTCAGCCCAGAAGAGGCCTGCATAGAGACAGGCGAACATGATGAAGCCCAGCAGCGTGGCGTTGAAGAACTGGCGCGCCGTGAGCTCAAAGGAGCCGGTGAAGCGGCTCCAGAGGATGAGGATCAGGCCGGCGAGAATGAAGCGGAATCCCGCGGCAAAGAAGGGCGGGAGGACGCTGACGACCTCGCGGATAGCGAGGAACGATCCACCCCAGAGGATGTAAATGGCGGCGTAGGCCAGGGGTTTGCGCACAGGTAGAAAACAGGGTACAGGGTTCAGGGCGAAGGGTACAGGTTTCAGGTTACGGGTTGCGGTGAGCAGAAGACAGATTCTGCTCTCCATGCGATGCAATGTCGTCTCCGGGTGCGCGAAGTCGGAGCGTACCGGGGAGCACGAGCTTCGGACTGATGGATTTCGCTTCGGACTGGTACACTCAGGCTTCTCCAAAACCACTTGTCGGGGTGACGCGTGGCGACGACGAACATCAAGGCTGGCATTACAAAACCAGTTGGCCCGCAGGGCTTTCGGCCGTATGTGCCGGCGAGTGAGACGCGGCCGGAGCTGACGTTTCGCGCGATCGTACTGGGCTGCATCTTCGGGCTGATCTTCGGCGCGGTCACCGTCTACGTCGGCATAGAAGCGGGGCTGACGGTGGCGGCTTCGATCCCCATCGCGGTGCTTTCGATCAGCGTGCTGCGCGCGCTGGGGCGGGCGTCGATCCTTGAGAACAACATTGTTCAGACGACGGGGAACGCGGGGCAGTCGATTGCGGCGGGCGTGATCTTCACGTTACCGGCGCTGATCTTCCTGGGATTCGATCTGGAGTACTTCCGCATCTTTGTGCTGGCGATGCTGGGCGGGTGGCTCGGCCTGCTGTTCATGATCCCACTGCGGCGGCAGCTGATTGTGGAGGAGCACGGCAACCTGATGTATCCCGAAGGCACAGCGTGTGCGGATGTGCTGCTGGCCGGAGAGCGGGGCGGGTCGTTTGCGAGCCGCGTATTTCTGGGCCTCGGGCTAGGGAGCCTGTACACGCTGTTCCAGAACAGCGACATCTTCGGCGCGTGGCCGGACACGCCAAACTACGAGCCGGACCTGGGCAAGCAGCACATCCTGAAGGGCGCGGCGGTGCGGCTGGATGCGGTGCCGGAGTATCTGGGCGTGGGATACATCATCGGGACGCGCGTGGCGGGCACAATGTTTGCCGGCGGCGTGTTCTCGTGGCTGGTGCTGATGCCGGCGATCTATTTCTTCGGGTCGCACCTGAGTGGGCCGCTGTATCCGGCGGTGAAACCGGTGGCGGAGATGTCGCCCGGCGAAATGTGGTCGGCGTATGTGCGGCCGATGGGGGCGGGGGCGGTGGCAGCGTCCGGGTTGATCACGCTGATCAAGACACTGCCGACGATTGTGAGCGCGCTGAAGGCGGGGATGGGGAACCTGAGGAAGGGCGCGGCGGCAGCGGCAGACGGGGAACGAGCGGACGGATCGCGACCTGCCGATGAGCGTGGTGGTCGGCGGCAGCATCCTGCTGGTGCTGCTGATGTGGATCTTCCTGACGCTGAAACCGGTGCCGGGTGCGCAGACGGGGATGCTGGCGAATCTGGCGGCGTCGTTATTGATTGTGGTGTTCGGGTTCCTGTTTGTAACCGTGTCCTCGCGCATTGTGGGGCTGATCGGGAGCTCGGCGAATCCAATCAGCGGCATGACAATTGCCACTCTGATGGCGACGGCGGCGGTGTTCCTGGTGAAGGGCTGGACGGCGCCGGCATACGGAGCGCTGGCGATCACGGTGGGCGGTGTGGTGTGTATCGCGTCGGCCAATGCGGGCGATACGTCGCAGGATCTGAAGACCGGATTCCTGGTGGGAGCGACACCGTGGAAGCAGCAGCTGGCGCTGATGATCGGCGTATGCGTGTCGACGTTTGCGGTGGGCATCACGCTGAGCATGGTGAACCTCGGCTACGAGGAGTTCCACCCGATGACGAAGGCGTGGGACATCAGCGCGGAGCATGACGGGGTGCAGAACCAGGGGACGTTCACGCGGAAGGAATTTCGCCTGATCGAGCCCGACAAGTCGCAACAGACGATGCAGGGCAACAACTACCTGCTGTTCAACGCACTGGGGTCGCACGAGCTGGCGGACGGGAAGTATCTCTATAACCCGGCGACGCACGCGATCGAGGTGCAGTGGACGCCGGGGATCGGGAGCGAGAAGGCGGCGGCGCCGCAGGCGCGGCTGATGGCGACGGTGATCAACGGGATCCTGCGGCAGCAGTTGCCCTGGGGGCTGGTGCTGCTGGGCGTGTTTCTGGTGATCGCGATCGAGCTGATGGGGGTGCGGTCGCTGACCTTTGCGGTGGGATCGTATCTGTCGATTGCGACGACGTTCGCGATCTTTCTCGGCGGCGTTGTCCGGTGGATGGTGGATCGTGCGGTGGCGAAGACGGGCGAGGCCAGTGAGGAGAGCGAGATCAGCCCGGGTTCGCTCTACGCCAGCGGGCTGATTGCGGCGGGCGGCATCGTGGGGCTGATGGGCGTGGGGATGAAGCTGCTGGAGCGGGTGATGCATCGCGATAACCCGGTGCAGTTTCCGCACACTTTTCTGTCGCACGACTGGGTGTCGGTGGTGATGTTCGCTTTGCTGGCGGGGTCATTGTATTACTTCGCGAGGAAGCCGCTGGCGAAGTAAGCGGGAAGCTGGAAGGCTGGATTCAGCGCCTGGATCGTGTGGGGCGCGGAAAACGGTATTTCTACCCATTACAAGAACGGACCTAATTGATTCTGCTGGAGTTGGGGTTTGTTTACAGATTTGACAACCAGCTATCTGACGGGTGCGAGAGCACTTGCGAAACGGTTGTGTATGTTGCATTCGCGGCCGTGAGTGTCACAGTGACGGCCGCTCGCGTCACACATGCGGCTGCGAGTATTGCACTCATGTCCGCTAAGGGTGCACTCGCGTATGCGAGTGAAGGTCCCAGAGGTGCGGGCCGAAGCGTCGAGACGACGCGCAGATTCTCAAAGAGCCAGCAGTTGACCGGCCTGGGCCGGGTCGCCAAATGGAAAAGCTCTGTACGCGATGGTGGCGGACAGAACTTTCCCTGTTCTTAGAGTAGGAATTTGCGGGTTATGGGGCAAGGGAATTCGTTGGGGTGAGGGGTACGGAGGTACTGCTGTGAACGAAGCAGGAAGCAGGAAACGGGAAGCAGGGGACGGGACGGCGAGATCCAGGAGAGAGCGAAGGGTGAGAGCAGCGGCGTCTTGTGATTGTGGTCACAGACAGGGCTTTCGGGGCGCTCCTATAGGGACTTCTGTTGGATTGAGGAGGGTGTATGTCGTGGTCAGTTAGTGCGATGGGGATGCCGGGGCCGGTGCGGGCGAATCTGGCAGCCCAGTTTGACTCGGCGAAGCGCAATGCGGCGGGGCTGACGGGGGAGCGGGTCACGATCGAGGCGGTCGAAAAGGCGGTGAATTGCGAGCTGGATCTGCTGATCGGGCGACTGGATCCCGGGACTGCGGTTCGGGTCACGTCTGCCGGCTCGGCGGAGCTGGTTTCCGGCAACGGGGGAGGGCCGCAACTGATGCTGAGCATCGAGTGCCTGCCGGAGTTTTTGTCTCACGGGCGGACGGAAGAGTCGGACGAGGCGTGACGCGGTTGCGGTGCGACGCGCGGGAAGCAGGAAGCAGGTAGGCTAACCTCGGCCGGGCGGGGCGGAGCGGATGCGTTCTGGCGAACGCGACAAGTTTCGGCCCCATCGCGCATTCGCGCGACGGGAGACCCCAGGGACGGCCTGCGGCAGCAAGGAAGCGCTTTTCGGCGCGGCTTTTTTTGGCACGACTGAAAGTCGTGCCCTGACACAAGAGCGTGTCGCGCGTTGCGCGACTCCCCACATCTCCAAAACCAGAGATGTGGGGCATCCATGTGAGGAGGGTTCTGGTCGCAGCCGTGGATGGCGGCTCGGCTGGGGGCGACAGGCGGGCGCTCTCGGAGCGCGGCGAAGCGGAAGGCGGCGAAGAAGAACGGGAAGCTGGGGGGCGGCCGAAGAAGCGGGTGGCGTGAGGCGCTCGAGGCGCGCTTCCGCCCACAGCCGCGGATCTGACGGTCGGAGCACGATTGACGTCGAACTGTATACGATGATGAGCAGCCATGACCTCAGAACGCTTTGTTCGTAGAGTGTTTCTTGACACACAGGTCTTCAAGTCGCAAAACTTCGACTTTGACGCACGGCCGCTAAAACTGTTGAAAGCGTTGCATGTTGGTGGCCGCGCGGCTCTTTACATCACGGACGTCGTGAATCGCGAAGTCCGGGCCCGCATGAGACGCGAGGTAGAGGATGCTCGTGCGTGGTACAACCGCTTACGTAAAGACGCGAAAATCCTTCTTTCAGCGCGGAGGTCGCCCTTTTATGCGCTGCCGCAATCGTTAGATGTTGAGACGATTGCTGCAGGTCTTTTTGATTCGTTCGATCGATTCATCATTAATGCTGGCGTGAAGATCGTTTACTGCTCTGATATCTCGACCGGCGTCATCCTTGAGAAATACTTTTCGATTTCACCCCCATTCGATACCGGCGAGAAGCGAAAGGAGTTCCCCGACGCGATCTCCATTGAAGCTGTAGCCGAGCGATTCAGAACGGAAGGGATTTACGTCATCAGTAATGATCATGGGATCCGAGAAGCATGCGTGAGTAGGCCGGGACTAGCGCACCTGTCTTCCATAGAAGAATATTTGCGCCTCGAACTAGCAGATCATGAGGATGTCGCTTGGATTTCCGCGGCTCTCTATGAACATCAAGAGGAAATAGAAAAGGAACTTTCTAACACCTTTAGTGATAGCTATTTCTATCTCGACGATGAGGATGGCGAGGTGGAGTCTGTAGACGTGACTGACCTAACGGTGAATGAAATTAAGTTGGTCAATGCAAGCGAATTCAATGGCGAGATATCAGTTGATTGCTCAGTTCAATTCTCGGCAACCGTCGAATACGATGATCCAAATACCACCGTCTATGACGAAGGCGAAAAATATTCCTTTGGCAGAGTGAAGGCTGAAGTGCACCGCGAAGCGTGGGAAACTCTTTCTGTTACTTTTGAGCTCGATCGCATAAACAAGACGGTGCACCAGTTCAAGTGTGACGATTATGGATCCCGAGCAGTCTCCGTCTTTGAATCTGAAGATTACAAGTGATCGCCCGATGGCGAACTCGCAGACGGAGGGCGCAGCCTTTTCCACCCCGAAATATGTGCTTTCGCGTACAGTTGCCAATCCAGAGCTGGGCGGCGCCCGTTTTCCCGAGAGAGAATGCCAAGTTAATGAACCATTGTTGAAAAATAGATGCGACTTCACGTTGGTCTGTGCCAGTCTCTGAAGGCGGATTCAGAATTCCACGGTTAAGCACAAAGATTCGGTCAATTGCGGCCGGTTTCGTTTTTAGCTCCCGACAGGCGCTGCGCACCCGCTCCCACTCTTGAAAGAGCCAGTTAGAATCCGACAGGTCGGTGTTGTAGGCAAAAACAGTTCGAAAACATCTAATCGGTCCGGTCGTTTGTGCGAGTCCATGTCTCGTGAGGGTCTGCGATCGTTCTCGCTTGGCTTCGGTAGCAGTTAAGAAGGAGCGCTTGAATGGCCGAAGAGAATCAACCTTCATTGCGCCCAAATATGCTCTCGTGATCTCGCGCCCCGACAGCGTAGTCTTTACCTCAACGTATGCGAGTAAGGACTCCGCTGTAATCCAGAGCGGATTGTCCGAAAGAACAGCATTTCGGGTCTTATCGAAAATGACTATATCGAGTTCGCCAGATCTCCGGTCCAAATAGTCGACAACTTCACCTTTACAGCGGATGCCGTATGCGGCAGGTAGCCTGTCTTGAAGGAAATGGGCCAGACTCTCCGCTCTGGCGTCTCCGGCCAAGCCACTGTGATTTGTCTTTTGGGACTTGTGAAATGCGGAGAGCAGATTCTGCTCTGCCTCTTGGAGCACCCTTCCCAATGATTCGTTTTCTTGTGGTGCGCCTCTCTTCATGCCATTCCCCTTTACTCTGGAGTCTATTCGGTCAGGCCTAATCCCGGCACTCGATCAGGGCACTAGCAAGACTAGAAAAGACCTCTCTGCCCCCTCGGCATGGGCAAGCCGAAGTGTTCGTAGGCTAGTCTGGTGGCGACTCGGCCTCTTGGGGTGCGGTCGAGGAAGCCGATTTGGATGAGGAAGGGTTCGTAGACTTCTTCCAACGCATCTTCTTCTTCGGCTAAGGTTGCGGCTAAGGTTCCTAAGCCTACGGGGCCTCCATCGTATTTCTCGATGATG
Organism: uncultured Acidobacteriaceae bacterium; assembly: GCA_963819725.1. Classification (GTDB taxonomy): domain Bacteria; phylum Acidobacteriota; class Terriglobia; order Terriglobales; family Acidobacteriaceae; genus Palsa-343. The sequence goes on from CAWFXK010000001.1 coordinate 129,834, forward strand.
GTGAGCATGAGGCGGCGGTCTAACTCGTCGAAGCCGTGGGCGTCTACTTCTAACATCTTTAATGCGTCGCAGGCGGTTGGTCGGTCGATGCGGCCGGCGGCTCTTACCTGGGCGAAGTCGCGCACTCTTCTTAACAGGCGGTTGGCGATGCGTGGGGTTCCGCGGCTGCGCATGGCGATTTCGGCGGCTCCGTCCTGATCGATTTCGATACTCATGACTTCGGCGGAGCGGGTGACGATGTAGCGGAGGTCCTCGTCGGTATAGAACTCGAGGCGGAGGAGGATGCCGAAGCGCGAACGGAGAGGCGAGGAGAGGAGGCCGGGGCGCGTGGTGGCGGCGACGAAGGTGAAGGGCTTGATCTCCATGACATGGGTGCGCGCGGCGGGGCCCTGGCCGATGATGATGTCGAGCTTGTAGTCCTCGAGGGCGGTGTAGAGCTTTTCTTCGAGCACGGGCTGGAGGCGGTGGATCTCGTCGAGGAAGAGGACCTGGCGGTCGCGCAGGTTGGTGAGGATGGCGGTGAGGTCGCCCTGGATCTGGAGCGCGGGGCCGGAGGTTTGCTGGTAGGGGACGTCGAGTTCGTTGGCGATGATGGTGGCGAGCGTGGTTTTGCCCAGTCCTGGCGGGCCGAAGAGGAGGACGTGGTCGAGGGCTTCGCCGCGAGACTTGGCGGCTTCAAGGGCGATAGCAAGCTGCTCTTTGGCTTTGGTCTGGCCGATGAATTCCTGGAGGCGGCGGGGGCGGAGCTTGAGCTCGAAGGAGGATTCGTCGTCGGAGCGCGCGGCAGAGACGAGGCGCTCGGGGTCGTCGGCTTTTGGCATTTCAAGTACAGGTTACAGGTTGCAGGTTGCAGGTTACAGGGTAAAGCCGGAAGCGGTCAGGCGCGCTTCTTTGAGCGAGGTGATGCGGGGCGGGAGGCGGTGGCGCGGGCGGGGGGGATGGGTGCGGACGCGGATGCGGTCTCAGGAAAGTTCGCGGGTGGCAGAGCTTCGAAGGTGGGGCGCGCGAAGAGGTATCCCTGGAAGAGGCGAATGCGCTGGCTGGCGAGGAACTGGAATTCGGCGAGAGTCTCGACGCCTTCGGCGATGACGTCGATGTCGAGGTCGTAGCAGGCGCGGCGGATGGCGCGGAGGATGGCCTGGCGGGGGCCGGGGCGATCGACGCCGCGGATGAGGCGCATGTCGAGCTTGATCTGGTCGGGGTCGAGGTCGTCGAGGAGGGTGAGGCTGGCGTAGGTGGCGCCGAAGTCGTCGATGGCGAGACGGACGCCGAGGGCGCGGACGTCGCGGAGAAGCGAGGCAAAGCGATTGCGCTCGACGACGACTTCGGCCTCGGGGATTTCAACGACGATGCGGTCGGGCGGCAAGCCGGCCAGGCGTGCGGCTTCGATGGTGGCGAGGACGGCTTTGGGAGACGCGTCGAGGGTCTGGGGGAGGAAATTGAGGTGGAGCGGGTGCTCGATGCCGAGGCGCGCGGCGAGGGCGATGGCGGCTACGTGTCCGGACTGATCGAAGAGGTGCCGGCGAAGCGGAGAGACCTGGTTGAGGACCTGCCAGGCGGGCTCGTCCCAGGGGCCACGGATGAGGGCTTCGTACGCGATGATTTTGTGGGCCACCGCGTCGACGATGGGCTGGAAGGCGAAGGAGAACGCCGGGTCGGGAATTTGAGGTTCGGCGGTCATCGGGTACACGCGTTGGAACGTGGCCCAGGAACGCGGTGGAGCCACGACGCCGCGAAAAGGTGGGGGAGGAACTACGCGGCAGTGAGTTCATGTTCGCGCCGGCCGGGGGATGGGGACAGTACACGAATGGGGAAGAGTCAACACCGCGAAGGGGGTACAACCCGGGTGGCGGGGGATGCTTCCGCCGGGTTATCCCCAGGTGAATGCGGTGGGAATCTCAACGCTCGGGTTGAGGGTTTTTGCGACGGGACAGGTGAGGGCGGCTTGTTCGAGTTTGGTCTGGTTTTCCTGACTGACGGCTTGGGGGACGCGGATTTTGACGGTGAGCTGGTGGACCATCCTGAAGGGGCTGCTGGCCATTTCTTTTTCGACGGTGGCGGTTGAGCCGGCCATGTCGATGTTGAGGGTGCGGGCGAGGATGCCCATCGTTGTCAGCATGCAGCTGCCAAGGGCGGTGGCGACGAGATCGGTGGGGGAGAAAGTCTCGCCGCGGCCGTGATTGTCTTTGGGCGCGTCGGTGGTGAGCGCGGTGCGGGACGGACCGTGAACGGCCTGACAGTGGAGATCGCCCTGATATTCGAATTGGATGGAGACCATGGTTCCTCGCTTTTTCCGTTTTACCACGAGGATTGGGCTTTATCGTCGCGCCAGAAGACGGGCAATCATGGCGTGAGGCGCGGCGCGATCAGGTCGACGAATTCGCGGTGCGTCGGCGCATTCTATGAACCTGTTGTCATCGGCGTTCGAGTATGCGGGCTCCGATGAGAGTCAGTCCGTGCCGGCCTTGATTTGAATCAGCAGCATTCTGACGGGAGATTTCGCGGAGATGCCGTGAGTCAACATTGGAGGCATGTAAATAAATGAGCCTGGCTTTGCGTTAACCTTATCCTCTCCCAGCTGGACTTCGGCGTTTCCATCCAGAAAATAAAGGATGGCGGGAGTCGGGGCTGAATGAGCGGAGAGTTCCTGCCCGGACGAGAAGCCAAACAGGGTGACGTTCACCTTTTCGTCTTTGTGCAGGATTCGGCTCAGGATTCCGTTTTCCGGTGGCGCGAACTCTTTGTGCAGGTCTGCCAGAAATGTATAGTCCATGGATTTCTCCTTCATGTATGCGCCGGAAGGGTGCGGAGGGACTGGAGCCTTAATTGGATCAAAGCCGGCCATATCGACCAGTGGCCCACCTGAAAATCGCCACTTCTGGTATTCACATCCCCCAATTAAAGCGCAACAAGCCCACTCTTTCATCGGGAGCACGTGGGGATAAGTGTAACTTGCAACAATCCGCAGGCATTTCCTGGTTTTGACGGAGCCTACCAACTCGCTGGTGGCTTAGAGCCTGGCTTTCGCAAATTCGCGGTCTGAGCCGGACTTCAGGTACCTCTCAAAAGCAGTCGCACGAACCTCATCTGCAAACGCGATATAGCTCTTGATACGCCATGGGCGGAACTTCGAGGTATGCGTTACAGCGCCGGAATTGTGTTTTGCCAGTCGGGCGTCGAGGTCGTCGGTGATCCCGGTATAGAAATGCTCTTCTGCAGCGAGGCTCTGGAGGATGTAGACGTATTTCATGATTTGTCCGCCGCCTGCCTTCGGCTGGTGTAGTCCGCCTACGCTTTGCTCCGGCGCGACAGCCTTCGCTTTGCGGCTGGAAGAGTCCGCCTGCGCTATGCTCCGGCGCGACAGCCTTCGCGATGCGAAGGCTGGTGGAGGCGGCG
>CAWFXK010000002.1:0-409078 GCA_963819725.1 uncultured Acidobacteriaceae bacterium
ACAAACAAACAATTATCAGAAAAGAGTAAAATTTACACTGTTTCAGGCAAATATGTAGATTTTACATTGTTTGTCTAGGGACATCATAACGGGACGCGCCAACGTGCACAAAGCACAAGAGTTACATTCGACACGAGCCTCCGAGCCTGGTAGGGTGTGTCCACCATCCACTAATTTAGCAATAGGTCCGTAGGAGGGCCAGGGATTTGATAGCTGGAATTTTAAGTTTTGACATCCTGCCTGAGTTGGACAACCTGTTGAACGGAAAGAAAACAAAGCTGCCCGCTGAACTTGTGCTCTATCAGGCATCGGATGGCAATCGCCCCGCGCAGCAGAAAGTAGCAAAGGCGTTTGGGATCACAGAGGACTGACGGATGAAGGCGGAGGGCAGTCCTGCCGTGGCTGCCCCGCCGTACAGTCCTAAAGTCACTTAGGATCAGCAAGATGTCCCCCAAAAAGTGCATAAGTAGGGGGACAATGATGACAGGCGTGGGAAACAGACTCTTGTATGACCGGAAAACCGCTGCCCGGATGCTCTCAATCTCCGTCCGGTCCCTTGACTACATCATTGCCGCCAAGGGCCTGGACACACGGCGGATAGGCCGCAAGGTGCTAGTGACGCACGCCTCACTTGTGCGCTATGCGTCCGGGAATCACTTCGCCATAACAAGCCGCTCCGATGCGGACGCCGTGGCCTCCGGTGAAAGGTGCGCGTAACGGGCGGCCATGGTGATGGTCTTGTGACCGGCCAAGACCTGAATTTCTTTCGTGCTCACCCCGGCCATGGCAAGCCATGAGCAAAACGTGTGCCGGTTGTTGTGCCAAGTGTAGTCAGTGATTTTGGCTTCGATCATGCAGGTTCAAACCACCAGCGGCAATCCGAGCGGGGACCTGGACGCGGGAACACCGGCTTACCGGCATCATGCGGCACAGCCTCACGCTGTTGCGTCAGAGCCTCAAGCGCAATGCTGTTGAGTGGCACGTTGCGGGCGGAGCCGTTCTTGGTCTTTGTCAGCCGGACCATTTTCCGCTTGAGGTCCACTTGTCCCCACTCCAGTGAGAATTGCTCACCCCATCTCATGCCGGTGTACACGCTCACGATGAACGCGGGCACTTGCTCGGGATTGTCGCGCCGGATGATGCCTAGCAGCTTGGTGTATTCGTCCCGGCTGAGGAAGCGCATCCGGGCGTTGTGCTCCGTCCGCATCCGCACCAGACGGGCCGGGTTGACCGTGGTCTTTCCGTTCTCCATTCCAAGCCGGTAGCAGAGTGAGAAGTACGCACGATAGCGATTCGCTGTTGCCGGTGTCTTGCAGTGCTTGGAGAGGAATTGGTCAATCTCCTGTGGCGTCACGGAGTCCGCTGGACGTTCCCCGAACGGCTCACGGAGCACAAGGTCCTTGGCAACGTAGTCATGGGTGGTCTTGAGGTGCGTCTTGGCGTGGTCAACGGCCATGGCGGAGAGATCACCGAATCTCACAACTTTGCCCGGTAGCAACTCCGGCAGCTTCTTTCCCCGTGCATCGGCCTTCCGCATCTGGTACAGCTTGATGGCGTCACCCTTCCGCCCCGCTTTCTCCCGGTGCCGGTTTCCATCCGCGTAGTAGAGGATCCACCACACCCCGGACCCGGCTGGATGTTCGAAAATGCCCTTGACCTTCTCTTCCTTCTCTGGCTTCCTCATTCGCTCCCCTCTTTCGGGTGGCTGTTGCCACTGACGGACAATAGCACAAGTCAGCAGAAACAGCCACCAACGGGGTAGGTGCAGCCACTAACGGCCACCGGGAACCCCAACAGCCACCAGAACAGCCACCAACGCAAAAAGAGCCATCCGAGAGATTTCCACGAATGGCTCTTAAATTCTTTGTTTTCTTGGGTTTCTATGGCGCGCCCTGAGAGATTCGAACTCCCGACCTACTGATTCGTAGTCAGTCGCTCTATCCAGCTGAGCTAAGGGCGCGCAGTAAAACGTCTTCCGACTTCTTCGAGAATAGCAGTTCCGCTGTGGAGCGGCAATCGAGAAGCCGCCCCTGAAACGCCGGTGACTACGCGAGTTAAAGAAGGCTCAAAGCGAGGATCGAAGGCGTTCAGCACCAGTCCGCGCGGCGCGGAACTGCCTGGGGCAATTTCGTCTCGGCGGATTCCACCGGCGCCGGCCCGGATGGCTCGACGGCCTGAACAACTGGCTCGCCTGCAGCTTCCAGTTCCTCTTCCGTCAGAATGAACCGGCGGATGTACCGGAGTGGCTCGTCCCAAACCGCCATCTGCTCCAGGTGGTATTGCCACACATTGTTGGAGTTCGACCGCGAAGAACGCCGCGTGAACGACTTGCGCTTAATGGTCACCACTTTTCCGTTCGAATCGAGCCGCGTGTATTCCTGCGACGGCAGCAGAAATGTGATCTGCGTCCCCTTCTTCCAGAAGTGACGAGCGAAGTCGTGCGAGAAGAGCAGAGCGTAATAGCGGCGTCCCGAGCAGAGCACCGACACAGCCTGGTCAAACCCAGGCCATTCGGTTTCAAGATTCGTCTGGTACCAGTGACGAAATTCAAACCCATGCACGCGAGCGCGCAGCACAACGATGCGGAGGAGTTCCTGGCGAGTCATGGGTGTTTCGCGGAAAGGGTGGTAACCTGAATCGGTTCCGTTCCCGGTGGCCCAACGGTAATCCACAGGTCATGCCTGAGGCAACAGGAAAATTCCCCTCAGCATTGCCGAAAATGGTGCCAACGTATCGCATGGGTAAAGAGCTGACCATGCCTTTCTAAGCTGATCGACGAGTCAATAGGTTCGCCCTGCAGCCCGTGCGTTGAGAAATTCACTCACCCTTCATAACGAGCCACCTGCCCGTAACGTGACCTTTATCCGCTCCGGCGTAGCCCATCAGTACTATCAATGAACCCCTGTACTTTAGTAACTAAAGCGGCTGCTTCTACCGGGCTTTCACAGGATCGATCAGCGCAGAAAAGGAATCCAGGCATGGGTGCGTGCGCGATAGTCACGGTACGAATCGCCAAAATGAGATGCAAGGAGCCGCTCTTCGGCTCGAACCCGAATTTCCGTTCCGATGACAAAGAAAACAACGGCGCCGGCGAGGTCCGGCCACCATGTCCAGCACAATCCGGTGGCCAGCATCATGCCAAACATCGAAGCATAGATGGGGTGCCGGATCCAGCGATATGGGCCTGTCCGAATCAGTTCGTGATCCTCGCGAAGCGCCGCAGCGTAGCGCCACTGCCTGCCAAGGTGACTCGCCGCCGCCCACGCCAGCACGACGCTGGGAGGCGCGAGCACCATGCCGGCGATCAACGCGGATGTCGTCTTGTGGAAGCCGCTCGGCCGAATATAGGCAAACGTAAGTGCAAAGCTCACCATCACCAGCGCAATGCCCCACTTTGAGGAAGTGGACTTCGCTACCTCCTTACGATCGGCGGCCTCGCGGCTCGGGCGAACGAACGCCAGCGACCAGACGATCCAGCACAGAAGAACCTGAGCCGGTGCGATCCACTGCAACATGCTGCGGATTATATTGCGTCATGGATGCTGATTCCGGCAGCGCTGCAGCGCATGGAACCCGGAAGCCAACACCCCCGTCTACAATCCCTGAAGTGATGCTGCCTTCTTTTCGTGCCGGCTGGATATCTGCCGCCGTGTGTCTGTCCCTGTTAACGGTCGGAGCAATCCGCGGACACGCCGAGCACCTCGATACCAATCCCCTCAATCGCGAGCCCGACGTCCAGGAGGCTTTCCGCCACTTCTACAACATGGATTACGACGAGGCCCTGCCCCGCTTCGAGAACATCCGTGAAGAGCATCCCGGCAATCCCATGGCGACCGCCTATCTCCTCGACGCGGTGCTCTTTCGCGAGCTGAACCGCCTCGACCTCCTCGACACCACCTTCTACGCCAACGACGGCTTCCTGACCGGCAAACACACGGTGATCGAGGACCCGAAGGTCCGTGAACGAATCCACGACCTCAGCGACGCAGCCATCGACGAGGCGAACGCGGAGCTGAAAACGAATCCCAACGACATCAACGCCCTCTTCGCGCGCGGATGGGTCAGGAGCATGCAGGCCGTCTATTCCGCCATGGTCGAGCGCGCCTTTCCGGGAGCACTCCGCCAGGCCCTGGGCGCCCGTAACGACTGCGACCGCGTCCTGCAGCTCGACCCCGGGTACGTCGACGCGGAACTGGTCACCGGCGTCTACCAATATGTCGTCGGATCGCTGAACGTCGCATTCAAAATTCTCATCGGCATCATGGGCATCCACGGATCGAAAGGCGCCGGCCTGGCCCTGCTGCGCGATGATGGCGAGCGCGGCGTCATCACTCGCGTCGAAGCAAAGACCGCCATGATGCTCTTTCTCCGTCGCGAGGCGAAGTACGATGCGGCCGTCGCGATCGCGAAACAACTGGCCGAAGAATATCCCCACGACTATCTGTTTCTCCTCGAAGAAGCGAACCTCGAGAAGGACGCCGGCGACGGCATGGTCGCCGTCGGCACCTACCAGCGCCTCATCCGGATCGCGAAGCAGCCCGGCTACTTTCCCAACGCCCACATGGAGCTGGCCTGGTTCGGCCTGGGCGATACCCTGCGCGGGCAGAAGCAATATGCCGAGGCGGTCGCCGCGTATCGCGAGGGAGCGTTCCAGCCCACCACCAGCCCTGAGCTGAAGCGGCGCTGCCTGCTCGAAGCGGGCAAGACTTACGATCTGATGCGCGAGCACGACAAGGCCGTCGAACAGTATCAGGCCGTGCTCAGCGCGGGCAGTGAAACGGCCCAGGGCGAGCTGGCGCGCAGGTACATTAAGTCCGCCTACACCGGCGGGCACTGACGTCTCCGGCAGAACGCGCCGCTTCACCTCGCGTAATAGCCGGACCTGGCGCGCACCGTCAACCCGTCGGTGTGAGGCACAATCACCACTTTGCGAAAACTGCCGTCGTGCGCCTTGTTCGTCGAGTAGTACCCAATCACGTAGAGCGACCGCAGCTCATCCCCGATCTCCCGGAAGACCTGCGGCAGGTCGCTGTTCAGCGCGTCGAAATCGCGCCCCCCTGTCTGCTCCGCCAGATGATGCAGGGCCGCGATGCCGTGCCGGTTGTCTGCGCTCAGTTTGCCGTGATGGACCTCCGTATAGCGGATTGCGTAGACCAGCGCATCGCTGTCCTGCGCGCTCGCAATGGCGTCGATTTCGTCGTGACCACTCGAGTTCTCCTCCCCGTCTGTGAAAAGAATGAGTGCCTTTCTACCGTCGGACTGCGCCGCAAGTTCATGTGTCGTACCGGCAATGATCGCGTCGTACAGCGCTGTGCCGCCGTCGCGCGTACTATCCGGATCCAGCTCGGGAAAGGAACGATACTCCTTGTTGTAGCGCTCGAGGCCATCGATCACCGCTGCCGCGTCGGAAGTCGGTGGAGCGGCGATCCGCAGATGATCGCCGAAACACAACGCGAAAACCTGATCGCGAGGCTTCACAACACTGCCCAGAAACGCCTGGATGTCGCGCAGATGTTGCCGGATGAACTTGTCCTGGCTCGACGATGCGTCTACCAGCAATCCCAAATGCAGAGGAAGATCGGATTCGTGCGCGAAGATACTGATCGTTTGCGGCACGCCATCTTCATAAACAGAAAAGTCGCCGGCATTCATCGCCGGAATCAGCTTGAGGTCGACATCCCGCACGACAAAAGTCAGCGTTACCAGGTGCGTCTCCACATGGATCGTCGGCGCCTGCGCGAAACGCAAACGCGGCGACGGCGGCTAGGCACAGAAATCCAGAAGCGCGGACCAGAGTCATCCCGGATTCTCCCAGGGAACGAAAGCCAGTACGCCGTCCGGCCCAGGACAGTTCCCCAAAACTAAAAGGCGGCGCCTCAGCTTCGAGTGCGCCGCCCTCTCGTGGGTGAACGGGGAGGAAACTAGTCGTTGTCCATATCGTCGATGTACCGAGCCAGCAGCACCGATTTTCCCGAGGTTGGGTCCTTGATCAACAGACCCACCACCCGGATCTTTGTCGCCGCGCTCACGTCGCCGATCGCGTTGAATCCGGAGCGGAATTTCGTCCCCGCCCCGGCGTACACCGTGATCGGTTGGTTCGGAATCAGCAGCCCTGCGAAGCCGTTGACGTTCATCTGGAACGTCCCGTTGGAAATGGAGTTGGGAACCAGCGTTCCGTTAAAGCCCCAGTTCCTCAGCACCACGCGCTTCACGCTCAGCGCATTGGCGTCGGCCGCCCCGGCCAGCGTCCCGCCCACCGTCACGTGCTGCCCCGGCAGCAATGTCGAGGAGTTGAAGAGAAATTCCGTCAGCGGGTTGTGCATCCAGTAGATGAAGAATTTCTCCGACCCGCTCAGATTCACCTGCGCGATCTGCCCCAGAGCCACGCCGTCGCCAGTCGCCGGCAGGGTGCCGCGGACATACAACTGGAAGTCCGTAGCCGGACCGCTGGAAGGCTGCACATAGGTGACCTGCCCGCCCGCGTAGAAGCCGTTCTGCGTCAGAATGGCGACTTCGTCGGCATCGATCGTCGAGTCGGCCCGGTCCAGGCTGCCCGAAATCTGCACCACGCTCGTGGAAGTGAGATTGCTCAGCCCTTCTCCGTTGTCCCACTCCGTCTGCCCGTTCACATTCACCGTGAAGGTGCGGCCGTGGGGTCCCTGAATCGTAAACGACTGCGCCGAGGCCGTGGGGTTCACCACGCCGGCGATGAATTCATCCACGTAGGCATCCGGATCGCTGGGGCCGACCGCCCGAATCGCCAGCGTCGGATTCACGTCGCCAGTGATCTGTCCATTCGACACCTGAACGGATTTATCCAGCCGGAAGTCCATATGGATGCCGACCGGTCCGGCCGTCGAGACCACCAGCGGGTTCGCCAGCGTTTGCGTCACGGTGTTCGTGGTGAAGGTGGCCGGCATCGTCTGGATGGTCGGCGCACCGGTGCCCGTCTGCAGGTAGCCGATGGTGGCGCTCGTGAACACCACCTGAATCTGTGTGTAGGTGCCGGCCGGCACGTTGTTCATATCCAGCAGCGTCTGCAGGCCGTTGAAGCGCGCAAAGTCCACCGTCGGCGATCCGCTGATCAAAGGAACGGAGTTGTTGCTGGCATCGATGGCGTTGATCGACTGCAGGGTGGCGTTAAACGAGACGACGCTGGCCAGCGGCGCGTCGGTGCCGATGACAAAGGCAGATCCGGTCGTTGTGCCCGGATTGGAGGAGTCGCCGGAGGTCATTCCACAACCCGCCAGCAGAAAAACTGCGAGCAGAAGTGGAGCGGCACTCAGGCACAGGGCGGCAAGCACGGAACGGATGCGGGCGTGGGTAGACATCGGTAGAAGTCGCTTTCCGCAGTTCCGGGAAGCCGGGTCACGCATGCCAGAGTCACTGGCCGAAGATCACGGCCTGGACACAGAAAGAGTGAGCGCGCGGAAGCGCGAGAACTCGGTTCGGCCAGGCTGTGATCCTCGGAAAGCGACGGTCGCGCTGCGCAATTGAAGCGTGCCCGTGAACCGCTGGTGAGTCTTGATTTGCGATCGGCGAATCTCGCCGTCGCAAGGGTGAACCCATGGGGGTGCGCGAAGTTTCGAAAATTGTTCCACACCTTGGTAACCATTTCCGAATTTATGCGTCCGCGACGGTGACAAATTCGATCCGGCGTCGATGAAATTGTGCGAACTGTAACGCCCCATTGATGGGGCATGACGCGGATCGATGCGAAGGTGCATCTGAGCAGGCAGAAGAGCGAATCCGGACCCACGATGGAAGGTTGCAGAGCGTGATGGACGGAGCAAAATCCCAATCCACCGAAACCTCGTGGTGGCTCTTCGCCCTCACCCACTGGAACTGGAAGGTCGCGCTGATGACCGCAGTGCTGCGCGGTTCGGCCTGCGTGCTGGCGCTCCGTCACATGGAACACCACGCGCGCAACCACTTCGGCCTGGTCGAAGCGGCCTTCGTCCTGCTCACCTGCGGCTTTTTCTCCGCGCTCCAGCAACAGTCCCTCCAGATCCGCTTCGAGCGGCTCGCCTGGTTCATCTGCGTCCTCGTCATCCCCCTCACCTCGCTCAGTTGCGATGCCGGACTGCACTTCTGGCTGGATGGGCGCGACACCCGCCAGTTCGGCGTGCCCGGGCTCATCTTTACCGTGGTTTCAGCCACGTTTCACTGGCACATGATCCGGAACGGTGTGCTGCTGGTGGGCGAGGAGGTCGACACCCTCGCAACCGATTTCAAACGCATTCCGAGGCTGACGATCTGCTACTTCACCACTCCAGCGATGGCGTTGTGGCGCTGGACGAGCGTGCTGGTCGTGAAGGGCGAGGCCATCTTCGCGGTCGGTGCCGGCGATTAGCCGTCCAGTTTCTTCGTTACCAACTCGTTCAGCAGCGCCGGGTTCGCCTGGCCTTTCGACGCCTTCATCACCTGGCCGACGAAGAACGCCGCCACCGTCTTCTTGCCCTTGCGATACTGCTCTACCTGGGCGGGGTTGGCGGCGATGACGTCGTCGATCATCTTTTCCAGCACCGAAGAGTCGGTGATCTGCTGTGGCTTCTCGCGCTCGTAGACCGCGGAGAAGTCTTCTTTGCTCTCGAAGCACAGATCGAAGAGCTGTTTGAGCTGTTTGCTCGACAACTTGCCGTCTTCGGAAAGATCGGCGGCCTGGGCTACGCCCTTCATCGAAATGGGCGACTGCTCCAGCTCGAGGCCTGCCGCCTTGAGGCGCATGGTCAGCTCACTCTGGACGAGGTTGGCGACGCGGCGCGGATTCTTCGCCGCCTTCGCTGCGGCTTCGAACTGATCGGCGAAGGCGCGGGTGGCGGTGAGCGTGTGCGCGTCCTGCTCACTGATGCCGTACTCGGCGATCATGCGGGCGCGGCGGGCCTCGGGCAGCTCGGGCATGCGCGAGGCGATCTCGGACTTCCAGGCTTCGGTCACGATGAGCTGCGGAAGATCGGGCTCGGGGAAGTAGCGGTAGTCGTGGGCCTGTTCCTTTGAACGCATGGAGTAGGTCCGGCCCTCGTTCGCGTTGTAGAGGCGCGTCTCCTGCACCACGCGGCCGCCGCCTTCGACGATCTCGATCTGGCGCTCGATCTCGTACTCGAGCGCGGCGCGGATGAAGCGGAAAGAGTTGACGTTCTTAACTTCCGCCTTGGTGCCGAACTTCTCCTGCCCGCGGGGCCGTACGCTGACGTTCGCGTCACACCTGAGCGAGCCTTCTTCCATGTTGCCGTCGCTCACCCCGGTGTAGACGATGATTTCTTTCAGACGCGTCAGGTACTCGAAGGCTTCGTCGGGCGTGCGCATGTCGGGCTCGCTGACGATCTCAATCAGCGGTGTGCCGCAGCGGTTCAGATCGACGTAGGTGCGGGTGGCCGAGTCGGGGAAGCCATCGTGCAGGCTTTTGCCGGCGTCCTCTTCCATATGGAGGCGGGTGATGCCGATGCGCTTCTTGCTGTCGCCGTCCGGGACGTCGATCCAGCCATGCTCGGCGAGCGGCTTATCGTACTGCGAGATCTGGTAGCCCTTGGGCAGGTCGGGGTAGAAGTAGTTTTTGCGGGCGAAGATGGAGCGCTCGCGGACCTGGCCGTTCAGCGCCAGCGACGCGAGGGTAGCGAATTCGACCGCGCGCTTGTTCAGAACCGGCAGGGCTCCGGGCAGGCCGAGGCAGACCGGGCAGACGTTGGTGTTCGGCGGCGCGCCAAACTTGTTGGCGCAGCCGCAGAAGGCCTTGGTCTCAGTGAGGAGCTGGACGTGGACCTCGAGGCCGATGACAGCTTCGTACCTGGCGCGGATTTCCGGCGTGAGAGTGACGGCGGTGGCCATGGGAAAGTCCAGTTTAGCGAAAAGTGGGCGTTCGGCGTCTCGGCTCCGCCGTCTGACATTGTCGGCCGCTCCACGAGGACATCCTCCGTCCGCGTCGTCTACCAGCGGCTGGAAAGGCAGTTTCGGACTGGGGCTTCAAAGCGTATCCTGTTGCCCGGATATGACCAGCACAACGAGAAGGACATTTCTGAAGCTTTCAACGGTGTCGACCGCGGCCGCGGCTGTGCCCGCACCGCTCTGGGCCTGGACAACAGGCGCGGCTCCCGCGGCGAACGAGGTGAGGGCCTGGCGGACGTCGAAGAATGAGGAATTCAAACTAATCGAAGCGCCGGTGTGGGAGACCGGCGTGCCGGTGGGGGCGATGTGCATCCACCTCGATCCGGCGACCCGCTACCAGGAGGTGCTCGGCTTTGGCGCGGCATTGACCGATGCCTCTTGCTATCTGCTGGCCCAACTGGATGCGGAGAGCCGGCGGAAGATTCTCGACGACTGCTTCGGGCCGAATGGCCTGCGCCTTTCCGTGGCGCGGACCACGGTGGGCTCCAGTGACTACTCGCTGAACGCGTACAGCTACGACGACAGCGAGCAGCCGGATCCGAACCTGACGCACTTCAGCATCGATCACGACCTGAAGTACATCGTGCCGGTGCTGCGCGAGACGCGCCAGGTGAATCGCGAGATGTTCTACTTCTCGTCGCCGTGGAGCCCGCCAGGGTGGATGAAGTCGAGCCATACACTGCTGGGCGGCGCCATGCGCAATCACTACTTCCCGTCGTATGCGGAATATTTCCGGCGGTTCCTCGAAGACTATGCGAAGAACGGCGTAACCATCGACGCGATCACGGTGCAGAACGAGGTGGACACCGATCAGGACGGGCGCATGCCACAGGCGTTGTGGGGCCAGGAATACGAGATGGAGTTTGTGAAGGCGCATCTCGGCCCAGCGCTCGAGAAGGCGAACCTGAAGACGAAGATCTGGATCCTCGATCACAACTACAACCTGTGGGGCCGCGCCGTGGACGAGCTGAGCGATCCCGATGTCTACAAATATGTGGACGGCGTCGCGTGGCACGGGTACGGGGGAACGCCGGAGGCGATGACGCGCGTCCATGACATGTTCCCGCAGAAGAACGCGTACTGGACCGAGGGCGGGCCGGATTACACCGATCCCGCATACGCAACGGACTGGAGCAAATGGTCCTCGACCTTCAGCGGCATCCTGCGCAACTGGGCGCGATGCATCGTGAGCTGGAACCTGGTGCTGGACGAGAAGGGGCGGCCGGACATTGGACCGTTCAGCTGTGGCGGCGTGGTGACGCTGGATTCAAAGACGCACGCGGTGACACGGAGCGGACAGTACAAGGCCTTCGCGCAGTATTCACGGGCCATGCAGCGTGGCGCACGCGTGTTCGCATCGTGGGGCGAATTCCCCGGCATCGATCATGTCGCTGCGGAAAATCCGGATGGGAGCAAGGTGCTGGTGCTGACAAATCAAAATGGCGAGCAGCGGATGGAGGTGCTGCTCGGGGACCAGACGATGGCGGTGACGCTGCCCCCGGATTCGGTGACGACTGTGGTGTGGTGAGGCTGGTCCAACCTCACTTCTTCGGATACCCCTGCCAGAGGTATTCCAGCGCCTCGGGCAGCGTTTGCAGTTTGGTCGCGTGGTCCACGTGGCCCGCGTTGCGCGCGAAGACGAACTGGTAGTGGTAGTGTTTCGCAGCGAGGACCGCGGCCATCTTTTCATTCGCCACAACCCAGTCGTGCATACCGTCGTGCATGGCATTGGGATTGTAGAGGTCGCGGTCGCCGACTTCCATCCAGATGCGGATGGGCTTGCGCGGGGAGTTCTGGATCAGATCATCGACGAAGCCCCACGCGCCGTGCGGAGTGGCTGGTTTCCACGGCCATTGCTGGTTTATCCACGTGCCGGAGTAGGCGAGCACGCGATGATACAGCTCGGGGTGATACCACGCCATGATCAGCGAGACCGCACCGCCCGACGATCCGCCGGTTGCGGCGCGGCCGTTGGGGTCGTGCGTGAGTTTAACGCTGCACTTCGATTCGACCAGCGGCAGCACGACGTGCTCGACCCACTCGGCGTATTTGCCAGACAGGGTGTCGTACTCGAGACCGCGCTCGGAGCCCTGCGCGTCGCCGCCACCGTTCTGGATGGAGATGGCGACCTGGACGGGGACCTTGTGCTCGGCGATCAGATTGTCGAGTGCGGTAAAGAGGGCGCGGTCCGGACCGTCGGCTCCGACGATGAAGGGCGCCGCAGTGCTGGGCTTGTATTGCGCGGGCACGTAGACCGCGATAGTGCGCGTCCAGGGATGCGGGTGGCTGGTGGTGACCACCGGCCGCTCGGGGTGCTCGGGATCGGCGGAGACGTATGTGCCGGAATCGCGCGCAATGCCGGTGTAGTACGTGTCACCGTCTGACGTGAGCGTGAGCTCGGTGACCGTGCCGTGCGGAACGTCGGGATTGACGGTCAGCTCAGGCGCGGCCGTGTGGGTGGGACCGATGATGAAATTGCCGTCCCGGGTCGGCGAAGGAACGGCGCCGTCGGGGAGTTCCTTCGCGTGGACGTAGCCGGGCGTGTGTGGATCGCGCGTGGGGGGCGTAGGGCGGGGCTGCTGGGCGAGGGCGAGCGGCGTAACAGCGAGCGCGATGAGGATCGATTTGCAGCGCATGGGTTCCGATTGTAGTGGAGGGCCGCTGGCAGGGCTCAGGGCGATAACAGTGCGTCGATGGCGTCGTAGCCTGTGGGTAGTTTGATCCCTTGCTTCGTCGCGCCCGCGGCGAGCAGCGCGGCGACGGAGTCAGGCTTGCGGCGGTACTTCCAGTACGAGTCGATGCAGGCCTTAACGGCGAGCTGGAGCGGTGTCCGGCCGCGCGCGTCAGTGGCGTTCACATCGGCGCCGCGCGCGATCAGTTCGCAGACGACCTCGTGGTTGGCACGCCAGGCGGCGACCTCCAGGGCGTTGGAGTTGGGGGTGAGGTCGAAGTAAGGGTCGCCCTCGGGCCAGAGTGCGTCAACCGGGATGCCGAGGTCGAGAAGCGTGCGGACGCCTTCGAGATTGGCGGCGCCGGCGAAGTGGGCGAGCAGCGAGCCGCCCATTTGTAACAACTGTGGTTGCAGATCAGACGTCGCGGCGATCGAAGCCTGGGCGCGGGGCAGATCGGCAAGAGCGCAGGCAGCGACGAGGGCGTCGAGCACTGGCGTGGGGCCATCGTAGCTGCTGGAGAAGCCGCGGGTCTCGAGGTTACGGAGGATGTCGCCGCGTCCGTGATACGCGGCCATCTGGAAGGCGTTGCGGCCGTCGGCGTTGCGCAGGTACGGGTCGGCGCCGTGATCGAGGAACATCTCGATCATGACGAGGCCGTTGTCGCGGCGGATGGAGTGCTGGAAGGGCGTGTGCTTCCAGTGGGTCATGTAGTTGGGGTTTGCGCCGCCCTCGAGGGCGAGCAGGAGGCCCTTCTCGTCGTGCCAGTCGGCTTTGCGGGCGGCGAGCCAGGCGAGCGAGCGCTCGTTGCACCGGCCGGAGTCGATCAGGATCTTCACCACCGTGTTGTCGTATGTTTCGGGAGCGTGGTAGCAGGTCTCTTCATCGTTGGGGTCGGCGCCGTAGTCGAGCAGCAGCCGCGTCAGGCCGGGATGGCGGGCGAGGCCAGCGGCAGCGTAGAGGACGGACTCGAGGAACTCGCGAGGCGGATCGTCGTCGGTGGTTTCCATCCAGCCGGTGTTGGCGTCGGCGCCGGCTTCAAGGAGGGCGCGGGTGCAGGCGACGAACGCTTCGGAACGCGCTGGGTCGAGGCGGAGATAGCGGGAGAAGCAGAGGTAAGTCAGCGCGTCCCAGCCGTAGGGTCCGCCGACCGCAGTGGCCAGAGCCGGGTCGCGTGCCAGGAAGCGGCGGAGGGCGGGCTCATCGCCCAACACGGCCGCGGTATAGATGTTCGCCGTTGCGACGTGCGGATACCGCGAGCGGATGAGCTCGGCTTGCTGCAGCGAGCCGGAGCCGTGCCAGCCGTGGCGCTCGACCGAAGCAAACTCGAGGAAGAGCGAGACCGGATCGCGCAGATCTGCAGGCGTAGAGGGGTCTTCAAGAGTCCGCAGGGTGTTCAGTGTCTCAAGATGTGCGGCGAATTTTGGCCAGGAGGGAAAGGCGTGTGCGCGGGCGAGGACCAGCTGCGCGTCGGCGAGGGTGATGGCGCCGAACTGGTCATTGGTGACATTGCGGAAGCGAGGATGCCAGCGGCGGATGCTGTCGAGTGCGTCGACGTTGCGTGCCTCTACCGCGTGGACAAGTTCTTTGGCTTGCTTCTTATATTGTTCGAGAGACGGACGGGCGGGAAGTTCAGGCATACGAAGCTCCTTTCGTGAGGCGCCTCAGGAGTCCGCACCGGTGAGGCTGAAAGAAGATTCGCTTCAGTTGTGGAACAGCTAAGGTGGGCACGGCCCTTTCCGCGGACTGGATGCGCCCTTCGCGCTGGCATGAGAGTACGGGGCGCCCCATGGGAAGTCAAACTCAGCCAGAAGCTGGTACTGACAAGGTTTGAAATCCACACAGGTCAGCCACGATCAGATTGTGCGAGCGGAGCGTTCTCCTGATTATGGGGGTCAGTTCTAATCCAACGCTTTTGCCGAAGCGCATAGCGATACATGTCCATATCAATCTTTCGCAGCGCGTAAATGGAGATGGTACTTCTTTCAATTATCTTGGTCACAGTCGCGAGAACGTCAGCAAATCGGATACCCTTTTCCCCTGCCATCGCAACCCATTCCGCCATCCTCTGGATGGCTTTGTTGCTCAGGGTGAGGTATCGAGAATTCCCTAGGAGAAAGTTGTCGAGGCACAGGACGCCTGTGCGCTTATTCCCATTGGTGAAAATGTGGCCACCAGCGATATGAACGAAGATGTAGGCAGCCTTGGCCGCAAGCGAAGGGTACAATTCGAGTCCAAAGCATTCCTGATAGGGCTGTTCCGCTGCGGATCTCAGAAGATTAAGATCCAGGCAGGTCAATTCCTGGACTGGCTCCTTATCGGGCCAAACAATGCCCACGCCGAAGTCGTGGGCATTCTCAATGAAAGCTGGCCAAATGCGCCAGACTCTAGGGCTATTTTCCGGCAAGATTTTTAAGGGCAGGATAGTACTTCGCCGCAGAAAACGCGAAAAGCGACTTCTCGCCCCGAATCTTTGAGACCTTTTTTTTGTTCTTTCGCGTCGTCAAAACGAGTGTTCTTACTTTCCGTTCCGTCGCAAGAGTCATTGCGCTACCGTCGCCTTCTCGCCCCAAAAGGCGTGTGAATTCAGAGGTCGCTGTGCCTATCGGCAGGGGCCTTCCAGCCCTTTAATCCGCCTCTGAAAGGTGTAAACCCGTCACTCCCTGAAACGATTCTACAGGGGCTAGTGACCTCTAAACCTACTGCTTACGGGGTACCCCTGTATACCACGAAAGGCCCTCGGCACGCACCGATGTACCCACCGAAGGTACGTTTTTTAGATGCGAACGGTTCGATTCGGGAGTCAGAATTTCCTGTTGACAATGCTTGAGCGGTCATGCATACTGTACCCATGAATCGTCTGAGCACGGAAAAGAGAGCGCAGATCGTCAGAGCAATGGTGGAAGGCAATAGTGTTCGCTCCATCACCCGGATGACGGGCGTTTGCCAGGAAGCGATTCTCAAGCTGCTCCGCGATCTTGGCTCCGCGTGCGCTGTACATCACGATACCGCTGTACGCAACGTTCCCACCCGCCGGGTCCAGTGCGACGAAATCTGGTCCTTCTGCTACGGCAAGGACAAGAACATCACCGATGAGCAGAAGGCTGGAGGAGCGGGCAGCGTGTGGACGTGGATGGCCCTGGACGCGGACAGCAAGCTGATCGTTTCGTATCTCTGCGGCGGAAGGGACGCGCAGTGGGGGAAGTCTTTCATGGAGGATTTAGCGTCGCGGGTCGCCACTCGCGTACAGATCACCACGGACGGCCATAATGTCTACGCTGAAGCCGTCGAAGGGGCGTTCGGTATGGATGTGGACTACGCGATGCTGATAAAGCTGTACGGCTCCCCTGCTGTTGCCGACACCCGCTACAGCCCCGGCGAAGTGATTGGGATCGAAACCAAAATTAAGGCTGGGAACCCCGATCCCCGCCACATCTCGACCAGCTACGTGGAGCGTCAGAATCTGACCATGCGGATGAGCATGCGTCGGTTTACGCGGCTGACAAACGCATTCTCGAAAAAGCTGGAGAACCACATCCACGCGATCTCGCTGTACGTCGTTTACTACAATTTTTGCAGAGTCCACCAGACACTCCGGGTGACTCCTGCGATGGAGGCGGGTCTAACCGATCACGTGTGGGAGATCGCGGAATTGCTATCGCTGATGGAACCCACCACGAAAGCAGCAGCCACAGCAGCTTAAGCCCTGTGGTATATTTCGCTGGAGCCCGGGACCAGAGTCGAACTGGTGTCTCACACTTTGCTAGGGCGTGCGCCTGGACCACTCGGCGACCCGGGCTCTTTTCCGTTTCCGAGATTCTACCCCAGAATCCATCCCCCGTTGGCAAACAATTTTCGCCTACTAGACGCCACCCCTGGCATTTCTTGCGCGTCTGACGCCTTACCGCTCTAGCATCCAATCGGTCTGATTATCCTCCTCTACCGAGTCCTGAAAAATCACAGGTTCCGAATTGCCGTCTTGAACGTCTTTTGCTAGTATGGATTAGCCAAAAAGGAGGGCACGCGATGGGAAATGAGCTACAGCCTGCCATTTCGATGCTCCAAAAGAGACTGGATGAGCAACTTCGAGCGGTAGCAGAGACGAAGCAGGCTATCAATATGCTCCTGAAGCTGAGCGGCAAGTCACCTTTGTTCGTAGAGGAGAGCGGCACGAGCGGCATGATCCGCGCCGATCAGTTTTACGGCAAACAGCTCGCCACAGCCGTCGCAGAGTATCTGGAAAGCATGGGGAGACAGGCCCGCCAAGCGAGCGAGATTTTACAGGGGCTTAGAGATGGCGGCTTCGATTTCGATGTCATGGGATGGAGAAGTAACGACGAGCTGCGAATGTTGGCTCTTTCTTTGGCCAAAAACAACACGAAGTTTCATAAGCTAAAAAACGGGAGCTTCGGACTGAAGTCTTGGTATGACGATGAATTCCTGAAGAAGTCTGCCGCGAAAAAGGCAGCGTCAGCCGCCAGTGCTGATGAGCAAAAGGACGGTTCACCTGTGGAGGAAGCGGGAACGACCCCTCCCCGCTACGCGCCTAAGGTGGGCGATTACGTCCAGTGGGAACCAAACGGAGTCTTACAGTTTGAAAGTCCAAAGAAGATCACGAGGATTTCTGACGACGGTGAGTTCGCCTTTGTAGTGGGACACAAAACCGGGCTTCCGGTAGGCGAGCTGCTGTTGGAGCGTACGCCCGTCGTGATCGAAGATTCTGCCGAATGAAAAGAGCCGCTCAGTCGGCAGACGAGCGGCTCGGAAAGGGGATTCTATGTGAGAACTGTGAGAATCACTGTTCAGGTCACGCAGATCGTAATCACTCTTACCCGGGGCGATGAGACCGTCGTGATCGAAATCCCGATATAGCGTAACGCATCGCGCTATTAGGGCACAATGCCCGATCAGTTGTGTGTCCTGATCCCTCCCTCGTTCTTCGCCCAGCGGGCCTGCGCAGCCTTCTGGGCGATGTCGTGCTTGCGTTCTGGCGTCAGAGCCTCAGCGCGGGCCTTTCCGCCTTTTAGCCCTCCCTGCCGCCCCAGGGCGACAGCTGCCGGATTCTTCCCGAGTGACGATCCTATCGCCTCCTCCACAACGCGCAGTGCGTTCTGGAATGGGTCACGCTTGCTTGAGCGTTTAGGCATGCGCCTATGATGACACACTCAGGCGGCCAAATTCCAGAGGCTAAAATCGAAACCTTGTCACTATCCAGAAGCTGGAGCGAGTCAGCAACTGCGGGGTGGCACAATGGCGGCATGGGGAGGGCATCCACTTTTGCGCACGTCGAGCCGGGGCTGAAGCGCGTGCTCGCGGAGTTGCGGCCACTGGAGCCGATCTTTCACACCAGGGCCTTTGGACTAACGGTGCCGGAACGCGAGCGGAGGGTCGCGCCGGAGTACTGGGAGGTTGGCGCGTCGGGCCGGCGCTACAGCCGGGACTTCATCCTGCAGATGCTCGAGAAACACCCGCCGGTGGACGCACAGGAAGCGGGATGGAAAACCTGGGATTTCGGGCTCAGTCAACTGGGGCCGGGGACGATGTACCTGCTGACATACACGCTGGATCAGGCAGGACGGATCACGCGGCGCGCGACGGTGTGGCACAGGACCGCGGAAGGCTGGCGGATTCTGTATCACCAGGGGACGCTGGTGACGGGCGAGGACCCCTCCGATTCGCCGCGTTCGCCGGCTCGTTCAGGGCACCTCGACACGCGGCCGGAGTGAGGCGTCGCAGGATGCGACCTATGTCACCGCTGAGATTTATGGGGCCACAGGAGGACGTACGCCGTACTAAGCCACACAGTCTGGCGCGACCAAAGTGCTATGTTGGCGGCGCGCCGCGCGCCCTAGACTGAGCGCACTTGCACCCTGTGCTGCAAACAGCGGAAGTCCCGCAGGAAAAAAACACCAGCCCGCTCCAGGTGGCTGGATCGGTGGCGCTGCTACTGGTGTGCCTTGGCCTGCTCAGCACGGTGCTCGCCCGCAACGCGGCCAATCGCGACTTCATCAGCTACTGGAGTTCGGCGAAGCTGCTGCTCGCGCATGAAAATCCCTACGCCGGACAGGCCGTTCTGCAGATGGAAACCGCCGCGGGCAGCAGCTATCGCGAGCCACTCCTGATGCGAAATCCGCCCTGGGTGCTGCTGGTGGTCGTGCCGCTCGGATTCCTCAGCGCACGCGTGGCGGCATTCGTGTGGCTGCTGGCGTTGATCGTGCTGGTGCTGCTGGCCATCAAGTGTCTGCGCCTGGGGCTCAAACCGCCGCCCCTCGTCGTGTATCTGTTTGCGCCGATCCTCGGCTGCGCCATGGCCGGCCAGATGTCCATCCTCCTGCTCGCCGGAATCGCCTTCTTCTTCAAGTATCACCAGCAGCGGCCCTGGCTTTCCGGGCTGGCGCTGCTGATGCCGGCGATGAAGCCGCATCTGTTTCTGTTGCTGTGGCCGGTAATTTTGATCGAGTCTGTCCGCCGCAGGAACTGGCGGCTGCTGACCGCGTTCGGCATCGGCCTGGCCGCGGCAGCGACGCTCCCCATGCTGTTCGATGCGCACATCTGGGCGCATTACCTCGCAGCGATTCGCGCCGAGCACATCGAAGGGCAGTACCTGGCGAATCTGTCGTTCCTGCTCCGGTTCATGGTGCCGGGCCATCCGGTGTGGGTGCAGGCAGTGCCGTCCGTGCTGGGACTGGCGCTGTGCGCGCGCTACTACTGGCGGCGGCGCAACCTCTGGAACTGGCGCGTCGACGGCGCGGCCTTGCTGCTGGTGTCGACCATGGTCTCGCCGTACTCGTGGCCCTTCGATCAGCTGCTGATGATTCCCGCGATCATCCACGTATGCTCGGTGCGGCCAGGGCGGCGCTGGGCGCCGTGGCTGGCAGTGGTCAACGGCGTTGCCGTGCTGTTGCTGCTGATGACGGTGCCGCTGAGCTCGCCGATGTATGCGTGGAGTGCGACGGCTTGTTTGATCTGGTATGTGTGGGCGCGAAGCAAAGCCGGCCTGGCCGGAGTGAGGGAAGAGAGACGGCAGCTGGTGACGGTCTAAACATCACCCTTTCGCGAGACTGAGTCAGGATGAGGCGCTGTGCCCGTTGCACTGCAATACTCCCAGATACCGTTCCCACGGACCCACACCCGCACGATACTGATGGGCCAGGATGCGCGTGATCTGGTGCAGGTGGGTCAGATCGTGTACGGCCCAGGCTCCGATCAGCTCGGACAGAGTCACACGGCCGAGTGCCGGATGAAGCCCTCGCCGCGCGAAGTCGCGCCGGTCGAGTTTGAGAGCGCGCACGTCTTTCAGATTCTTCTCCCGGCGCCGCGCGAACTCGCCCAGCAGGCGCGCCATAGATTTACCACGCGCATTGCGTTGGAACGCCTGGCGATCGACCGGATCGAAGGCGCGCGTTTCGCCGAACTCCAGCAGCCGCCGCACACGCGGCATCCAGTCGGTGCGCTCCAACTCGGCCAGATGCGCAACCACATCGCGCGCAGTCCAGGTGCCTTCGCCCTCGTTGCGCAGGGTCCATGCATCGGGCAGGCCGCGCAGCAGCGCATCGAGCGAGGCGGGCGTGTGGGCCAGCAGCGTGAGACTGTATTCCAGACTTTGGCGCATGTAGTTCTCCTGTCAGGTCGAACCCAGTGCAAGGAATGGATTCGCCGTTCAGCTTCCGGGGTTCACGACTTTTGCGTGATCGCGGCCCAGTCCTCGAGCGCGAGGAAACGCCGCTCCTGTTCGTCGTACGCTTCGACGCTGCCGCTGAGAATGTCGTAGTACCAGCCGTGAATCTGGAGCTCTCCGTGCGCGAGGGCACGCGCGACTTCGGGATGAGTCTTGAGGTTCTCCAGCTGCGCAATGACGTTGGCGCGGATGAGCGCGGTGTGCAGCGCGCGGTGATCGTCGGAAGGCGTGCCGGGCGAAAGATATTTCCACGCGGGCTCGACGTAGCCGAGCCATTTGGAAGTCAGCGGCAGGCGGGGCAGCTTGCTGTGGTCGCGTGGGTCGGAATCGCGCGAATCCTGACTACGCGGATTCGCCGGGTCCGGAGGCAGAACGGCCCTGATGGCGCCGCAGTCGGAGTGGCCGCAAACGATGATGTGCCGGACATGCAGAACCTCAACGGCGTACTCGATCGTGGACGAGATGCCGCCGGGCATGGAGCCATGAGGCGGAACAATGTTGCCGACCGCGCGGCACAGGAACATGTCGCCGGGTTCGGTCTGGAGAATCAGATCGGGCACGACCCGCGAGTCGGCGCAGGTGATGAACAGCACATCGGGTTGCTGGCTCTCGGCGAGTAGGCGAAAGCGATCGCGGTGCTGCGGAAAGACATCGCGGCGGAAGCGGGCGTAGCCCTCGAGGAGACGTTTCATGTGGTTACAGGTTGCAGGTTACAGGTTACGGGAAGAGAGAGTTTTGGGGATGAGCGTTAACGACTGTTGATCACAACAGCGATTCCTAAACTCTAAACTCCAAACTCTGCCCCCTAGATTCTGGCCTTTGCCCGCGCGCCGCGCCAGTAAAGCGCGAGGCCGATAAGGATCGAAACCACGGTCCCGATCAGCAGCTGCAGCTCGAAGCCGAGTTTGCTGGTCGCTTCTCCGGGCGGAATCAGCGAGACGCCAATGCCGATCAGGACCACGACAAAGCCGAGGCCGCCGCAGATCCACACCCCAATGCGCCCGCCGGGAACGAGAACCGCGTGCGGATTCGCCGCGCGGTCGGGGCGTCCTGCCAACTTGATGACTCCCGCAAACATATAGAGGAACGGAATGAAGTAGAGGATGATCGCCGCATCCACCAGAAACTGATAGGCGCTGCGCGTGGTCTGGTTGATCTGGCTCGCGAGCAGGATGAACGCCGAGATGCCGCCCTGCACCAGGATCGAAACCCACGGCGTCTTCCAGCGCGGATGGATCTTGCCGAAGGCCGAGGGGAGATAGCGGTCGATGCCGACGACGAAGGGGACGCGCGCGATGCCCGCGACCGTCGAGCCCACGCCGCCGGCGTTGCCTACGGTGACCAGCACGGCGGCGAGGATGCCGAGGAATCCGATTTTGAGAGCCATCGAGCCAACCGTGATGGCGCTGAAAACGCCGCTTTGCGCGTCGATGGACGCGGCGGGCAACAGCGCAAGGATCGCAAAGGTTCCCGCGATGTAGATGAAGGCGATCATCGCCCCGGCGCCGAGAACGGCGCGCGGCAGGGTGCGGCGCGGATCGCGGACCTCTTCGCTCATGGCCGAGACCAGTTCGAGGCCGGTGAAGGCAAAGGCGATTTGCGACCAGAAGTTCACCGTGCTCCAGTTCCACGTCGGGAGCATGTTGTGCAGCGTGAAATGCGTAGCGGATCCGAAACCCGAACCGTGGCGCAGGGCAACGGTGGCGCCGACCACGAGCAGAATCAGCAGAGGGACGTAGGTGCCGACGCCGCCGGCGTTCTGCAGCCACTTGCCGATGTTGAGGCCCACAAGGTTCAGCCCGACCGCGACCAGCAGCAGGCCCATCGAAACCCAAAGCTGGAAGGCGCGGTCGCCGGCGAGGCCGGAACCGTTGGGGCCAAGGATCCAGGCGGCCATCGAAGCGCTCGCAAGCAGCAGCCCCGGAAAGTAGAAGAAGGTGTAGATCCAGTAGGTCCAGCCGGCGATGAAGCCGTGGAAGTCGCCGAAGGCTTCCTTCGCCCAGACGTAGAGGCCTCCCTCCTCGGGGAAGCGCGAGGAGAGCTCATTGATGACCAGCGCGCCGGGGACGAAGAAGAAGATCGCCGCGATGGCCCAGAGGCTGATCGAGGAGGTGCCGTTGTGGCCGGCGGCGGCGATCCAGCGGGGGCCGAGAACCGTTGCGATGTTGAAGAGCAGCACGTCCCAGAAGCCCATGGTCTTGCGCAGCTGGGATTTGGGCTCGGCCGGGATCATAGGGAAGAAGGATGATAGCGCCGGGGGGAAGAGTCGTGGGGTAGAAAAGAAAAGGCCGCGGCGTGCGGCCTTATTGGTCTGGTTCGACTCTTCCGGCTATGCGGCTTTGGCGGTGCCTTCGACCTCGGCCCACTCAGAGTTGGAGAGGCTGATCTCGGCGGCCTTGAGGTTTTCTTCCAGATGCGCGACCGACGAGGTGCCGGGAATGGGCAGCATCACCGGCGAATGGTTCAGCAGCCAAGCGAGCGAAAGCTGGCTGAGGGTGGCGCCATGCTTCTTCGCCGCCTTGTCGAGCGCGCCCCCCGGCTTCGTCAGTTTGCCTGCCGCGACGGGGAACCATGGGATGAAGGCGAGGTTGTGCTTCTCGCAGTACTGCAGGACGTCCTCATGCTCGCGGTCGCCAATGTTGTAGCGGTTCTGCACACTGACGATGGGCATGAACTTCCGGACCTGCTCGATTTCCGGGACCTTCACCTCGCTGAGGCCTACGTGGCGGATCTTGCCCTGCTTCTGCAGCTTCCTGATCGGTTCAAGCGATTCCTCGACGGGGACTTTGGGATCGATGCGATGCAGCTGCCAGAGGGGGAGGGCTTCCAGCTTCAAGCGGCGAAGACTCATCTCGACCTCCTGCTGGAGGTATTCGGGACGCCCGACGGGGAGCCACTGGTCCGGACCCTGCCGGGTGAGCCCGGCTTTGGTCGCGACCACGAGCCCCTTTGGGTACGGGGCGAGAGCTCCGCCAATCAGGCGCTCGCTGACCTCCGGGCCATAGGAGTCAGCGGTGTCGATGAAATCGACGCCCAGCTCCACGGCACGGCGGAGCACCTTGCGACAGGTGTCGGCATCTTTGGGCTCGCCCCAGATGCCCGGGCCGGTGATGCGCATAGCGCCAAAACCCAGCCGGTGAATGGTCAGGTCGCCGCCGAGAGAGAACGTTTTGGGGGAAGTCATAGCACTTTTAGGGATGACCGAGTGTGGAGAATCGGCTCAGCGGGAAGAAAGAAAGCGGTGGAAAAGAGCTGGGAGCCGGGAGCTGAAGCGGATCAGCTTCCCGATCGGGAGGCGATCACCGCATCCAGGTCCGCGATCCGTTCGCTAAGGGTGGAGAGATCGCCAGCGGTGAGCGGCTCGCCGGACTTGAGCTGGAATTCGATGGAAGAGGCGATTTCGCTGCCCTGAGGCAATCCAAAGACGCCGAGAACGCCGGAGAGCTTGTGCGCGGCTTCGAGGCCGCGGGTGCGGGCCGCCGTGTTGAGAGGGTTCTGGGCGAGGCTGTCGCAGGCCGAGCGAAGAATCGTAAGCCGCTCAACGATCGTGGGCCGGCTGGTGCGCCACAGCTCGGTCAGTCGTGCAGCGATGCGGGAGGCTGCATCCTCGGTCATAGTTCCTGCCGTTAGATCTCCTGCCAGCCGAGCGTCGCCGCGATTTCCTGGGCGAGGATCAATGGATCGAAGGGCTTAAACATCACCTTGACCACGCCGAGGTCGGAGAAACGCTTCTGGTCGGCGGCCTGCACCTTGGCGGTGAGCAGGATGACCGGGATATTGGCGGTCTCCGGCAGAGAGCGGAGCTCGCGGAAGGTGGTGGGCCCGTCCATGCCGGGCATCATGACATCCAGAAGGATGGCGTCAGGACGGGTTTCGCGGGCTTTTGCGATTCCTGCGGCGCCGGAGCCCGCAACCAGGACATCCCAGCCGGCAACAGTCTCCAGGCTGAGCGCAGCCACTTCGCGAATGTCCTCCTCATCGTCAATGATCAAAACTCGTCGAGACATTTTCTCTTTCAGTTCCCGACTCAACTATTAAATCAAATTAAGGATTCCCACCATCCCCCTGTCGTTCTACTAAACGGGTGCCCGAAAGCAAGTACCATCCCAGCCAGCACGAGGAAGACAACGAGCGGCAAAGAATGGTCTTAGCCGAGCCTTTGTTCAAACTGGCTCTGGGTGGCTTCTTCGGCGAGTGGGGAGATGGAGGCGCGCTCGGGGAGGAAGAAGCGGAAGATGGCGCCGCGGGAGTTGTTCTGCTCGGCCCAGATGCGGCCGCCGTGCTGCTGGACGATAGTGCGGCAGATGGCGAGCCCGAGTCCGGTGCCGCCTTTCTGGCGGGAGTCGGAGGCATCGACCTGCTGGAAGCGGTCGAAGATGGATTCGAGCTTGTCGGCGGGCACGCCTCGGCCTTCGTCGATGACGCTGACCGTGACCCCGTCGGAAGCGCGGACGGCGGCAACGCGCACGGTGGAGCGAGGCGGCGAGAACTTGATGGCGTTGCTGAGCAGGTTGGTGAGCACCTGGGTCAGGCGGTCGGAATCGGCTTCGATGAAGACGGAGTTACAGTCGCTGGAGAGGTAGACTTCTTCGGCGCCAGCGACCGGCTGCATGGTTTCGATGGCCTGGCGGACGAGATCGTCGAGCGAGAGGCGTCGGAAGCTCAGCGGCGCGCGGCCGGAGGTCATGCGCTCGAGGTCGAGGATGTCGTTGATGAGGCGGACGAGGCGGTCGGAGTTGGCGACGGCGATCCGCAACAGGCTGGTGGCTTTTTCGCTGACGTCGCCGAGGAGGCCGGCGGAGAGCAGGCCGAGAGCGCCGCGAATGGAAGTGAGCGGCGTGCGCAGCTCGTGGCTGACGGTGGAGATGAACTCATCCTTCATGTGGTCGAGTGCGTAGCGCTGGCTGATGTCGCGGAAGCTGAGCACACTGCCGACCGATGCGCCTTCCTCGACCATGGGCATGAGGGAGAATTCGACGGGGAAGCTCCTGCCTTTGCCGCGGAAATAGACGTCCTGACCGGAGGCACCCTCGGCGGTTTGGAAGGCGCGGCGAGTGAGGCAGGTGGAGTCGCAGCCGGCGATGGGCGGATGGAGCAGCTCGTGTACGCGCAGGCCGATGAGCTCGGACTCGTTGCACTCGAGCATCCGGGCGGCGGCTGGATTCGCGAAGGCGATGCGGTTGGCGGAGTCGACGCCGATGATGCCGTCGGCGACCGAATTGAGGATCACGGCCTTCTGGCGGTCGAGCTGGCGCACCCGGACTTCCTGGCCGGCGCGAGCCATGAACTGGCCAACCGAGCCGCAAACCGTTTCGACGGTGGCCAACAGGTCGGGATCTTCGCGCATGAACTGGCGTGAGAAACACTCCACGACCGCGATGACCTGGTTCCCGACACGGACCGGTACGGCCCAACCGGATGCGAAGCCGTTCAGTCGCGCGGCGGTACGGCGCATGAAAGATGGATTCTGGCGCAGGTCCGCGATCCAGCAAGCTTTGCCCAGCGACCAGACGGTGCCGGGCAGACCCTGGCCGCGGGAGAGGAGCAGGGATTCGGTTTCGTGGCGGAAATCCTCGCTGGGGCGCCCTTTAAGGAACCAGGTGGTGCGAGGACGGATGGAGTGCTGCGATTCATCGACGGTCCAGAGGGTGGAGAACTCGCAGGAGAAGGTCTGGCAGAGGGCTTCGAGGACGCGGGTGAGGCCTTCGTCGATGGAGGTGGTTTCGGCGATGATCTGGCTGACGACGAGTTGAATGCGGAGGCGGCGTTCGCGGCGGTTCTGCTGGGTGACATCGCGGAAGATGCAGCGAACCGAGACCGGGCCGGTTTCTTCGCGGCGGCAGCTGAGGCTGGCTTCGACTTCGATGTTTTCGCCCGAGGAGTTCTGCAGGCGCAGGGGATGTTGTTCGACGTGGACGCCGTGCAGCGCTTTGTGGAAGAGGGCGGCGGCTTCGGCCTGCACTTCCGGCGGAAAGGGGGATTCGAACCCGATGAGGGACTCGAACTGCGACGAATCCATGCCGAAGAGGGTCTGCCAGGAAGGATTGACGTAGAGATAGCGGCCCCGCGGGCTGAGCGTGGCGATCATCTCCGGGGAGTTTTCGAAGAGATCGCGATAGCGTTCTTCGCTTTCGCGCAGGGCATGCTCGGCGCGGCGGGTGGCGCTGAGGTCGACAGCGATGGTGACGAGGCCTTCCACGGTTCCGGCGGAGGAGCGCACGGCGGAGAGGTAGACCATGGCGGGAAAAGTGCTGCCGTCGCGGCGGCGGAAACGCATCTCGAAGCCGCGCACGCGACTGGCCGGAAAGGTGGCGACGTAGCGGACGTAAGAGAGCAGCGCCGGCGCGGTGTTGGGCGGGATTTCAGGATGCGCGCGGAAGGTGGGCATGGAGGCGGCGAGCTGTTCGCCGACCCGGGCCATCTCGCTCTCGGGGAAGAGCTCGGGGGCGGAGAGCTTATCGAGCGCCTCGCTGGTGCGGTAGCCGAGCATCCGCTCGGCGGCAGGATTGAATAAGTTGATGCGGCCGGTGAGATCGCAGGCGATCATCATGGGGCCGGCCGAGTCGAGGATGCTGCGATGCAGGCGGGCAACGCGCTGGAGCTGGCGTTCCCCCTGGCGTTCGCGCAAAGTGGCGCGGAAGGTGGACAGGGAGATCGCGACGAGCAGGGCGAGGGCAAGGGTCCAGAAGCAGGCAAAAGCAAAGATCCACGGATGGCTCTGGCCGGGCGCGCTGCCGTATTGCGCCAGAATGATGGCACCGATGAGGGAAAACGCCAGCGCAATCATGAAAGCTGACGTGACGGTGCGGGAGTGGCTGAATCGCGTCACTGCTCGATTCCATGGAGTCGGGAATGCGGATTTCCCCAATATTTCGACAGGGATTCGAGGCTTCAGTATAGGGGAAGCCCTGGGGGTTCCGACAGGAAAATCCACAGGGCATCCGCTAAACAATCCCACTTTGGTGTTACTTATGGCAGCGGAACGCTGAGGATGCCGAATCTGTAACAGTGACGGATTAAACCGTTACTGGGTCGAGAATACGGCTCCAGCGGCGTTCGCGGCGTTCGGCGTGTGCCTTTTTATGCCATGCGTAGCCGGTGATGAGCGGCAGTGCGAGGGTGGCCTCGCTGTAGACCATCTGCTCAAAGGTGGTGTCCACCTTGCCCCAGGAGCTGGCTTCCTTAAGAGTGCTGGAGGAAAGGGCGCCGTCGCGGACGTCGGCCACCGTGATCTGGATGGCGTACTTGTGCATCGGAGCTTCGTTGCCAAGGATGTCGGCCGCAACGACGATGTCCTGCGCGAAGTTCTTGGGCACGCCGCCGCCGATCATGAACAGGCCGGTGGTCGGATTGGCGATCTTGAGCTGGGTGAGTTCGTAGAAGTCCTTCGCCGAATCGATGGAGACCTTCGGCTTATCCTGGCGCTTGTGCTGGTGGGCGACCAGCCCGAAACCGGCCGAGCAGTCGCTGAAGGCCGGGCAGAAGATGGGGACGTCCTTCTGATACGCGGAAAGGACGATGGAATCGACGCCGCCCTTTTCAGGGGTCTTGCCGTTGGTTTCGAGCCAGGCGCCCATGGCGCGGATGAACTCGCGGGAGCTGTGGGGGCGCGGCGGGAGCGAGTCGGCGACCTTCTCGGTGGTTTCGTCGCAGAGGCGGAGCTCTTCCTCATCGATGAGGGTGTCGTAGATGCGGTCGATCATGAGCTCGCGGAGCTCGCCGTCCTGGGTGCCGGATTTGTAGAGTTCGTCGGCGATGTAGTGCTTAAAGCCGAGGGCTTCGAAGAAGTCCTGATCGACGATGTTGGCGCCGGTCGAGACGACGGCGTCGACCATGTTGTTGCGGATGAGGTCGACGAAGATCTGCTTGAGGCCGGCGGAGATCAGCGAGCCGGCGAGGCAGAGGATGACGCCGCAGTCCTGGTCGCGCAGCATGCGTTCGTAAATGGAGGCCGCCCGGGCGAGGTCACGGGAGCTGTAGGCCATCGACTGCATGGCGTCGACCAGGGCGACGACGTTGTGCTGCTTGATGTCGATGTGGCGGATGGGGTGGGTCAGGAGCTCGTGTTTCGAAGGCATAGCTCAGTCAGGATAGCAGGGGAAAACGGGGCTGGAGGTTGGGGAGAGATGAATTGCGGGGGATGAAAAGGGGAGCCGCCTGAACCCTAATCCGGCAGGACCATTGCTTTGCCGGCGAGGTCGCAGGCGCGCCACAGGTACCAGCTGGCGACCGAGCGCCAGGGGCGCCACTTTTCGGCGCGGCGGGCGATCTGGTCGGCGGTGGCGAGCATGGAGGCGTCGAAGGATTTGGACTTGGGGAGACGCAGGAAGGTGAGGGCGAATCCCTTGCGGACGCCGTAGTCGGTGACGGGGAGGACGTCGGGGCGGCCGAGGCGGAAGATCAGGAGCATCTCGACGGTCCAGGTGCCGATGCCGCGGACCTCGGTGAGACGCTCGATGATCTCGACGTCGGGCATGCGGCGGATCGCGGCCAGCGTGGGCACGGTGCCGTCGATGGTTTTGGCGGCGAGGTCGCGTAGAGCTTTGGTCTTGGACGCGGAGAGGCCGCAGGCGCGGAGCATGTCATCGGGGGCCTGGAGCAGGTGCTCGGGCGCGGGGTGGAGCTCGCCGAAGGCAGTGAGCAGGCGCTTGAGGATTGCGGCAGCGGCCTTGCCGTGGAGTTGTTGATAGATGATGGACTCGAGCAGCGCCTCGAACGGAGAGTGCTGGCTCTTGAGTTTCAGAGTGAAGGGGCCGGCGCGACGCATGAGATCGCCGAGTTTGGGATCCACGGCGGCGAGGGTGCTGCAGGCCAGTGCGGCATCGTAACGAACAGCGCGGCGACCATCAACCATGACAGACAGGGTATAGCGTTCTGCGGATAGCGTATAGAACCGTTCTGCTTCGCTCACCCCTATCGGCCGGACCGGAAACCGGTTCCGGCCCCGATGCCGGATATGGCACGAGGACAGTTACAGTTCTGCCCTGTAGGCGGATGAGCGGGCAGTGACAGCGCTTCGAACCGGGAAAAACTGGAAGCCCCTCCTCCGCGACTCGGTGGCACAGGTTGGCGCTTGCCGCAGCCGTCCGCCTTCATTCCTGTTAACAAATTTTCTTCTCGTGTCGACTGAGTGGCTTGCAGGAGCTCGCATGTGCCGCTATAGTTTCTTTTTACCCGCAAGTGTGATGTAGATCACAATCGGCTGTGATTCAGGACACAATCAGAACAACGTCAGCGCGCCGGGACTTGCCGGGAACCAAAGGATCGCGAGCTGGCAGCAACAAGACGTCCGTGGAAACGCCCGCTCCAACTGAGGCCGCCGCCCGCTCTTAATTCCGGCGACCTGATTCCGCAGCACTCAAGCCATCGACCCGCAGCGATTCATCGATTCAGGGAACGAGGAGACGCAGGACCCATTCATGGCGCAGATTTTTGACCGCAGCTCGAACGCGCTGGCTCGGATGAGCTTGATTTTGACGGGGCTGATTGTAATTTCCCTTGGGCTGACGCTGGACGAACTGCAGCGGTCGCCGTGGGTGACGCGCCAGGGGCAGAGGGCGGATCAGCCAGTGCCGTTCAGCCATAAGCATCATGTGGAAGGTCTGGGGTTGCAGTGCCAGTACTGTCACACAACGGTGGAGAAGTCGAGTTACGCGGGCATTCCTCCAACGAAGACGTGCATGAACTGCCACGCGCAGATCTGGACGGATGCGCAACTGCTGGAGCCGGTACGGCACAGCTGGGCGACGGGCGAGTCGATCCAGTGGACGCGCGTCCACGATCTGCCGGATTACGTCTTCTTCAATCATGAAATCCACGTGAATAAGGGCATCGGGTGCTCGTCGTGCCACGGCCGCGTGGACGAGATGCCGATCATGTACATGCAGAACTCGCTGCAGATGGAGTGGTGTCTGAACTGCCACCGGGATCCGGCGAAGAATCTGCGGCCGACCAGCGAGATTTACAACATGGCGTGGCAGGGAGCGTCGGATTTGCGGCCGGTGTGGTGCGCGGCGGAGGATGTGCCGGCGGGATCGCCGACAGCGGGCGGTGTGACGTGCACGGAAGAGAATCCGGAGATGCATGGCGGGGTCCAGGTCGCGGCTTTGAGTCGACCGCCTGCGGGACTGCACCTGCAAACGGCAACGGCGATCGGGAGCGAGGACACGACTGCAATGAAGCTGCCGGAGGGATTGCACTACACGGAATTCACCAGCCAGCAGGCGCTGGGCCAGTTTCTGGTAAAGCACTACGACATTCGCAATCCGCGTGAGCTGACCAGCTGCGAGGTTTGTCACCGATGAACAAAAGCCAGGGTACAGGGTACAGGTTGCAGGGTTCAGAGCCGGTGGCCGCGCGGGAATCTCAGACTGAGGAACAGTCGATCGCAGTGAACCCGAGCGCGAACGGCCTGGTGCAGATTGAGCCGAAGAAGATGACTCTTGCCGGAGTGCGGGCGAAGCTCGCCAATCAGACGGGCAAGAGGTTCTGGCGTTCTGTGGATGAGCTGGCGGATTCGCCGGATTTTGCCGAGCTGGTCAACAAGGAATTTCCCTCGCAGGCGTCGGAGTGGATCGATCCGGTTTCGCGGCGCAGCTTCCTGAAGGTGATGGGCGCGTCGATGGCACTGGCCGGGCTGGCCGGATGCACGAAGCAGCCGGACGAGCCGATCTATCCATACGTCACAGCGCCGCCGGATCTGACGCTGGGCAAGCCGGTGTATTTTGCATCGGCGTTTCCGTTTACGACGGGCGCGGTGCCGGTGCTCATCAAGAGCGCGGCGTACCGGCCGATCAAGGTCGACGGGAATCCGGAGCATCCTTATATTCGCGGCGGGTCGGACCCGATCACGCAGGCGACGTTGCTGGACATGTACGATCCGGACCGGGCGCAGCATATTTTGTATCGCGGCGAAACGCGGAGCTGGCCGGCGTTTCTGGCGGCTTTCCGCAGCATGCTGGCGGACAAGAAGCCGACGGGCGGGCAGGGGCTCTACTTCTTGAGCACGACGGTGACCTCGCCGACGATGGCCGCACAGTGGCAGCAGGGGCAGAGGAATTATCCGCAGGCGAAATTTGTGCAGTACGACCCGGTGAACCGGGATAACCACTACGCCGCGGCCAAGCAGGCTCTCGGGCAGTTTGTGGATGCGCAGTACAAGCTCGATCAGGCGGACGTGATTGTGTCGCTCGATGCGGACTTCCTGGGCGGCGCGCAGTTCCCGGGTTTCCACAAGCTGGCGCGCGACTACGCGCAGAAGCGCAAGCTCGACGGCACGGATCAGATGAACCGGCTGTATGTCGTGGAGTCGGTCACGACGACGACCGGATTCAAGGCCGAGCATCGGCTGGCGGTGAAGCCGAGCCAGCTTAAAGACTTTGCGCAGTCGCTGGCGAGCGCTGTGGGTGCGGGTGGGGCCGCGACGGGCAGCTGGAGCGATCACGACTCTAAATATCTGCAGGGCGTTGCTGCCGACCTGAAAGCGAACGGCGGCAAGTGTGTGGTGATTCCCGGTGAGTTTGCGCCGCCGGACGTGCATCTGGCCGCGTTTGCGATCAACCAGTCTCTGGGCAACGCAGGCAAGACGGTGGTCTACACCGACACCGTGAACCCGATGCCGTCGATCCAGGGCGACGATCTAAAGGCGCTGGTCGCGGACATGAATGCCGGCAAGGTGGACTGGCTGGTGATCCTGAACGCGAACCCCGTCTATGCGACGCCGGCCGATCTGGATTTTGCGAGCGCGATGAACAAGGTTGGCACGGTCGCGCATCTCGGCTCGCATCTGGATGAGACGGGCCTTCAGGCGCACTGGCATATCAACAACGCGCATTATCTCGAGATGTGGTCCGATGCGCGGGCGTACGACGGCACGGTGAGCATCGTGCAGCCGATGATCGATCCGATGTATGGCGGGCACACCGCGCACGAGATTCTGCAGTCGCTGCTGGATAACCCGGATGTTTCGGCCTACGACGCGGTGCGCGCGACGTGGAAGGATCAGCTGTCGAAGGGTGACGCGGAGTTCAACTGGCGCAAGGTGCTGCACGATGGGTGGATCGACGGGACGGCATTCACGCCGAAGATGGTAACGCCGAAGGCGCTGGCGAGCAATGCCGGCGCGGCTGCGGCGAGCGGGGCGGAAGTGGCCTTCCGGCCGGATGCGAACGTCTACGACGGCCGCTACGCGAACGTGGGCTGGATGCAGGAGATTCCTCGCCCGGTGACGAACCTGTCGTGGGACAACGCGGCGCTGATGAGCTTCGCGACGATGGAGAAGAACGGATTCGCGGAGAACGATGCGGTCGAGATCAGCGTTGGCGGCAAGAAGATCGTCGCCGGAGCGCTGGCGGTTCCGGGGCAGGCGGACGATGTGGTTGTGGTCACGCTGGGTCAGGGGCGCCAGATTGGGCGCGTCGCCGGCGGCGTGGGCTACAACGCGTATCTGATCCAGCAGTCAGGCGCGCCGTGGATGCTGACCGGAGCGACGCTGCGGAAGACCGGCGACATCTACGACATCTGCGTGACGAAGAGCCACCACATCGATCAGCGCAGCGTGGCCCACGGCGGCGATGGATCGGACACGCATTCGCTGGAAGGCAATGAGTCGCTGGACCGCGGGATTATCCGCTATACGACGCTGACCGAGTACAAAAAGGACCCCGAGTTTGCGCACGAGGGTGTTGCGCGCTGGACGCCGGAGCCGAACGAAAGCATGTTCCCCGCGTATCGCTACGACAAGAACGCATGGGGGATGTCGATCGATCTGAACTCATGCGTGGGCTGCAATGCCTGCGTGACGGCTTGCTACGCGGAAAACAACATTCCCGTGGTGGGGCGGCACCAGGTGAAGATCGGCCGTTTGATGCAATGGATCCGCATCGACACGTACTTCGAAGGCGACCTGGCGGCGCCGCGGGCGCACTTCCAGCCGATGACCTGCCACCAGTGCGAGAACGCGCCGTGCGAGCAGGTTTGCCCGGTCGGCGCGACGGTGCACTCGCCCGAAGGGCTGAACCTGATGGTCTACAACCGCTGCGTGGGGACGCGCTACTGCTCGAATAACTGTCCCTACAAGGTGCGGCGGTTCAACTTCCTGCTCTACTCCGATTACGAGACGGAAAGCCTGAAGCTGATGCGCAATCCCGAGGTTTCGGTTCGGAGCCGCGGGGTGATGGAGAAGTGCAGCTACTGCAGCCAGCGCATTGAAGCGGTAAAGATCGAGGCGGACAAAGAGAATCGCGATATTCGCGATGGGGAGATTCGGACGGCATGCCAGCAGGCCTGCCCGACCGACGCGATCATCTTCGGGAACATCAACGACAAGGCCAGCCGGGTGGCGAAGATCAAGACGAACGAGCGGACCTATGGGGTGCTGGCGGACATCAACACGCGGCCGCGGACGACCTATGTGGCGGGCGTGCTGAACATCAACGAGCCGCTGGCGCAGGATTTGGGCGAGTACACGAGTTAGTGATCGGGATCTGAGGCGAAGGCAAAGAACACGATGGCAACGAAAGACGCACCCGTCAACAATCCGATGATCGATCCGGTCACGGAAGAATACCGGGTTATCGCGCCTGGGCACACGTTCAAGTCGGTGACTGAAGAGGTCTCGCGGATCGTACTGACCAGCCACACGCCGCTGGGATGGTGGTTCGGGTTCCTGCTGGCAGGTTCGGTGGTGGGAATCCTGATGACGGCGCTGACCTGGCTGTTCCTGAAAGGCGTGGGCATCTGGGCGATCACCATCCCGGTCGCATGGGGCTTCGCAATCATCAACTTTGTGTGGTGGATCGGTATCGGCCACGCAGGGACGCTGATCTCGGCGATTCTGCTGCTGTTCAAGCAGGGCTGGCGCAATTCCATCAACCGCTTTGCCGAGGCGATGACCATCTTCGCCGTGGTCTGCGCCGGTATGTTCCCGCTGATTCACGTCGGCCGTCCGTGGCTGGGGTACTGGCTGTTCCCGTA
This sequence comes from uncultured Acidobacteriaceae bacterium, assembly GCA_963819725.1. GTDB lineage: Bacteria > Acidobacteriota > Terriglobia > Terriglobales > Acidobacteriaceae > Palsa-343. Next base: position 34,204 of record CAWFXK010000002.1, read on the forward strand.
TCCGAGCACAATGAATTACTGGCCGCAGTTCCGGTCGCCGCTGTTGTGGGACGTGTTCGCGGTTTCGACCTACGCGACCATCTCGGTGGTGTTCTGGTACATCGGGATGATTCCCGACCTGGGCACGCTGCGCGACCGCGCGCAGTCGAAGTTCGGTCAGTTCTTCTACGGGATGCTGGCGGTGGGCTGGCGCGGTTCGGTGCGGCACTGGGTGCGCTATGAGACGGCTTCGCTGCTGCTGGCCGGCCTGGCGACGCCGCTGGTGCTCTCCGTACACAGCGTCATCAGCCTCGATTTCTCGGTCGCACTCCTGCCGGGCTGGCACACGACGATTTTCCCGCCGTACTTCGTCGCAGGCGCGATCTACTCCGGATTCGCGATGGTCATCACGCTGGCGGTGCCGATCCGCAGGTTCTATCACCTTGAGGATCTGATCACGATCCGGCACATCGACAACATGAACAAGGTGATGCTGACGACTGGGCTGGTAGTCGCATACGGCTACTCCACTGAAGTGTTCATGAGTTGGTATTCGGCGAGCCACTGGGAATACTTCATGATGTGGAACCGCATGTTCGGTCCCATGGGGTGGTCCTACTGGACGCTGGTCACGTGCAACATCGCGCTGCCGCAACTGCTGTGGTCGCGGAAACTGCGAAAGAACGTGGTCTTCACCTTCATCATGTCGCTGATCATCAACACCGGCATGTGGTTCGAGCGATTCGTGATCGTGGTGACCAGCCTGACGCGCGATTATCTGCCCTCATCGTGGGGCACCTATCGGGCGACGAAGTGGGACTACGCGACGTTTCTGGGAACGCTGGGTCTGTTCACGTTCCTGTTCTTCCTGTTTATCCGTTTCCTGCCCATGATTCCGATGTCGGAACTGCGCATGATGCTGCCGCAGTCGAAGGTGAAAGCGAAGCAGGCCGAACCGCTGCCGGAGGCAGGTGACTGATGCCACTCCCCGAAGGAACATACGGATTGATTGCGGAGTTTGAGACGCCGACACAGCTGGTGAAGGCGGCGAAGGCGGCGCATGGCGCGGGCTACCGGCGGATGGACTGCTACACGCCATATCCGGTGGAAGAAGCGGCGGAAGCGATCGGGTTTCATCGCGATGAGGTCTCGCTGGTGTGCCTCGTCGGCGGCTTGCTGGGACTGGCGGTCATGTTCACGCTGGAGACGTGGATTTCGGTATGGTCTTATCCGCTCAACATTGCGGGCCGGCCGTACTATTCGTGGCCGGCTTTTGTGATCCCGGCATACGAGTGGACGATTTTGTGGTCGGGGCTTTCGGCGGCATTCGGAATGCTGGCGCTGTGCGGGTTGCCGAAGCTGTATCACCCGGTATTCAACGCGCCGAATTTCCGCAATGGCGCGACCACGGACAAGTTTTTCCTGTGTCTGGAGGCGACGGATCCGAAGTTCGAGCCTGCGGAAACGCGCAGTTTTCTGGAGGCGCAGGCGCCGCTATCGGTGGTGGAGGTGGAGTATTAATACAGGGCACAGAGCACAGGGCTCAGAGCTCAGGAAGAGCGGCGCCTCCGCCGTATCCTCGTGGCGGGCGCTGGGGATCGCGTGTGCGGCGGGCGTGCTGATGTTCGTGGCCGGCTGCCGGCAGGATATGCAGAACCAGCCGCGCATGTTTCCGCAGCGCGGGACTACGTTGTTCGCAGATGGGCGGTCGGTGCGGCCGCAGGTTGAGCACACGGTGGCGCGCGGTCAGCTTTACGAGGATGAATATTTCTACACCGGGCTGATGAGCGGGAAAGAAGCGGACATGATGCCGTTTCCGGTGACGATGACGGTGCTGGCGCGCGGGCAGGAGCGCTTCAACGTGTATTGCACGCCGTGCCACTCGCGCGTGGGCAACGGGGCCGGCATGATCGTGCAGCGCGGGTTTAAACCGGCGGGGAATTTCCACGATGCCAAGCGTCTGTCGGAACCGCTGAGCCACTACTTCTACGTGATGACGAATGGCTACGGCGCCATGCCGGATTATAAAGCGCAGGTGACGCCCGAGGATCGATGGGCGATTGCGGCATATATCCGCGCGCTGCAGCTGAGCCAGAACGCGAAACTGAGTGATGTGCCTGCGGGCACGCAGGTGCAGAGCCTGAGTTCGATCGCACAGCGGGATGGATATCCGACGAGTTATGCGGGGCCGTGGCCGATGCCGTCGACGGCGATCAACGCGAAGCCGCATACGGGAATTGCAGCGGGAGCACCAGCGCAGGTGCCCGAACCGGCGGGTGCAAAGGTTCCCAGCATGAAGAGCACCACAGGAGAAACGAAGACGCCGCCGGCAAGGCCGTCAGGAGCGCAGCAATAATGGCGAACGATTCGTTCAGCAAAGGATTGCCGAATACGCTGGGCGCGCCGGCGTTTGTGGATGCATGGCGGCGCAACGCGCTGCGTGCGGGGCTTGTTCTGTCCATCGTGGCTGTCATCCTCGCGCTGCTGGCGCAGAAGTTCGACGGCACAGGCCTGGGATGGGATCACGTTTTGCGCGGGTGGCTGGAGGGATTCGTCGGCTGCTTCGGGCTATGCTTCGGCGGCATGGCGCTGTTGATGGTGCAGTATCTCTCCGGCGGTAAGTGGGGCCTGATCATCCGCCGTCCGCTGGAAGCGATGACGCGGACGTGGCCCCTGATCGTGTTGCTGTGGATTCCGGTGGCGGTGCTGGGCGCGTCGTACGGGAAGCTTTACATCTGGGCGAAGTACGCAGACTGGTCCAGCGCGCTGCAACACGGACTGATCACGGTGGATCAGGCGCACGCGATCCACTGGAAGGGGCCGATGCTGAACCCGGCCAATTTCTACTGGGTCTCGCTGGTTTGCTTCGCGATCTTTGCGTTCTACATCCTTCAGCTGAATCGGTGGTCGATGCAACGCGACGCCGACAGCGAGCCGCGGGTCGGCTACTGGCGGACAAAGTTTGAGAACCTGAGCGGCTTTGGCGTCGTGCTTTATGCAGTGCTGCTTTTCCTCCTGGTCATCTACTGGGTGATGTCGCTCGATCCGACCTGGTACTCGACGATTTACGGATTCCAGTATCTGGTGGGACAGGCCTTCATGGTGCTGCCGCTGGCGATCCTGACGGTGATGGGCCTGTCGAAGGCGGAGCCGATCAGGAGCACGCTGCGCGTGATCGAGCAGCACGACCTGGGCAAGCTGTGCTTTGCCCTGGTGATGCTGAACATCTACTTTGCGTTCGGCGCATTCATCATCATCTGGTCGGGGAACTCGCCGGAAGAGATTCCGTGGTACCTGGACCGCATTCGCGGTGGATGGGGTGTCGTCGCAACCCTCGACGTCATTTTCCACTGGCTGATTCCGTTCACGCTGCTGTTGTCGCGGGACCTGAAGCGGATCAAGAGCCGGTTGTGGGTGGTGTGCTGCATCATGATTTTTGCCGGATTCTGGGATTTGTTCTGGCTGATCGAGCCGAACTTCAAAGACGCGGCGAGAAACCTGCATTTCAGCTGGGGAATTCTGGAGTACATCGCTGTGCCGGGAGCGGTGTTCTGCTTCTGGCTGGTTAGTTACTTCACGGAACTGAAGAAGCGTCCGCTGATTGCCACCAACGATCCGCACCTCGCGGAGATTCTGGAGCATGACTATGCCCACGCATGATCCGCACGATCCGAATCTGGATCCAAAGGCGCATCTGGACGAGGCGTCGGTTCGGGAAGGCTACGAAGTCACCGATGCGAATACCGGCGGAATCATCGTTTTTCTGGTCGGGCTGTTTCTTTCGGTTGGCGTCTTCTTCGTCTTTTGCTTCGGGATGGGGAAGGTGATCAACAGCGGGCTGGACAAAGCCGATGGGCCCGTGAACAAGTGGAACGCGCCGAACCAGGTTGCGCCGCGCAAGGCGATCCAGTCGAACCCGGCGCTGGAGCAGGAGCAGCTGGCGAAGCTGACGCAGCAGTTCCCGACGCCGCGACTGGAGCTGGACGATGGCAATCAGGATCTCTCCGATCTGCATGATCGGGAGGATCTCCTGCTGGACTACTACAGCTGGGTGGATAAGCCGGGCGGTGCAGTGCGCATTCCGATCGATCGAGCGATGGAGCTGATTGCGCAGCACGGATTGCCGGTGGCGCCGCAGCCGCAGCACCAGGCGCTGATGTTTGGGGACTCGCAGCCACAGGTGCAGATGCCGCTGACGGACGGGTTCGCGCGAACCGGCTATGAGCAGGAGCTGCATGGTGGGCCGGCGGAAGCAGGAGAGCAGAGTTCGAGCAAGGCGAATAACCAGTAGCGGCAAGGAACAGGAAACAGGAAAGCAGCGAGTTAGCGAGTTAGCGAGTCCACCGGAGTGGGTTAAGAAGATATGCAGCGTAGCGGGACAGCGCGGGAGCGAATGAAGGTGACGGTGATGGCGCTCGTCTGCCTGTTCGTGGCCGCCGCGGCAGTGCCGGCCTGTGCGCAGAGCCAGTGGTTTGGCTTTCAGAAGCCGGGAACGCCGGCCGATCAGCAGCCGCTGCTGCTGAAGAAGATCAGCATCCAGCAGAAGCTGAACACGCAGCTCCCGCTTAATCTTGAGTTCCGCGATGAGACGGGCAAAGCGGTTCACCTCGGCGACTATTTTGGACAGAAGCCAGTGATCCTGTCGCTGGTCTACTACCAGTGCAAGATTCTTTGCCCGGAAGAGATCGACGGGCTGACGGGCGCGCTGGAGATGCTGAAGTTCAATCCGGGCAAAGATTTCAATGTCGTGCTGGTGAGCATCGACGCGACCGAGACTCCAGCTATTGCAGCGCGCGAGAAGGCGTTCTACATGAAACGCTTCGGCCGGCCGCAGGATGTGAACGGCTGGCATTTCCTCACCGGGCAGGAGCCAGCGATTCGCGCCCTGGCGACCGCAGTGGGATTCGGCTACGTGCCGATGCAGGGACCGGACGGAAAGATGACGCAGTTTGCGCATGCCAGCGCGGTGGAAGTAGTGACGCCGGAAGGCCGGCTGGCGCAGTACTACCTCGGCGTGGAATTTTCGCCGAAGGATCTGCAAATGGGGCTGGTGGAAGCTTCGCACGGGAAGATCGGATCGCTGGTGGATAATCTGCTGACTTATTGCTACCGGTACGACCCGACGGCGAACCGGCACACGCTGATGTACATCCGGATCTTCCAGCTGGGCGGGTTGCTTATGGTTCTGGCTCTGGGGACATTTATGGTGGTGAACTTCCGGCGCGACATACGGCAGGCGCGCGCACAGAAAACGCAATGGGTGAACGGATAGACGATGCATTTCTTCAGTCCGGTACTTTGGCAATTTTTGATTAAGTGGCTTACGTACTTCGCGATCTTTCCGCCGGAGGCGTCGAACATCGCGCCGTACGCGGATGCTCTTTATTTCTTTCTGGTAGCGATCTCGGTTGTCGGGCTGGGTATCGTCGCGCTTCTGGTTGTCACCTTCTCGATCCGTTACCGCAAAACGGTGCATCCCGTCGCCACGCAGATTGAAGGATCGACGCTGCTGGAGGCGACCTGGACCATCATTCCTCTGATCCTGTTCATGATCTGTTTTGTGTGGGGCGCGCTGCTGTATTTTCGGGTTTACAGCCCGCCGCCGAATGCGATGAACATCTATGTGGTCGGCAAGCAGTGGATGTGGAAGGTGGAGCATCCAGGCGGGCAGCACGAGATCAATGCGCTGCACATTCCGATCAACCAGCCGATCCAGATCACGCTGATTTCGCAGGACGTGTTCCACAGCTTCTCGATTCCTGCGTTTCGGGTGAAGCGCGAAGCGATTCCCGGACGGTACAACACGGAGTGGTTCGAGGCCACGACCCCGGGGACGTATCACATTTTCTGCACGCAGTACTGCGGCACGCTGCACTCCCAGATGATCGGCGAAGTGGTGGCGATGACGAAGGACGATTACGAGGTATGGGCCGCAGGATCGACGAGCGGCCAGTCGCTGGCGCAGAACGGAGAGCGTCTGTTCGCGAGCCTCGGCTGCAATTCATGCCATAACAGCGGGCCGAACGCGCACGGACCGAACCTGGCGAATGTCTACGGGGCGCACTTACAGCTGAAGAACGGACAATTCGCCACTGCGGACGATGCCTTTTTGCGCGACACAATTCTGAACCCGACGATGCACGAGGTCGCCGGATTTGCGCCGATCATGCCGACCTACCAGGGCCAGGTCAGCGAAGAAGGCCTGATCGACCTTGTGGAGTACATCCGGCAGCTGAATTCGCAGTACCGGATCGATCAGACGATCGACAACAGCGAAGCACAGCCGATTCAGACTGGCGCTGCGCCGCCGGGGACCTCGGCCCCGGCGCTTCCACCAGGGACGGTGAAGCCATGAGCACAATCGTTACACTGCCGGATCAGTCGACAGCGACGCTGCCGAAGGTCTCGTATCTGAACAAGGAATACGGTCTGAAGAGCTGGCTGCTCACCGGCGACCACAAGCGGATCGCGATGCTGTACCTGATCTCGATCACGTTCTTCTTCTTCATTGGCGGCGCGATGGCTGCCCTGATCCGCATGGAACTGCTGACGCCGCCCAGCGACCTGCTGGCCGCCGACACCTACAACAAAGTCTTCACGGCACACGGTCTCATCATGGTGTTCTTCTTCCTGGTGCCGTCGGTGCCGGCCACGATCGGGAACTTCCTGATTCCGATCATGGTGGGAGCGAAGGACCTCGCTTTTCCGAAGATCAACCTGCTGAGCTGGTACCTGTACGTAGTAGCCGGCATGATGATGATCGGCGTGCTGGCGTTCGGCGGGGTAGATACCGGCTGGACCTTTACGACGCCGCTGAGCACCCATTATCTGAACACCCATGTTGTGACGGCAGGCCTGGCGGTCTTTGTGGCCGGGTTCAGCTCGATCTTTACCGGGCTGAATTTCATCGTGACGATTCACCGCATGCGCGCACCGGGGATGACCTGGTTCCGGCTGCCGCTGTTCGTGTGGTCGCACTATGCGGCGTCGATCCTGATGGTTCTGGGAACGCCGGTTCTGGCCATCACGCTGACCCTGGTGGTGCTGGAGCGGACGATCGGGATCGGCGTCTTCGATCCGACCAAGGGCGGGGACCCGCTGCTCTTCCAGCATTTGTTCTGGTTCTATTCGCACCCGGCCGTGTACATCATGATTCTGCCGGGCATGGGCGTCATCTCCGAAGTGATCAGCAATTTCTCGCGCAAGCGCGTCTTCGGATACACGGCGGTGGCGTTTTCGTCGGTTGCGATTGCAGTGTTCGGGTTCTTTGTCTGGGCGCACCACATGTTCGTGATGGGCATTTCGAACTATTCGGCGCTGGTGTTCTCGCTGCTGACGATGCTGGTGGCGGTGCCTTCGGCGATCAAGATCTTCAACTGGTCGGCAACCTTATATAAGGGATCGATCACGTTTGAGACGCCGATGCTGTATGCGTTTGGGTTCCTCGGACTGTTCACGATCGGCGGACTAACGGGCGTTTTCCTGGGGTCGATGGGGATGGACATCCATCTGACGGAGACGTACTTCATCGTGGCGCACTTTCACTTTGTGATGGTGGGCGGGATGTTGTTTGCGTACCTTGCCGGCATTCATTTCTGGTGGCCCAAGATGACGGGGCGCATGTATCCGGAGGCGGTGTCGAAGCTGGCGGCGGTGATCACGTTTGTCGGGTTCGTGCTGACGTTCTTCCCGCAGTTCATCCTCGGGTATCTGGGTATGCCGCGGCGGTATGCGGCGTATCCGCCGGAGTTCCAGGTGTTGAACGTGTTCTCCAGCGCGGGCGCCAGCGTGCTGGGGGTCGGGTATCTGCTGCCGTTGCTGTATCTGACCTGGTCGCTGAAGTACGGTAAGATTGCGGGACCGAACCCCTGGCAGGCGACGGGGTTGGAATGGCAAATTCAATCGCCCCCGCTGACAGAAAATTTCGTCGAGACGCCGATTGTGACGCACGAGGCGTACGACTACGAATGGCTGGAGAGCCAAAAACCGAGCGAGGTGCCGACCGTTGGATAGCCAAACAGTAGCCGCGCAGACGGCGGCGACGGGCCATGTCGAGCACGGCGAGCATCCGCCGTTTCTGCGCCACCACTTCGCGGGCGTGGAGCAGCAACGGGAGACCGCCACCTTCGGCATGTGGCTCTTCCTGCTGACGGAAATCATGTTCTTCGGCGGGCTATTCTGCTCGTACCTGATCTTCCGCAACTGGTACTACCCGGCGTTTGTGGTGGCGAGCCATTCGCTGCATCTGTGGGCGGGCACGCTGAACACGACGCTGCTGATCATCTCCAGCTTCACCATGGCGATGGCCGTGCACGCCTCAGAGACGCGGGTGCGCAAGGCCCTGATCGGCTGGATGATTGCCACCATCATCCTGGGCTGCGGCTTCCTGTGCGTGAAGGCCTATGAGTGGCACGACGAGTGGGTGGAGCATCATGTGCCAGGGCTGAACTTCAGCCCGCAGGGTTTCCTGCACGGAACCAGGGACTATCCGGATGACAAACTGCCTCTGGACATGGCGCAGAAGACCCAGGTCTACTTCTCCCTCTACTTCGCGATGACGGGGATGCACGCGCTGCACATGATCATTGGTGTTTCGCTGCTGACCATCCTGCTGATCCAGGCATATGGCGGGAAGTATGTGGAAGGGCATGTGGCGCCGATAGAGAACTTCGGGTTGTACTGGCACTTTGTCGATATTGTGTGGATTTTTCTGTTTCCGCTGTTGTATCTGATCAGTCGACACCAATGAACTGCAGGGAACGGCCAGGGCAAGGCCGCGTCAGTAATTTGGAGCTATAGATGGATCAACATCAAGGACAGCATCACGAACATCACCTGCATATGCCGGGTCCTTCGGAGCCGACGCATCACGAGGAACACATCGTCAGTCCCAGAATCTACCTGGTGATTGGCTCAACGCTGCTGATTTTTACCGGCCTCACCGTTGCCGCCTCGCTCGTGGACCTGCCTGGCGACCTGAACGCCGTGGTGGCGCTGGCCATTGCCTGCATCAAGATGACCCTGGTCGTGCTCTTCTTTATGCACGTGAAATACAGCTCGGGACTGACCAAGCTGACAGTGGCGGCCGGGTTCTTTACGTTCATCGTGCTGATCACGATGACCATGACGGATTACATCAGCCGCGCATGGGGGCGCTGGTAAGGACTGGCCCCACTCGACTCGGCCGCGCGGCGACCTCGCTCAGGGCAGGCTGTCCAGGTGGATGCGCTTCGCGCAAAAAATGACATGAGGCAGACAGGGGAGCGGCTGAGGCTGCTCCCTTTTGCTTTCCGGCGTCGGACAGCCAGAGGGCACCAGGATTGTTTGTCACAAACGCCGGTCACCACGGGTATCCGGGGAGGATAATGTTTCAAACAGCCCGGCGGTACGGAATCAGCCCCAGGCTTGCGTCCCCAATGGTCGTCTATCTCTGAGAAGCTAACCTTCGGTGCGAACCGGAAGAGGTCTCTATGCTCAAGACTTTGCAGCTGGCGCTGCGGATTCTGCGAAAGAATCCGGTTTTCACGGCGATTGCGGTGCTGACGATTGCACTGGGAGTGGGCGCGAGCACGGCGATTTTCAGCGTGACCGATGCGGTACTGCTGCGGCCGCTGCCATACACGAAGCCGGAGCAGCTGGTGATTGCAGGGATGGACCTCCAGAAGCGCAACGTGCATGGGCTGCCGTTTTCGAATGCGGATTATCTCGACCTGAAGAACGGGACGAGAGGGCAGTTCTCCGACATGGCCGGGGTTTTCAGTTTTAAGGTAGTGGGCGAGAAGTCGGACGGTACGCCCGAGCGGTTCACGCTGGCCCAGGTCACGACGAATTTCTTCGATCTGATGGGTGCGAAGATGCTCGCAGGCCGGGACTTCGACTCGCAGGACGGGATTCCCCAACCGCCGGCGCCAGCTGGGCAGGGTGCGCAGGGACAGGGAGGTGCGCCGCCGCCGCCGCAACTGCCGCTGATGGCGATCCTGAGCCACGAATATTTCACGAAGCGGTTTGGCGGCAACCCAGCCGTGCTGGGGCATACGCTGGGCAATGCCAGCGGACCGAACCCCGTGGTTGTCGGGGTGCTGGCGCCTGGGTTCCGGTTGTATTTTCCGCCGGAAGACCAGATCGACACAGCGCCGGATGTATGGGTCGCGAACCGCCTGGACTACGATGCGGCGAATCGCAACGACTTCGGCATTACGCCGGTAGCGCGGCTGCGCCAGGGGGTGACGCTGCAGCAGGCGCAGGAGGCTGCGGACGCGGTAGCAGCGGAGGGGCGGCGGCTGTATCCAATGAACGCCTCGGTGGGGTATCACATCTCGCTGGCAGCCATGCGACAGCATCTGGTGGCGGAGGTGCAGCCGGCGATCGTGGCGCTGATGGGCTCGGTGATTTTTCTGTTGCTGATCGCGTGCGCGAACGTGGCGAATCTGCTGTTGGTGCGGGCATCGCTGCGCGAGCATGAATTCGCGATCCGGGCGGCGATGGGTGCGAACCGGGGGCGGCTGATTGCGCCGCTGTTTACCGAGGCTTGTCTGCTGGCGGTGGCGGGCACGGCCGTGGGAGTGGGCCTGGCGTGGGCGGCGATTCGCGAGTTGCGGCATCTGGCTCCAGAGAATCTGCCGCGGCTGGATTCCATTGGGATTGACGGCACGGTGCTGGCGTTTGCAGCGCTGGCGGGGCTGGCGGCGGCAGTGCTGTTCGGACTGGCTCCGGCGTGGCGCGCGTCGCAACCGGCGCTGATGAACGTGCTGCGTGGCAGTAGCCGAACTTCGGGGCTGGCCAGCGGAGCGGCCCTGCGGAATGCTGTGGTGGTGGCCGAGGTAGCGCTCTCGTTTGTGCTGCTGATCGGATCGGGGCTGATGTTCCGTAGCTTTCTGGACCTGCAGCGGATCGATCCCGGATTCGATCCGCACCATCTGCTGACGTTTCAGGTGCTGGGCGGGCCGCGGGATGCGAAGACGCCGGCGGAGCGAGAGGCGGCGAGACGCCATATTCAGGACCGGCTGCGGGCGATTCCGGGAGTGGAGAGCGTGACCGCGTCGATTCCTTTTCCCCTGACGGGAGGGTACAGCCCGATTCGCTGGGGCACGGAAGCGGCGCAGGCCGATCCGAGCAAGTATCAGGCGACCGATTTTCAGATTGTGATCCCGGGCTACTTCGAAATGATGCGCACGCCGCTGTTGGCAGGGCGAACCTTTACGGAGGATGACGATCAGCCGGGCCGCGACTACGTGATCGTCGACGAGGACCTGGCGAAGAAGGCGTTTCCAGGGCAATCGGCGGTGGGTCAGCGCATCCTCACACGGATTCAGACACCGCAGGCGGTGTTTGTGCAGATTATCGGCGTGGTGGGACACCAGCGGGAGGAGTCGCTGGCAGTGCCGGGCCGGGAACAGATCTATTTCACGGACGCCTATCTGGGTTCATTCGCGCCGCCCTCGTGGGCGATTCGAACGCAGAGCGATCCGGCGAGCTATGAGGGCGAGGTCCGCACGGCGATTGGAGGACTGAGCCGCAGCTATCTGGTGGACAAAATGGAGCCGGCGGAGACGGTGGTGCAGGAGGCGCAGGCCGGGACGAGATTCTCGCTGCTGCTGATCGGGTTGTTTGCGATCGTTGCCGGAGTGCTGGCGGGCGTGGGCCTGTATGGCGTGCTGGCGACGGCGGTGCGGCAGCGGACCTCGGAGATCGGCGTGCGCATGGCGATGGGCGCTGAACGCGGCGACATCGTGAAACTGGTTGTGATGCAGGGCATGCGGCTGAGCGTGGTCGGCATCGTGCTGGGATTCATTGCGGCGGTTATCCTCGGCCGAGTGATGACCTCGATGCTGGTGGGCGTGAAGGCGACCGATCCGCTGACCTACGTAAGCATGATCGTCGTCTTCCTGGCGATTGCGGCGCTGGCTTCGTGGTTGCCGGCGTGGCGTGCGGCGGGGCTGGATCCAAAGACAGCTCTGCACGAGAACTAGCCGTTCGGGCGGACGCGCGCTTCGCGCGGGACTCGCCGTCCAGGCATACGCGCGCTTTGCGCGCCACATGGCGCTGGGTGAATGCGGGTCCGTTCCAACACCGGCTCGGCGCGCCGGTGCAGTTAAGATGTTTCTTCTGGCCCCAGAAATAATCCTGACCATTGCAACGGAGGTGTGGATGAGGTTCCTCGCTCTTGCCGGAGGGTTGCTATCGTTGGCGGGCGCTGCTTGCGCTCAGGGAACGCCGATCGTTCTGAACGCAACGCCGTCGACGGTGGCGTGGGGCTACTACTGGTCGAAGGCGAAGCCGGTGCTGACGGTGCACTCGGGCGACACGATGCGCATTCAGACGCTCTCGACGTGCGGGCCGAACGAGCGGCTGGAGCAGGAGGGCGTGAACGCTTCGGATATCCCTGCTTACAACCAGCCAATTTTCGATCAGGTGAAGGACAAGGGGCCGGGCGGGCACATTCTCACCGGGCCGGTGGAGATTGCCGAGGCGGAACCCGGAGATGTGCTGGAGGTCCAGATTCTGAAGATTGACATTGACGCTCCGTTCGCCTGCAACGGCTTCAGCGTGGGGCGGGGATTTCTGCCCAACGACTATCCCTATGGGCGGTCGAAGATCATTCCGCTGGATCGCGAGAAGATGATCGGGCACTTCGCGCCGGGGATCGACATTCCGCTGCATCCGTTCTTCGGAAGCATGGGTGATGCACCGCCGCCTTCAGCCGGACGGTACGACAGCGCGCCGCCGTGGATGCATGCCGGGAACATCGATAACAAGGAAATGGTGGCGGGGACGACACTGTTCATCCCGGTGCACGTGAAGGGCGCGTTGTTTGAGGTGGGAGACGGGCACGCGGGGCAGGGCAACGGCGAGGTGGACATCACGGCGATGGAGACGTTTCTGACGGGGACGTTCCGGTTCGTCGTGCACAAGGATCAGCACCTGCTGTGGCCGCGCGGGGAGACGCCAACCAGCTACATCAGCATGGGATTCAGTCCGGATCTGAAAACAGCGACCGAAATGGCCGTGCGCAACATGATCGATTTCCTGGTAACCGAGAAGCACCTGTCGCGCGATGACGCTTACATGCTAACCAGTGTGGCGGCGGATGTTGACATCACGCAGCTGGTGGACGGGAACGTGGGCGTGCACGTGATGTGCCCAAAGGGGATTTTTAAGGAGTAGCTTCATACCCGCGGCGCGTTCGACGCGCGCAACTCCGGGCGGGGTTCGGATTCGCGCATGGCAATCGGTTGAGGGACCGACTGCACCGGAACCGACGGCTGCACGATGTGCTGGACCTCCGTGATGGGCGCGAGATGCCGCGTCTTCTGGTAGGTGTACAGGATGCGGTGAATCACGGTGATGGTGGAGATGACGGCGAGGATCCAGAGGACCGGGGCCATGGCATCCCAGCGTTCGAAGAGGGCGCCGATGATGATGAGCACCACGCGCTCGGGGCGCTCCATGAAGCCGACTTTGCATTTGCCGATCAGAGCCTCGGCGCGGGCGCGCGTGTAGCTCACCATCAGCGAGGTGATCATGACGAAGGCGGCAAGAAAGACGTAGAAAAGGCGATTGCCGCGCGCGTAGAAGACGAGGAGCCCGAAGAAGAGGACGACGTCGGAGTAGCGATCGATGACGGAATCGAAGAATGCGCCGAAGACGGTGACCTGCTGGGTCTGGCGCGCGACGCGGCCGTCGACCATATCGAAGATGCCGGCGCCGATGATGACGAGGCCTGCATACAGGAACATGCTGACGTAATTGCGCTGGTTGCCGAAGCCGAAGAGGATGGCGGCGGCGGTGTTGATGAGCAGGCCGATGAAGGTGAGGACGTTGGGCGAGATTCGGGTCAGCGCCAGCCCGTTCACGATTACCTGGAGAATGACGGCGCATCCGGCGCCAAACGCGCGGGTCCAGGTGATGGGTCTATTTTCTTCCACTGCGTCCCGGCTTCTGCTTCCATTCGAAGCGTTCAGGGTCTGGCTAGGAGGCCGCCTCGTCGTGAATTGTGGCGAGCTTCAGCACCTCAAGTTCGCGCTTGCCATTCGGCGTGACCACGGTCGCCATGTCGCCCACCTGTTTGCCCACCAGCGCCTTACCGATGGGAGAGGTGGTGGAGATGAGGCCCTTGCTCACGTCCGATTCTTCGCTGGTGACCAGCTTATATTCGATTTTCTCATCTTTCGAGGTGTCGTAAACCAGGACCGTGGACCCGAAGGCGGCGCGGTCGCGGGGAATGTTGGACAGGTTGACGAGAGCGAATTCGGCCATGCGCTTTTTGAGCTGGCCCAGACGCGCATTCACGAAGTCCTGGCGCTGCTTGGCCATGTGGTACTCGGCGTTTTCGCTCAGGTCGCCCATAGCCACCGCCTTCTTGATCTCGGCGGGCAATTCGTGCGTCAGCTCGTGTTCAAGCTCTTTGATTTCTTCCAGAAGCTTTTTCTTGATGTGTTCGGTCATGAATCGAATTCCCCCGGGGCCCCGGTCGCTCTTGAGCAACAACCGTTGCTGTGCGGTAAGGGAAGCAAGCTTCCTGGCCGCGGCGAAAAGGGATCAAAAACCCTGGAAAAGGAGTATTAGTCCGAAGGCTGGGGTTCCGCCTCAGCCCTCATTATACGATGCCGCGGCGAAGCGGTGTGCATCGAGGAAACTCTGCAAAATCAACACCGCAGCCACCTGATCCACGACCTCGCGATGGCCTGAGGCGGGGCGTCCGGCAGCCGCCAGATGGCGATGCGCTTCGGCCGACGTGAGGCGTTCGTCCCAAAGATGAACGGGGAGGGAAAAAGCTTCGCGCAGAGAGTCCGCGAAGGCCTGGGTTTTCACCGCCTGTGGGCTGACGTCGCCCGACATGTGCAGAGGATGGCCGAGCACGATGGCCGAGCAACCGAATTTGCGTAGGAGGCGGCCGACGGATTTGAGGTCCTGTTTAACATTTTTGCGGACCAAAGTCAGGACCGGCTGCGCGGTCAGCCCGAGCTCGTCGGAGACCGCCACGCCGATGCGGCGGCCGCCGAAATCCAGGCCCAGCAGGCGGGGTTGCACACCCCAGATGGTACCGCGAGCGCGGAGAGAAAGCCGCATCTTAGAATGGGTTAGGGAATCAAAAGGTCATTCTTTCGAAAGACAGGTTTTCTCCAGGGTGCGACGTCTCTTTCTTCTTCTTTTCCTGGTCGTTCTGGTAGCGGCGGGCGCGGTTGCCTGGGCGCTCCTGGTGCCGGCAGGACCGCAAACCGAGACCTTTGTGGACATCCTGCCAGGGACGCCGAGCAGCCGCATAGCGAAGCAGTTGAAGGATGCCGGAATCATCCGCAGCCGTTATGTCTTTCTGGCGCTGCGCGAGTGGAAGGGCGGAACACTGAAGGCCGGGGAGTACCGGTTCGATCACCCCGCGCCGATGGGTGAAGTCTTCGACCGGATCCATCGCGGTGACGTCTATACCATTGCGCTAACCATCCCGGAGGGCTCCAACATCTTCGACATCGCCGCGAAGGTCGAGGCGGACGGACTTGGGTCGAAGGAAGCGTTCCTGATGGCTGCGAAGCAGGATGTCGCGCTGATCCGCAATCTGGATGCCAACGCGGCCAGCCTGGAGGGGTATCTCTTCCCGGACACCTACCGGTTCGCGCGACACACCGACCCGCAGGAGATGATGGCCGTGATGGTGAAGCGGTTTCGACAGGCGACGCAGGGGATCGGGCTCACGAGCGACTATCACCGCGCCGTAACCCTGGCCTCGCTGGTAGAAAAGGAGACGCCTCTCGAATCCGAACGGCCGCTGGTGGCCAGCGTTTTTGATAATCGCCTCGATAAAAACATGCCGCTGATGACGGATCCCTCGGTGATCTACGCTGCGTTGCTCGAGGGGCGGTACCGGGGAACCATTTACGAGTCGGACCTGCAGGCGAATTCGCCCTATAACACTTACCTCCATGCAGGTCTGCCGCCCGGGCCGATCTGCAATCCAGGGCTGAAGTCTTTAGAGGCGGCGATGCATCCGGCTCAGACGGATTACCTGTACTTCGTCGCGGCCGGCGCGGACCCATCCGGCCAGTCGCGCTTCTCGGCGACGCTGGAAGAGCACGCCAGGGATGTGGAAGCCTACCGGCGCGCCGTGCGCAACGCGGGATCGCCGCAATGATGGGAGCGTCAGGAGCGCAGCTGAGGACAGAGTCGGGCCGAGCGGACGCAAACGGTTCGCAGGCTCCCCTGTCCACCGCGATCCGTGGGACTCGCTCGGGAATTTCGCTGGTGCTGATGGTGGCGTTGCCCCTGCTGAACGGATGCCTGTGGCATACGCGCAGGGTACCCCAGGCGAAGATGCCGGCGAATGTGCAGTCGGCGCCGCCGGAGCAGCTGGTCGAGACGATTAACAAGCAGTACGACGCGGTCAGCACGATGAGCGCGACGGTGACCTTCACGGCCACCGAAGGCGGCACGCTCAAGGGCAAGCAGACAACCTACACATCGTTCAGCGGATATATTCGTCTGCGCAAGCCGGACTCGCTGCGGGTGATCGGCTTCCTGCCGGTGGTGCATACGCGGGCTTTCGATATGGCCAGCGACGGTGACACGTTCAAGCTGTTGATCCCCCCGAAGAACAAAGCGGTGGAGGGAACGAACACCATCACGAAGCCCTCGACGAACCCCATCGAGAACATGAGGCCGTTCATCTTTTCCGACTCGCTGCTGATCCGGAAGATCGGGCCGGACGATCTGCTGCTGGTGACGACGGACAGTCCCACGGTCATGAATCCGAAAACGCGCAAGCTGGAGTTTCAGCCGGAGTATCTCTTGACGGTGCTGAACCGCGAGGGTGGCGGCAACGTGCTGCTGGCCAAGCGCGTGATCCACTTCAGCCGCCTCGATCTGCGGCCGATTGGGGAGGACATCTACGGAGCCGACGGTCAGGTGCAGACGCAGGCGATCTACGGGCCGCTGCAGACTTTCGGCAACGTCCAGTTTCCCGGCACCATCACGATCAAATGGCCGCTGCAGGAGCAGCAGATCCTGATCACGATCGAAAAGCTCACGCTGAATGAGCCCCTCGACGATGCGACTTTCCAACTGGAGATTCCGCAGGGAGTCCCGGTGCAGAAGCTGCCCTGAAGAACAGCGTTCAGAGATCAGAGCGGCCTATCGGTGTAGAGGGTTTTGTCGGACACTTCCTGGATCTGGTAGAGGTGCGATCCGAGCAGCGCTTCGACATGGTCGCGGAAGTCGCCGGGAACGAAGAGCAATTTGCGTGGACCGGTTCCCCACAGGCGCAGCAGGTCGGCATCGCTGAGGAAGATGTGCGGTGCGTCGGGATAATCGGAACCCCAAATCATGGAAGAACCGAAGACCTCCACGTGGGTGCCGGGATCGGGCGCAAAGTAGTTCGTGGCTCCGTGCACGAGCAGGGCCGGGCGATGCGTGTAGAAAATGATCGATGAGCCGTCGGCCTGATCGCCGTAAAGCATCAGCTGCGCGTCGGCATCGGCGGGCGCGGCCCTGATGCGGTTGATCGTGTGAGCCATTGTCTGGCTGGATAGCATGGGCTGAAAGCGCACCAGCGCGATGTGCGCCGCGACGAGGATGACCGCGATGGTGAAGGCGACGCTGGCTGTGGCCTCAAAAGCGTGCCCCTTGCGGCGGAGATGCCAGGCGGCCAACGGTCCGAGGAAGAAGGCCACAGCGGCGAGGATGGCGGGCATGCGCAGCGCTGCGAACGACGGTCCGGTGAGGTCGAAAAAGTGCGACATCGACAAGGTGTAGCCGCCCACGCCGCGGTGCGCCATCAGCGTGCCGATGTCGGCGATGTAGGGCAGATGGCGGGACTCCCAGAGTCCCCACGCGAGCAGCACGGCCGCCACCAGACCTGCGGCCAGAAAGAAGATGTGCGCGCCTGCGAGCCAGCCGGAGGAGGCCTTCCGGCCCACGCTTTGCGATTCCTCGATGACAGAGAGGCCGCCGGCGATCAGCATCAGCACCGCGGGATACATCGGCCAGGTGTAGTACTCCTGGTTGGTAGAGATGGCAAAAAAGACGAGGATGAAGCCCGCGTAGAGCGCCAGCAGCAGGCTGGTGCGGGCGCGGAAGCGCAGGCGCGCGGCCAGGGCGGATGATTCGTACGCGGTCAGCTTCGGATCCAGGAACTGAAGGGTGTTGGTGGCGTCGTAGCGCAGATCGGAATAAAAGAGATGGCGATTGCGCCAGGCGCGGCGCACGACGACGGGAAGGAAAAGGCTCCACGGGAAGAGCCAGATGAGCTGGCCGAGCCAGTAGACGTACCAGGGCTGGCGGTTGTAGTCATGCGGGAAGCGCGTGCCGAGGAAGCGGAGAAAGTGCTCGTTGATGAAGTAGAAGTAGAAAAAGCCATGGACGTGACCCGGTGTGGGCACGTTGCCGACCGGGTTGCCGTGGTCGGGATTGGCAAGGCCCGCAAGGATGTGCCACGGCGCACCGATGGCCAGGAACACGAGAAGCCCGGTGAAGAAATGGAATTGCCGCCACTTTTTCCAGTCGCCGGTGATGATGAGATAGGGCACGACGGCGGCCACGAAGAAGACGGGCGCGACAAGGCCCTTGGCGAGCAGCGCGATCGCCAGAGAGGCGTACGCGATGTAGAAGCGCGCGGGTTTGCGGTCTTCGATCCCGGTGAGGAAGCTATAGAGCGAAAGCAACAGAAAGAGGGTGAGGAGCGATTCCGGAATGAGGGTGCGCGTAAAGAGAAAAACTCCCACCGAAGTGAGCATCGCCAGGGCGGCGTAAAAGGCGGCGCGGTCGCCCCAGGCGCGGCGGCTCCAGGTCCAGGTGATCCACGCGCAGCCGAGCACGGCCAGCGCCATGGGAAGATGGGTGGCGAAGACGTTGTAGCCGAAGAGGTGGTAGTCAACAGCGACGATCCAGTAAGGCAGGGGCGGCTTCTCCAGATAGCGGATGCCGTTGACGTACATCGTGACCCAGTCCCCACTGGTGGCGATATGCTGGGCGGCCTGGGCGTGGGTGGCGTCGGCGTCGTCGAGGAGCGCGGGAGAGAACAGGGCGGCAAAATAGACCGCGACGAAAACAAGAATCAGCAGGGTCCAGGCGCGCGCCGGCGTGGCGTACAGCGGAGGCTGGACAGACGGGGCCGCCGACTGGGATTTTGACAGTGGAGGATAAGTCATTTGGTCGAAGCTCGGCAGAGAGTTCAGAATATCAGTGAGGGCCGAGGGACACGGGCGCGGCGATGAATCACGACCTTGAGAACGTACGGCGGCTGGCGGCGAAGCTGCGCGAAAATCTGGCGAAATGCGCGGGCGAGCCGGACGTGGATCCGGTGCATGACACCCGCACCGGGACGCGGCGTCTGCAGGCGACGCTGGAGGACCTGGTGCGCGAAAGCCCTGAGGGCGAGCCCGGCGAAGCGGTCCGCGCCGCGGTCACAGCGACGATGAAGACGCTCAGGAGGATCCGCCGCGAAGCGGGGCCGGTACGGGATCTCGATGTGCACAGGAAGCTGCTGGAGAAGCTGGTGAAGCGGGCGGTTCAGCCTTACGGGAACAAGAAGAAAGAAGAGCAGGCAACAGCGCCGGATTTCCTGGAGACGCCGGAGGCGGGGCTGCGGACGACGGGCCTGGAGCAGCAGGCCGACGACCTGGATGCGTGGCTGAAGCATCGGCGCAGCGAACAGGCCGATGGGCTCAAAACGCAGGCGAGCGATTTGGTGGCGAAGCTCGACAAACGGCTGGAGGAACTACAGGCCGCGCTGCGGGCGAAACGGGTACGGCGCGCGCGCAGGAAGTCCCCGGGTGTGATCGCGCTGGACGCCTTTGCACGCCTGGCGTCGGAGATGCAGATGCTGGACGCGAGCAATCTGCACGATTTTCGCAAGGGTGCGAAGAAGGCTCGCTATGTGGCGGAACTCGCAGCGCAGGGCGATGCGCAGGCGAAGCAGGTGGGCGAGACGCTGAAGAAGCTGCAGGACGAGATCGGCGACTGGCACGACTGGCTGGTTCTGGCCGAGGAGGCGCACACGGCGCTGGGTGATCAGGCGACGGAGCTGATTGCCCTGGTCGAGGGCGAGCGCGAGCAGCATTTTGTGGCGGCCATGAAGACGGCCGCGAAGCTGCGCGGGCGGCTGATGGGCGAGTGGCTGGCGGTTTCGCGACGTCCCGTAGCGCGCGCAGGCAGCGGATTACGGAAGCGGCCAGCCGGGACGGTGGGCCGCGCCGCTTCGTGAGCGACGCACTCGTGTATCGTGCTGAGTGAATCACTGATGCGCTGAAGTTCTCAGGGTATCCCCGATCATGCATACCATCGCAGCCATCGATATCGGATCGAACTCCTGCCGGCTGAAGATCGGCCGCGTGGTGCAGCACCGGCTCCGCGTGGTGCATGAGGATCGCGAGGTTACGCGCCTGGGCGCGAGCGTCTTCGACTCGGGCATCGTCTCACCGGAGGCGATGGCGGCGACGCTGCGCACGCTGAAGCGCTTCTACAAAGCAGTACAAATGCACGGCACCGACAAGGTGCGCTGTGTGGCTACATCGGCGATGCGCGACGCGCGTAACTCGCGGGCATTTCAGGCGTGGGTGCGCGATGAGACGGGCTGGGACGTGGAGATCATCTCCGGGCTGGAAGAGGGCCGTCTGATCCATCGCGGCGTGGTGGAGAACGAGCCCGGCGCCGGCGGTCGCTGCGTGCTGGTCGACATCGGTGGCGGCAGCTGTGAGATCACGCTCTCGGAACACAAACGGATTCACGAGACCATTAGCCTGCCCCTCGGCGCGGTGCGCCTGACGCAGGAGTTTGTGCGCACCGAGGTGCCGGGCAAAGATGAGATCCGGCGCCTGCGGCAATTCATCAACCGCGAGATGCGGCGGGCGACGCGGCGGGTTCATCCGGAGCGCGTGCGGCTGGTGATCGGAACCTCGGGCACCGCTGCGGCGCTGTTCGACGCCGGACGCGCGCTGGGCAAGGGACGTGCGAGCAAAGACCTGGTCCCGACACAAACCGTCCGTCGACTGACCGCGAAGCTCACGAAGATGAAGATGGGCGAGCGCTCCGCGGTGCCGGGGATCGGGCCGAAGCGTTCGGAGATCATCGTTGCCGGCGCGCATGTGCTGGCGGAAGTGCTGGAGGCCTTCGCGCTGCCGGGCTTTCGCTATTCGCCGATGGGGTTGCGCGACGGCATTCTTGCGCAGATGCTGGCCGAGCAGGATCCGCGAGCCTCGACGCATCGGCAGTTTGAGCAGGATCGCTGGCATGCCGTCGAAGAGGCATGCCGGAGGTACGGAATCGATCCGCGGCAAGCGGAGCCGGTGCGGGAGCACGCGGCGCAGATGTTTCGTGATCTGGCCGTGGTGCACGAGCTGCCTGAGGAGTATCAGACCTGGCTGGAGGCCGCGGCGATGCTGCGCGACATCGGGAAGTTCCTCAATCACCAGGGCTACCACCGGCACGCGCAATACATCATCGCCAATTCGGAGCTCTATGGATTTACGCCGCAGCAGCGTGTGGTCACGTCGGCCATCGCGCGCTACCAGGGCAAGAGCCGTCCCGAGCCCGAAGGACGAACGATGCGCCAGGTTCCTCCCGAGGAGTATGAGCACGTGCGGCGCACGGTGGTGTTGCTGCGGCTGGCGGTGGCACTGAATCAGGACCGTGCCAGCGACGTTCTGAAGGTGCGTGTGCGCGTGTATCCCAGGCGAGTGCTCCTGGAACTACTGCCGGGACGCACCGGGGCCGAGCTGGAGCTATGGTCGCTGCGCAAAGAGGCGGCTTACTTCCGCGAGGTCTTCGGGCGCGAACTCTTCGTGGCTTTGGCGTAGCCGCGCAGAATCCTGGGATCGACAAGCCAGTGCAGCGTGCCGGGCAGGCGCGTGCAATCGATGCGCGCAATGGCGCCCTTACGCAGGCGCGTGCTGATGCGGCCGCCCGGAGCCAGCAGCGATCCGAAAAAGACGGTAAGGTTCGGGTTGTGGCCCACGACGAGGACGTTTTCGTACTTCATCAAGCTGCGGACCAGGTCCTGGAACTTCGCAACGGTCCCCTGGGGGGCGAGGGCGTCGGAGATTTCGATCTTGCTGTCGTAGCCGGTTTCAGTGCCCACAAGAGACGCGGTCTGCAGGGCACGCTTGAGCGGGCTGGAGACAACGCGGTCAAACTGGAGGTTGAGCGCGTTCAGGAAGCTGCCGACCAGGAAGCACTGCTGCTTGCCCTCCTTGTCGAGAGGGCGTTTTACGTCAACAACCGGATTGGCGCGGCGCGTGCCGGCGCTGGCATGGCGAAGGATATAGAGATTCATGGGTAGAAAGCCGGAAGCGTACTCCGTTCCTCTTGGGGAGGCCTTTTAACGTGATTGTAACAATCAGACCAGGGATCGAATGTTAATTTCGCGGGCGGTTTTAGCGGGTTTCTGATGATTTCACGAGGTTTTGAGTATGGTCAGGGAACCGATCCGCGCGTGACGGGCTGCGGAGTCGGGATGGGCCCGGGGTAGGGTTCCGGATCGGGCTCTGGCAGCGGACCAGGCGCGGACTCGGTTGCGGAGGTGAGGGCAATCCGGGAAAGGGTTCGGGACCTCGGTCGATGGTTCGATGTTGCGGCAGGCTGGCGAGGGTCACACATAGGTGGAAGGCTTCAGCATGACGCGCGGTTGCCCTCCTGAGGACAGTTCCCACAACTCCGAAACGATCAGACCTCCAAGCCAGGAGTGTTTGGCCTGGGGTGTGAATCCATGACGAATGAGAAGAGCGCGCCAGGGTGGAATCTGGCGAACGGTGAGCCCGGTGAGCAGACGGAAGGCCGTGTAAAGGGCAGAAATGACGATCTGAGCGAGTCTTCGCCGGATCCCGCCCGAGCGCGGCACCTCAAATTCAGACACGAGCCATCGGGCTCCGGGGACGAGATGCGGCCGGAGGCGGGCGATGAGGCCGTCGGTTTCGGCCTCGGTAAGGCAGTCGAGGAAGAAATGGGTGACCACGAGGTCGTAGTCGGTGGATAGCGCGGACGAAGATGCGCGCATCGGCACAGATTGTGGTCAGGCGGTCGCAGGTCGCCTTGCTCTGCTGCGCGATCGCGGAGCAGGCGGAGCATCGCAGAAGAAGCGTCGACAGCGTCCGCCTTGAGATGGGGTGCAAAGGCGAGCAGGCGCGCCAGGAATCGTCCATCGCCGTCTCCGAGGACCAGCGCGTGGCGAGCCTCGAGGAGCGCCGCAATGTGATGGAAGCGGCAACGCTCCAGCAGCGGGCCGAAGGAGAGATACTCCATCGCGCGGTACAGGCGTGCGACGCGGTCGAACCGCGCAGGGCGGTTCAGGCAGAGATCGACGCCGGCCGGAGCGGGGGCGCGATCATCGACTGCCCGAAGATTCGGAAGGCCTTTCAGAGATGCCATGCAAAGACCAGAAAGATCGGAGTGAGCAGTGCGGCGTCCGCAGCGACTCGCAGCGCAAGCAGAAACCGCGTGAGGCCTTCTGGCCCCGAGCCTCGTTGCGACCAGCGACCGTGAAGTCCGTCGAGCATGAACAGAAGGGCGGCCGAGGCAAACACGGCACCGCCGATCTGGAATTCACGGGTGGTTTGAGTACCTCGAATCAGCAGGAGAGCGGCCGATTCCACCGCGGCGCAAACGGCAATGCCGGGAACTGCGATCGAGCGCACAACGTTTGCAGAGTGCTCCCATGCTTCGATGGCGATGCAGTTCAGCGTGCAGAGCCCGGCGAACAGCAGCACCAGCCACGCGAGTTGCGCGTGGGGCGAGGCCGGTTCCGACCAGGCGGGAACCGCGCTTGCCAGGGCAAACAGGATGCCGACTGCGACCTCGCGTGGAAACCAGCGACGCCCGCGAAGAGCCGGCAGGTGCACGCCGGCGAAGTACAGCATCGAGATGGCGAAGAGAATCGCATCGTCGCGGCGCGCCGCCGAGGGCATGATGGCGATCAGGCCGAGAAGAAGGGCTCCTGCGACCGGTGAGGCGAACAGCAGCCCACGGCTGTGGCGCGCATGGAAGAAGTGACGCTCGCGCAGCGCGGGATGTGCGGGCGACCGGACGTCGAGGAGCCGGTCCGCGACATAGATCAGCCAGGTGCCGACGCCGAGAACCGCGATGGAGATGAAGGGAATGCGCAACTGTGCGGCGCGGGCAAAGCTCCAGGCCCAGAGAACCGCGACCGTCGGCGCATCGAAGCTGAGCAGGTGCCAGTAAACGGGAACTCCCCACAGTCGTGAGCGGGGCCGTGCGGCGACTGTGGGGAGCGGAGCAGCAAGAGCCACTCTTCGATTCTAAAAGTGAAAGCGGTAGCGAACCTGCCCGTAGATCTGGCGTGGATCATTTTCATGAAAGCCGCCAAACGTGAGGCTGTTGTCGAGCAGCACGCGCGTATTCGCGACGTTCACGGCGTTCACGGCGAGCGACCAGTTCTCCCCCACCGCTTTCCCCACGGCCACATCGCAGGTGGTGTGCGCGGGCAGGTAATCGCCGGTGTAGGGGGAAGGCGGGTCGCTGAAGCCGTTATGGAATCCCGATCCGTAATAAATGTTGAACGCCGCCCACGCGCGAAGCGGCAGGCGGCCGTCGAATCCGACATTGAGTGTATTGCGCTGGTCGTGATCGAGAGCCGAGTAGCCGGGAGCGACAGCACAGGCGGGCGAATCGGCCGGATAGCAGATAAGGCCGCCGGTGAGAGCGCCTCGCTGCTGCGCGATCTGATTCGAGTAAGCGAGATGCGCCTGTCCGTAGCGCCACAAGCGTGGAGAGCGCAGCGTCAGCTCCCACCCCTGAATCAGCGCTCCCTCTATCGTGACCGGGATGAAGATGCTCGACTCACCGATGTTGCTGTGATCGAGGAAATTGTTGGCGCGGGTCTGGAAGGTATCGGCGTCGAGAAGCCAGCCGCGAAACGGAATCTGGATACCGAACTGGTGCTCCTCGTTGCGCTCTCCGCGCAGCGGAACGAAGCTTGTATCGCTGGCCTGGGCGAAGGCGAGCGCCGGCCCGGAGATGCTGGTGAGCGGCGGCGGCTGAAAGAAGTGGCCGTAGAAGCCGCGCAGCACCCAGCCGAGTTTGGGAATCTGCACTGCGACGCCGATACGCGGGTAGATCGCGTTTTCAGAGGTCGTTCCCTGAAAGTGCGTTTGGCGCTCACCGCCGATCAGCGTGAGCCAGGAGGCAGGGCGATAGCTGTCCTCGATGAAGGCTTCTTCCACGCCGCCGTTGACAACGGACGCCTCGGAGAAATTCGAAGCGCTGCCGTCGTTGAAGACCGCGCCGAAGAGATCGTTCTCATGCTGGCCGTAGCCGTAGAGTCCAGCCTTGAATGAATTGCGCGCGACCGTCGTCGAGAAATACGCCTGCGCGCCGGTGTAGTGGCCTGTCTGTTTCGCCGTGGTGGCTGTGGGCTGGTCGTTGGGGTTGGGCTCGTAGTTGGTGTCGTTGTAGTGGTAGAACGGCGAGACCTCGAAAAGAGACTTCGCGCTCAGCGTGTGAATCCAGGAGAAGGTCGCCAGCCCGTCGGTTTCGTGCTGGCCATCGCGCAGACCCGAGGAGTCATAAAGCTGGTTCTCCCAGTCATTCGGATTGGGGTCGTAGGGAATCTGGTAGTAATCCCTGCGCAGTTGTCCAACGACGCGCAGCTGGTCGTGCGGGTTCTTGTTGAAGATGAGTGAACTGAAACCGCCATAGCCGTTCTCCGCATCGTGAACGGGCCTTTCGATGGGCGGCATCAGGCCATCATTGCTGCGATTGCCGTTCACGGCGGCGAACCACGCGAAGCGTTCCGTGTGATTGCCCATGCTCAGCTGGGTGTCCGTTTGGTAATAGTTGCCCACCGTTGTTACAAATTCGCCCTGGCGGCTGGTTTCAAAGCCGGTGCGCGGAATGACGTCGAACATGCCGTAGGTGCGGTCGCCCAGATCCGCGCCGTAGCTGCCACGATCGATCTCGACGGTATCGATATCGCGAGGATCGATCTGAGGGCCGATGTTGCTGGCGATGTTGGTGCTTGGGATCGGGACGCCGTCGATCATCCAGTTCAGCTCATGGCCGCCGCGCATGTGCAGCATGTCGTGGGTCATATATGCGCCCGGCGTGTAATCGGTGATCATGGCGAGAGAATTGGTGCGGTTCGCACCGGGCGTCTCTTCGATTTCCGCGCGGCTCACCATGGTTGTGGGTGTTACCGAATCGGGGGTGACGGTCTCCGGCATGGCCCGGACTTCAGCGGTTTGCCGGACGGAAGCGATCTCGAGGGGAAAGTGGAGAATCTCGGAACCGCTGGACGTGACGGTAATGGCCTGCTCCATCGTGGCGAAGCCATCGCTGGAAACAACGATGTTGTAGATGCCGGGTGGAACCGCCTGAATAGAAAAAGCGCCGTCGGTATTGCTTTCAACTTTAAAGAAAAGGTCGGAATGAATCGCGCGCAGGACGATTTTCGCTCCGGCAATAGGTCGATGGGTGGGATCGTGGACGATGCCCTGCACCTGGCCAAGCAGGGCGGCGTAGACCAGCGGCGCTGCACACAACAGCGCCAGAATCGGCAAAATTCTTCGCAGCATCAGTGGCTCCTGAGGAAAAGCTCGCTTATGTAACGATGACGGTGGCAAATGGAACCACCAGCGGTGAAGGAGCCGCGAGTGTTCTTTCGGTTACCTGCTAGAGGGCGAGCGTCTGAGGAGGGCCGCGCTTGTGGCGAGTACGGTCGGAGGAGATCCGATAGCCCGCTTCTGCCGCGCGTATTACGGCTGCGGGACCGGGAGCATTGTTCGCGCCCGCCGGGGCGGCCGAGGCTGCCAGGGGGTGCGGTACAACAAACGGAGCATGACCCAATGGCGAGTAGGGGCACTTCTCCGAAACAACGTGAAAACGCGAAGGAATGCCGCCCATCTCCATGGCCATCGCGCAATGGTGTTTGCCGCCGCGGCGGCAGCAGGCAGGGAGTTGCGAGTCGTCAGGAGTCGAAGCAAACGCGGGCGCAATCAGCGGCAGGCTGAAGATCGTCAACAGCAGCATGGCGAGCGCGCGTCGCATGGATTGCACCTGACAGGGCCCGGGGATGGTCGCAGGCCACGGCCGGCGTCCAGGGAATCCTTATTCTACTTCGCGGCCGAGTAGTCCTGCTGAACGATCGCCCAGATGTCGTTCTTCTTTGAGGTCAGTGACAGATGGTGTGTGGCCGACTGCGAGGCTTCCTGATCGGGCGCGTAGGTTAGCGTGTACTGGTACTTCAGCAGGCCGCCGAGCTTGTTGTACGCGTCGTCGGCCTTGTCGCGCTTGCCTTCCACCATGTAGCCGCCCGTGGCATTGCACAGATGCTCGAGAGTCTCTCTGCCATCGGCATGCGGAGCTTCGGCAGGAGTCTGCGGGGCGCCGCCGCGGCGGCCGCCACCGCCGCCGGGGTACCCGCCTCCCGTTCCGGGATAGTTGCCGCCGATGCCGCCACGACGCTCTCCATTCTTGCTGGGGTTCTGGCGCTCTTCTCCGCCCTTGTAGTAAATGGCGAAAATCGCCGTGTGAGCCGCCTGTGCCGCTTCCAGGGCGTCGTTGAGGGTTTCTTTACTGTCGCGATCGATGCCGTCACCAACCAGAATGAGGATGTGATGGCCGGGCTGCTTCGCCATGACTTCGCTCGCAGCGAGATAAATTGCGTCGTACAGCGTGCCGCCCCAGTTGCCCACCCGCCGCTCATCCTGGCTCTGGTCGCTGTTATCGCCGCCGGAATTCTGCTCGCCGAACTGTCGCGATCCAAGCTGAGTAACCGCGTCGTGCAGCTTGTTGCTGGCCGAGGTCGGGTCTTCCAGCAGATCGACTTCGCGATCGTACTGGATCACAAAGGCGCGGTCATCGGTGCCGGTCAGGGTGTGATCGATGAAGTGGACGGTGCCGAGGCGAATATCGCCGATCTCCGTGCGCTGGTTGGGGCTGATCTGCCCGATGATGCCGAACATCATGGGCGACGGCTGTGCGAGCGCAAAGGACTGGATCGTCTGGATGTGGCCGTTATCCGTCAGCGTAACGTCGCCGGCCTTCATGTCCTTCACCGGGTCGCCCTTTTTATCGACCACAGTGACGGGCAGGGAGACAGGCATGCCTGCGGCGGGTGTGGGCGCTGGAGTAGCAGCCGGCGCGGAAGTCTGGCCGGGGGTTTGAGCCGGGACGTAGATGGCGCACAGCGCCAGGGCGGCTGCGGGCAGGAAAAGCCGGATGCGGGTGGGAATCTTCATGGCTCGTCGGGAGTGGTGTAGACCACCCATTAGACGTTAGCACCGACCCCGGGGTTTCGGTGGTTCGGGTCGGTCAGCAGCCTTTGCGGCGGAAGATGTAGTAATCCACCGAGAAGCGGCCAGCTCCAAAGATGAGCGCCATCAGCGAGGCAAAGAGGAAGGTATACGGATCGGCGCCATAGAAATTGCCGGGGTTGCTGATGATGGCCGCCAGCGCTGAGGGGTCGGCGGTGATGTAGGCGACGATCATGTCGCAGGCCAGCAGCAGGCCGACCAGACGAGTCCCAAAACCGGCGAAAAGCAGGATTCCCCCGACGAACTCCAGCAGCGAGACACAGATCACGGTGAAGTGCGGCGCCGGAATGTTGAGGCTGGCGAAGAAGCCCGTCGCGCGGTCGAGGTTGTGCAGCCGGCCCCAGCCGGACTGCGCGAACTGCCATCCCCAGTAGACGCGGACGAGCAGCAGGAAGGGTGACTCCAGTTTCGCCGAGGCAAGCTGGAACCGGCGATAAAGCCCCGGGATGAGGCCCATCGGTTTGCCGGGCGTGGTCGGAGTCGCAGGGGTGCTCATCGTTCTTGCCTTTCTTGCGGGGAGGAAGCGTGGTCAGGAAGTGAACCACCCCAGCATAGACCAGCTGGCGAACGCCTCCCGGAGAAATGCGGGACGCCGTTCCTCGGGGAGCTCACTCTCCCTGAGAGCGAGCTCGATGGACTCGCCCAGCGTCTTGCCGTCGATCAGCGCCGCGAGCAGGCGGTATTCCTCCGGCGAAAGCTCTTTGTACCAGACTGTGTTCTCATGGCGATGGATGGCGAGGTGAATGGATTTCGGCGCCATCCCGGCAATGTGACGAACATGGCGGCGCCTGCGCGCGACACTGGCATTGTTGGTCGATGAGGCCGCGCTGCCGTTTTCTGTGCGGACCTGAAGGAGCAGATCATCCACCGGGTAGGAGAGCGCGAGCACGCGCAAATGCGGCTGCAGGTGCAGGATTGAGTTCTCGTCGATGGCGGCGAACTTCTTCGCACCGAGTCGCGGGCGGTCTTCGGAGTCGAAGGCTTCAATGTGGGCCCACTCGAGTCGCACCATGTCGAGGGCGAGCTGTGGGTGCGGATCCAAATGTTCCGGATGGTCGCCAAGCCACGCTTCGAGGCGCGAACCCAGGTTGCGCAGCGTGAAGGACTCCGACGGGCAGTCGGTAAGGTAGGCGCGCATCAGCGCGTCGAACCGCGCCCGGCCGAGGATCGCCTGCAGGCCGGGGAAGTCCTCTTCGAACGACGTGTAGAGACGGAACCAGTACTGGCGGTTGTAGATCTCCAGGCGCTCGAAGGAAGTGAGCCGGTCGTTGGGGCGGATGATCGCGTCGGCTTCGCTCTGGTTCGACGTGCCGTCGCGCCGTTTACGCGGCATCGTTTCGCTGCGCGTGAGCGGGTGCATCACAGCGGCGGCCATGCGGCGCTGGATCTCGAGCAGCCCGGTGGGTGTGCTCGCGGGCTGGCTCATCGTGCAGCTCCGGCGGGCTCGACAATCGACGCTGCCGCGGCCTGCATCGCGGCCAGGCTGTTCTGCTGCGGCGCGGCTTCAGCGGCGGCCTTCAGGAACTTGTTGGCCTTGAGCGCTTCTGCATGAACCTCGTCGAAGCTGGGGATGTTGTCGTCCCACTCCAGCAGCGTCGCCGTAGGCCCGCAACGCTCGATGGCCCGCCCATACAGGCGCCACACAGCGGGCAGCACGGGATGGTCGTGGGTGTCGAGGATGTACTTCTCGAACTTGCTGTGGCCGGCGACGTGAATCTGGGCCACGCGGTGCGAGGGCACGGAGTTCACGTACGTGAACGGATCGAAGTTGTGGTTCTTCGACGAGACGTAGATGTTGTTCACGTCAAGCAGAATGCCGCAGTCGGCGCGCTCCACCACCTCGTTGAGAAACTCCCACTCCGTCATCTCCGACACATGAAACTCGGCGTAACTGGAGACGTTCTCGACGACCACCGGCACTTCGCAGTAGTCCTGCACCTGGCGGATCTTCTGCGCCGTAACTTCTACGGCCTCCCAGGTGTAGGGCATCGGAAGCAGGTCGTGCGTGTAGCGGCCGTCGACGGAGCCCCAGCAGAGATGGTCGCTGAGCCAGGGCGTTTTGGTGCGGCGGACAAGACTCTTCAGCCTCTTCAGGTGTTCGCGGCTAAGCGGATCGGCGGAGCCGAAGTACATGGAGACGCCGTGCTGAACGACTTTGTACTGCTCGAGGATCTGGTCAAGCACTTCAAGGGGCCGGCCGCCGTCGACCATGTAGTTTTCCGAGATGATCTCAAACCAGTCGACGACGGGATGACGCGAGAGGATGTGCTGGTAGTGCGGGATGCGCAGACCGATGCCGATGCCGTAGTCCGAAAAACCGTTGAAGCGATTTGCAGGCAAGGGGAACCTCTGAAGGTGAAAAGCAGAAGGGCCGCGGGTGAGGCGGCCCTGGTTTTCGGGAATACGTACCCGGGGTGAAACTAGTCAGGCATCTTGGAGCCGTCAGTGGCGCAGCCGCCCTTGCCCTTGCAGCTGTTCTTGCCCTTGCAGCCGTTGTCGCTGCTCTTGCAGCCACCCTGGCCCTTGCAGTCGTTTTTGCCTTTACACGAGTGCTTCGGGGCTTTGGCGAAGTCGACACCGGCAAACGACAGTTTGCCCGCCTTCAGGATGGGCGTGGCGGACGAGTTAACGGCTGTGGTCGACGCGTGCATCACTGTCGCGCCGCTCAGCAAACCGGACACGGCCGCAGCGACCATCATGGTCTTCATCGTTTTCATTTTGTCATTCCTCCATCGGATTACGAGGGCCAGACCAGGCGCAACCTGGGGACATCTGGGGAGCGCCAGGCGGGGGACCTCGCGGTGCGGATTAGACTACATAAACAACTACGCGTTGTGCCACCCTGCCGGATTGTTTTTTTCCCGGTGTTTACCCGATGTTCATGGAAGCGATTCCGGTGGATCCGCGGGCCGATGCGCCGTCTGGTGGATCTCTAATACCAGCAAGCACTCAGGGACGAAATGGCGTCATTCGACAGATCGACACGAACCCGCGCCGGCAAGGTTGCGCTGCGCTTCGTGCTGATGATCGGAGTGGTCAGCTTCTTTGCCGACTTCGTGTACGAGGGCGGACGCAGCATCAGCGGTCCGTTCCTCGAAACCCTGGGCGCAACGGGCGCGATCGTTGGCGTCGTCGCCGGGCTGGGCGAACTGCTCGGCTATGGATTGCGGTTTTTCTCCGGCCGCATCAGCGAGCGGACGCGCCAGTTCTGGCCGATTACCCTCTTCGGCTATTTCGTCCAGATGGCCGCGGTTCCGTCGCTCGCCTTTGCCCGCAACTGGCAGACGGCCGCGATGCTGATCGTGCTGGAGCGCGTGGGCAAGGCGATTCGCAATCCACCGCGCGACGTGATGCTGTCGCACGCCGGCAAAGAGATGGGCATCGGCTGGGCGTTTGGCCTCCACGAAGCGCTGGATCAGTCCGGTGCGCTGATTGGGCCGCTGGTGCTGGCGGTGATCCTGGCATATCGCGGCGACTATCGGTTGGGATTTGCCACGCTGGCGATTCCGGCCGTCATCACGGGCGTGCTGATCGTGGTGACGAAGTTCCTGTATCCGCGGCCTGAGGATCTGGAGCCGCACTCGCCCGAAATACACGCGGTTGGGATGGGCCGCTCGTTCTGGATCTATCTGGTTGGCGCGGCGCTCGTAGCTGCCGGCTTCGCGGACTATCAGCTGATCGCGTTCCACCTGCAGAAGCACGGGGTCGCTTCAGTGATCTGGATCCCCATCTTCTATTCGGTGGCGATGGCGACCAGCGGCGCAGGATCGCTGCTGTTCGGGCGGCTGTTCGACCGCTTTGGCGTGACGGTGCTGATCCCGCTGACGTTCATCTCGATTGCGTCGGCGCCGCTGGTGTTCCTGGGCGGATTCCGCTGGGCACTGGTGGGCGCGGCGCTGTGGGGGCTCGGCATGGGCGTGCACGAATCGATCATCCCGGCCGCGGTGGCGACCATGGTGCCGCCGGAGCGGCGGCCTTCGGCGTACGGACTGTTCACCGCGGCTTACGGCATCTCCTGGTTCGTGGGCAGCGCGGCGATTGGGTTCCTCTACGACGTGTCGGTCCAGTACGCGGTGATCTTCTGCGTGGCGACGGGCGTGGCGTCGCTGCCGTTCTTCTTTGCCGTGAGGAAGAGAGCGGACGGCTGAGGTTCACG
This sequence comes from uncultured Acidobacteriaceae bacterium, assembly GCA_963819725.1. Taxonomy (GTDB): domain Bacteria; phylum Acidobacteriota; class Terriglobia; order Terriglobales; family Acidobacteriaceae; genus Palsa-343. The sequence continues at coordinate 66,589 of CAWFXK010000002.1, forward strand.
CACAGGTCCGAACAATCGGCACTGCGAGGGGGATCTTACAACGTAAGGATTTGATTTTGTTGGGCGGCGACTTTTCGGGTCCCGGCTATGTATTTGATTTCACAATTGGTTGTCGGCATCTATTTTGTTTTCAAATGCGGAGCGGTCAGCGACGGAGGTCAGCGCGGACCCGGTGGTACTGGAGATAGCCGAGGCCGACTCGCATATGGCGGGCGATGGGGTTCGGGACGGTGACTGCGAGGGTCATGCCGAGAATGCCATGCGCGAGCGCCAGCGTGTACAGGTTGCGATAGCGCAGGAAGAGCGCACAGGAGATGGCTCCCCATATTAAGGTGAGCGCGACGAGCACCGGGTTGGGGATGTGGGCTGCGGCGAAAAGGATGGTGGCGAGCGCGATGGCGGGATTGCGGCGCAGGCCAAGGCGCAGGAGCCGCGTCAGGACGTAAATCTGCAGGATGAACTGTTGCATGAGGGCCCAGAGCGCGTATCCCCAGATGTGCGTGAGGACGGGCAGCGGGCCGTAGAGCAGATGCAGCGTGTGCAGGTGCCTGGCGAGGGCGATGCCGGCGAGCGCGATCACGATGGCGGCACCGACGATCCAGAGCGAGGGGAGCAGGCCGCGAAGGCCGAGGCCGTGGTTTTCAACTTCTTTGCGGCGGAGGATCGATGTAATCGCGATCCACGCAAAGGCGAGCCAGTAGAGAATGCGCTGCGCGGGATTCGGCGTCCAGATCGTAGCGAGGATCAGCCCGTAGCCGATGCACAACTCGAAGAGATCGCGAGCGCGGGGTGAGAGGCGCACGGGGACAGGGTACAGGGTGCTGGGAGTCGGTGGTTGGCTCAAGGTAATTTGTTTGTTCCGGGTTGCCGACCACTCGCCAGAACTCCGACGGAGTACCGCGATGAGCGCCTTGATCTGAAAGCAAATCGTTGACGCAGATGCTAAAGGAACCGGTAAACTTCTACGAACAGAATATGCGTCTCCGGAGGGTCCCATGCAAAAGAATCGTGTGAGGATCGTAGTTCTGGCTTTCCTTGTTCTGGGTGCTGTGGCCGTCCTGCCGTGGCACGCGTGGGGCCAGCCGCAGGCGACTCCTTATGCGACCATGGCTCCACTCGATCAATATTTGATACCGGACGAGAATTCTGAAATCGCGCTGGCTCGCAGCGCTGCTCCTGCATCCATTTCGGACGAAGCCGAAGTCATCGTGTTGAGACGGGAGGGATACACGACCGCAGCGAGGGGCACGAATGGCTTTCTGTGTGTGGTGGAACGGTCCTGGGGCGCTGGCACCAACGATGCGAACTTCTGGAATCCAAAAATTCGCGGCCCAATTTGCTTTAATCCGGCGGCCGCAAAGAGCTTTGCGCCCATCTATCTGATGAAGACGAAACTGGTGCTGGCAGGAAAATCGAAGGCGGAGATTGTCGAGGCGACGCGATCGGCGCTGGACAGCAAGGAACTACCCCCGCTGGAGCCGGGAGCGATGTGTTACATGCTGTCGAAGCAGCAGTACCTGAGCGACACCGGCAAAAACTGGCATCCGCATCTGATGTTTTTTGTCGCGGGCGACGCGGCGAAAAGCTGGGGTGCCGATCTAACGGGTTCGCCGGTGATGGCGGCAAATGACCCTGAAGAACGGGCGACGATTCTCATGGTCTGGGTCGGCAAATGGTCCGATGGAACGCCGGCTCCGCCGTTGGTGCACTGACTCCGATTCAATCGTTGAGGAGGCAGGGGCCGCATGACCGGCAGTCCGGAAATAACTCCGACGGAACACGCTTTACGGAAGAGAAAGCAATCGCCGTCCCTGAGGGGAACGCTGCAGCTTACTGCAGCAGCGTTCCGGTTTCCGGTTCGATCTTCGCCTCTTCCGGTGGGATCACCACGGCCGCCGCAACCCGATCGCCTTCCTCGAGGTTGAGCAGCTTGACGCCCTGGGTGGAGCGGCCCGCGGCGCGGACAGTGTTGGTGTCGATGCGGATGATCTTGCCGTACTGGCTGATCACGATGATCTCCGATGTTTCATCGACGAGCTGAATACCGACGACCTTGCCGTTCCTCGCTGTGGTCTTGACGTTGATCACGCCCTTGCCGCCACGCGACTGCAGGCGATACTCCTCGACGTCGGTGCGCTTGCCGAAGCCGCTCTCGGTGACGGAGAGGATGCGGTGAACTTCGCCGTTCTTCTTCGGGGTGATCGCCATGCCGACCACGTAGTCGTTCTTGCCGATGTCGATGCCGCGCACGCCATAAGCGGGGCGCCCCATGGAGCGGACATCCTCCTCGCCGAAGCGGATGGCCAGGCCATCGTGCGTGGCGAGAAAGACGATCTGATTGCCGTCGGTGAGGCGGACGGCCACCAGCTCATCGTCCTCATCGATGCCGATGGCGATGATGCCGCGCGCCATCACGTTGGAGAAGTCCTTGAGCGGCGTCTTCTTCACGGTGCCTTTCCGTGTGACGAAGAAGATGAACTTGCCCTCCTCCTCAAGGTTGCGCACCGGCAGAATCGTCCGGACCGTTTCACCAGGTTGCAGGCTGAGCAGGCTGGCCATGGATTTGCCCTTGCCCGCGGCGCCCACATCGGGCACCTCATAGACTTTGAGCCAGTAGACGCGGCCCTTGTTGGTGAAGCAGAGCAGGAACGCGTGCGTTGAGTCGACGATGAGCTGCGTGACGAAGTCTTCCTCACGCGTCTTCATGCCGAGGCGGCCGGTGCCGCCGCGCCGCTGCTGGCGATAGGTGGAGATGGGCGTCCGCTTGAGATAGCTGGAGTGCGAGACAGTGACTGCCACCTGCTCGTCGGCGATGAGGTCCTCGAGCTGCAACTCTGCGGTCTCGTCGATGATCTGGGTGCGGCGCTCGTCGCCGTATTCCTTGCGAACGGCCTCGAGCTCCTTCACGATGACGGCGCGCAGCTTTTTCTCCGAAGCCAGAATCGATTCATATTCGGCGATGTTGTCGCGGACTTCGCTAAGCTCCTTCAGCAGCTCGTCGATGGAGAGCTGGGTGAGGCGGTAGAGCTGCAGTTCGAGGATGGCGTCGATCTGGCGATAGCTGAGGGTAAGCGTGGCGCCGATGACTGTGGTCGGGTCAATGGCATACTTCGCGGGATCGAGCTTGACGCCCTTCAGCGCCTGATCGCGCACGGTGATCGTTTTGTTCGAGAAGAACTGGAACAGGTTCTCGCGGGCATCGACGCGTGAGGAGGAGCCGCGGATGATTTTGATGACGTTGTCGAGGTGGTCGAGCGCGATCTGGTAGCCGAGCAGGATGTGCTCGCGCTCGCGCGCCTTGCGCAGCAGGAAGGCGGTTCGCCGGCGGACCACGTCCTGGCGGTGCTCGATGAAGATGCGGATGGCCTCCGGGAGGGGAAGCTCGCGGGGCTGGCCGTTGATGACGGCCAGGAAGATCATCGAGAAGCTCTCCTGCATCTGCGTGTGCTTGTAGAGCTGGTTGAGGATGATCTGGGCCTCGGCGCCGCGCTTGAGCTCAATCACGATGCGCATGCCGTCGCGATCGCTCTCGTCGCGGACGTCGCTGATGTCGTCGATAACCTTCTCGTTGACCAGCTCGGCGATCCGCTTGATGAGGACGTTTTTGTTGACCTGGTAGGGGATCTCGCTGACGATGATCGACTGGCGGCCCTGGTTGAGGTTTTCGATGGCGCATTTGGCACGCACGAGGAAGCGGCCGCGACCGGTCTGGTAAGCCTGGGCGATGCCGCCTTTGCCATAGATGAAGCCGCCGGTGGGGAAATCGGGACCGTGCACGTGTCTCAACACCTCGGCGAGGCCGGCGTGCGGGTTGTTGATCATCTCGATGGCGGCGTTGATGACCTCGGTGAGGTTGTGCGGCGGGATGTTGGTGGCCATCCCGACCGCAATGCCGTTGGAGCCGTTGACGATGAGGTTGGGAATGCGCGTGGGCAGAACAAAAGGCTCGTAGGTTGATTCGTCGTAGTTGGGGACGAAGTCCACGGTTTCCATCTCAATGTCGGCGAGCAGTTCGCCGCTGATTTTCTCCAGGCGGCACTCGGTGTATCGCATGGCCGCGGGCGGGTCGCCATCGACGGAGCCGAAGTTGCCCTGCCCGTCGACCAGCGGGTAGCGCATGCTGAAGGGCTGCGCCATGCGGACGAGGGAGTCGTAAATGGCGGAATCGCCGTGGGGGTGATAGACACCCATAGCCTGGCCCACGACCTTGGCGCACTTGGTGTACTTCTTGTTCGACTGCAGACCCATCTCGTGCATGGTGTAGAGAATGCGGCGATGCACGGGCTTGAGTCCGTCGCGGGCATCGGGAAGCGCGCGCCCGATGATGACCGACATGGAGTAGTCGAGATACGAGCGGCGCATCTCCTCTTCAATGTTGATGGGGACGAGATTGGCTGCGCCTGGTCCGGTGGGACCGCTCGCGCCGTTACCGTCGGCGCCGGGAAGAGGAAGCTGGGGGTTCTGATCGTCTGCCATGGTTTTGATAGGCCGGGGGTCACGCCCTGGAGGGTACAAAGCGGGGGCGACCGATGACTTATCTTTATGATACGGGAAGAGTTAGGGTCGCACAAGGCGGGTTAGACGTTTGGATTCAGCGGGTTGCGGCTGGCGATTTTTCGGGTATTGAAGTTGAGGAAAAACGGGTGCAAATTTGAGGCCGAAAACGGCCAGGTTTTGACGTCCCGGTAGCCCTCAATCCCGGGCGGTATAGTGAGACGCATGGCCACGGTTTCCATCGGCGGACCTCCGGCGACGCTGCTTTACAACGACTGGTATCCGGCGATGCGCAGCGAATCGCTGCGGGGCCACAGCTTAGGTACGGCCATGCTCATGGGCATTCCCATGGTGCTCGGCCGTCGCGAGGATGAGCGGCTGTTTGCCATGCGCGATCTGTGCCCGCATCGCGGAATCCCGCTGTCGTGCGGGTGGTTCGATGGCAAATCGCTGACGTGCAAGTACCACGGCTGGGTCTTCGAGCCGGTGAGCGGCCAGTGCATGGAAATTCCATCGCTGACGAAAGACGATCCATTTCCGAAAAATCTGCATGGCATGGCGTATCCGTGCGAGGAGCGCGACGGCTATGCGTGGGTTTACGTGCCGGAGGCGGGGCGCGGGCGGGTGAAGCCCCAGGACGCAGCGCTGACGCCGGTGCCGGAACTGCCGAAGTTCAGCGAGCGCTATCGGAGCGAGCATCTCACCGCCGATCTGCCCTGCAACGTCGACCACGGGATCATCGGGCTGATGGATCCGGCGCACGGGCCGTTCGTGCACCAGAGTTGGTGGTGGCGGAAAGAGGCGAGCATCCACGAAAAGGAGAAGCGCTTCGAGCCGATCTCGCAGGGGTTTCGCATGGCGACGCACGCGCCATCGAAGAACTCGGCGCCGTACAAGTTGCTGGGTGTGTATGGCGAACCGATTACGACGACCATCGACTTTGTGCTGCCGAACCGGCGGTTTGAGACGATCCGCTGCGGACCGAAGTGGTTTTCCAGCTTGACGACCGTGACGCCGACTACGGCCAGTGCGTGCCGCATCGACGTCTACGGCGCGTGGAACGTGCTCTACCACCTGCCGTTTATGACGTCGATCCTGCGCTTCTTCGGCAACATGTTCGTGCGCCAGGATCAGGTCACGATGATCCAGCAGGCTGAGGGGCTGAAGTACGATCCTGCGCTGATGCTGATCGACGACGCCGACAAACCGGCGAAGTGGTACTTCGCGCTCAAGCAGGCGCGGCTCGATGCGGAGAAGACCGGGCAACCGTTGAAACATCCAATGGACGGGCCGGTCACGCTGCACTGGAGAAGCTGAGAAACAGGCTTCAGGGCACCGAGCTCTGGTCGCCAGGCGCAGATCACGCCGTGGAGCTTGTCACTTCGGGTGACAGCGGCGAGGCCTGTTTCTGAACATGATTGCCATTGCCGTTGCCATCTTCGACCACGATGGCTTCGACGGCGATGTGCATCTGGCGGCCAAGCTCGTGCATCTTTTCCAGCCACTCCGCTGAGGGGGGCTTATCGCGGTGATGGCGCCAGGTGTCGTACCAGAGGTTTTGCGCCTGCCACAGGTTGACGTCGAAAGGCAGCTCGCGGAGGGTGCGCGCCATGAGCAGCGCATCATCGACCAGAACCAGCTCTTCCTTGCGCTCGTGGAGAACGAGCATCGCATGTGTCATCCTCTGCTCGGCGATGTAGCCGATCAGCTGCTTATCCAGCGGGACTTCGTCGGATTTCGCCAGACCTAACCAGGTGCGCGCCTGAATGGCATCGACGGGGTCGGCTTCAAGCGCGCGGCGCAGGCCGGCGTTGATGGCGAAGGTAGCGGCGACGGTGAGCGCCTGGGGCCGAGGCAACCGGCTCTGGCTGAGGAAGTGCAACAGCGAGGCCTGGTTGTCGTAGATGGCCGAGAGGCTCGACTCAACCTCTTCCAGGGTACCGGTAAGGAGGATCTCGAGGATGCGCTTCTGCTCATCGCGGAAGAGCGAGCGCAGGGAATAGGTCTGGCTGCCGAAGTGGCGGTCGAAGCAGCGAACCACCTCCGGGAAATCGCCGAGACCGACGGCGGCCTTCGCCTCTTCGACAAACTGGTCGTAATCGGCGGAATCCGCCGGGTCGAAGCGCTTTACGACCGCGGTGATGTTCTGGTCGGCGAAGTGGAGGACGCCGAAGGCGACGGTCTCGGCCGCTTCGGTGATCTTCGAGCAGATCAGCGCCTGTCCGACGGCGAGGCGAACGCGTCCGGAGAGCGCCGTATCCCAGGCGAGGCGGCGGACGGAGTAACTGAAGATGTCCGCCTCGTCGGGATAGCTGGTGAAGATGGAGCTGATGGCATAATGCGCGGCGACCTGCTCGAGGCCAACCTCCATGGAGCGCACATAGCGGTTGAAGACGGCGGCGCCGTCCTTCTGCTCGGGAAGATTGCTCTTCGCAGCAGCCAGACGGCTGAGGAAGTTCTTCTCAAGGCCGGAGGCACGCTTGCCGAACAGATACGACGCGAGCTGGAGCACGCGGCCGGCGTAGGCAATGACCTGAACCGTCTCGATTCCGGAGATGTCGTCGAAGAACCAGCCGCAGCTCGTGTACATGAGCATGGCGTGGCGTTCCAGCTCCATCAGCATCAGCGCGCGCGTGCGCTCCTCTTCGTTGAACTCGTAGAGCGCGTGCTCCTCAAAGAAGGCGTCGCGCGATGGGCGAGAACGGTTCAGGACGACATCGATGTAGCTGTCGCGTGCGGTATCCGGATCTTTGAAGAGGCGGATAGTGGCCTCATGAACCAGCGGCGCGACTGCATCTCGAAGCGCGTCCAGCGCAGCGCGCAGCGGCGTGCGCCATTTCTGATTCCAGCCGGGTCGGCCGCTGGAGCAGCCGCAGTCGGTGCGCCAGCGCTCGATGCCGTGCGCGCAGCTCCACGAAGTGTCTTCGACGATCTGCGCCTCGAAACGCGGCGGGTATTTCTCCAGGAACTCGCCATAGTTGGTAAGGCGAGGGCTCGCCGGGTCGGCCGTCACGCTGTGATCCTGCAGCGAGTGCAGCACCCAGGCCAGCGCCATCTCACCGTACTTGTGATGGTGGCCGTAGCTTTCACCATCGGTGGCGACGTGGACGATCTGGGCATCGGCGCTGTCGGGTTTGAAGCCGCTCTTCAGGCGTTGCGCAAAGCCTTCGCCGCTGTTCAGCAGGCCTTCAAAGGCGATGGCGCGCGAGCGGGGGCCATCGTAGAAGAAGACGTTGATGGTGCGGCCTTCCTTCAGGCGCACGAGGTAGGGCCGCGTGGTATCCACCGAGGCGTTGGGCGTCTCGATCCAGGCGGGCTCCTTCGGATCTTTCGTCGAAGCGGCGCCGGTTTTTGGAGCCCGAAGCGGGCGCCAGCAGCCGGTACCGCGGGCGCCATCGACTTGATGCGCGCACACTGATGGGGCGCAAGCAGAACGAATTCAATCCCGTGCTGGGCGAGCAGGTCCAGCGATTCGGAATCGACCGCTGTTTCCGGAAGCCACATGCCCTCCGGCTTGCGCCCAAAGCGATGGCGGAAGTCGGCGATGCCCCACCGAATCTGCGTGATGCGATCGCGCGTGTTCGCCAGCGGCATGATCACGTGGTTGTAGATCTGCGCCATGGCCGAGCCGTGGCCGGAAAAGCGCTTCTCGCTGCGCTGATCGGCATGCACGATGGCCTCGTACACGCGAGGGGCGTTCTGTTCGAGCCACGATAGCAGCGTCGGCCCGAAGTTGAAGCTCATCCGCGCGTAGTTGTTCAGGATGCGGATGATCTCGTTCTGCTGGTTCACGATGCGGGCGGCGCTGTTGGGCGCGTAGCATTCCGCGGTGATGCGCTCGTTCCAGTCGTGCCACGGAGCCGCCGACTCCTGCGCCTCTACGGTCTCCAGCCACGGGTTTTCCCGCGGGGGCTGGTAGAAGTGACCGTGAATGCAAATCGTGCGTTCGCCGCTGCTCATGGCCCTCCCGAGGGGTCCTTCCTAAGGTACACGCGAGATCGGTTCCAGGCGATGCCCGGTGGCGGCCCCACCGGATACATCGGCAGAATTCCCCTTGTGCGACAATAGATGGGTGCGGATGCGTGTCCGGTTTGCCGGGCACCGTCCGGGAGAACCTCTCATGTTTGACAATCTCTTCAAACCCGAACACCTGCTGATCATTCTGGCCATCGCGCTCCTCATCTTCGGCCCCAGCAAGCTGCCTGGACTGGGGAAGGGACTCGGCGAGGCTTTCCGCGGGTTTAAGGAAGGGATCAAGGGCAACCCCGACACCCCCGACAGCACCCCGAAGCAGGAAACCGCGGCGAAGTCAGAGAGTGTTACGCCGCAGGTAAAGTAGCGGCCTGCTTTAGGCGGCGTCAGCGCGCGAAGGTTCAGGCCGCATCTTCGGATGCGGCCTTTGTGTCTGCAGCGTCTACTTGTGAATCCGCGCCGCTACTGCGTCGGCGTCGAATCCCTCCGGCGGCAGGGGTACGTTATAAGCCGCTTTGAAGATAAACCGCTGCTGGGTCATGTCGCCGTTGTGCTGGCGCGTGATGGTGAACGGTGTCTGGATGCCGTCGATCAGGTGGTAGTCGTCGAACTCCTCGATATCCTCGTCCTTGTCTTTGTAAACCGGATCCCGCCAGGACCAGGAGCAACGCAGGGGCAAGTGGTTCATGGCGTCGATCTGGATGGTGATCGAATCATTGTCAGTGTTGAGAAGCGTGACCTGTTCGGCCAGGTGGCGCTCGGCCAGCGACTGGCCTTCATACATAAGGATCGTGCCCGGCTGCTTCATCCACACATGAACGGCCGCGTCGATCGAGTGATCGTGGCGGCGGATGGCTGCGGCGCACTGGTCTTTGGGAAGCGGATTCTTGCCGCGGAAGGTGATCTCCCAGCAGTTTTTGCCCTCAAAGATCTGCGACCAGTTGTGCTTGTCCTTCGTCGTTTCGGTCAGGTCGGTGCGCTCCGCGGTCGGCGTGCGCCAGTCCCAGTAGCGCACGGTGGCGCCCGTCGGCTTGCCCTGATAGAAGCCGGCGATGCGGCCCTCCGCATAACTGTTTTGCTGGTTGAGCCATTTGTCGCCGCCCAGAGCCTGAACCATCGCGTCCAGCGCGGCTCGCGCCTTTTTTGCGCTGGAGTCTTCCTGGGTTGACCCAGGCGACGAGAAACTGGAGGTGGGCGGCGCGTCCGGAGTCGCGGTTTGCGCGCGCAGCGCGAAGGTGCCGCAGAAGAGAAAGAGAACCGAGAGGGCGATAACAGGGATCTTTCGCATGGGCTAGCCGGCTAAAACAGCGCCTCCATTCACATTGACGATCTCTCCGGTCATAAAGCCAGCAAGCGGGGTACACAAAAACAGGATCGGGCCGGCGATTTCGAGCGGATCGGCGGGGCGGCCCACCGGAATGAGGGCCAGAAATCGATCGCGGTTCTGCGGATCGCTGAGCGCTCGGGCAGACATGTCGGTGTCAACCCAGCCGGGCGCGACGCAGTTGACGCGAATGCCCTGCGGGGCCAGCTCCGTCGCCAGGCCTTTGGTCATGCTGATGATGGCACCCTTGCTGGCGGCGTAGTCGGCGTGGAAAGCTTCGCCGCGCTGGCCGGCGGTCGAACTGACGAGCACAATATGGGCCTGGCCGGGGCTGGCCGCCGGCGCACCTCTGGTCGAGCTTTGCTCCCTGATTTGCTGTTGCATCTGGGCCGCCGCGGCCTGGATCAGACCGAAGACGCTGTCAAGGTTAATCGCCAGCGTGTTCCGCCATTGCGCGTCGGACATCGCAGCAATCGAAACCTCCTGCGATTCCCAGATGCCGTGGTTGGCGACCAGAACATCGAGGCTGCCGAACTGATCGACCGTTCTGCGAACCAGTGTCCGGCCGTCTTCAGGGCTGGAGAGTTCCTGGGCGAAAGACGCGCAAGCTGCCGGTCCGCCGCATTCGGCAACCAGCGCCTCGGCGGCCTCGCGGGCGGAGCGGTAGCTGAAAGCCACCCTGGCGCCGGCCTGGCGAAAGAGCCGGACGCAGGCGGCGCCGATGCCGCGAGAACCTCCGGTGACGAGAGCGACCTTTCCCTCCAGGGAAAGTGCAACAGGGGACATGGAAACAGAGTAGCGCGAGCGGCGTCTGTCGATGGCTGACGCAGGGAATCCCGTTTCCTCTGAAGCCCTCAGAAATTGATCCCGTGGCAGAAAAGAGGCCTCCGGCGCGTTGTCCGGAGGCTTTCCTCCTTCCCGGTGCTTCAGTATCGATTACCAGTGATGCTCTTCCCCAAACAAATCGGACATCACCTGCACGTCGGCATCGCAGGCGTGGTTCAGGCAGGGCAGACCAAACCCGGCCTCCATCGACTTCAGCAGCGAGTAGCTGTTGTACCAGGTGTCGCTCTGGACGCCCTGGCCATGGCGGAAGTTGGTCTCCACGGTCAGCACCACGCGATTCTGGTTCTGGCTTGGATAGAGGCCGGTCAGCTGCGTTGTGCTGCCGCTGTAGTCGTTCTCGTCCCACACGATCACGATGGCGCTGCGTCCCTCGTCCCACGCCGGCGACCGATGGATCGCCTTCACGATCCGCTCGATGGTGACGTCGCCCTGCTGGATCAGGCCCGGGTTGAGTCCCACCTGCGTGCCGTAGGTGTAGCCGCTGTTGTTCTGTCCGTAGTCGAAGGCGCAGAAGGCGTCGCCGTTGCCGCGGCCATGCTGGTCGTCGCACTGGTTGGGGGCGATGAAAGCCAGCGCCGGCACATTGCCGCTGGTCAGGTCGGCATAAAGTCCGCGCGGGCCGTCGAAGCCCACGACATTCTTCAAGCTGTTATCGGGGTCATCGCCGTCCTGCACGCTTCTGAAATACGCGAAGGGATTGTGCTTCACCGCGTAGAGCTGTACCACGCTCGATGAGGTCAGCGGCGCCAGCGTCGTGAAATCCGTCAGGTTGGTCGCGGTGCCGTTGCTGTAGTTCACGCCGGTGATCGACCCGAGCGGCAGACTCTCCTGGTAGGACTTCCAGTGCAGCCCAACGGTATCCAACTGGTCACCGATGGTTTTGCCAACCGTGGGAGTGGCAGCGACTGACTTGACCCCATCGAGGTCTGCCAGCGCCACGAACGGACCAGCGATTTCATTCCATGTATCGACGGCCGGAGTTTCGGCGTCGGTGCCGGAGCCCCAGATTGGGCAGATGTTGCCGGTATCCACCTTCACCGGCGCATTGCCGCCACCGTTGTCGGCATTCACGACGCCGCTGGAGATGTTCGGCGTACACGCGATGTTGCCCCAGTCGGGAGCGTTATCGCTGCGAACCGCGAAGTTCGAACCGCCGACCACTTCGAGGTAATTCGTGAGGCTGGGATGGCCGACAGCGAAGTAGTTGGTGGCGAGGCTGACGCGGCCGCTGTTGATGAGGCTGTTGAGGTAGGGTTCTTTGGGATTGTCGATGACCTGCTGGTAGCCGTGGTTCTCCATCATGATGAGAAACACATGGTCGAGATGCGGGATTCCGCGTGGGTGGTCCTGCTGGGCGACGGCGGGAATGGCAAGCGCACCGGCGAGAAGTCCCAGGGCTGCTGCGTTCCTGAGCATGGGTTCTAACCTCTTTTCGGGGTTCGAAGTGACGATGTCGACCGTGGGGCAGGCGACTTAGGTACTGTGCTGGGCGGGTGCGGAGGCTCGCATCAACAGGGAGTTAAGGGATGTTCAATAGATGGGGAACGAGGAGGCCTGCGATCTTGCGCCAGGGCCGGCGCCAGGCGCATTCGCCTGGACAGTCGCTGACGGTAGCCGAAGGGGCCAGTCCCTCCCTGTAAAATAGGCTTCTGACCTATGTTTGAGAATCTTTCCGAAAAGCTGCAACGGGCCTTCAAGAACCTGCGCGGGCAGGGCTCCGTCACCGAAGAGAACATGCAGGAGGCGCTGCGCGAGATTCGCATCGCACTGCTCGAAGCCGACGTCAACCTGAACGTGGTTAAAGAGCTGATCGACCACATTCGGGAGAAGGCTCTGGGGCAGGAGGTGATGACCTCGCTGTCGCCGACCGAGCAGGTGACGAAGATTGTCCGTGACGAGCTGATCGCGATCCTCGGCAAGGATGTGGCGCGCTTCCAGTTCGCCTCGCGGCCGCCTACGGTGATCCTGATGGCCGGGCTGCAGGGCTCCGGTAAAACGACGACGGCGGGCAAACTGGCGGCCTGGCTGCAGAAGGGCGGCCACCGTCCGATGCTCGTTTCTGTGGATGTCTACCGGCCCGCGGCGCGCGAGCAGCTGCGCGTGGTGGCCAAGGCGATCAAAGCGAACATCTACGAGGGCGATGAGAAGGGCGAGCAGCCCGGCACGCCGCTGGTGGAACGTCTGGCGAAGGAAGCTCGTCGCGAAGCCGTCATCACCGGTTGCGACACGCTGATCGTCGATACCGCCGGCCGTCTGCATGTCGATGAGCAGTTGATGGAGGAGATGACGAAGCTGAAGGCGCTGCTCTCGCCGCAGGAGATCCTGTTTATCGCCGACGCCATGACCGGCCAGGACGCGGTGAAGTCCGCCGACGCCTTCCACAAGCAACTCAGCCTGACCGGGACGGTGCTCACCAAGATGGACGGCGATGCACGCGGCGGCGCGGCGCTCTCCATTCGCCATGTGACCGGGCAACCCGTCAAGTTCATCGGCACGGGTGAAAAGCCCGACGCCTTCGAGCCCTTCCATCCGGACCGCATCGTCGGCCGCATCCTCGGCATGGGCGACATCATGGGCCTCATCGAGCGCGCCGAGGAGAAGCTCGACAAGAAGAAATCCGAGGAGTTCGCGCGCAAGGCGCTCTCCGGCGACGGCTTCTCCCTCGAGGACTTCCGCGATCAGCTGCGGCAGATCAAAAAGCTGGGCTCGATGGAGAGCATTCTCAAGATGCTGCCCTCCGTCGGCCCCTTCGCCGGCATGCAGCAGATGGCCGGTCAGGTGGACGAGAAGCAGCTGACGCGCGTCGAGGCGATGATCAACTCGATGACGCAGAAAGAGCGGGATCACCACGAGATCATCTCCGGCAGCCGCCGCAAGCGCATCGCGAATGGCTCGGGCACGACGGTGCAGGAGGTGAATCAGCTGCTGCGCCAGTACGCCCAGATGCGGAAGATGTTCAAGGGCATCGGCAAGGGCGGCGGCATGCTGCAGCGCCGCGCGATGGGCATGCTGGGCGGCATGAGAGGAAGGTAAGAAGATGAGCAGGGTGGAGAGGTTGCGGCGTGGGGTGGTGATTGCTGCTGGGGGAGCCGCTGCGCTGGGTGGCGTGGAGGTGGTGGGAATCACGCACGGCCACCGATGGCTGGCGTTCATGCTCATCGGCCTGCAAGTGGTGCTGGTTGTGGAGGCGCTTCTGTTGCTGGCGCGATGGAAGAAGCTGAAAGCGGAAGAGCGCTAGTCGAACAGCTTGCGGTCGATGTTCGAGCCGATTCTCGGCTTGCGCGTGGGCGGGGATGAAAGCACACCCAGCAGATCGCGCAGTTCGCTCCGCACCTTTTGCAGTTTCGCCTTCACCCGCGTAACGCTGGCGCCGCCTTCGATCAAAGGCAACTGCGGTGAGATGGCGCGCAGCTCGCGGGCTTCCTGTGCCAGCACCTGGCGCGCGCCCGCAATGGTGTACCCCTCGTCGTGGAGCAGCTTGCGGACGCGCATCGCCATTTCCACATCGCGTTTGCGATAGAGACGCTGCCCGGTGCCGCTTTTGTTGGGGCGCATCTGCGGGAACTCGGTCTCCCAGAAGCGCAGGACGTAGGTTTCTACCCCGCACAGACGCGCCACTTCTCCGATGCGGAAGTAGAGCTTGTCGGGAATGACAGGTTCGTGCCGGGGGCGGCGCTGCGTTGCGTGTTTGGGCATCGACGATCGTCACGGAGCCGCTCCGGGCGCGGCTCGCTGCCCGCAGTATAGGGCACGCATCACGGTGCCTGACAAGATTGTGGAAAAAGTATCAGCCCTTGTTCTCAAGTTTGTTCCCGACCGGTGTGCGGGCAGCGCTCTTCGCCGGAGCCGCGCGCAGATACTGCGCCGGCCAGGACGCGGGCTCGCCTAGTGCTGCGGCAGCGTGCAGCGGCCAATACGGATCGCGCAGAAATTCGCGCGCGATGAAGATCAGGTCCGCCTGCCCGGTGCGCAGGATATGCGCAGCCTGCGCGGGGTCGGTGATCATGCCCACAGCGCCGGTCAGGATGCCGGTCTGCGTGCGGATGGCCTCGGAAAACGGCGTCTGATAGCCAGGGCCGAGGGTCATTGCAGCACCGAGGACATTGCCGCCCGAGGAGACGTCGATCAGGTCGACCCCGCAATCGCGCAGCAGCACGGCGAGCTGGACCGACTGTGGCAAATCCCACCCTCCTTCAGTCCAGTCCGTCGCCGAGATGCGAACAAAGAGCGGCCGCTCGCGTGGCCAGACTCCCCGGACCGCGGCAACGACTTCGAGGAGCAGTCGTGTGCGGTTCTCGAAACTGCCGCCGTATTCGTCACTGCGACGGTTACTGATCGGCGAAAGGAATTCGTGAAGCAGGTAGCCATGGGCCGAGTGAATCTCGATGACGTCGAATCCGGCTTTATCGGCACGCACCGCCGCAGCGCGGAAGGCCTGCTTGATGGCGGCGATGCCGGCGTGGTCGACCTCATGCGGCTGGGGGTAGTTCGGGGCGAACGAAATCGCGCTGGGCGCCAGGACGTTCGACCAGCCGCCGTTCTCGGGCGCGATGACGCCTTCGCCGCTCCCGGGGCGATACGTGCTTGCCTTGCGCCCGGCGTGCGCCAGCTGAATACCCGCGTGCGCGCCCTGGGAATGAAGAAACGCCGTGATGCGCGCCAGCGGCGCAATGTGCTCATCCTTCCACAGGCCCAGATCCTGCGGGCTGATCCGGCCGTCCGCGGTGACTGCGGTGGCTTCGGTGAAAACCAGGCCCGCGCCGCCGACGGCGCGGCTGCCCAGGTGAACCAGGTGCCAGTCGTTGGCGAAGCCGTCTTCGCTGGAGTACTCGCACATGGGCGAGACGACAATCCGGTTCGACAACGTGAGAGATCCAATTTGCAGAGGAGAGAACAGGCGCGCGGGATTTTGAGAAGTCATGCAGGCTCTTGGATGTCAGGAGAATCAATTGGTCGCGGGAACAGATTCCGCGACAGCAACCAGCGGAGTTGGCGGGGGAGGTGGCCCGTGGCCGCGGCAATAAAAGAGAGGCTTCGCTCGGAACGAAGCCTCTGCGGAGAGCCTGGTATGTGGGGGAGGGCCTGACCGAGATTGCCTCCGTGGGAGCCATTCTCCCTAAGCCCCCGGATGTCATCCCTCTACTACATCCTGGCCGATAGCCGTTAAGCCATCAATAGATTGGGGCTCCCAGGCAGATATGTCAAGCGAAAAATGTTCGCGGTCCCGCGCGTCCATCGACCCAGGTATCCGGCCAGCAACTAGCGGCCGGCGTTGTCGCGGAGTTCTCCCTGAACGAAATACGTTTGCTGCGCAGCAGGAAGCGGGCTCAGCCGGTAAAGCACCAGCAGGTTTCGATCCGGGTCATCGAAGGCAGGAAAGCTGGCGACCGGCTGCAACGCATACTGCGACTGAATGTCCGACAGGGTTCCAGGATCGATGTCGTTCCACGCGGCGTACCAACCAGGCTCGTACTGGTGCATGCGATAGGGCAGATCCCAGGTGCCGTAGTCGTCACAGATCGCGGGCACGCCGGTGATCAACTGAATGTTGTCTCCGCTGACGGAGAGCAGCAACCGATGCGGTCCAGGATGCGCGTCGATATACCGAGCCACACCACGAGCGGCGTTCAGGAAGGTGTACTCGGGATGGCGCAGATAAGCGGCAATGCGAAAAATGCCGCCAGCCGAGATCGCAGCCGCTGCCGCCAGCGCAGCGGCGCCACAGATCCGCAGTAGAGCCGCTCGCCGTCGTGACAGCAGGTCGGCGATGCCGATACACAGCATGAAGCACACAGGGTAGATTGCCACCTCGTAGTAGCGTGGTTGCGGGCTGTTGTGCCAGCCGATAAACGCGACGTATCCGGCGATAGCCAGCAGGCATGCAGCCGTCAGCGGGCTGCCGTACAGCCCCGGACGGACCGGCTGCGGCTCAGCTGCGATGACCACCAGTGCCGGTCCGGTTTCCCCGCGGAGCGCCAGCAGCAGCACGGCCGCGGCGGCTGTGCATAGGGTGGGCGAGATCCAGAGACACCCATGCAGCGCCCACCAGAATGCGCCCAGCCAGCCGGTGAAGCTTGACGGCTGCGGCCAGTGATTCGCCTCGAACAGGTAGTGGTAGTCGACGCCGTAATGGGGGCGCACGGCCAGAAAATAGTACGCCCACCAGGGCAGTGCGGCGGCGGCAACACAGATGCCCAGGGCGCGAACGGCGCTGCGACGTCCGGCCCACGCGCGCGCCACAAGAAACAGCGTGGAGGGAATCAGGAAAATCGCCGTGGTCTTGCTGAGGATCGTCGCAAACAGCAGCAATCCCACTCCGGCGAGCATCAGCGTCTGCAATCGCGCCGGGGTGCGTGGCAGCAGAAGTGCCAGCAGCCACGAGAGCAAAACGAAGAAGATGAGCAGCGATTCGAGAATCGCCAGCCGGCTGAAAGCCCAGAGAAACGGGCTGGTCGCGAGCAGCGTGACGGCCAGCATGGCCACCCAGCGCTCGGCCTGCGTTCGAACGACGCAATACGCGAGCAGAAGATCGAGGCCGAAGAACAACAGAGCGAGGCTGCGGTCCACAGCCAGGCTCACTCCGGTGAAATGAAAGACCCCGGCCAGCAGCAACGGCCAAACCGGCAGAGCCACGGCGGGATTGAAGTCGCCGCGCAGGTACCACTGCCCGGTCAGCAAGTAGCGGACCGCGGCATTGCCATACCAGCCCTCATCGGTGTATTTCGCGTAGTCCATCCACGGCGAGTGGTTGGGAAAATCGGCGAGCAGGTGTGGGAAATGAAAGCAAAACAGCACCACCAGTCCCAGCGTCCACAGCGCGTACAGCCAGCGCCGGGGCCGCATGCCGGCAGCGGGATGGCTGGACGGCTGCGGTTGGCGCGGTGCGAGAACAGGGCCCGGCCGCTCCCTGGGCTCGGCTCCGGCACCACCGACCACCCGTAATTGGTCACCACGCGTTCGCGTCCGGTTCATGGGCGCTGGCAGTTCCTCCTGAAAGGAGTAAAACGCCGAAAGCGCACCAAAGCTGCGCCGTCAGGCATCGACAGCTGCGATTTCAGAGCAGTATACCGAGCCGGGGGTTGCTGCACCTCGCCGCATTTTGGTCGCTCCACCCACTTGCGCCGCCAGAATGACGCCCCAAAACGGCGAATCCCGCCCCCTTTGTCGAGGAGCGGGATCCCGAGCCGGTCTTCTGGCGTTTACTGAACGGCTGCCGTCACTCCCAGAGTGTGAATCTGGTTGGTCGACGAGCCGGTGACGCTCACCGCGTAGTTGCCGATTGCAGCCGAGCTGCTGGCGGTCACGGTCAGGGTCACAGAGACAGAGCTGTTGGTGGGCGTGGTCGTTCCACCACCACCGCCACCGCCTCCTCCACCACCGCCGCCTCCACCACCACCACCGCCTCCGCCACCACCGCCGCTGGAACCGCCGCCGCCGCAGCCAATGCCGAAGCCGGCAATGCACGCGAATAACAGCAGGCTGAGCAGGTTTCTCCAGGCCCGCCGCCTGGCCGGAATGGTAAGAAGCAGAACACAGGCGAACACTGCGCCTCCGCCTGTCAGCAGCAGGTTGTGGGCCGGTCTGGCCGGAACCTTCCGCAGGTCGAGGCTCGCGTTGGCCGACGAAGTCAGCGTCGCCGAACTCGCGCTGAGCGAGCACGAGACGCCGGTGGACGACCCGATCACCGCGCAGCTCAGGTTCACTGTTCCGCTGTAGCTGTTCGTCGGCGTGACGTAGATCGTGGTTGTCGCTGCCGAGCCGCCATGCGTGGCCGAAACGATGCTGCTCGCCGCAGTGAGAGCGAAATCAGAAAGCGAGTTCGAGATGGAGGCGCTACTGCTCAGGTTAAAAGTGGACGGAGCGTAGATGCCGGCATTTGGCGGAACGTATTGCAGCGTGACGAAGTTTGCGCCCTGGAAAAGGTTCTGGCTGTTCACTGTAAAGCCGAAGGTCGAGCTATAGGTGTTCGGGCAACTGGCGCTGGTCGTCGTGCACGGAGTGATCCCGACTTCGAGATCGCCGTAGCCCGAGGAGAACAACAGAACAGCTCCCGTCGGAGCCGGATGTCCGCTCTGGCCTGTCACTGTGCCGGAGACGGTTACCTGAGTCGTGGGCGAGATGCTGCCGTTCATCGTCGCCGTAATGCTGGAAGTTAGTCCCGAACCAGGCGCGGTGATTACAATCGTTCCCGACGGCGCACTGCTGCCCGTCAGCGCTGCATAGTTGCCGTCTCCGTTGTAGGAGACGGTGATGGTGTAGTTGCCCGCCGCCGTCGAAGCCGGAATCGCAAAGCTGCCAATGCCGTCAGGCAGCAGAGAGCCCTGATCGACGCCAGCCGAAAGAGGAACCGTGAACGGACTGCCCGTCACACTCGGTGAAAACGTCACCGTGACGCTCCCCGTGGGTGGTGCCGCCGGATTGACAGCTGCCGCGCCGTTTTGCGGGATTGCGTCGTTCGCGCTGTTCTCCAGCCACACGTTGAGCACGGTCGTCTCGCCGCCGGTAAACGTGAAGTGCGGGTTGGTGGTGGTAAGGTTCGAAGCGGCCAGGTAAACGTCGGGGGTGTCCTTCACCACAGTGAACGTGATAGCCGACGCACTGGAGGTGTTGTAGCTCTTGTCGCCGGAATAACTGGCCGTGACCGAGTGGGCGCCTACAAAGAATGGCGCGTTGAATTCCGCGTCACCCTCCGAGTTCAGAGCCGCGGTGTTGATCGTCGTTCCGTTGTCGGCGAACGTAACCGTGCCGGTGGGAACGCCGTAGTAGGCGCAGCTCGCCGGGGGGTTGCTCGGCTTCACGCACGAGTTGTAGTAGTTGGTCCCGTACACCTCGGCCGCCAGCAGCCCCTGCGTGCCGTAGGCAACGTTGGTATTCCCTGAAGAAATCCCGGCCGTGCCCGCGGAGACGGAGAGCGTGTTCAGGATGTTGAAGTACGTCGTGCTGGCTTCCGGGCTGACCGTGATCGACACCGGCGTCGATTTACTGGCCGCGTTCGTGCCGTCGCCACTGTACTGACCCCAGATGTTGTAGGTACCGCCCGGCAGGAAGTTGACGGTGCTCGACGAAAATGCGCCGGCGCTCAGCGCGAACGTCGCCTGCGTCTGCTGGCCCGGCTCCACGCTGTCGGTCATCAGCACCACATTGCCCGAGGGCGTGCCTGTGCCGGTGACGTTGCCGCTGATCGTAATCGCGGTGCCGTGTGCAAACGACGTGGATGACGGGTTCAGCGTCGTGGTCGTCGATTTGGGAGGCGTAACGCTGCCCCAGTCCGCGACCAGCACGGCGGCATCGACGGAACCGAGCCCGGTAGCAAGGTCATAGCCCGCCCCGGCGTTCCACCAGGGTGTCGTCCCGCTGCCGATCTGGCCTTCCCCCGCCACGACCGGATTGGCCGTGATGCAGTTCGTCGAGCCGATCTGGCAGGGTACAGAAATGGACCCCACCGTGACATCATGGAACGCCGCGGGGAACGTTGCCTTCAGTGGATACAGGACGAAGTCCGCCTGCCCCTGGCGTCCATATTTCTGGTTCACCAGCGCCATGATGCCCGCAAAGGCCGGAGCCGAAGCCGATGTGCCGCCCACGCCGTAAATTTGCACCGGGCCGCTCGCGTTGGGCTGGCAATCGCCGTCCGCATAGCAAACGGCGTAGTAGCTGTAGTTGGGACCGTCGGCCGCGAAGAGCGAAACGTCAGGGATATCGCGAACGCCGTCGGCGGGAACTCCGGTTCCGGTCTGCCACGACGGTTTCGGATAGCCTGTGGGGACTCCCATACAGGCTCCCGTGGTCTGGTTATAGCCTGCCGAGCAAACCGCTGCGCTGCTGGCTCCGCCACTGCCGGCGCCGATGGTGGTCGCGCCATAGGTGGTGTAGTAGTTCGAGGCGTCCAGCCCGAACTGGCTGTTATTCCATGGCTGCTCAGGAATCGGCGTCTTCAGCGAAACGTTGGGGGTGTTGCTGCTCGTGGTGTTCCAGTACGTGGAAAGGCCGGAGAGCGTCAGGCTCTGGTAGCCGCTGCCGTAGTAGAAGTCGGTGCCGCCTACCGCAACGTTATAAGGAGTGGAGGCAAATCCGCTGACGCCAGCGCCGTGCGTCGCGGCCACCACCGCGTTGGGGTCGTCGCAGCCGGCCGACCCGTCGTCGCCGGTCGAAACCGTCACCGTGATTCCCTCAGCGGCAGCCTGTTCCATCAGGGCCAGAAGAAACTGGTTTGTCGAGCCCGCGGCTAGTTCGCAGCTTCCGAAACTGACGCTGATGACAGGAGCGATGTTGCTGTAGATGGCGTGCTCGGCGGCCAGGTAAAGGCCGTTCTCCAGCGCCGTGTCGGCCGCGATCACTAAATCGATGGTCGCCCTGGGGGCCACCGCACCGGACCACTCGACATCCAGATAAGCTTCGCCCGTTGCGTCATTGGGTCCGTCAGGATTGTTAATGCCGTCGATACCCGGGTCATTGCCGTCGATGATGACGTTGGGAGGATTAGCAGGCAGTCCAAACAGGGTGCGGAACTGATTCACGAGAGCGATATTGATGTTCGCCTCGTTGATGATCGCGATGGTCTGCCCGCTGCCATCGTACGGGGTCCCCGCGTAGCTGGCGTTCACCGTGGGGTTCGGCAGGTCGTACTGGACCCCGAAATCTCCCGGCGTAATCGCGAAGTTGACGCCGCCAATAGTGGGATACCCTTCCCCTCCGTTGACCGTCCACTCCGGTTTTGCTGTGCCGGTTTTCGGATCGTAAGTGGCGTGGCCCAGCATCCGCGCGTGACTCTGTAGCCGGAAGTTGTTCAGCGAGACAAAGCCGGCGACAACCGGCGAAAGCGCGTCAGGGATCTGCGGATCGCTGGCTGCTGCGTAGTGCAAACCGTCGCTAACCTGGTACTGCCGGATCTGGGTGTGGAATGCGCTGCGCAACTGCGCCACGCTGCCCGTGAACTCGATCACCTGGCGGCCTGGTTTGACATCGGTTACCTCAAAGCCATGCCCGGAAAGCCACGACTCCACGGTGGCGATGTCCTGGTCCGACGGCCCAAACTGCTTGCCGAACTGGTCCGGCGTGAGCCAATTGTGGTAGTTCGCGCTGCCGGGGGTGTTCAGGTCGGCGAGGTACTGCTTCAGCGCCGACTCCTGAGCGTCGCTCCGCTTCAGCACCAGGTGCATCCGCGACATCGGCATCGAATCCGGCGCCGCGCCGCGATCATTGGCGGCATTGGCCAGCGGATGCACGTAGCCCTGCAGCGTCACGCGGGAATTGTCATCGATCGGCCGGACGATGCGGCTCGGCACAGTGAACTGGGCGGTCTGTGCCAGCGCGCTGCCGGCGAAAACGGAACCGAAAACCAGGGAGGAGAGGATTGCGACGGGGCGAATCGTGCGGACGATCGACGGAGACATGGCCATCCTTTGTCAAAGGCGAGAGAAACAATCCTGTGCCGCGTGCGATCTGCGGCGGAAAACTACGGGTACGTCACGGATCGATGCGTTCCATCATAACCCTGCCCTGGTGAACGCGGCGTGTTTACGACGGGCTGAATTTTTGCGTGCGAGAAGCCTTTAGGCATGATCGCTAAACGGCCTCGGGCAAAAGGGAACAGCTCCCGAAACAGGGAAGGCTCGGGAGCCAAAAAGAGAGAACCGGACCACAGGTGCTGCGATGCATTAGACAAAAATCCCCGGAATTAGTTGCTGTGGCGCGGAAGAAATCCGTTGGACCGGGCTTCGATGCCGCAACCGTAGTGGGGAGTCAGTCACTGCCGTCACCGGCATGCAGATTCACCCACCGGCCCCCCTCGAAGTAGTGAATGACGAGGGAACGTTCCAGCCGCGCATCGTCAATCGCGTCGTGGTCAATGTTCAGTCCGCGTCGCAGCCCCGGAGTCCCGCGCAGGTCTGCCGCCGAGCGAGTCGCAATGCCCCAGGCCGATCCAAAAACTGAGCTTCCCGGTTCCGCCCCAAGCCACGCCCAATCCGCCTGCGAGCGCAGGACGATCGGCGATTCCCTCTGCCCGGCGAAGAACACGTACAGCGTGGTCGTTTCCTGCGACGAGCACAGCGCCGCCCAGTCGCTGCTGCCCGCCCCACGAAAGGCGCCGTGGATCACGTTTTCCGGCTGCTTCGCTTCGAAGCTCTGCGGGATCATGCACCCGCGCCGGCTGAGCTCCGTGGCTATCGCCGCGGGTAGATCGGGAAACGAAGACAGGGGCAACAGCCGAATCCGGTAGGCTACCGGTTTGCCGTCTGCCGAAACCGTCGAGCCGCTCTCGACGCGTTCCGCATTCGGGGCAGCGGTTGGGGCCTGTGGCGAATCCTGGGGTGGGGCGGGAAGCGGAGCCGTCAGCATTGCGGCAACAACACCCGCAACCACGCCGGCTTTCATCGCGGACCGAGAATGTTGGGATACGAATTGTCTTCAAGCCAGGCCGACGCCGAGCGGAGCAGGTCATGCAGGTACCCGACCCCCGATTCCGATAGCCGGACCATGAAGCGCGGTTCGCGAAAATCGTCGATCTCGGGGATCGGCGCCAGGTTGTCGAAGAACGTCTCTGCCTCCGGCTGACTTTCGGCTGGATCCCCGTGGATGGCGATGGAAAGTCCTTCACGGAATCCGTAGTGAAGCCCGACCAGCCGCTGGTCCAGACGCTGGAATGCCGGCGGGAAGCGCGCCAGCCGCAGCCACGCGTCAAACATCGCCAGCGCACCCGGAATCTCGTCTGCATCCGCCAGAGCGCAGACGGCGCGCTCGCCGTCGCTCACCCAGATCTCCAGCCCCTTGGCGAAGCTGCCCGTCTGCTGGTCGGTCTCGGAATCGGCTGCTGGCGCATGAGACTCTTCCCCGGGCTCATCCGCATCCTCCGAGCCTGTTGTGTCGATCGGCTGTGGAGGTTCGGTGAGGTTCACCGCCAGAACCGCCGCGACGCGAATCCGATTGCGCAGCTCCCTGTCATCGTGCCCCGGGGCCTCGGCAACCTCATTGCGCCGCAGCACCGCGGCGCCCGGCTTTTCCAGCAGCGCACGCAGCCGCGTAGACGGGACCGGGTGCGGCAGAGCCGGCACTTTCATTTCCAGACAGGGCATTCGTCTCCTCGCACGGGTTGCTGACTCGAAAGTATACGAGAGCCGGCTTGCCGGGTCAGGGAATTTCCGGCCTCCGGAATTGCCGAAAGCAACCGTGCTGGACATGATTCCACCGGCAAGGAGAACCGAGTTGTCCGTTACGGCACCATCCGGCGTCTGAGAGAATGAGGATTGCGGCACGCGCTTTCGCTGTGCGTTTGCGCGCGCCGCAGGAGTATCAGCATCCATGCGACTGGGTATCGTGATCATGGCCGCGGGCAAGGGCACGCGGCTCAAATCGAAGCGCGCCAAGGTGCTCCACGAAATCGGCGGACGCCCCCTCGTGAAGCACGTGATTGCCTCCGCTGCGCAGGTGGTGCCGCCCAACGACATTCTGGTCATCGTCGGGCATCAGGCGGATGCCGTCCAGTATGCCTTGCGCGACACCGGAGTGCGCTTCGCTGTACAGCACGAACAGCGCGGAACCGGCCATGCTGTCCAAATCGCCGAGCAGGGAACCCGTGACTATGACGAGCTGATTGTCCTTTCCGGAGACGTTCCACTGCTTCGTGCGGACTCCATCATCGCGCTCCGCGATTTTCATCTGCAGGAACGGGCGGCCATGACCATCCTTACCGCCGAGCCCACCGACCCTTTTGGCTACGGGCGCGTGATTCGCAAATTCCCCGGGGCGCCCGAGGTGGATGCCATCGTCGAGCAGAAGTCTCTCCGCCCCGAGCAGCAGGCGCTGCGCGAGATCAACTCCGGGATTTACGCCTTTCGCCGCGATGCTCTGTTCAGTCACATTGGCCAGCTCAGCGCGGACAACCCCCATAAGGAGCTGTATCTGACCGACATGGCCCGCATCCTCCGCGATGCCGGCGAGCGCGTGCTGGCCATCAGGGCGGCACACCCGGAAGAAGTGCTGGGCGCCAACACCATCGCCGAGATGATGATGCTTGACCGCGAGCTGCGGCTCGCTACGGCGCAACAGCTCATGGCGTCCGGCGTCACGATTTTCCAGCCGGAGACGGTCATGATCGACGCCGGCGTTGAGGTCGGTCAAGACACCGTCATCGAGCCCTTTGCGCAGCTGCTGGGGCAAACCCGCGTTGGCAGCGACTGCCGCATCCGTTCCTTCTCCGTGATCGAAGACTCCACCATCGGCGATCACGTCCTGATCCGGCAGTCTTGCCTGATCGCCGAATCGCAAATCGACAGGGGCGCTCACATCGGCCCGTTCGCGCATCTGCGTCCGGGCTGCCACATCGGCGAGGACGCCCACATCGGCAACTTCGTCGAAGCGAAGCAAACCCGGCTCGGCAAGGGCTCCAAAGCGAACCACCTGACCTATCTGGGCGATGCTGAGATTGGCAGCGGCGTCAACATCGGCGCCGGCACCATCACCTGCAACTACGACGGCGTCGCGAAGCACAAGACCGTCATCGGCGACAAGGTCTTCATTGGGAGCGACTCGGCGCTGGTGGCGCCGATTGTCATCGGCGAAGGAGCCTACATCGGCGCCGGTTCGACCATCACCAAAGACGTGCCCGCCGACGCGCTGGCCGTGGCACGGGGCCGCCAGGTCACGAAAGAAGGCTGGGCGAAGAATCGTCGCGCTCAGCGCGAGGCGCGCAAGTCAGAATTCAGCGAACAGAAAGCCGGGGGCGGGGACTAACGGGAATCAGGCGGCCTCGCGGCTGCAGTCGCGCATCGCAGCCAGCTCGGCGCGCAGCCGCAGCCTGGCCGTCAGCGCGGTGCGCAGCACGGCAGACGGGCTCATGTTCAGCATCTCGGCAACGCGATTGGCGGCGTAGCCTTCCACATCCATCAGCAGAAAAACAAGGCGCTCGGTCGAGGGCAGGAAGCGGATCGCATCCTCAAGCTCCGTACGCAGAATATTGTTGCGCTGCGGCAGATAGCCAGCCGTCGGCGCTGGCAGCGGCGTCTCCTCCACCAGCACCCGCTGGTCGCGCAGCTGCTCCAGCAGAGCCGTGTCGATGATCGTGTGGTCCGGCTCGTTCTCCTTGAGGAAGGCGCGGATGAACGTACCCTGCAGAATTTCCTCGGCTTCAATCTCGCTGCCGGTCATGTAGTAGGAAACCGAAAACACGCGATGGCGATGGCTGTCGTAGATGTCCCGCTGTTTTTCAGCCAGACGCTGCGGCGCCATTTCGCGCGCGGTAATTTTAGCGGACTGTCGATCGATTTCGAACAACATGTGGATAAGCCGTATTGGGGACCCGGCAAGAGAAGATTAACACGAACGTTAGATGCACGATTGCCCCATTTGGGGGAGGGAGTCAGCGGCGGATGTTGGCGCAGAATAGATCGTTGGGAGCGGTACGGCGCCTCATTCCCGAGGCATTTCCCAGGCCATGAAATGCCCGGCGCGGAACTGCGCGATGGGGGTGACCCGAAATGGTCCTCCCGGCTTCCACGTTCCGGGAATTGTCGCCTCGTGACAGATTCGACACGATACGATAGAGCGGAATTCTTCGGGCCTCGAACAAAATTGAGCGGTTGAACCAAGCCAAAGGCTGGAGGGGCAGTGGCTTCAGAGCGGATCCTGATCGTGGACGATGAGCCGTACGTTCGCACGCTGATGGCCGCTATGCTGGAGAAATCGCACTACACTCCGGTTCTTGCCTCCAACGGCCTCGAAGCCATCGAGCACCTCGAACGCGACCCCCCCTACGACCTCATCCTCTCCGACATCGTCATGAATGGCCTCGACGGCATCGGCCTGCTCGAGCGCATCCGCGAAGCCCAGCCCGACACCCCGATGGTCATGGTTACCGCCATCCACGACGTCGGTGTCGCCATCTCCGCGATGCGCAAGGGCGCCTACGACTACCTGCTCAAGCCCTTCGAAAAAGAGCAGCTGCTCGTCACCGTCCGCCGCGCCCTCGACTATCGCCGTCTGGTCCAGCAGAATTCCGTCTATCGCCACAACCTGGAGCAGTTGGTATCGGCTCGTACCGAAATGCTCCGTCAGGCCATGGCCGACCTGGAACGCTCCTACGACATCACGCTCGAGGCCCTCGGCGACGCGCTCGACCTCAAGGACGCCGAAACCGAAGGCCACTCTCGCCGCGTCACCGCCTACACCATTGCTCTGGCCCGTCACTGCGGCGTGGAGATGGCCCAGACCCGCATCATCGCGCGCGGCGCCTTCCTCCACGACATCGGCAAGATGGCCATCCCCGACGCCATCCTCCTCAAGCCCGGCAAGCTCGACCCCGACGAACAGCGCGTCATGCGTGAGCATTGCGCCCGCGGCTACCAGATCCTGCGCAAGATCCCCTTCCTCGAAGAAGCCGCCGACATCGTCTACGCCCACCAGGAGCACTACGACGGCAACGGCTACCCCCGCAACCTCAAGGGGGACGAAATCCCTCTGGGAGCCCGGATTTTCGCCATCTCCGACACCGTCGACGCTATCACCTCCGACCGGCCTTACCGCAAGGCACGCTCCTACGAGGTGGCCCGTGCCGAAGTGGAGAAATGCGCCGGAACCCAGTTCGATCCCAACATTGTCGAAGTCTTCCTGGGCCTGCCCGACAGCCTCTGGGAAGATTTGCGCACCGAAATGACCCGCCATCCGCGCTTCTCTCCGCTATCATTTGCTGGGGCAATCGAAGATCTGAAAGTTTGAATCTCATTAGGACGAGTGCCTGAGATCCCCGAGTGCGGAGAGAGGCCATGCCGGTCCTGGAAGACAGAGTCGTCGCAGCAAAAATGAAGTTCATTCCGTCGTGGAACCTCGAGCGGGGCGAGCTGGTGCGTCTCTGCGAGTTCCACAACTTCGTCGAAGCCATGCACTTCGTGAACAGCGTGGCCGAGATGGCCGAGGGCGCCGGGCACCATCCCGACATCGATATCCGCTATAACAAGGTGCGCCTGGCGCTCATCAGCCACGATGCCGGCGGCCTCACGGAGCGAGATTTCGACCTGGCGGCAGCCATCGACAGCCTCGGGTGACAGCACGGTCGCTTAGGGCGAAGATCGGCGGCGGCCAGCCCCGCGCAACTTTTACTCCTCGTCGACGTCTGGTTCTATAGAAGGCTTTTGATCCGGGTCCCGGTGCTGGTGCAGGCCGGAAAGTGCCTTCCGGTTCCACAGCACCACGGCCAGCCCCCCGACCAGGGCCGACGCAGCGATGATCGCGCCGGTCAGGAAGGCCTTCAGCCTGGCTCCGGACTCTGGCTTTTCGGCTGTTTGTGGTTGATCGGGCATAGGATAAGCGGTCGCAGAAGTCCCAAAATGGGAAGTCAGCCATCGCTGGAAATATTAAATTGTGTAGCGGACTTGTACATTAGAGGGTTCAGGGTTACACTATTTTGGAGATCGGGCAGTACCGATTTCAAGCCTTGCCGGGCAAAATAAATCGTTCGCTGCCCCAGTGCAAGGCATCAGAGTTTAAGAAGGGTTTTAGCCAGATCGGCGACTGAGAATTCGCCGCTGGTAGCAAGTTTATAAGTTGCGTCACTGGCCTCCCGGCACGGACAAAATAACGTTCGTGCCGCTTTTTTTTTGCTTCTGCCAGACCCCTCTCCTCGTTCCGATCGTCCCGCCGCCCTAAATTCTTCGCCGCTCTCTTGTACGATTGAGGCTGGAGAGTCCCCAGTGAAACGAGCCCTCCTGAGCTTTGGTCTGGGCGTGGCCATCGTCGCCGCCTATGCCATCCCCGCCACCGTCGGCCCCGCCGCCGCTGTGCACGCACAATGGTCCGATCCCGCGCAGGACACTCCTGCCTATCACCCGCTGCCCCCGGCGAAGGGCCAGACCCTGCCGCCGATCCTGTCCGGCAACCAGCTCACCGGGCAGTTCTTCCAGCAGAAGTGGCAGGTGGAAGTCTACAGGGAAGCAGCCCGGATTCCGAACGTACTCTATCAACTGCCCTGCTACTGCCGCTGCGACCGCGCGCTCGGCCATGCCAGCCTCCACAGCTGCTTCGAAGGAACGCACGGCGCCATCTGCTCGACCTGCGCCGCCGAGGAAGCCTACGCGTACAAGATGACGAAGCAGGGCAAAACGCCCGAACAGATTCGCGCCGGCATCGAACGCAGAGAGTACGAGTCGATCGACCTCGACGCCCTCGGACGCAGCTGATTCCCGATTCTGTTTGGTGCAGGCTGAGTCTGGCATCTGCCATAATCGCCAAAACTATGACCCGTCTCCTGCGCCCAGCCTCTGTGCTCTTGCTCCTCTTTTGGAGCGCAGGGTCCTTCTCTGCCGATACGCACCGCCGGCCCGGCCCGTATGTTTTGCAATGCAGAGGCGTGACGCTTCAGGCCGCCTTCATCGCCGACGTTGGAACCAGCGCCGGACCCGGATTCGCCTTTCACATCGAGAACAAGACCGGCAAAAACATTCGCCTCGCGCAACCGGTTCCCTCCAGCGCGCACTGGTACGCGCGCGTGGGCTTGCACTGGCTGTGGCGTGCTTCAGCAGGGCGCGGCGGCGCGCTGGTCAACGCGCTCAGCGAGAATGGCCCGATGTTCGCGTATCAGCCCGCGGCTCCGCCGGTTGACGCCGCGTATCTGACAGTGCCGGCGCATGGATCCGAGGACTGGACCGTCCCGATGCGCGACCATCCGGCCATTCAGTATCGGCCCAGCTGCGCGCGCTGCAACTATTCCGGAGAGACCGACTATCAGGCGATCTTCGCGTATGCCTATCTGCCCAATCCGGACGAGCATGTGCCGGATTTGCTGCGTTGCGGCCTGCGTTCCGTGCCCGTGCCCATGCCGCCGGTGGCGCTCCACGATGCGGCGCTACAGACGCATTAATCCTCAGTCGAGACGCACCCTTCAGCAAAAATATTCCTCGCCTGTTCGACACAACACGCCCTATCGGCGCGGGTTGGAAACAGCAACAGGAGGAAGTACCCAGCACCTTATGAGAAACAAACTTTTCGCAATTGCACTCGGTGGAATGCTCGCGCTTGGCGCGAACGCCGCTCTCAACGCGCAGGACCAGACTCCGCCCCAGGCTCCGCCGCAGGATCAGGCACAGGCACCCGGCAGCCAGCCGCAGGGCCAGTGGGGCCACGGTCACCGGCGCCCCATCGACCCCGACCGCCAGCTCGCGCATCTGACCAAGACGCTCAATCTGTCGGCTGACCAGCAAACCCAGATCAAACCGATTCTGGTCGATCGCCAGCAGAAGATGCAGGCGCTGTGGCAGGATCAGTCGCTCTCCCGCCAGGACCGCCGCAGCAAGGCCATGACGATCCAGCAGGACACGAAAACGAAGCTGGAAGCGGCTCTCAACGATCAGCAGAAGCAGCAGTTCGATGAGATGCAGGCAAAGATGCAGGCCCGCCGCCAGCACAGGATGGGCGGCGAGAATCAGGCGCCTCCCAGCAGCGCTCCGCAACCCGAGTAGCCACTTGCCGGATGCGAATGCAGGCCGCCGGTCCCTTCCGGCGGCCTTCCTGATTCCGTAACCGCCACTGATACAAAAACTCGCTGCTTTCAGAAATCAATCCATGTGGCGGATCTTAATTTCGCCACCGCCTACCGGCTGCGTAATCCCATTTGTCCCTTCACCCATCTTCGCGTAAGCTGTTCTCGCTCCGGCCATCCCGGATCGAAAGAGGTTCGACCCTATGGTGCGATTGCTCCTGAAGTGGCTGTTGCAGGCCTTTGCTCTCCTGGTCACCGCGCGGCTGGTGCCTGGCTTCATTGTCCACAGCGTCGCCGCGGCGCTCATCGCGGTCCTGATCATCGGCCTGCTTAACGTCACCCTCGGTCTGCTGCTGAAGATCATCACCCTGCCCCTCGGCATCCTCACCCTGGGTCTGTTCTTCCTCATCATCAATGCCTTCATTCTCAAGCTGGCCGGACACGTCGTCCCCGGCTTCTACGTCGCCACATGGACGGCGGCCATCATCGGCGCCCTCGTGCTCGCGCTCCTCAACATGCTCACCTCGGTTCTCCTCGACAAGAAAGAGTAGTGATTCTCCGGGCGGCTACAATGGATTCATGCCGCCCGACCAACCCTCCCGCCGCCGGCACAAAGCTCCGCCCCCGGGCGAAACTGGACAGGAAGCGCTCTACCTCCGCTCGCTGAGCGACCGCCAGGTCCCCGTTCACGTGAAACTGCAGGACGGCGAAACCGTCACTGGCTGGATCGAGTATTTCGACGACCGCATGATCCGCCTTACCCGCGAGGGCAAGCCGAATCTCTTCATTTACAAGAATCAGATTCGCACCATTACTGAGCATGGCCGCGACGGCCGCCGCCGTCCGCGCACCGGGCCGAACGACGACACCCCGAGCGAGGACGCCCCGTGAGTGTTACTCCAGCGCATGCCTGGATCCCGAAAGAGTTGGACTTCGCCGCGCGTGCCGTTCCCATTGCGCTTGAGGCCGGCGTGCTCCTCCGCGGATATTTTGAGCGCGGCGTCGCCACCGAGTACAAGGGCGACGTCGACGTGGTCACCGAAGCCGATCGCGCCTCCGAAAAACTCATCGCCGAGCGGCTCACCGCGACCTTCCCCGATCACGGAATTTACGGCGAAGAAGGCGTGCGGCAACGCATCGACAGCGAATACCGCTGGTACGTCGATCCGCTCGACGGGACAACGAATTTCGCGCACACCTTTCCGGTGTTCTGTGTTTCGCTCGGGCTCGAACATCGCCCCGCGGGCAAAGACGGCGAACTCATCGCCGGCGTCATCTACGATCCGACCCGCGACGAGCTGTTCATCGCGCAAAAAGGCCTCGGAGCCTGGCTGAACGGCCGCCGTATCCACGCGTCGAAGACGAAGCGTCTGGCCGAAGCGCTGCTGGCCACCGGCTTCCCCAGCCGCAAACGGCACGCCAGCCCCAACATCCACTTCTACCAGGAGTTCACGCTGCGCTCCCACGGCGTGCGCCGCGCCGGATCCGCCGCCCTCGACCTGGCCTACACCGCCTGCGGCCGCATTGACGGCTTCTGGGAATTCCATCTCAACCCCTGGGATACCGCCGCCGGTGCGCTGCTGGTCATGGAAGCCGGCGGGGCGATCACGCGTTTCGATGGCGCGCCCTTCCGCCTCGACAGCAGTGAAGTCCTCGCCACGAACGGTCTGATCCAGCAGGAACTCGTCGGCCTCTTCGGCGACATGTTCGCGGGCCGCGAGCTGCATCCCATTCCATCTCCCGCCGAATTCGCCGCCCAGCGTGCCTCCCGGCAGCGCTGACCCGCCCGCCCGCGCCACCTCTCCAAAGTAATATTTCCTGCTCCTCGCGCTTGTTTTCGCGCCGCCGTCCCCTGCTAGAATGATCCGTTGTCACTTCGACTGCTGAAGAGGAATTCATGGCTTACGTGATTGCGGAACCCTGCATCGGCACCAAGGATACGGCGTGCGTCGATGCCTGCCCGGTCGACTGCATCCATCCCAAAAAAGACGAGGCGAAGCACGCCGAGACCGACCAGCTTTTCATCGACCCGGTCGAGTGCATCGACTGCGGCGCCTGCGTGCCCGTCTGTCCTGTCTCCGCCATCTTTGCCGCCGACGATCTTCCCGAGAAGTGGCAGAGCTTCCAGGAGAAGAACGCCACCTTCTTCGGCCGCTAAGTTCTGCATTGGGCTGCGGGACGCACAGCCGTCGGCTGCGCGTCCTTTGAGCCTTTAGAATCCTGATCATCCCCTCCCTCCCTCCCCGTTGCTGAAGCAACCCCGGACTCCCAAACTGCGTCGTAGAGCCATACCGTTTTCTCCTTGGAAAAGTTTGCCTATGAGCCTGACTGCGCAGAAGGCCACGAACAGCAGAGCCACTGGAGCGTCCTCGCATGCAACAATTGCACGGGAAAGGTTTGTCCTGATGGCCGGGCCGACACAACCGAGACCGGCAAACCAGCACCTCCGCCGCAATCCCCCCATCGCAGGGGAGCAGGAGGCGATCGACCGGGCGCGCGAAGGTGACGGCCGCGCCTTTGAAACCCTCTACGCCATGCACAAGCGCCGCGTCTATTCGCTCTGCCTGCGCATGCTCGGCAACGTTGCCGAAGCCGAGGACCTCACCCAGGAAGCCTTCCTCCAGCTCTATCGCAAAATCAGCACCTTCCGCGGCGACTCCGCCTTCTCCACCTGGCTGCACCGGCTCGCCGTCAACGTCGTGCTCATGCACCTGCGCCGCAAAGGCCTCCCCCAGGTTTCACTCGAGGAAACGCTCGAGCCCTCTCAGGATGACGGACCTCGCAAAGACATTGGCGCCCGCGATCTCACCCTTTCCGGATCCATCGACCGCGTCACGTTAGAGCGCGCCATTGAGAATTTGCCACCTGGATACCGCCTGGTTTTTGTGCTCCACGATGTGGAAGGGTACGAGCATAATGAGATAGCGGAGATGCTCGATTGCTCCATCGGAAACAGCAAGTCCCAGCTGCACAAGGCGCGCATGAAGCTGCGGGATCTGCTGCGGACCGGCCAGCGGAAGGAGCAGATCGCGTGACGCTCATCCGCGCCATAGACCATACCATGACCTGTAGCGAATTCCAGGACGCCCTCCCCGAGCTGTTCGAGTCGCAAGCCGATCTCAGCGGACACGAGCATCTGAAGTCGTGTGAGAACTGCGCCGCTCTGGTCCGCGACCTCCAGTACATCGCTTCCCAGGCCAGGCTCCTGCTGCCTATTCACGATCCCAGCCCCGAGGTTTGGGACCATATCCAGCAGGCCATTCGTCAGGAAAAGCCGGAGCCTCCCACCGCGGCCGCTCGGAAATAAGCGCCGCTCTTCTTCCTGCCATTCATATAATCAGCAAAGCATGAGCGCGTCTCTGCCACCGCCGGAATCGTGTCCGGCCCATCCCACGCGGATTATCCTCACCGGTTTCATGGGTGCGGGCAAAACCACGGTCGGCGCCATGCTCGCCGAACGTCTGGGCTGGGAATTCTTCGATTCCGACGTGCTGGTCGAAGCCCGCGCAGCTATGACCATTGCCGATATCTTCGCCCACCGCGGTGAGTCCGCCTTCCGCGATCTGGAAGCCGAAGTCGTCCGCGAGGCCCTCCTGTCCGGCCCCGGCGAGCTTTTTGTCCTGGCTCTCGGCGGCGGCGCGCTCGAGCGGAGCACGACCCGCGACGCCCTCGCCTCTCTCCGCGACACCCTGATTGTTTTTCTCGAAGCGCCCCTCGAGACCATGATCGCCCGCTGCGCCACTCACGAAGGCGCTCCCGTCCGTCCCGTCCTCGCTGATCGCGCACGCCTCGCGGAACGCTGGAACCTGCGCCTCCCCTGGTACCGGCAGGCGCACCTTACCATCGATACCGCGAACATGACGCCTCAGAACGTCGTCGAGCGCATCCTCGACAGCCTTGCCCCGGACGTTGTCGCAGCACACCGCAAAACAGGAGCCCCCGCATGAGCCCGGCCCGGCCCATGAGCCCGCGCGGCAATCGTGCTCTTCGCGTTCGGCGTCGCCATCGCGCTCTACCTCGCGTATCTGCTGCGCGAAGAGCTGGTGGTCATCTATGTCAGTGCGCTCTTCGCCGTCGTGCTCATGCCTCTGGTGCGCGGCGTCATGAAGCTGCACATCGGCCGCTGGCATCCAGGCCGCGGCATGGCCGTCTTCATCATCGTCGTGCTCGCCGGTGGCAGCCTCGCCGCCTTCTTTGGTTTTGCACTGCGTCCAGCTTTCAAAGATCTGCGCGAGTTCGTCAGGGAACTGCCCCAGCGCGGGCCGCAGTTCTTTGCCCGCCTGCAGCAGCTGCCCATCCTTCGCGACGTCAATATGGATGCCCTCCAGGAAAGGGTCCAGGATGTCACTGCGAATTCCGCCAGTTACGCCCTGCGCTTTGCCAGCAACAGTGCCGCCATCGCCGTGCGCATCATCACCGGCATCGTGCTCACCGTCTACTTCATCCTCGAAGGCGACGAGGCCTACGCCTGGTTCCTGTCGCTGTTTCCCGGTCGAGCGCCGCCTGCGCCTCGATCAGACCCTGGCGCGTGCCTCCGCCCGCATGGGCCGCTGGCTGCTGGGACAGGGCACTCTCATGCTCATCCTCGGAGTCCTCAGCACCATCGTCTTTGCCCTGCTGCAATGTCCGCTATGCCTATGCGCTGGGCGTCATCATGGGCCTCTTCAATCTCGTGCCCGTGGCCGGCGCACTCGTGTCGGTTTCCATCGTCGTCCTGGTGGCCGCCCTCGATTCCTGGAGCCGCGTCGCCGGCGTCCTCATCTTCTACTTCGTCTACCTCCAGATTGAAAACACCTGGCTGACGCCTAGAATCATGCGCACCCAGGTCGATCTCGCCGGCCTCACCATCCTCATCGCTCTGCTCATCGGATCGTCTCTGGCCGGCATTATCGGAGCCATGGTGGCCGTCCCTACTGCCGTCCTCATCGCCGTCCTCCTCAACGAGTACGCCGTGCACGAAGAAGGCATCATCGAGGAGCCGCACCCGGTCAACGTAACGCCGCCCATCCAGCTTCCCTAGCCAGCGCGTTAGTCCGCAAAAACACCGCGATGGCGCGCGGCTTCCACGACTTTTCGAATCGCATCCGCCACGCCCGCCGGATCTTCAAGCTCCATGTTGTGACCGCAATCGAGAAAGATCTGCCTGCTCCTTCCGGATAAGTGCGCAAGCATCGTCTGGCCATCCTTATATTCCCGATCCATTTGCGATGCCGGCACGTCGAGATCAGCGGTGTAGCCACTCCTGGCGCGAATGAGAACAACAGTCGGAATCGATCGCAGCGGGTGTGCCTCAGGATGCGCCAGCAGCCGGGCAAAGGTGGCCTCCGACCATTCGCGCTGGCTGGCTTCAGTGGGTTCGAGGCTCGGGAGATTCTGCGCCCAAAGCTGCAACTGCTGCTCGACAGGCGGCAAATTCCCATATAGCGAATCCAGTGGTTCGGGCGGATGCGGCGGTTCAACCAACGCGTTCAGGGCAGCCTTGTCCGCGGCAGTCCAGCGCTCGTGCGGCCTTGGGACCGCGCGCTCGTGGCCGCTCCCACCCAGCCGGATCGTCTGCTTGTCCCCGATCTGAACCCGCATGCCCTCCCATGCCGCGTCGATGAATACGATTCCTGCCACCTCGCTCGGCCACGTCTTTGCGAAGTTCCTCACTACCGGACCGCCGTAGGAATGGCCGATCAGGATGAAGGGTCCGCGCTCGCCGAGAACCCGCAGAGCGTCGCGAAGTTCCAGATTGATTTGAGCAAAAGTTCGCGGCATCGGGCCAGGATCGCTCCATGCGTATCCTGCGCGGTCGTAGGTGCAGATTCGGGTGAAGCGCGAGACTCGCTGCTGCACCAGAACCCAGTCGAAGGAGAAGTCTCCCAGGCCGTTCTCCACAACTACCGCCGGATGGCCCTGGCCCACGCAGTTGACATGGAGACGATGCCCACCGAGCTCAACCAGCGTCCCCCGTGGTAGCGGAGCCGAGGTCTCCGGAAAGGCGTGCGAGTGAAGAAGAACAAGGGCGGCGAGAACAACGATCGTATGGCGCAATGCAGTTGAGTGCATCTTCTCTCCCGGGACGTTGACGCTGCCCAGAATACGAGTCACAGCCCCGCTGGTTCCTCGAATGACGTGAAGAGGGCCCTCCTGGTGAGGAAGTGCTCCGGCCACGGGACGAAGGGACGCTCGTGTCGCAACGTTAGTCGCCGGGATTGGCTCGTTAGTACGCCAAGGTGGTGATGCTTTGTGCCGGCAGGGTGTAGCTGAACTGACCACCGCTGATGGCAACCGCGCTTTGTTGCGCCAGTCCAGCCGACGCGGTCGTTTGCCACGGCGTCAGGCTGGACGCGCTCCCGTTCTGCATCGTGAACGCAACCGCAACGGAGCTACTGGACTGGTTCAGAGCCACGATCACCACATGTCCATTGCCCGAGTACGCCGAGACATAGACGCCGGTTGCCGGATTCGCCGTGGCGCTCACGCGCACATAGCCCGGCCGGATGAAGTGCGCGAACTGCGCCATCGCGTCGCCGTACAGCGTCAGCTTGTTCGCGGTGTCGACCAGACCGGTGTTGGTCACTCCATTCCCCGCGTTCCAGTCCACCACCCACCACCACAGATAAGCGTTGTAAGCGGCCGCGGTCAGCGAGTCGTGGAGGCTCTTCGCCGCCGTGAGCGCATCGGCGATGTTTGGCTGCGCGCCGTTGGGCGCGACGAAGTACTCCGTCATCCAGACTTCTTTGCCCTTGCTGCTGGCGTTTGTATAGGCGGCCGGCTGCGTGCCGTAGATGTGTCCGGCGATGAGGCCGATATGCCCGACCGCAGTGGCGTCGTTCAGCGCGGGATCCGACAGCGACGTGTTGAAGCTCTCCGATTCCGGCATGATGAGCTTCGTGGTCAGCGTGGATGCAAAACCGGCCACCCACGCATCCACTTGAGCGCCGGTCCAGCTGCACGATTCGTAGGTGACCGTAGCGTCGGGCTCGTTCTGCATCGAGATGCCGTAGAGCGGTACGCCGCCGTTGCCGAAGTAAGTGACAAAGCTCTCGAGGTAGTTCGCGTAGTCGGCGTAGTGCGCATGATCGAGCGATCCGCCGCATAGACCCGCGGTCGCGCACCCCGGCGTGTAGGGTTGGCTGGCAGAACTGAGCTTCCAGGCCACCGGCGGAGTCCACGGCGTGGCGATGACGATGACATTCGATCCCGCCGCGATCGCTTCCTGCGCATTGGCGAGTTCCGTTGCCCAGTTCGCGCCGCCGGTGGTGGAACTGGGATCGATGCGAACACGCAGAATGCTCAAGCCAACCTGGTTCGATCCGGTTCCATAGAGCGCGGAAGCCAGCGCCGTGGACATCGTCGGCATCCACGCCGTGGAACCGCCAAAGCCGCGGATCGTCTGATAGGTGGTGGCCAGGTCGACGGTGGCGGTCGCAGTCGCAGGCGGATTACCAGAACCGCCTGAGGATGTGGAGGAATTGCCACCGCCCCCGCACCCGCCAGGGGCCAGCGAGGCGAAAACAAGAGAGAAGAGCGCAACGCGCACAGCAACCAACTCCTGGGAGGACACGGCGCGCCGATTTCCTGGATTGTGGGGCACAGTCGAGAGTAGACAGGCTCGTTCGGCGCGCGCAACGAAAAAATAGCACCTGCGAGCAAGGCAGTCGCTGGGTGCGACGCTGGTCGGCCAAAAAGCAGTCGGCTGAAGACTTGCGTGCCGCCAGAGTATGGGCAATCCGCAAGCCCCGAACGATGCGTAATGGTGTGTAGGGTCACCTGTTCGCGGGGTTCGCACCAGAAACCTGACGCCGCGGCTCCGGCTGGTGCGTCGAATAAAGAGAGAGGTAGAGTAGGGGTCATGCTCATACGAACCACAAGCGACATTCCATCGTCCGAGATCACGCCGAAAGAAACATACATGAATCGGCGGAGGTTCATGGCCGCGGCTGCGGCAACCGGCCTGGCGGCAGTCGCCGGAGAAGCAGTGTCCCGCCTGCTGCAGCCGTCGAGCGCAGAAGCGGCGGAAGAGAAGCTGACCACGGTCAAGAGCCAGTACTCCACGCCCGGGCTGACCCCCACCTCCTTCCAGGACATCACCCACTACAACAACTTCTACGAGTTTGGCATCGACAAGGGTGATCCCGCCCAGAACGCCTGGCGGCTGAAGACCCGGCCATGGACCATCCAGGTGGAGGGTCTGGTCAAACAGAAAAAGACCTTCGACATCGACACCCTGCTGAAGATGAAGCCGCTGGAAGACCGCATCTATCGCCACCGCTGCGTCGAGGCATGGAGCATGGTGATCCCGTGGGTCGGCTATTCTCTGTCGGAGTTCATCAATGCCTGCGAGCCGCTGCCCTCCGCAAAGTACATCCAGTTCATTTCGCTGGCCGACATGAAGCAGGAGTTGCTCCCCTGGAATGCCGGCATCAGCTGGCCCTATTCCGAAGGTCTGCGCATGGACGAAGCGATGCATCCGCTCACGCTGCTCACCTTCGGCCTGTATGGCCAGGTGCTGCCCAATCAGGATGGCGCTCCGGTGCGCGTCGTGGTGCCGTGGAAGTACGGCTTCAAATCGGCGAAGTCGATTGTGAAGATCAAATTCGTGAAGAACCAGCCATCGGCGACCTGGAATGACATGGCGCCGAACGAGTACGGCTTCTACTCCAACGTGAATCCCAACCACGACCATCCGCGCTGGAGCCAGAAGACCGAGCGCGTGATCGGAGTCCCGATCTTCAGGCAGCGTCAGCCCACGCTGATGTTCAACGGCTATCAGGATCAGGTGGCGAGCCTCTACAACGGCATGGATCTGAACAAGTACTACTGAACACAGAACCCCGAATGAAGCGCGGAGTGGTAGCCCTCAAGATCCTGGCGCACGTGGCTTGCCTTGCCCCGATTGCCTGGCTCCTCTGGCATCTCTATTTGTCCGTCACTTCGGACCCCTCAGCCCTGGGACCCGATCCGACCCACACCGTCACTTTTTTCACCGGACGCGGAACGCTGCGGCTGCTAGTCGTTACTCTCGCCGTCACACCGGTTCGGCGGTTGATTCCGCAGCTCGCCTGGCTGGGGCGCTTCCGCCGCGTGCTGGGCCTGTACGCTTTTTTCTACGGCTGCCTCCATCTGCTCACGTATGTGTGGCTGTACGCAGGCTGGAGTTGGGCAGCCATGGTCGACGACATCAGCCAGCGGCGATTCATCACCGCCGGCGTCGCCGCGTGGCTGATGATGGTGCCCCTGGCCCTCACTTCTACGACGTGGTCGATCCGCAAGCTGGGCGGGAAAAACTGGAACCGCCTGCACTGGCTCACCTACGCGGCGGCGATCAGTGGCGTGGTGCACTACTGGTGGGGTGTGAAGACCGGCGTCAAGACTCCCATGACCATCACGGTGATGCTGGGGATTCTGCTGCTCGCGCGGCCCATTTTGCGATGGCGCCAGGACCGTGCAGCGCTCCGCGTCCAGCGATCAGAAGCAGCCTGATCGGCTGCTGACGGCCAACCGCTGACTGCCGACTGCCGACTGCTGCTTCACCCATTCCCCAGCGGCTTGGTCATTTTGATGAAGTGGCAGGGTTGGGTAACGAGCGGAACCATGTGCTCGCGGATGGGCTGCGTGCCGTCTTCGACGTAGCCGAGTTTGCGATAGAAGGGCGGCAGCTCGGTTCGGAGATTCACAACCGTCAGATCCATATGGTGCGAGCCCATCTCGCGCGCGAACTCTTCGGCGGCGGCCATCAGGCGACGCCCCAGCCCCGTTTTCTCCAGATCGGGATCGACAGAAAGCAGGCCCAGATAGCTGCGATCCCCACGCAACTCCACGTAGACCACGCCCGCGAGCACTCCGTTCTCTTCCGCGAGCAGGAAACGGCCCTTCCGGAAATACTCCAGCGCCTCTTCCGGAACCAGACGATCCCGCACGATGAAAAACGTCTCGACCTTGAAGGCTTTGTTGATCAGCCCCATCAGAGCTGGCAAGTCAGGCTCCTCGGCAAAACGAATTTCCACGGACATCGCTTTCGTCCTCAATGTCAGGCCCCTAAACCCCAACGAAACTGAGCTCAAAGTGAAAGGGCCGGCTGCATTGGCTGCCGGCCCTCGGAAAGAATCGCTGCTTCGCTTAACGCGAGACTGGTCCCTTGTTCAGCGCGGCGTCCTTCTGAGCCAGCACCTGCTGCACGTGCTGCTCCAGCTGCGCCGCCTGCGG
Organism: uncultured Acidobacteriaceae bacterium; assembly: GCA_963819725.1. Classification (GTDB taxonomy): domain Bacteria; phylum Acidobacteriota; class Terriglobia; order Terriglobales; family Acidobacteriaceae; genus Palsa-343. The sequence continues at coordinate 106,884 of CAWFXK010000002.1, forward strand.
CATCAGGTTAACGCCCTGCTGGATCTCCGGATCCCAGTCGGCTTTCACCTTCAGTTCCGAAGTCAGCCCGAACTCGGTGCCGAAGATCGACGACTTGATGTTCATCTTCACCCAGTCGAGATTCCCCTCCAGTTCCGCCGGCGTGTAGTCGTAGTTCTGCGAGGTCAGGTACTGCTTGAAGTCGCTAACCACGGCATCATCGATACTGAAATCCTTCTGAACCGTGCGATGCGAGAGGTAGTCCTCGGTGAAGGAAAGAAATGCGTCGCGCTCCAGCAGCAGCTCCTGGAACGGGTTGGACTTGGGCGCCTCGATCTTTACGTCCGGGGCGATGCCGCCGCCGCCGTACACCGTGCGTCCCGAATCCGTCAGCTTCACCTCGCGGTCCTTATCGTCCTTCTGCTGATCGTGGTTGTAGTAGTAGTCGTAAAGCGAGACCCCGTCGTAGTTGCGCTGGATCAGCCGCCCGCTGGGCGTGAAATAGTGATACGTCGTCAGCGCCAGCCCGGTGTTGTCCGACAGCGTGTAAACGGTCTGGACCAACCCCTTGCCAAACGTCGTCTCGCCCGCGATCAGCGCGCGGTCGTGATCCTGCAGCGCGCCCGACACGATCTCGGCCGCCGAAGCCGTCCCGCGATTCACCAACACAACAATGGGGAAGGAGCCTCCATCATTGCCGTGCGTCGCGCGATACACCTGCTCAGGGAAGGCCCGCCCGCGCTGCGAAACGATGATCTGCCCCCGCTTCAGCAGGCGGTCGCACACGCTCACCGCCTCCACCAGAACGCCGCCTGGATTGCCGCGAAGATCCAGCACCAGACCCTTCAAATTCGGGCCAAAGTTGTTGACCGCGTCGTCGAACTCCCGCCCCGTCGTCTCCTGGAATTGGCGAATGTGGATGTACCCAACATCCGGCCTGATCTCATACGCGAGATCGATGCTGTTGTTCGGAATCTCGTCGCGGACAAGGTCAAAACTAATCGGCGACGACGCCCCCACCCGTGTCATCGTGACGTTGACCCGGGTGCCGCGCGGGCCCTTCAGGCGGTTGGCCACGTCGTCGGAACTCATGCCCGAGGCCGACGTGCCGTCAATCGACGTGATCGTGTCACCGGGGTGAACGCCGGCCCGGAAGGCGGGCGATCCCTCAATCGGGTACACCACCACAACCTTGCCGTTCTGCGGCGAGATCAGCATGCCCACGCCGTAATACTTACCGTGCTGGTCTTCCTTCATCCGCGCGTAAGCCTTTGGATCGTAGAAGCTTGAGTGCGGATCGAGCGTGTGCAGCATCTCCGGGATCGCGCCGTCGTAGATGACCTTGTCGGGCAAATCGCCGTTCAGCGGCTCGGCGTAGTTCTTCGCGACCACGTCATAGACCTGGCTGAACGACTTCAGCCCGTCGCGGAAAGTGGACTCCTCCTGCGCGGACTGGGCGCCCACCTTCTGGCTGAGGACCATACCGCCGAGCGCACAGACGGTAAAGAAAATGACGAGGGAGAAGAGGGTACGGCGGGTGCGGATGGACATGCTGGTCAGGAATCCTGGCGCGTTCGTCCGCTTTGCAACGGAAAAACAGCGACTTTACCAGCCAGTATAACAGGCGGCCAGGGACGACTGAGTGCCGCTTTTGGGGGTCGGGTCACTGGTCCGGTAAGGGGGTGCCCGCGCCACCGTCCATGCCGCCGCGAAAAGGGCGGCGCTCGCTGAACGGGATGTGCTAGCGTGATGCCATTCGCTTCCCCGGGCGTTTCCTGATTCAGGGACTGATCCCATGTCGATGCAATGGCACCCAACCGGCGCGGCCGCTCTGCTGCTCACCGCCGCCATCGCAGCAGGACAGCAGGCGCCCGCCCCGCCCCCCCACGGTCCCCAGGCTCCGGCGACTCCCCGCCAGGCGGCCCCGGCGCCCGGCAAACAGCGGGGCGTCCAGGCGCTCACCGAACCCGCCGCTATCCCCCATGGGCGGCACTATGTCATGGCCATCGGCATCGACCACTACGCCAACTGGCCCGTCCTCGGCACCGCCGTGAGCGATGCGACCGGCTTCGCCAGGCTGCTCACCAGCCAGTTTGGCTTCGAGTACGCTGTCGAGCCCCTGACCGAAAAGGATGCCACCCGCGACGCCATCAACGCTCTCATCGACGACGATCTGCGCTCCAGGCTCAAAGCCGACGACGACTTGGTCATCTTCTTCGCCGGCCATGGCACCACCCGCAAAGACAAGGTCGGAGACACCACCCAGTCCGTCGGCTTCATCGTCCCTTACGAGGCCCGCGCCCCCGGCGCCGAAGAGCACTGGAGCGACTATCTCAATATCGAGGAGCTGCTGCGCAACATCGGCAGCCTGCCGGCGGCCCATATCCTCGTGATCTTCGACAGCTGCCACAGCGGAATGGCGATGGGCAACCGTTTCGTGACCAGCCGCTCCGATACTCGATTCGAGCGCGACATGCTCAGCAAAGTCAGCCGCAAGGTCATCGCCAGCGCGCAGGGTGATCAGCTCGCCGCCGACACCGGACCCCTCCCCGGTCACTCCCTTTTCACAGGGTTGCTGATCCAGGGCCTGACCACCGGCAAGGCAGACCGTTTCGACCAGGGCTTTATCACCGCCACCCAGCTCGGCGCGTATGCCCAGCACGAAGTCGCGGTTTCCGAAGGATCGAAGCAAACGCCGCTGTTCGGAGCCTTCGACCTCGATGCCGGTGGAGAACTGATCATCCCCCTGGGAGCCGGTTCCGCCTCGGCCGGTGCTGCCGGGTCCGATCCCAAAAGCACCCTGACCAAACTGGAGACGAACGAGATCGCGAAGATCCGAAACGACGAGCGCCACTATTGGCTCGACGACGATCCCCTGAAGAATTTCCCCGCGGCGCGCAGCGGAACCCTCAAGCTGTGCGATGGCGGGGACAGCTGGGGATGCGGGCAGGCAGCTAAGAGCTTCCGCCTCGGACTCGGCGGAGACCAGGATTACACCCGTGCGGTTGAGCTCGCGCGCCAGGCCTGCGGAGCCCACCTCAACGAAGCCTGCATCACCCTGGGCGGCCTTTATGAAACCGGCCTGACCATCGAACCCGACCTGCAGAGCGCGATCCATCTCTACAAGGATGTCTGCGCGCGCGGCGATCAGTTTGCCTGCGCTCAATTGGGCCGAGTCTATACCGATGGGCCGGAATCCACCCGCAACTACGCAGGCGCGAGCGATCTCTTCAGCAAAGCATGCGACGCCGGAGAGATGGTCGGCTGCAACAATCTTGGGGTCTCGTACTACTACGGGCACGGGATCGCGCTGGATTACAAAAAGTCTGTTGCTCTGTACACCAAAGCTTGTGACAACAACTACATGAAGGGCTGCGAGAACCTTGCCTACACCTATCTCTTCGGTAAAGGTGTGGCCATTGACCTGGTGAAAGCGCGCGTTCTCAACAAGAAGGCATGCGACGGCGGCGAAATGGGGGCCTGCACCAGTCTGGCGACCATGTATCAGAATGCCCAGGGCCTTACCAAAGATTATGGTCAGGCTTCGTCCTACTATCGTCGAGCCTGCACGGGCGGCGACATGACCGGCTGCGCCTATCTCGGCGTTTTGTACGCCGCAGGCAACGGTGTAGCCAAAGACGAGATCGCCGCCGCCACGTTTTATCGCAAGTCGTGTGACGGCGGAGAGATGACCGGCTGCATCGATCTTGGCTATGTCTATGAGAACGGTCAGGGCGTGGACAAGGACCCAACCGAAGCTGTGAATCTGTACAGAAAGGCCTGCATTGCGCAGGAGGGGTCGGGCTGCACCCACCTGGCCAACATGTACCAAACCGGTTCGGGCGTGCCAAAAGATGAATCGCAGGCCGTGCGCCTGTTCGGCCGTGCCTGCGACGCGAACGACGCCAATGCCTGCACGAACCTGGGTTACTTCTACAACACCGGAAAGATGGTTGCTCGCGACGACGCGCGAGCTGTGGCCCTTTATCGAAAGGCTTGCGACGGCGGTGAACTGACGGGTTGCCGCGACCTTGGCCTGTTGTATTTCCAGGGACAGGGAACCGCAAAGGACGAAGCGCAGGCCTTCCATCTGTTCGAGAAGGCGTGTGATACAGGCGATTCCGCGAGCTGCAGCAATCTTGGCTACATGTACTGGGGCGGGCACGGCACCGCCGCGGATCAGGCGCGCGGAGCCGGCCTCTACCGAAAGGGTTGCGATGCGGGCGATCCAACCGGCTGCCGCAATGTGGGCCTCGTCTACGAAAGCGGAGCCGGGCTCACCCAGGACTTCATCCAGGCGGCTGCTTTCTATCGCAAGGCCTGCGATGGCGGTGACGCCATGGGCTGCAGCCGTCTCGGCAGCCTTTACCTGCAGGGCAGCGGTGTCCAAAAAGATCCCGCCCAGGCCGTCGCTCTCTATCGCAAGTCCTGTGACAGCGGAGTCCCCGATTCCTGCCGTGGACTGGGCATGGCCCTGATGGAGGGAACCGGTGTCGCGAAAGATCAGGCGCAGGCGGCCGTGATCTTCGGCAAGTCCTGCGATGGCGGCGATGCCCTGAGCTGCCGCAACGTTGGAATCCAGTACCACAACGGCTTCGGTGTCCCTAAGGACGACGCGCAGGCCGCCAAATCCTTCCGCGCCGCCTGCGATGGCAAGGATGCCCTCTCCTGCTCCAATCTCGGCCTTCTGTATACCCTCGGAAGCGGCGTGGAAAAGGATCCCGCAAAAGCTGCCGGATTCTTTCGCGCCGCCTGCGATCAGAATGGTCCCGAGGGCTGTCAGCTTTTGGCAGCCCTCTACCTGCAGGGTTCCGGAGTCGAGAAAGATCCCGCCAAAGCCGCCCCGCTGCTCGGAAAAGCCTGCGACGGCGGCGTTGCCATGGCCTGCGGCGCGCTCGGCTATCTGGTCCTGCAGGGCACGGGAGTCGACAAGGATCCCGCGAAAGCGGCCCCGCTGTTTCGCAAGGCCTGCGACGGTGGTCTTGCCGCTGCTTGTGCCGGCCTCGGCGTTCTGGTCGAGCAGGGTACGGGGATCAAACAGGATCAGGCCCAGGCCTTGGCTCTCTATCGCAAAGCCTGTGACGGCGGCTTCAAAGAGGCGTGCGATAAGGTCAAAACTCTGGCCGCTGCCCCTTCCACGCCCTGAGCCCTTTGCCGGATCGGTTCGTGAATCCTCAGGTGCGCATCCGGCGCGCCGGAACCGGGATGTGGTAGCGTGATGCCATTCACCCCGGAACAGACCAGCTTTAGGGCCCTGATGGAGTCTTCCCATGTCGATTGGCACCCCGGTTGCCGGCGTGGTTCTTTTACTGTCGATGGCTGTTAGTGCTGCCGCGCAGCAGGGCGCCACCTCCAGCGGATCGCAGCCGGCCACCCCTCCAGGCGACCGCCAGCGCGGCGTCGTAACGATGAACGTGGACAATGGGCCCGCCAAAAGCGGCCACCAGTACGTTGTCGCCATTGGCATCGATCACTACGAGAACTGGCCCGTCCTCAGCACCGCGGTCAGTGACGCTACCGGCTTTGCCAAGATGCTCACCAGCAAGTTCGGCTTTGAATACGCTGTCGAACCTCTGACCGAGAAGAACGCCACCCGCGACGCCATCAACGCCCTCATCGACGACGACCTCCGCGGCCGCCTCAAGCCGGAGGATTCCCTCGTCATCTTCTTCGCCGGCCACGGCACTACCCGCAACGACAAGATCGGCGACCAGACCCGCTCCATCGGGTTCATCGTGCCCGTCGATGCCCATGCCGACGCCGCCAATCGCTGGAGCGACTACCTCAACGTCGAGGAATTCCTCCGCATGGTCAGCACGCTGCCGGCCGCACACATCCTCGTCATCCTCGACAGCTGCCACAGCGGCATGGCCCTCGGCAGCAAGTTCTCCACCAGCCGCGACGACACCCGTTTCCAGCGCGACATGTTGGTCAAGGTCAGCCGCAAAGTCATTTCCAGCGCCTCCGGCGATCAGCTCGCCGCCGATCAGGGCCCGCTGCCGGATCACTCCCTCTTCACCGGGCTCATGATGCAGGGTCTGTCCAACGGCAAAGCCGACGCGTACAGCTCGGGCTTCGTCACCTCCAGCCAGCTGGGCGCCTACGCGCAGCATGAGGTCGGAGTGGCCCAGGGATCGAAGCAAACTCCACTGTTCGGCTCCTTCGACTGGGACCAGGGGGGCGAACTCATCATCCACATGGGTGCCGGAGCCACAACCGCTGGCGCCGCTGACGCTGCGAACCCAGGCCTGACCAAATACGAAGCCAGTGAACTCGCGCGCGTGCGCAAAGAGGACGGCGGCCACTACTGGCGGGACGACGATCCCCTCAAGAATTTTCCCGCCGCGCGCAGCGCAGCCCTCAAGCTCTGCGAGGGTGGCGACAGCTGGGGTTGCGAGCAGGCCGCGCGCAGCTTCGGTAACGGCCTCGGCGGCGGCAAGGATTATCCCCGCGCCCTCAGTCTCGCGCAGCAGGCATGCCAGAGCCCGAAGCACAGCCCGGACGCCTGCGTGATCCTCGGCGCGCTGTTCGAACAGGGTGAAACCATCGATCCCGACATGCAGAGCGCCCTCGGTCTTTACCAGACAGCCTGCAACCAGGCAGACCTGCAGGGCTGTTTCGCTCTCGGCCGGCTCTACGCGCAGGGCACCGGCGTCACCCAGGATTACGCGCAGGCCAACGCCCTCTTTGCCCGCGCCTGCGATGGCGGCGACATGATGGGTTGTAACGGTCTCGGGGCTCTCTACGCTTTCGGTAGCGGCGTTCCCCGCGATCAGGACAAGGCTCTCAGCTTCTGGCGGAAGGCCTGCGATGGCGGCGTCATGAAGAGCTGCGAAAACGTCGGCCGTGCTTATGTATCCGGCCAGGGAGTCGCCAAAGACGATGCGCAGGCCATCACCTATTTGCGCAAGGGCTGCACCGGTGGCCTCATGGACAGCTGCAGCGACCTCGGCTGGATGTACCAGAGCGGCCAGGGCGTCCCGAAGGATGGAGAGGAAGCTGCGAAGCTCTACATCAAAGCCTGCGACGGCGGCGCCACACTCGGCTGCAGCAACCTCGGCACTCTCTACGAAAACGGCGACGGCGTCCCGAAAAACGATACCCAGGCTGCCGCGTACTTCCGCAAATCCTGCGACGCCAGCGGTGGCGGGTTGAACGGCTGCAACAATCTCGGCACGATGTACGAGAGCGGTCGCGGCGTCATCAAGGATCCTCGCGAAGCTCTGCGCCTCTACCGCCGCGCCTGCGATGCAGCACAACTCCTCGGATGCCGCAACGCCGCCAGTCTCTATCTGCAGGGGAGCGGCACCGCGAAGGACCCTGTCGAAGCGGTCCGCCTTCTCCGCAAAACCTGCGACGGAGGCGATCAGGTGGGCTGTGTCCAGCTTGGGGCGCAGCTCTTCGGCGGACAGGGTGTCCCGAAAAATGAAACTGCTGCCTCGGGCCTCTTTCGCAAGGCTTGCGACAGCGGCAACGTGCAGGGCTGCCTCGGCCTGGGTTACGTATTGCAGAACGGCGCAGGCACGACGAAAGATACCGCCGGCGCGATCGATCTCTATCGCAAAATGTGTGACAAGGGCGTCATGGCAGCTTGCACACGCCTCGGCATCACGTATCAGATGGGCATCGGCGTCCCCCGCGACGACACCCAGGCCGACCCGCTGTACCGCAAAGCCTGCGATGGCGGCGATATGCTCGCCTGCACGCAGCTGGCTTACGCCTACCTCGAGGGCAACGGCGTCACGAAGGATGTTCAGCAGACCATCGCGCTCGATCGCAAGGCGTGCAGCGATCAGGCGGTCACCGGCTGCACCACCCTCGCCTTTATCTACCAGACCGGCGCCGGCGTGCCGAAGGATGAAACAGAAGCGTCCAAATACAGCCACATCGGCTGCGACGGCGGCAACCTCTCGTCGTGCATCAACCTGGCCGTCCACTACTACACGGGACGCGGCGTTGCCAAAGACGTGCCGCAGGCCATCGCACTGGACGCAAAAGCCTGCGGCGGCGGAGAGCCCTTCGCCTGCACCAGCATGGCCTCCATCGACTTCATGGTCCACCACGGTCTCGGCGATCCCAAAGATGATCAGCAGATGGCCGCCGCCAGCCGCACGAAGTGCGATGCCGGCGACATGACCGCCTGCGCCAATCTTGCCCTGCTGCTGCATAACGGCATCGGCGTCGCGCAGGACGATCCAACCGCGCTGACTCTGTTTCATAAGGCCTGCGACGGCGGAGTCATGATCAGTTGCATGAACCTCGGTGCCGCCTATTCCTATGCTGCGGCGGTGCCGAAAGATGACGTGCAGGCCGCGCAGTTCTTTCGCAAAGCCTGCGACGGCGGCAATCCTGCCAGCTGCACAACGCTGGCATTTCTCTACCAGGGTGGCGCCGGAGTGACACGCGATGCCTCCCAGGCGTTCCATTTCTTCCAGAAGGGCTGCGACGCCGGAGAACTCACCGGCTGCCATTTCGTAGCAAAGTCCTATTTGAACGGCGACGGAGTTCCCCGGGATCCCGACCAGGCCGTGACTTTCTTCCAGAAGGCGTGCCACGGCGGCGATACCACCGCCTGCGACGATCTGAAAGCGGAAGAACAATGAAACAGCGTTCAGCGCTCAGCGTTCAGCGTATGGTCTTCTCCGCATCGAATGCTCTTCGCTAAGCGCTAAGCGCTAACCGCTAACCGCTAACCGCTAACCGCTGTTCCTGGTCCCCGCGATCCTCTCCAGTTGCCCGAGGTGGTTCAGGTCGTGCCCCGCCATCGTCTCAACAATGGTGGAGAAGGTCATGGTGCCGCGCTCCGGATGCGTCACCTGCTTGCCGGCATGCGCAGGCAGTGCCCCCGCGATCAGCAACAGGTTCCACCGGCGCAGCAGGGAGAATGTCGCCAGAGCCTCATTGGCGTCCACCCCCGCGTACGGCGCGGCCCACTTCTCCTGGTCAAAGGGCTGCATCACGTGGTGGTCTTCAGCAAGGGTTTGCCGCAGCCGAAACGCGAAGGCGATCTCGCAGTCGGCCAGGTGACAGAAGATGTCCCTCGGCGACCACTTCCCCGGCGCCGGCGGCGTCGTGATCCTGTCGGACCCGATCATCCGGGCTAGCTCTTTCAATCGGGCGGGCGTGTTCGGCAGGGTTGTCAGCGGATTCTGGCCATTCAGGAATTTCGCGTAGGGATTCAGGGTGTCGGCAGCGATGGTCATGGTGGGCTCTTTCCGAGACAGTATTCCACGGGTGCGGCAGAAAGGGGGAAGCGAGTGACCCGCAGGCTGGAAGGCAGCCATTTGATCCAGCCCCGCAAGCCGGTTACTATAGACACAGACGAGTTTGTCCGGTCCCGTGCAGTGTCTGGCCGGAGAAATGAGTGGGCGCGAGCCCACTTTTTATTTGCTCATTTTTTGGCATTCGACTTTCAGCAGATTTATGGCATTCGATGTTGAGCAGATCTTATGGCATTCGATGTCGAACAGATTCGCGCCACAGCCCAGCGCGTCGCGGCCTCCCACGGCCTCGACGTGGTCGAAATCGAGTTCCTTGGTGGAACGAAACACCGGATTTTGCGCGCCTTTATTGAGAAGAACGCGGAGGAAAGGAAGAAGCTGGCGCAGGAGGCCATCGATGCCAGAGGCCTCGAAATCGCCCTGGCAGCCGGAGCGGGGGTCGATCAGCTCGCCGGGGTCACGCACACCGATTGCGAGTCCTTCAGCCGCGACTTCGGCACGGTGCTCGATGTCGAAGATCTGATCCCGGGCGGCGAGTACACCCTCGAAGTTTCCTCCCCGGGCCTCGACCGCAAGCTGTACGGCATCGAGGATTACCGGCGCTTTCACGGATTGCTTGTGAAGGTGCAGACCTTCGAGCCTGTGGCGGGCAACCGGCACTGGCAGGGAAGACTCGGAGAAGTGAGCGGCACGTCGGTGAAGGTGGAATTGCAACAGAAAGCTAAAGCGAAGGGACGTAAGGGTTCAGAGCGCCAGGCGAATCACGCAGAAGAAATCGAGATTGCGCTGAAGAACATCGAGAAGGCCCAGCTGGTGCCGGAAATTTAGTGAGGCGCGTATACCGCGCAGAAATACAACAGGAAACTGAGAGAGAAGAAACAGATGGCGAGCGTGCTTTACGACAGCATTGAGGCGTTGAGCCGGGATAAGGGTATCGATCCACAGATCGTGGTCACCGCGGTCGAGGATGCGATCGCGCTGGCAACCCGCAAGTACTACAAGACCCAGGAAAACATGCGCGCAGAACTCGACAAGGATTCGGGCGAAATCCGCGCCTACGTCTTCAAGACCGTCGTCGAGAGCGAGGACCAGATCGAAGACCCGCTGAACCAGATCGCGCTGGAAGAAGCGCGGGCGCTGGCCCCCGAGGTCGAGATCGGCGGCGAAATCCGCTACTACAAACCCACCGACGTCCTCGGCCGCATCGCCGCCCAGATGGCCAAGCAGGTCATCTTCCAGAAGGTCCGCGAAGCCGAGCGCGACACCGTTTTCAATGAGTACGCACACCGCGTCGGCGAAGTCCTTAACGCCACCGTCAAGCGGCTCGAGCTGCAGGACGTCATCTTCGACCTCGGCAAGGCCGAGGCCCGCATGCCCCGCCGCGAGCAGTCGCGCCTCGAACAGTTCGCCGTCGGCGAGCGCGTCCGTGTCGTGCTCCAGCGCGTCGACAAGGCCTCCCGCGGACCCCAGGTCATCGTCTCCCGCGCCGCGCCGGAGCTGGTGCAGAACCTCTTCCAGAGCGAAGTTCCGGAGATCTACGACAACACCGTGACCATCCGCGCCATCGCCCGCGAAGCCGGCGAGCGCACCAAAATCGCCGTCATGTCCCGCGACAAGGACGTCGACCCGGTCGGCGCCTGCGTTGGCATGAAAGGCATGCGCGTGCAGTCCATCATCCGTGAGCTGCGCGGCGAGAAGATCGACATCATCGAGTTCAGCGAAGAGATCACCACCTTCGCCGAAAAAGCTCTGCAGCCGGCCAAGGTCAGCCGCGTCAGCATCACCGACCTCACCGACAAGCAGCTCGAAGTCATCGTCGACGATACCCAGCTCTCCCTCGCCATCGGCAAGAAGGGCCAGAACGTCCGCCTCGCGGCCAAGCTGCTGGGCTGGAAGATCGACATTAAGAGCGAGGAAGAGAAGCGCCAGGAAGTCGAACAGCAGATGACGGCGATGTCGGGCGCCACGGCAACGCCCATCGAACAAGTAGGCGAGTTGGGCGAATCCATCATCCAAAAACTGGTGGCGGCCGGAATCACGACCGTCGAAGCCCTGGCCGACATGACGCCGGAGCAGCTGGAAGAAATCCCAGGCATCGGCGAAAAAACCCTGGAGAAGATCAGCGTGGCCGTGCGGCATTATTTCGGGCAGTATGAAGAAGGCGAGGAACGCCCGCCCCAGGCAGCTGCCGCCGCGGAAGACGCCGAGGTTGCGGCCGCTCGCAAGGCGGAAGAAGTCTCGACCGACGAGGAAATCGACGCTCTGCAACAGGATCTGACCCAGAGCGGAGAAGAGTCCGTCAGTGAGGACGGCTCCGGCCTCATCGCCGACGACGTGGCCGAAGAGCGCCTCGCCGAAGTGACCGAAGTCGGTCCGGACCTCGATGAGGAAGGCGCCGAGTCGGTGGCTCCCGGCCGGCAGGACACCAGCGAAGTCCTCGCAGCCCACGAGCTAAATCCCGAACTCGCACGGGATGAGGCCGTGGTCGAAGGCAACCTCGAAGAAGTCAAAGACGAAGAGACAGGCGACAGGAAAGTGGACGAGGGCACGGGCGGATAACTCGGCGAGCAGCCCGCCGGCGCGGATTTGTTGGCTCGGGGCGCAGGAATTGAGCCGCGAATCCGCGCGTTTTCAGCGATAATGAAAAAGTAGCCGACCCACAAGTCAGGAGTGTCCGTATGAAGAACTAAGGACCGGTGGGAGTTTCTTACAACACGGGGACGGATGAGCACAGTTCGCATCAATGAATTAGCGCGAGAGCTGGAAGTCAAAAGCAGGGAAATTCTGGACGCTCTCACCGCAGTTGGAGTTACCGAGAAGAAGACGCATTCGAGCTCGATCGAGACCGATGAAGCCGAGCGTGTGCGCACCCACATCCTCAAAGGGCGCGGCGCTGGCAGCGGCTCAACGAACCGGCACGAAGCCGACGTCAAGCCGAAGATCGACTGGTCCCAGGCGCACAAGCCCGGCGACATCGCCAGACAGATTCTCGAGAGAAAACAGCAGGAAGCCCACCCGGCGGCGCGACCGTCTTCCCCGCCCGTCACCACCACCAGGCCCGTTGTCGCGGCCAGCGTGCCCGCAGTCGCCAGCTCCCCTGCGGCTGCGAAACCCGGCCCGAGCGCGGTGCCCCCCGTTTCCGCGCCCAGCGCACCCCCCGCGAGCGCATCCGCTGCGCCCGAGCCCAGGCCCGCGCCAAGAAGGGTTGTTCCCATCCCCCGCCAGGCACCCCCCATTATCGCCGCACCACCGGCCGCCAGCTCCACGCGTACCGGCGTGGTTGCGGCTCCTCCGTCGCAGACGCCCGCCATTGCCGCCAGGCCACCGGCTGGCCCTGTCGTAGTCAGGCCGCCCGTTGCCGCGTCGGCTTCTGCCATGGCCGGTGCGCCGGCTGAAGCACGTCTGGCTGCAGCCCCGGGTCCGGTTGTCGCGACCAAAGCTCCAGCTGCTGCGGCAGCAGCGCCCGTCACGGCAGCACCGCCACCAGCCACGCCCGGAGCCGTCATAGCAGCAGCCGCCGCTGCATCCCAGGCGGCCGGCGCGGCAGAGCCGCCCAGAGCCGCCGCACCCGCTGTGGAAGCGGAAACATCGCCGGCGCCCGCTCCCATTCGGCCCGAGGCGCCGCCGCCACGCCGCATGATCATGCCGCAGACCGGACCACGTCCCGTCTACAGCGCGCCGCCACCCTCGCCAGCGGCAGCCGCAGCCGCCGGGCCAGCAGCCGGAATTCAGCGTGGCCGTCCCATCTTCGATCGCAGACCGAGCGGCGCGCCGGGCGGCCCCGGTGGCCCGCGTCCAGGCATGGGCGCACCCGGCCAGGGTCCCGCTGGCCGCCGTCCCATGCATCCCACGCGCTCTGCGCCCAGTGGCGCCGGTGGCCCCGGACTGCGCCCCGGCATGGGTGCGCGCCCAGGCTTTGGCGCGCGTCCGGGATTCGGACAGCGTCCCGGCATGGGTGGCGCGCCAGGACTCCCGCCTCCAGGCGAGGCTCCGCGTCCGCCACGTCCCGGCCCGCGTGGCCGTGGACGCCCGCGTTACGAGAAGAGCAAAGAAGGTCCGATGAAGGGCTTTTCGCCGCCGAATCGCTCGGCTGCGCAGGTCCCCACCGGCCCTGTCCCCATCACGCGCACCATCACCGTCACCGAAGGTGTCAGCGTGAAAGATCTCGCCGAGAAGCTCGAGGTTCGCGGTAAGGACCTCATCGCCACGCTGCTCGTGAAGGGTGTCTTCGTCACCGTCAACCAGACCCTCGATGGCGAGCTGGTCAAGGAAGTCGCCGCCCAGTTCGGCGCCGACGTCCAGGTCATCAGCTTCGAAGATCAGATGGCCAACGAGGCCATGGAGAACATCCTCGCGACGGACAATCCCGACGAGCTCGAAGTCACCCGCCCGCCCGTCGTCACCGTCATGGGCCACGTCGACCACGGCAAAACCTCGCTTCTCGACGCCATCCGCGAGACCGACGTCGCCGGCGGCGAAGCCGGCGGCATCACCCAGCACATCGGCGCCTACAAGGTGAAGATCGGCAAAGCGGATTCACCCGCCTTCGGCCGCGAGATCGTCTTCCTCGATACCCCGGGTCACGAAGCCTTCACCCGCATGCGTGCCCGCGGCGCCAAGGTCACCGACATCGTCGTCGTTGTTGTCGCTGCCGACGACGGCGTCATGCCGCAGACCCTTGAAGCCATCGACCACGCGAAAGCCGCCAACGTCAAGATCATCGTCGCGGTCAATAAAATCGATAAGCCCGAAGCGGATCCCGATCGCGTGAAGAAGCAACTGGCCGACCGCGGACTCGTTCCCGAAGCCTGGGGCGGCAGACACCGTCTTCGTTGACGTTTCCGCCAAGAAGCGGATCAACCTCGATCTGCTGCTGGAAATGATTTGCCTGGTGGCCGACCTGCAGAACCTCAAGGCGACCCCCAACCGCGCTGCCGTCGGCACCGTGATCGAAGCCAAGCTCGATCGCGGACGCGGCGCCGTAGCGACCGTCCTCGTCCAGAACGGCACGCTCAAAAATCAGGACAACTTCGTCGTCGGCAACACCTTCGGCAAGATTCGCGCCATGTTCGACGATCGCGGACGCCCGATCGACGAAGCCTGGCCGTCTACGCCCGTCGAGATCCTCGGTCTGGAAGCCATGCCCGACGCTGGCGACACCTTCCTCGTGGTCAGCGATCGCGACAAGGCCCGCGGCATCGGGCAGTATCGCAAGATGCGCGAGCGCGAAGCCCAGCTGGCCAAGTCGTCGCGCGTCACCCTCGAAGGTCTGGCCGACCAGATCCAGCAGGCCGGCGTCAAAGAACTGCCCCTCATCCTCAAGGGCGACGTCACCGGTTCGGTCGAAGTGCTGGCCGACTCGCTCCAGAAGATGTCCACCGAGAAAGTGCGCATCAAGGTCATCCACTCCGGCGTCGGCGCCATCACCGAGAGCGACGTGCTCCTGGCATCGGCATCGAACGCCATCATCATCGGCTTCAACGTGCGCCCCGAGCGCAAGGTCGCCGATCTCGCCGAGCAGGAAGAAGTCGAAATCCGCCTGCACTCCATCATCTACGAGCTGCAGGACGAGATCACCAAAGCCATGCTCGGACTACTCGAGCCGGTCTTCCGCGAGAACTTCCTCGGCCGTGCCGAGGTCCTCAACGTCTTCCGCATCCCGAAGGTCGGCACCATCGCCGGCTGCCGCGTCACCGACGGCGTCCTGCGCCGCGACGCCGAAGTGCGCCTCATGCGCGACGGTGTCCCGGTCTACAAAGGCAAGCTGACCTCACTCAAGCGCTTCAAAGACGACGCCAAAGAAGTCACCAACGGCATGGAGTGCGGCGTCGGCATCTCGAACTTCACCGACATCAAAGTCGGCGATACCGTCGAGTCCTTCGTCACCGAGAAAATCGCAGCCGAGCTAACGGCGTCTTAACGACAGCCGATAGCGAGTAGCAAATCGAAGCGCCCGGCGAAAGCCGGGCGCTTTTGTTGCGGTAACCCTAAACTGCGTCGTTCCGAAAGAATGCCCGTTACATTACACCGCGAATTCGACCCTGACCGCAGCCACAGCCTTTGTGTCAGGGCACGACTTTCAGTCGTGCCGTAAAGCGTCCAAATCAATCCGGGCTTTAGCCCCTGAGGCACTTGAGGCGCGGCCCGGGACCCGTGGCACGGGATCCCGGACCTGAGGAGGCGAAGAGCCGCGCCCTAGAACGGACTACAAACCGGCCCTGCGTCGGTCGTCAGCGTGTTGTTATTCGAGTACCACCCATTCGCCGCAATCGAAGGCCCTCCGTAGAAGTACGAGAAGTACGCCAGCTCCTGGAGCGTGTAGGTGTAGCCGTTTTTCCCCGTCACCGGAGGCATGAAGAACCCGGCGAGGATGTCTCCAACTTCATAGTTGCCCTGGCAGGCAGCGGGCCCCGTCGGACTGTAGGCGGCGGCGACATTGTAGAGCTGCACCTCGTTAGCGCCCTGCGGATCGTTCTCCCACTCGCCCACTTCATGGGAGAGCGGCACAGCGTCAGGCCAGGTAAAGAAATTTTCGTCGCCGAACTGGGTCACGCCGTAGGTCTGCGCCGGGTCCACGCTGCTGTAGCTGTGATATCCCGCAGCCTCCGCTTCATAGTAAGGGAGCTGCCCGATGACCGCGCCCCACAGCACGTTCCCGGCGATGAACATCGGGAAGTTGCCGGAGTTCACGCCGTGCATCTGAGGAATCGCGATGTAGTCGAGGTACTCGTCGAACAGATTGAGGTCAACCAGGACGGTGGGCGCGCAGTTAGAGTAACCGAGGAACGTGCTCGACTGCGGAAGGCCGATGCCGCTGCCCTTCGGGAAATCGATGACCAGCGGCGCAGCCGTCTGTGCGATCGAGCTCCAGATGGTAGTTGCCCGGGTCCTCGCCCGTGGCATTCCAGAAGTTGGCGCGCTGGAAGGCTTCGTTGTATTGCGCGTTGCCCAGGTCCATGCCCCCCCACACCCAGTGGTGGTTCTCAAAGATGGGCGACTGCACGGCCAGAGTAAAGGGAACGTTGTTCTTCTTTGGGCCGAGGCAGGCCGGCGCCGCCGCGGTGGGGTCGTAGGTCGCGTCCTGATCCTTGATTCCGGTAAGGATCAGATTGTTATTCGCGTCAACGGAGAAATCGGTCGCGACCTGGTGAACCTTGATGACGATCGGCACGATGAAAGTCTTGACCGAGGTGCTCTTCGGACCGTCGCCCCAAAAAGGATTGGCGCCGACCACAAAACCGTAGTTGAAGGAGCCGCTGCGCGAGCTCGGGTAATAGTAGGGCGAGACGATGGGCAGCGGCGGGTGGGCGGGCTTTGCCAACGCTGCGGTGGCGGTGCCGGCCTGACTGCCCGTGCTCGACAGCTGATGGATCGACTTGTCCGGGCGTGCGTCGAGGTGGCCGCGAAGCGCTTCAGGGTGACCGTTTTTTACAGTATCCGCGGAGATTCGCTGCGCCGATACCGGCAGGGACGCAACCGCAAGTGCGCACAGGACAAGAACACCTTTCACGACTGCACAGCCGGGTTGATGCACGGAGATCCTCCATGGTCGATGACCGAATTTGTCGGTTCAAAAGTGTTGGGGAAGACGTCGCCAACGACGAACAGCGGCGAGCAACGATTTTGCTCAGACGTTTTGAACGTGTCAAGAGAATTTTCGTGCATATGCCGCGCAGGGAAACCAAAGCAAGTAACCACTGCCGCAAATGGCGACTGTGTTACCTGGCAATTCCTGTGATGGACTGCCGGCTTGTTTGCTCCGGCCCGGGCCCCTCGTTACGGATACTGCGAACATCACCCAGCACCCTTAAGTCAATCGTTTTACCAGCGCGGTCCCTTTGGGGTATAGTGTCTCCCTGACGAGGAGACACCCATGAACCGTCGCCAGTTCCTCCACAGCTCCGCCGCCGCGGCCGGTTCCGCATGGCTCGCCACCCGCCCTCTCGCGGCCCAGCCCCAGGCCAATTCCATGACGCACGCCACCGCGCCCCCCGGTTCCATCCCAGGCACCGAGATCGCCGCCGCCCGCTTCCCCGACGACTTCCTTTGGGGCATGGCCACCGCCTCCTATCAGGTTGAAGGCGCCTGGAACGTCGACGGCAAGGGCGAGTCCATCTGGGACCGCTGGGCTCACATGCCTGGCAGGATCAAAGGCGCCGCCACCGCCGACGTCGCCTGCGACCAGTACCACCGCTACCGCGACGACCTCGCCATCCTCAAACAGCTTCACCAGAAGAGCTACCGCTTCTCCATCTCCTGGCCGCGCATCCAGCCCTCCGGCACCGGCGCCCCCAACCCGGCCGGCCTCGACCACTACAGCCGCTTCATCGACGCCGTCCTCGAAGCCGGCCTCCGCCCCTTCTGCACCCTCTATCACTGGGACCTTCCCCAGGCCCTCGAAGATCGCGGCGGCTGGCCCAACCGCGACCTCGCCGGCTACTTCGCCGACTACGCCGGCATCCTCGCCAAACATCTCGGCGACCGCATCACCGTCTGGGCCCCGTTCAACATGCCGTGGTCCTTCACCTGGATGGGTTACGGCGTCGGCGCCTTCCCGCCCGGGCGCGCCAGCTACACCGACTTCCTCAAGGCCGCGCACACCGTCAGCCTCGCGCAGGGTGAATGCTTCCGCTCCATCAAAGCGGCTTCGTCGAAAGCCACCGTCGGCAGCGCCTACGGCATGGCGCCCGCGTATCCAAAGACCACGAGCGATGCCGATCGCGCCGCCGCGGACCGCTATCACGCCATGAACAACGTCTGGTTCCTCGAAGCCGCCATGCATGGCCGCTATCCCAAAGCCTTCGTCGTCGAAACGCCCTACGAGCAGATGGGCTTTCGCCCCGGCGACGACAAGATCATGCAGGCGCCGCTCGACTGGGTCGGCTTCCACTACTACACCCGCCGCATCGTCTCCGATGCCGGCGGCGCAGCGAAGCCCGGCGCAGGCGCAAGCTTCGGAACCGAGATCGAGCAGGACACCGCCACAGGCCGCGACCCCTACACGCGCTTCCACGTCGGAGATGGCCACCGAAGGCCCCCTCACCGAGGCCGGCCTCGAGATCTGGCCGCGCGGCATCTACGACCTCGTCACCCGCATCGCGAAGGAGTACAACAACCCGATCATCGAGATCACCGAGAGCGGCTGCAGCTATCTCGACAGCCCGTACGATAAGCAGAACGGCGGCGTCCCCGACCTCCGCCGCATCGACTTCTTCCGCCAGGAACTCGCCGAGCTGGCCCGCGCCATCGCCGACGGCGCCCGCGTCCGCTCCTTCCACGCCTGGACGATGCTCGATAACTTCGAATGGGCCGAAGGTTACACCCAGCGCTACGGCCTCACGTATGTCGACTTCCGCGATCAGAAGCGCACCGTGAAGAACTCCGGCCTCTGGTACGGACGCGTCGCAGCAGCGAATCGCCTCGACGTGTGACCGGCCAGCGCGGCAACCGGTTGACGGGACCCGCTCAGGCCGCCGTCGAAAAGCGAAATGTCCGGTAGTGCCAACTTTCCACTCATCACCCCACAACTTCGAGTTGTCATCCCGAAGCGAGCGTTTTGGGGCCCCATCGTAGATGGGGTAGGCGAGCGAGGGATCTGCGTTTGTTTTTTGCTTCCTCGCGCCGAAACTTCCTGGATGCCGACAATTCCGCCAGAACCCGTCGATGAGCGCATTGCCCTGTACGCGTCCGTTGAAGCATCCGTAGCCGAGCTTTACGCCTGGCACCGAGTTCTCGAATGGTAAGGTTCTTCCATGCTTTCTGCACAGCAAGGCCAACCCACACGACGCGAGGTCCTCGTAGGTCTCGCCGCAGCCTCAATCTCCTCGGCTCTTCCCGGTGTGCTGAGCGCCCAACCATCTGCGCCCTCACTCTGCTTCACCTCTGCGGTCGAGATGGCGGCCTTGATCCGAGCCAGGAAGCTTTCGGCTCGCGAAGCTCTTGCCGAGCACCTCAAGCAGATCGATCGTGTCAATCCTCAGGTCAACGCCATCGTCACCCTCATCGCCGACCAGGCCACCGCAGCCGCGGCTCGCGCCGACGAGATGCAGGCGCGTGGCGAAACGCTCGGCCCCCTGCATGGTCTGCCCGTCGCGCACAAGGACCTCATCGACACCGCCGGCGTCCGCACCACCTATGGCTCGCCCCTGTTCAAAGACCACGTGCCCACACAGGACAACCTGCTCGTCACACGCATGCGCGCCGCCGGCGCCATCTTCCTCGGCAAAACCAACACGCCCGAGTTCGGTGCCGGCTCGCAGACCTTCAACCGGGTCTTCGGCGCAACTCACAATCCCTACGACCTCACGAAGACGTGCGGCGGCTCCTCCGGCGGTGCAGCGGTCGCGCTCTCCTGCGGCATGGTGCCCGTCGCCAGTGGCTCCGACGCCGGCGGGTCCCTCCGCAATCCTGCCGCCTGGTGCAATATCGTCGGCTTCCGCCCCTCCATAGGCCGCGTGCCCAATCCCTCTCTCCGCGTCGGCTGGTCTACCCTCTCGACCAACGGTTGCCTTGGCCGCTCGGCCGCCGATCTCGCCCTCGCGCTCAGCACCATCGCCGGCCCCGACATCAGCACGCCGCTCTCCATCAACGAGCCCGGCAGCCTCTTCGCGCGCCCGCTCGAGCGCACTTTCCAGGGCGTGCGCGTCGCCTGGTTCAAAGAGCTCAACGGCATCCCCATCGATCCGCGCGTCCGCACCGTGGTCGACGCACAGCGCAAAACATTCGAGTCTCTCGGCTGCATCGTCGAGCAGGCTGAGCCGGACTTCGCTCCCGCAGAGATCTCCTTCCGCATCCTCCGCGCCTGGGGAGATGCTGCCGGGTATGGCACGCTCTTCCAGCAACATCCCGAAGCCTTCAAAGACACTCTCGCCGGCGAGATCAGAGCAGGCCTCGCGCTCTCCGCCGCTGACATCACCCGCGCAGAGGTCGCGCACACCGAGATGTGGCGCCGCTTCCAGACCTTCCTCACAACCTACGAGTACTTCATTCTGCCCACCACACAACTGCCCCCCTTCGACGTCAATACGCCCTGGCCCACCGAGATCAACGGCGTTCACCTCACCAACTACATCGACTGGATGAAAAGCTGCTGGTACATCTCCGCTACCGGCAATCCCGCAGCTTCCGTGCCCGCGGGCTTCACGCCCGAAGGCCTCCCCGTCGGACTGCAAATCGTAGGGCGCGACAAGCAGGACTTCAGCGTGCTCCAACTCGCTCATGCCTTCGAACAGGCCACCAACTTCGCCAGACGGCATCCGAAGATCGCCGTGTAGTGGTCTGTGAAATCAAGGCCAAATCGCCAATGCGCTCATCGAGCACTCCGAGGCGGGGGCAATCTGCGGGTTCCGGGCGGTTAACCGGCATCCATGTAAGTCTTTGTCAACAGAAAAACACGAGTCCTCAGTTCGCGCTCTGGAGAGCGCGTTGCTGGCCCGATCAGGATCGGTCGCTGCGCACGTTGGCCTCTCGGCGGGTGGTTCCTGCTCTGAGCAGAACCGGACATCCATTTGCTGCCTCAGGCTCCCTGGAGCCGTCGCAGAAGATTGAGTTTGGATTCTCTGCCAGTCCCGAAACAATACGAAGAGAGCCTCGGGAGTCGCCTCCGTCGCCCGGCCGGTGATCTGCGGGACCTGGCAGCCTGCGCATCGATTTGATCCTGATGTTTTTCCCTTCGTTGGAGGGTTTTTACGCCGCGCTTCGTCGGAACTCGGCCGCGGGCACATAGTCGGTGTTGCGTCTTTCGACAGCCAGCATTAGCGCGACCATCTTCCTTGCCACGGCGAGCGTGGCCCTGTTGCCGTTGCCGCGTTGCCGTTCCTTTTCGTGGAGCAGGGCCAGTTCGTCACTGTAGCGCGGTGCGAGTCTCGCCGCTTCCACCAGCACCTGCTGGATATGCTTATTACGCTGCTTCGAGATCGGCGTGCGCATCGTCTTGTCCGCGGAACTCTTCTCAGCGCTGCACAGGCCGCAGTAGCTGATGGCCTGCTTGATGGAGCGGAAGCGTGAAGTGTCGCCGACCTCGAGCGCCCAGGTCAGCGCTGTGATCGGACCCACTCCGGGGATCGTTCTCAGCCGTCTCAATCGGTCGCTCAGCAGCGGATCCTGCTCCAGCGATCGCAGCAGTGCCGTGTCCAGCCGGATCGATCGGTCGATGTGCTCGCGGCAGAGCTTCAGCAAGGGACGGACACTCTCGCTGACCTCTTCGTTGGTCGACATCAGCTCAGCGAAGTAACCCATGCGGTGCAGCCGCAGCTTGTTGTAGCTCACCCCGGTCTCCATCAGCAGGCCCGATACGCGATTCTTCATCTGCACCGCCTGCCGCAGCACCAGACCGCGGTAGCGCAGCACCCGGCGCCGGTCGCGAATCGGGGTCGGGGCCATGTGGCACTCGGGCAGGAAATCGCAGCGCAGGCAGTCGGCGATCTTGCCGGCGTCGATCCTGTCGTTCTTCCGTTTCGCTGCGGCAATGGCTCGCAGCATCAGCGGGTGCGCCACCTTCACCTTTTCGGCATGCGGAAGCAGGTGATCGTAGATCCAGCCGGTGAAGATCGTCGCTTCCATGGCGATCATCCGGGGTTGAGGAAGTGTTCTGATCCACGCGTCCAGCTCGCGCCGTGTCGAACCAATCTTCCCTTCCCGATACACACAACCAGCTGCGTCCTTCACGCAGTAGCTGATCGTCTTCTTGTGCAGGTCCAGTCCGATGTAGTACATGTCGTCTCTGAGGAGCCTCCGAGGTTGTTCTCTGAATCAGCTTGCCTGCTGAGTTCAGCCTTTTGTAATACCTCGTGCTCCTCCTCGACTTAGCATTCAAACAACACGGAACATTCGAGCCCCCGGCTCCCTGATCCCAACCGTCCCATGACCTTCGTACCGTCCGGACCCCAGATTTCTCTTGCCCCGGAACTCCGTCCCAAACTATCCTCAACCTAAGGAAAGCTCTGTCGCCACGCGCACAGAGCTTTTGCATTTTGGCCCCGGCCCAGGCCGAACAACATCGTGCTCTTTGAAAACACGCCCAGCCATGCGATCGAGAAGACCGCTCTTTTGCCCAGCGCCCTCTTCGCGCCCCGCATCCAGCCCCGCAGCACTTCGCTGCCCCGCATGCAGCCCTGAGCTAAGTACTTTGCAATCAGATGCAGAGACAACTTGCACTTTAGATTCAAATGGATAGCTGCCACTCGAATTCAACTACGTATGTACGAATAACAAAGCAAAGTACTTACTCACAAACCATCCTGAAATCAAAAGCATACGCGCCTGTGCAAAATCGCCGCCCCAATGGAATCAAATGCATGCGCGTCCTTACCCCGGTTTGCCCCCTGAGATTTCGACAAACGCCCGGACGGACAAGATACTCCGCAGAACCCAGCCAAACCCCGAACCGACCCCATTAACCAGATAGCTAATAGAGTGGGGTTCAGTTCGAAGGCCTAAGCAGTCGAATCAACAACATCCGGAGGCAATAATATACTTTCCGAATCATCTCCGGGGGCGGATGATGGGGGTGGGGATGAAGATGGGGGTGCGTCGTGAGCGCCTTCACTCATCTGGCTCGTTCTTTGCTGGGATCGCGCTATCGGTCGGGAGCGTCGCCGTTTACCATGCTGACCTGTTACTTTGACGAAGCCGGAGGCCGCGACATTAGGTACACCGTCGTCGCGGGCTGGGTGGCCAGCGTCGAGCGGTGGGAGCGGTTCGAGGTGGACTGGCGTATATTCCTCGCTAAATACGATGTCCCCCACTTTCACATGAAGGAATATACCGGCTTTTCAGGTCCGTTTCGGAAGTGGAAGGGCGGGCAATGGGAAGGAACCCGTGGAAACTTTATGCGTGATGCTGCGGCGATTGTCCAAAGCACCGTCGAGCGCGGCTTTATTAGCTTAGTTCCACACGAAAGTTTTGGCGAGATTGATCGCCGTTACAAGCTGAGGAATTTCTTCCCCAGTGAGTACGCTCTTGTCGGGCGCGCGTGTGTGGCTGGCGCGAATCAATGGTGGAGGCGGACTGACACTGCTCCCCGTGAGATGAAGTACGTATTCGAGGATGGCGGGCCAGATAAAGGTGGGCTCATCCAGTCGATGACTGCGTTTCCGCCCTACCTTCCCGCCCCCGCTTTTGAACCGAGCCGAGATTTTAAACCTGATCGCAAATGGCCCCAGGGAAGGGTTGGTGTAATTCAGCTTCAGGCGGCAGATTATCTTGCTTACGAGATTCGTAAATTACTCATGGATGTGGACATCATCAAGGCCGGAGAGCGGGAGATTCGTAGGTCGCTTCTGGCTCTTCGCGGGGCACCCATTGATCACTGCCTTTACACCTCAGAGCGAATCGAGGCAATGTGCAGAGCTGGGAGTATTCCCGTTCGCCGATGAATTCTACTCGAAAGAGGAGATCTAATGTCGCGTCACAGTAACGAGTACAGCGCTTTCAACACGGCGATGAAGACGATCCTCCGAGCCGATCCGGAAGCGGTGAAAGAACAGATGGAGCGGGAGCAGCGGGAACACGCAGCGGAGCGCGAGGCGAAGGGCGAGAGGAAGAGAGGGCGGAAGAGTGACAAGCCAAAGTAAATATCTGATCGAACTATCGGACCTTCTGGCGTTCACGTTCACTTGCAAACAATGTGGCGTTTCTGTTTCAGTGCCCATCGCTGGCGACACCAAGGCGAATCGTCTCGACAAATGCCCGACCTGTGACGAGCCATGGCTAACAATTCCGAACGTAAACACGCTCTCGCTGACGTTTGAAAAGTTACAGTGGACACTGAAGACAATGGCTCAGGCAATGAAAGAGCGAGAGGAATCCAAATGCGGCTTCACTCTTGCTTTGGAGATTTCAGCCCCCGTTTCTTCCGCCACGGATTAGAAAGGCGTCGTTTCACCTGTTTTGCCGGTCAGTTCGGCGTAGGTGAGGCGCTTGCCAGCCAGTTGCATCAGGACTGCGGAGAAGCGGTCAGAGTCATTTAGCGGGTTGTCTTTGGTAGCGCGGTTGTTATAACGAAAAATCTGCTCTGCGACGTAGCGATCAAGATGAAACGGTTCCACAGCAACGTAAGTTCCGCTCAGAGTCCGCTTGAGCAGACTCCAGAAGTTCTCTATGCCCTGAGTGTGGACCTGCCCGCGAACGTATTCGTCGATGTGAGTCACGGTTTCGTGGATAAACTCCTGCGCGGCCAGTTGATCGTATGCGGTGTAGCGGTCGGTATAGACGGTGGAACCCTTCTCAATCTGCTCCAGAATCGCGTTCTGCAAAGTCTCGCGCTTCACGTTGGGCACAACCTGCGCCCGGACCTGGCGAGTGTCCCGATCCAGCATTCCCATAACGATGGTCTTCTGGTCCTGCTTCTGTGCGGTCTGCATTCGCAGGCGGCGTTCGCGGTGCATGTTCTTGGTCTTCCCGCCCACGAAAGTTTCATCGACTTCGACAGGTCCGCCGCCCTGCGATCCGCCCATCTTCAGGAGCGATCCGTTCGCCATCGCCTTGCGGATGCGGTGAAGCATGAACCAGGCGGTTTTCTGAGTGACGCCCAGGGCGCGGTGAAGCTCATAGGAGCTGATCCCGTTCTTGGAGTTCGCAACCATCCACACCGCAGGCAGCCACTTCTCAAGGCCGAGAGGCGAATCCTCAAACACGGTCCCAACCTTCGCGGTGAACTGGCGCTTCGCGTGGGCGCTCTTGCACTGCCACTTGCGCTGGGTCTTCAGAAAGGTCACATCGCTGCGGCCACAGGTGGGGCAGATGACGCCCGAGGGCCAGCGGTGCGCGGCCATGTATTCCAGGCAGTTGTCGGGGTCGGCAAAGTAGATAATGGCGTCCTGAAGAGTCTTTGGGTCTTTCATATAAAAGACTTTAGACCTTTGGACTTGATTTGTCAACTATATTATTGCCCATCCGGAGGGGTCAACCCCCCTTGCCGCGATTCTCGCTACGGCACCGGCTCTACTTTCAGCATCCGGATCGCCTCGTGGTAGTCGAGGTCGTCTGGGACCGGTGAGTAGTGGCCCATCTCTTCGCTGATGTGGTAGCTGAGCGGCTTGACCATCAGCGCCCGGCCGGTGAGGTTGAGCTTGATTCGCGTCAGCTCCCAGTCGTTGGGCGCCACCAGGGTTTGCTCGAGGAAAATGGTCCCGCCCTTATCGAGGTGCCCGATGATCCCCCAGCCGAAATCGACATCGGTGATCATCCGCGCGTTGAGGCGGGTGAGGCGCTCCAGGGACTTCTCAAGGAGCACATCGCCGGCCATGCCGCGCAGGATCCTCGACTCGGTGTCGGGCGGGTCCCAGCGAGGATTGGGTCTGAAAGTAAGGTGGTAGCACTGCGCCGGGGTAACAGGCGCCGCCGGCGGTGCGACGACTTGCGGCAGCGCGGCGCCGGGAATGGGAATATTGGGCGGCGTGGTGACGATGCAAGGGATGGTCGAGTCGTAGTGGTAGACGAAAGCGTCCGGCAGCATGCGGAGCAGCTTGTCGGCGCGGGCGTTGTCTTCGGCCTCGCGTTTGCGACGATGTTCCTGGAGGTCGGGGTTGGCGTCGAGGTTGTTGAGGCGATCGATCTGGGCCTGGTGCATCGCTGCGCTCAGCAGTGCACCGTTGGCGGCGATGGCCAGAGCAACGTCCCCTTGGCGGGTTTCGACGATCTCCTGGATGTAGTCGCGGCGGTCGTCCTTCTTATGCAGGACAAAGCGCTGCGGGTGGTGCGAAGCTTCGGCGGCGAGGTGGTTGGCGACGGCACGGCGAACAAGGGCGGCAGCGTCGACGGCCGGCGGAACTGGGGACTGCGCCAGGAGGGTGGCGGGAAGGGCGGAAGCCGCGAAGAAAGCAACGAGCAGGACAGCGGCGTTCGGGTTGCGGTGGACGAATAAATGCATGCGCTTACGGCACTATCAGAGATGGCGCCGGCTTCCGGAAAGAAGCCTGAAGCCCCCGGAAAGCAAAGGTTCAGCTGGAACGGCCTCGGACGGCTCCTGGTCCTGTTATAGACGAGGCAGTCCCGCCGGAAGTTATGGCGTCGATTTTGACTATGTCGGTGATCCGGGTTTGTCCTTTAAAATTAGGAGCATGAGTCGTATGAAGTTGCGTATCTGGGCGCCGCTGATGGTCGCGGTTTTGGGCACGGTTCTGGCAGCGCATGCGCAGGAGAGTGGGCGCGGGCGTAAGTACAAGCCGCCGCCGCCGACCTGCAAGGTCACGGTGACGGTGCTGAAGAGCTACAACGGAAAGCCCCTGGAGAATGCCTCCGTCGTCTTTCATCCCCTCAAGGGCGGCAAGGATGCCGGAGGCATGGAGCTGAAGACGGACGAAGACGGCAAAGTAACACTGGATATGATTCCGGTCGGGGACAAGTTGCGCCTGCAGGTGCTGGCCACCGGCTTCCAGACCTACGGCCAGGATTACGATCTGCCCGGCGACAGCAAAGAGATCGAGATCAAACTGAAGCGGCCGCAGAAGCAGTATTCCATCTACGAGAAGCACCCGGACGACGGCGGCGAGGCGACACCCCAGCCGCAGGACAAGAAGCCGCAGCAGGATCAGAAGCCGCCGCAGTAGCTGCGCGGCGGCTGGTTCGCCTGACCGGGATGTCCCATCTCGGTCCCCGGCATATCGAAGGTTATCTTCCCGCTACAGCTAAAGCCGAGGCTTCCTCTGCTCCAACGGCTATTCTGAAGGGGTCGTGTCCGCCACCCAGGAAACAACTTCCAGCCTCCCGTCGCTGCACGATTTCTTCGCGCCGGGCGGTGTGTTGTCGCGGTCGCCGCTGCCGTATGAGTTTCGCCGCGGGCAGCTGGAGATGGCGCAGGCCGTGGAGCGCGCGCTCCAGGATCAGCTGCATCTGATTGTCGAAGCCGGAACCGGAACCGGAAAGACCCTCGCCTATCTGCTGCCCGCGCTGCGGCGCTGCGCGGCGACCGGCCACCGCGTGATCATCTCCACCGGCACGAAGAACCTGCAGGAGCAGCTCTTCTTCAAGGATGTGCCGTTTCTGGAGTCGCTCCTCGGCCCGCTGCGCGTCTGCTACATGAAGGGGCGCGCGAATTACCTGTGCCGGCACAAGCTCTTCGCGCTGCGCAACCAGCCGATCCTGTCGGGACTCGAGGAGATCTCCCAGTATCAGGCCATCGCGGACTGGGAGAAGACGACGGAAACGGGCGATCGCGCCGAGATCGACGATCTGCCCGAGGCGAGCGCGCTGTGGTCGAAGCTCGATGCAAGAAGCGAGGCCTGTTTGGGGCAAACCTGCCCCGATTACGGCCGCTGCTTTATCACCGAGATGCGCCGGCGCGCAGCCGAAAGTGATGTGGTCATCGTGAATCACCACCTGTTTTTCGCTGATATGGCGATCCGTCAGCAGGCAGGCGGCGCTCCGGACGCCGGCGTTCTGCCGGAAGCCGGAGTGGTGATCTTCGATGAGGCGCACGAACTGGAGGATGTAGCCTCGAGCTACTTCGGGATCAGCCTGAGCAACCTGCGATTCGAAGACCTGGCTCGCGACATCGAGACGCTGCTCCGCAGGCAGGGCGAGCTGAAGGCCGAGGTCGTGACCGCCGCGCAGATGATTCGCGAGCGCGCGCGCCTGTTCTTCGCCGCGCTACCGGCTCGGGTGAACGCTCGCGGGGTCATGGGCGAAGGGCGCATGCCCTTCACGAATCGCGAAGAGTTCCTGGAGCAGCAGGGCGATGTGTATCTGGGCGTGCTCAACGCGCTGCACCGGATGGAAGGCGAATTGGAACGGCTGAAAGGAGCAGAAGAAGCCCAGCCGCTCCGCAAGCGCACAGGGATGGTCCGTGAGCAGCTCAAGTTCCTGATGGAGTCCGAAGACCGCAACACGGTCTTTTGGCTGGAGCGCCGCAGCGGGAGGCAGATGAGCACGCACCTGCAGGCCACGCCGATCGACGTGTCGGAGCTACTTCGGGAACTGCTGTTCAATGTTTATCCGAGCGTGGTGCTCACTTCGGCGACGCTTACGGTTCAGGGCGGATTCGCGCATTTCCGCAAGCGGCTCGGCCTCGATGAGACGCGCGAGCTGGTGGTGCCATCGCATTTCCAGTACGCGCGGCAGGCATTGTTGTTCCTGCCGCCGGAGATGCCGGATCCCCGTGAGCCAAACTTCCAGGACGAAGCGGCGCGGCGGATGTTGCGAGTGCTCCAGATCACCCAGGGGCGCGCCTTTTGCCTATTCACCAGCTACCAGCAGATGCACGATCTCTATGAGCGGCTGCTGGTGGAAGTGGGTTTCCCCTTGCTGTTGCAGGGGACCGCGCCAAAGAAGGCGCTGATCGAGGAGTTCCGCACGACTCCGAATGCCGTCCTCTTCGGAACATCGAGTTTCTGGCAGGGCGTGGATGTGCAGGGCGAAGCACTGAGCTGCGTGATCGTGGACCGGCTGCCCTTTGCGGTTCCCACCGATCCGGTGGTGCAGGCGCGGATGCGGGCGATCGAGGAGGCTGGCGGAAGCCCCTTCTTCGAGTACCAGGTGCCGTCGGCCGTCATCACGCTGAAGCAGGGCTTCGGCCGTCTGATCCGGTCGCTGGACGACCGCGGCGTGCTGATGCTGCTCGATCCCAGGCTCGAGCGTCAGCGCTATGGGCGCATCTTTCTCGAGAGCCTGCCGCCCTACCGGATCACGCAGAACATCGGGGATGTGGAAGCCTTCTTTAGCCGGTAGCAAATAGCGGCCGGCAAGCTTCCTCCTTCCTGCTTCTTTCTTCCAGCTTCAGGGCTCCCTGCGCACAATCGAGCCGACTGCGCCAAATCACGCAGCTGGACGGGCTGTGTGACGCAGCGCACATCCAGAGCGCAAACCATGACGCGCGTGATCCAAGGCACCAACATTCGTGATTTCAATCACATGTCGGTCCATCGGGAGTTTGGCATAGCCCGTGCAGTAGGTCCGGGTGTCAATCAACTCCCCAGGAGATCACGATCATGGAACGGAATCAGGGATGTCTGGAATGCGCCTCTCGCGGTAAACATGTGTTCTGCAGCATGGAAAACTCGTCTCTGGAGAAGTTCGACGGCCTTGGTACGCCGGTACGGTTCAGCAGCGGCGCGTTCATCTTCCGCGAGGGCGACAACTGCGCATCGGTCCACATCCTTTGCTCCGGCCGCGTGAAGTTGTCGGCCACAAGCCGCGAGGGTCGCACCCTGATTCTCAAGATTGCACGGGCTGGCGAGATGCTGGGTCTTTCGGCGGCGCTGGCCGGACAGCCCTTCGAAGTCACCGCCGAGACAGTGGAGCCGTGCCAGCTGAAGACGATCCGCCGCCAGGCCCTGCTCGATTTTCTGGATCGTAACCCGGATGCCAGCATGCGCGCCGCCCGCTGCATCGCTCAGGAATACAAGGCTGCCTTCAGTGAAGTACGCCGGTTAGCCCTCCCCGCAACCGCCTCAGGCCGGGTAGCGAATCTGCTGCTCGACTGGAGTCGCGAGCAATCCACCGATCACACCGCGAACGGCCGCTGCATGATGCCGCTCACGCACGAAGAGATCGCTTCGATGACAGCCACCACCCGCGAAACCGTCACTCGCGTCCTGGGTCAGCTCAGGCGCGATCAACTGATTTCCATCCGCGGCGCCTCGCTCACCGTTCTGCAACCACAGGCGCTGGAACGGCTCGCGGTATAAAAAGCCAGGCCCTCCCCCTGGAGTTGTAAGGTTCTTTGCTGTACCTGCAGTTATCCTCCGAGGCAGCCTCAAAAGGCTGCCTCTTTTATTGGCTGCCACCGCTATTCCTGGTACCAGGGAATATTGATAACGACGATGCGTTGTTTGCCGCGGACGAGGAGGAGCAGTTTGAGCAGGCTGGAGCGGCGATTGTGCAGTAGATTCTCCCACCAGTGGCGAACCACGAGTTCCGGAACAAGAACCGCGATGTGCCGGTCCTCGTGCACGCGTTCCTCCGAGAGGATGTACTCGAGCAACGGCATGAGGATGGTGCGGTAGGGCGAGTGGAGACGCTCAAATTTGGGCTGGGGAAGGCCCGCCTCGCGCAACGGCTTCAAAATCTTGTCGGGAAACACGCTGGCGAGCTCGTCCTTGCCATGATCCTCGTCCGGACTATCGACGTGAACGATCTGAAGCTCGTCGGAGATGGACATCGCGAAGCGAAGCGCCTTGGCCGAAAGGCGGCTCCAGCGATCCATGGGGATGATGACGATGGGAGGGCGGATGTTGGTCGTCTGGAGCGGCTCGGGGCAGGCCGTTTCCCGGGCAATGTGCTGATAATGGCGGTGTACCGCCGCCATGGCGAAGATCAGAATGGCAATCAGCATCACGGTGACCCAGGCGCCCTCGGCAAATTTGGTGACCAGGACGACCAGGGTCGTGATGCCGGTGGCGACCGCCCCCAGGCCGTTGACGAACATGCGCAGCCGGGAGTGGGGCTGGCGGCGGCGCATCCAGTGCACGACCATGCCGGCCTGCGAGAGCGTGAAAGCCATGAAGGCGCCAATGGCGTACAGAGGAATGAGGCGGTCGGTGACGCCGCGAAAAAGGATCAGCAAGGAAGCCGTGAGAAAGACAAGAACGTAGACGCCCCACGAATAAAGAAGGCGGCGCCCGCGCAGGCTGAAGATGTGCGGCGCGTAACCTTTAAGCGCGATGGCGCGAGTCAGGCGAGGGAAATCGGCAAACGCGGTATTTGCAGAGAGCGCGAGGACGAGCAGGATGGACCCAATGGTCAGGTAGTAGAACCAGCCCCGGCCGGCGACGGCGAGGGTAATTTGGGAAAGGACGCTCTGGTAGGCGGGACTGTTCGGGTCGGTTGCGCCGACGTTGTAAAAGTGGCACAGCGTGGCAATGCCGGCCAGCAGAATGGTGAGCAGGACAATGATGACGGTAAGAGCGCGGCGGGCGTTCCTTGTGGTCGGGTCGCGAAAGGCCATAACGCCATTGCTGACTGCCTCGACGCCGGTCATCGCGGTGCAGCCGCTGGAGAAGACTTTGAGGAGAATCCACAGGCTCACGGCGGTAACGGCGGGCGGAAGCGCGGGCGGCGGGATGACCGGAGCGGGATGGCCTCCGCTGGTGATGGAGCGGAAGAGGCCAACGCCGATGACGATGAGCAGCGTGGCGAGGAACAGATAGGTGGGAATCAGGAAGACGACGCCGGTATCGCGGACACCGCGCATGTTGACCAGGGTGAGCAGCGCGAGCACTCCGAGGCAGAGCGCCAGCGTGTGCGGATGCAGAGAGGGGACCGCGGATATCAGCGCTCCGATGCCGGCTGAAATGCCAACGGCGGCCGTGAGCACGTAATCGATCATGAGGGCGGCTGCAGCCAGCAGCGCCGCGCGTTCGCCAAGGTTCTCCCCAGCTACCGTGAACGAGCCGCCCCCATGGGGATAGGCCTCGATCGTTTGCGAGTAGGAGAAATAGAGAATGACGAGAAGGATGAGGATGGCGAGGGTGATGGGGCCGATATAGTGAATGCCGCCGATGCCGAGCGGAAGCAGCAGGGTCAGAGCGGCTTCCGGTCCGTAAGCAGCGGAGCTGAGAGCGTCGAGGCCGAAAACAGGGATGCCCGCGGCGGGGCCGATGTGCTCGGCGCGTTCTTCCGAGGTGGCGAGTGGCCGGCCAAACAGCAGGTCTGAGATTTGCATCGGCGATCTGGGTTTGAGCTATTCTGCCAGATTTGTGTCCGCTACCGTTTCAAATTGTCGGTGAAGAAATGCGCCATGATGTGGTCGGCTTCTTTGGATTCGGGCAGGTTGGGATCGTTCCAGAACGCGTGGGGCAGTCCCTCAAAGACCACCAGCTGCGCGTTGTCGTTGCCGGCGCGAAGAAAAGCGCGGTGCAGAATGGTGGTGCCGCTGAGCAGCATGTCGCGGCCGCTGGTGATGAACAAAGTCGGCGGCATGTTGTGCAGATCGGCGAACAGCGGCGACAGCACCGGATCGCGTGGATCCGCAGAGCCGATGTAGTACGGATCGTGCGGCGTCGCCGCGAGCAGATCGAGATGTCCCGAAAGCCCATTGAGTGCGTACATCGAGCGGGAGTCCCCCTCGCGCGAAAAGTCGCCCATGCCGGAGAAGATGCCGAATGCGCCGGGAATAGGAAGGCCCACCTGCCGGAGCTTCACAGCAACTTCGCCGGTCATGATCGCCCCTGCCGATGTACCGTAAATGGCGATGTGCTCCGGCTTGTAGGTCTTCAGAAGCTCTTTGTAAACGGCAATACCATCGTCGATGCCGGCAGGGAACGGATGCTCGGGCGCGAGACGATAGAGAACCGCAACCACCTTCATCCTCGTGAGGTTCGCGAGAGGGATGGTCTCCGTCCAGGAGCCGGAGTCGGAGTTGAAGCCGCCGCCGTGAAGATTCAGCAGGACGCGATCGGGAATCATGTTGGCGACAGGCGTGATGATGCGGACCGGAACGCCGGCAAGGGTGCTTTCAGAACGATGAACGGGATACAGCTGCGCAGAGATGTCGCCGGCGTGGTTTTGCCAGACGTCAGTGCCGTGACGCCGCTCTTCGAGACTCTGAGGATGCGCAGCGTCGGAGACCGGGCGCGCAAGCGACTTCTTTGCCTCCGGACTCAGATCGGGAGGGACAGGAATGACGCGCGTGATATGCGCGGTCCCGTTGGCGTCGATGTAGCTGGTGTCGGAATTGGAAGCCTGTGCAGCCGTGGTGCCCTGCTGGGCCAGAGCAATGGTGGAGGACAGGAGCAGGACGGCGGCGAGCGACTTCATGCAATTTCTCCTGGCGGGAAGATAGACGAGGAAGGATATCAGAGCATGGTCGCCAGAAAAGCAAAGGGCCCGCTTTCCAGCGGGCCCGCTTCAGAGGCTGAAGGAGGGAAAGCCAAGGGAAATTTGAGGGTCCTGCGAAAGCTGCTTCACAGGCGATTAGAGGGAGAAACTCGATACAACCAGGTAGGTTGGAAACGTCTGAAGTAGCCTCTGGTGTTGTTCTTATAGATGCGGCAGGCCATTCGAAGTTGCCCGCCAGCCAAAAGAAAAAAGTCAAGATGTAACCATCTTTAGAATCATAATTTTGTGCGCGGCATTCGCCCTGCCTACTGCCGATACTGAACCTCGTACAGCCCTGCCCCGTGAGGCGGCAGAGTTGCTTCGATGTGGTCGAGTCGCCCGAGATCCTTTCGCTGCCAAAGATCCCGAACGGCGAATTTCCCAAACTGGATGCCGAGGTCGCGCCAGGGATAGTTCAAGGTCTGCGGCTCGTCGGAGAGATTGAAGACGGCAACGTAATCCCCGACGTGCTCAGGCGCGGAGGCCATCCAGACGACCGAGTCCGGTTTCTCGATCACAGGGTGGTTGTTTTCTCCGTACTGGTCGACAGCGATCAGCTCGGGGCTGGTCAGGATCGACTCGGTGAAGGCGTCCATCTTCAGCAGATTCGTCCCGATAAAGAGCGGCGATCGCGCAATGCACCACAGTGTCATCATGGTCCGGACTTCGTCGCGAGTGAGGCGTGTCTGGCGAGGCGCGCCCCAGCCGGGCTTTGGGCCGAGATAGCCGATCGGCAGCATGTCGGCGTCGGGCCAGTGGCCCGGGCCAGCCACCGTGTTCCATTGTGCCAGGAGCGCAAACTGGATCCTCAGCGGCTGAGGGAACGCCGGTGCGCCGGCCGGTTTCGACCAGAGGTCCCACATGTCGTCGGAAATGCGCCAGAGCTGCGCGTTGCGGGAGACGTCATCGGCATCCTCGATGGGCGTCGGCCCCGGCGACAGGCTCAGCACAATCGGTCGCCCGCTGCGGCGCAGGGCGTCGTGCATCATGTGGATCTCGTCGGTCTTATAGGGGCGCGAGATGCAATCCACTTTGAGGTAGTCCACACCCCACTTCGCGTACAGATTGGCGAGGGAATCGTAGTACGCCTGCGCGGCCTTATTGTTCTTCAGCCCGTAATTGTCTGAGTTCCACGCGCAGGTGTCGGATGTGTCCGCCGCTTCGGCAGCCGTAAAGTGCGAGCCCGCAATGCGCAGGTTGCGGGCGACGGCTTCACGCGGGATGCCGCGGATGATGTGGATGCCGAACTTCAGGCCGAGCGAGTGAACCCAGTCGGCCAGCGGGCGAAAACCCTTGTCGCCGGCTGCGGAAGGGAAGCGGTTGACAGCCGGCATGAAGCGGCCATCGTCGGACATCGTGTAATCCATGTGGCCCACGGGATTCTCAGGATGTTGCGCGAACCAGCCCTCGTCGACGACGACGTATTGCCAGCTGAAACGCTGCAGGTTGTTGTGGAACCAGGTGACACTCTCGCGAAAACTCTGCTCATCGATGGTGAGTCCCCAGGAATCCCAGCTGTTCCACCCCATGGGTGGCGTCTGCGCGCGCATGGTCATGCCGTCGCGCGTAGAGCGGGCCGAGAGGCAGGGAAGAGAAACAGCGAGAAGAGCGAGGACGATGGGCAGAAGGGGCTTCACAGCACGGCTGGGCATGAATGAGAGCCTCGACGCGGGCGTTGGAGACACTCCCTACGCTACACCAGGACTGTTATCGCTGCGGTATACTCCTGTTTCTATGCGTGTATCTGTAATTTTGCCCGCGGCCGGTGTAGGCACGCGGATGGCGCCGGGACACTCAACGCATGCGGCGCCAAAACAGTTTCAGGAGCTGGCGGGAAAACCGATTCTCATCCGCACGCTGCAGGCCTTCGCCGAGATTCCCGAAGTCACGTCGCTGGTGGTGGCCGTGCGGGCGACGGAGATGGAGCGGCTGACGGCGCAGATCTTCGAACACGGCTTTGCGGAGCGCGTGTGTGTGGTGGAGGGCGGCGATTCGCGACAGGAAAGTGTTTGCAACGCCCTGAAAACCCTGGAGTGCGCTGAAGACGACATTGTTCTTGTGCACGACGCGGTGCGTCCGCTGATTGAGCCTGCGGTGATTCGTCGAGTCATTGAAGCGGTCGAGAAGCATGACGCCGCGATTGTCGGTCTGCCGGCCATGGATACGATCAAGCAGGTGGAGCGAACATCGGATGGCGCGATTGTCACCGCCACGATCCCGCGCGAGTACATCGTGCAGGCGCAAACGCCCCAGGGGTTTCGCTGCGGTTTGCTGCGCAGGGCTTTTGCGGAGGCGGAGGCGGACGGGTTCGTGGGAACCGACGAAGCCAGCCTCGTCGAGCGGGCGGGGAGCTCCGTGTTCGTTGTGCCGGGTTCGGCGTCGAACCTGAAGATCACCCAGCCCGGCGACCTGGAACTGGCGGAGTTTTATCTCGCGCAGCGCGGCAACTCGCATTAACATTCACAGTAAGTCGCATTCCGAAAGAGCTGATATACCCTGAAGAAATTGCAGGGGACCGCGCATGGACATTCGCATCGGTTATGGCTGGGATTCGCACGCATTCAGGCCGGGTGTGCCGCTGAAGATCGGTGGTCTCAGCATCGATCATCCGGAGGGACTCGCTGGCCACTCGGATGGCGATGTGCTGCTGCACGCGCTGACCGACGCTCTGCTGGGCGCAGTGTCCGCAGGCGACATCGGCAGCTTCTTTCCGCCGGGCGATCCGCGCTGGAAGGATGCCGACTCGACGATATTCCTGGAACTGGCGAAGGAAGAGATTCGCAATGCCGGCTACCGGATCATCAACGTCGACACCACGCTCGTGCTGAACGCGCCGAAGATCGGCCCGATCTCCAGCGAGATGCGCGAGCGGGTGGCGGAACTGCTGGAGATTTCTCCAGTCAATGTAGGCATTAAGGCGAAAACCCCGGAAGGACTGGACGCCGACCATGTGGCGCAGGCGCACGCCGTGGTGCTGCTGGAGCGCATTGAGGAAGCGGGCGAACTACAGACGATGAGCGCCGTGATCCAGAGCCAGCGGGAACTGGAAGATGTGGTGCGCGACCTGGTGAGCCAGGTGCACGGCGTCGCTGTGAAAGAGCCGTTCGATACCGACGACATTACCTAGTGCCGCGGCAAGTGAATTTCTGGCTCGGCAATCCGACGTTCCCCCTGATTTAGAACCAGCAGAGGTACAATTCCCCGGACCGCGAATTGCGGTGCAGCGCTCGATTCGGGGCTGCCCGGCGAAATCCCCGGTTTGTATTTCACATCGGTTCCAGGACAAACCGTGAACGTGTAGACTCTGTTTTTCGCGACGACGGGGCAGCAGGAATCCGCGCCGCGCGCGAGCAAGTTTCCGGAGGGTCGAGTGGCACTTCGCCGTCTTCGTTTCTGCGTGGCCGCGGGTTGTTGGGCGGCTGGTTCTTTGCTGTCGTGTTCTCTCACGGCACAACAAGCCGCGCAACCCGCGCCGGATTCGTCAACGATCTACAGTCAGCTGCATTATCGCTTCATCGGCCCTCCGGGGAATCGCGTCACGTCGGTGGTGGGTGTTCCGGGTGACGCCAATATTTACTACGCGGGGGCCGCATCCGGCGGTGTTTGGAAGTCGTGGGACGGCGGCGAGCAGTGGTACCCAATCTTCGACGGAGAGGACGCGCAGTCGATCGGATCGATCGCGCTGGCGCCGTCGAACCCCAATATCGTGTGGGTGGGGACGGGAGAGGCGTTCATTCGCAGCAATGTCTCGCTCGGCAACGGGATATACAAATCGATCGACGGCGGCAAAACGTGGAAGCACATGGGGCTCGAAAAGACGGGCCGCATCGGCCGCATTCTGATCGATCCTGCGAACCCTGACATTGTCTACGCCGCGGCCCTTGGCACCTGTTATGGGCCGCAGCAGGAGCGCGGCGTCTATCGCACGAGCGATGGCGGCGTCACCTGGAAGCGCGTCCTGTTCGTCGATGAGAACACCGGCGTCTACGACCTGACCATGGATCCGGGCGATTCGCAGAAGATCATCGCCGCAAGCTGGCAGATCGATATCAAAACCTGGGGCCGCAACAGCGGCGGTCCCGGCAGCGGTCTGTTCATGACCAACGATGGCGGAGACAACTGGACCCGGCTGACCGGGCACGGGTTGCCCCCTTCTCCACTGGGCAAGATTGCGGTTAGTTTTGCGCCGAGCGATGGGCGGCGTGCCTATGCGCTCATCGAGACGGGCCAAGGCGGAACTCTTTGGCGCTCCGACGACGGTGGCGACAACTGGAAAGTGGTGAACTACAGCCGCCTGCTGAACGAGCGGCCGCACTACTACACGCGCATGCTCGTGATGCCCGACAACGAGAACGAGGTGTACTTCCCGTCGAACGGTATCAGCGCGACTTTTGATGGTGGTGAGACTACTGACCACATGCAGTGCCCGGGGGACGATCCGGTCGCGAAACCTGGCGGCCATGACCGCGGGGAATGCGGCGGCGATAACCACGACATGTGGTCCGATCCGAAGAATCCTGCGCGCATGATGATTGGCAGCGACGGCGGAGTCCTCATCAGCACCGAGCGCGGCCGGGAGTGGCACCTGATTCGTTTGCCGATCGCGCAGATGTACCACGTGGCCACCGACAATCGCATTCCTTATATGGTGTACGGGCAAATGCAGGACGGCATGCCGCTGCGCGGCCCAAGCGATGTTCCGGGGGGTGGGGAGATCGGAGCCGGCGAATGGACGACGACGGCCGGCTGCGAAACGGGCTGGAATATGCCCGATCCGGCCGACAACAACATCGTGTGGGGCGGCTGCTACGCAGGCGTGACGGAGCGCTTCGATGCGCGCAGCGGCTTTGCTCGGTCGGTAAGTGTCTGGCC
Organism: uncultured Acidobacteriaceae bacterium; assembly: GCA_963819725.1. Lineage (GTDB taxonomy): Bacteria > Acidobacteriota > Terriglobia > Terriglobales > Acidobacteriaceae > Palsa-343. The sequence continues at coordinate 144,710 of CAWFXK010000002.1, forward strand.
GGATCGCACCATGGGCGCCAACGCGGGCGAAGTGAAGATCCGCATGAACTGGACCTACCCCATCGCCATCTCTCCGCATGACCACAACATCGTCTACGTGGGCAGTCAGTACGTGCACCGCACTACCGACGGTGGCCAAACCTGGCAGCAGATCAGTCCCGACCTGACGCTGAACGACCCGTCCATGCACGGCGACTCTGGCGGCTTAACCGTCGATAATCTCAGCGTCGAATACGCCGGCGTTGTCTACGCGATTGCGGAATCCCCCATTGAGAAGGGGCAGATCTGGGCAGGCACAAACGACGGCCAGCTGCAGATGACGCGCGACGACGGCAAACACTGGACCAACCTGACCGCGAACATTTCCGGGCTGGTTCGGAAAATGACCGTCGACAGCATCGAGCCCTCGAAATACGCGGCGGGCACGTGCTTTGTCGCATTCGATGGGCACCAGGTCGATAATCGCGACCCATGGCTCTACAAGACCGCGGACTATGGCAAGACGTGGACGAAGATCACCGACGGCATTCCCGCCTCGCAGCTGAGTTACACCCATGTGATCCGCGAAGATCCGGTGCGCCGCGGCCTGCTGTATGCCGGTACCGAGAACGGTCTCTACATCTCTACCAACGATGGCGCGCACTGGATGCCCTTCCAGCAGAACCTGCCGCATGCGCCGGTCTACTGGCTGACGATTCAACCTCAGTTCAACGACCTGGTAGTTGGCACCTACGGCCGCGGCTTCTGGATCCTCGACGACATCTCGCCCCTGCAGACGATGAAGCCGGAGCTGGCCGAGCAGCCCGGCTACCTCTTCCCTGTCCGCCATGCGTATCGCCTGCGCGCGGGCAGCCGGAGAGAACTCGCGCCTGAGGGTACCGCCGCTGGCCACAATCCTCCGCCTGGCGTGCCTATCAACTATCTGCTCAGGTCAGAAAAGAGCAAAATTACGCTCGAAGTCAGTGACAGTCAGGGCAAGCTGATCTGCCATCTCAAGCCAACAACACACCCCGGCGTCAATCGCGTGTGGTGGAACCTGCGCTACGAGAAAACGATTGCGGTCGCTTTGCGCACCACTCCGCCCGGGAATCCTCACATCTGGTCGGAAAAGAGATTTGCCGGCAAGGAGACGCGCCCGGTCTTCTACTATGGCGTCGGCGGCCAGGCGACGGCGGGACCGCTGGTTGCGCCTGGAACGTACACCGCAACGCTCACGGTCGACGGGCATACGGAGACGCAGAAGATCATCGTGATCAAAGACCCACGAACGCCTGCGACGCTGCAGGATGCAATCGCGGGATCGGCCTTATCGTATCGAATCTATGACGACACAGATCGTTCGGCGCAGCTGATCAATCAAATTGAGTGGAGCCGCCGCCAGCTCGAAGACACGCGCAAGTTGCTAGTCGCGAAAAAGGCAGAGAAGAGCCTGCTGGATGCGGCAGACGCTCTGAACCGGAAGTATCTCGACCAGGAGGACCAGCTGCTGCATCCCACCATCGCCGAGGGTGACGAAAAATCATTTCGCGGACCCGTCGGACTCTACCTCAAGTTCATCTGGCTCGGCGCCGAGGTGGGGAGCGGGGGGGAGACGTCTCGGGCAACTCCGACTTCGCGCCGACTGAACCGGAGAAGGAAGTTTTTAGCCTCCTCGACAAACAACTCGAATCCGTCGCCGCGGCGGTGAAGCAGATCGACGATCACGACACGCCGGCTTACAACGAGACGCTGGCAAAAGCAGGAATTGCGCGCATCACGACAGTTCCCGACGGGGGTTCGCATCCCGATGAAGACGCTGACAAAGCTTCCGCTGCGGGCGGAGCTGACAGCGACAATTTGTAGAAACGAACCGGCAGGGCGACCTGTTCTTGATCCCGGTAAGCTCAAGCAAGGCGCGGGTTGCCCTCGAAGCGCGTGAAAGGCGGGCTGAGATCGTAGCGGATTCGCGGCTCCTTCTGATCACGGCGATGGGAGAAGAAGATGGCGTCGCCCTGACCGATCAGGTAATCGGCGGTCCGCGCGGCCAGCGCCTGAATCGTTAGGCCAGGATTGGCGGAGCCCTGCGTCGGCAAAATGCTCCCGTCGCAAACGAAGAGGTTTGGAATATCGTGGGTGCGCCCGAACTTATCGACCACAGAGGTCGACGGAGCTTTGCCCATGCGCGCTGCACCCACCAGATGCGCAAAGCGTGATTCCTGGACAACGTCCTCCGCGCCTGCCGCCCACAGCACTTCCATTACCTTCTTCTTGCCGAACTGGATCAGCTTTTTGTCGTTGTCGTGCAGGTTGAATGTCACTTTCGCGACGCGCAGACCATGCCGATCTTTCTCGTCCGCCAGCTCCACGCGATTGTCTTCCCAGGGAAGGATCTCGCCGAGCACGCCGATCGTGGCCCAGTGGTTGTAGTCCATCATGACGCGGCGCATGCCCCAGCCCCATGCGCCCATCGCGGCCACCATCTGCTTTGCAAAGGCGATAGGCAGCGGCCCAACCGTCTGGATCGCAAAACCCCGTGCAAACCCACGCCGCGGATCGGTCTCATAGAATTCTTCGGACAAGGCGTGCGCGGGTGGTGCTTTGTAGAGACGGATGAGCTCCTCGAAGCGGCCGGCGACAACGTTGCCAGCCTGTGCCATCAGGTATTTGCCCAGCGTGCCACTGGAATTCGCGAGCCCATGGCTGTGACCCGGACAGGCAGAGTTGAACAGCAGCCGCGGCGTCTCGATCGCGTAGCCGCAGACGATGACCGCACGCGCACGCTGGAAGTGCTCCTTGCCGTCGCGGTCCAGATAGACCACCCCATCGACACGGCCGTCGCTGCGCAGGTCGATTCTTGCGGCCATTGCATGCGCCCGAATTTCGGCGCCGTGAATGATCGCGTCGGGCACATGAGTAATCAGCGTGCTGGCTTTGGCTCCGACCTTGCAGCCCTGCAGACAAAATCCACGATAGATGCAATGCGGGCGGTCGCCGTGCGAGGCGGAAAGGATAGCGACCGGGCCTCCGGCAACGGTGCGGATGCCGAGCTTCGAGCAGCCGCGCACCAGAACATCCCCGACGCCGCCAAGCGGGTGAGGGCCGTAAGGATGTCCGTGCGGATCGCCCCAGGGAAACCACGCCGGACCTGCGACTGGAATCTCACGCTCCAGCAATTCGTACCAGGGTTTGAGATCCCAGTACGACATCGGCCAGTCTGCGCCAACGCCATCCTCGGTGTAAATGCGGAAGTCCGACGGATGAAAGCGCGGAGTGAACGCGGCCCAGTGGACTGAGCCGCCACCGACGCCTTTGCCGGAGTTGTTTTCGCCGAGAGCGAGCGGGTCTGTCCCGCCGGTGATGCGCAGATCGTTCCAGTAGAGTTCGTGGGAGCCTTTTCGTCGCTGACCCAGTCCCTTTCGGTGTCCCAGAAGGGACCCGCTTCGAGGCCAACGACGCGAAAACCGGCGCGAGCCAGGCGTTGCAGAAGCACGCCGCCGGCCAAACCCACCCCGACGATGCAGTAGTCGACTGGCTCGTTCTCCGGCCACGTCTTCATCGGGTCCGGCAGAGTCTGCATCGGCCCGAGAAGGTGCGCGCCGTCGTTGCCGGACAAACCACCCCATCAGTGCGTGCCCCCGTGTCCGTGCAGCGATCCGTGTTCCGGCGGGGCACCCTCGGGCTCGAGTTCAGAAAGCGAATCGACAGGCGCATTCCATTCGTAGCGCTCTTCCTCGGTTTCCCATGGCTCGGGCAGTCCGTTTTCGAGCCGCATATAGCCGCGAGGATAGGCCGGTCCTCCGAAGCCGATCTCATCCCAGGCCCAGGGATGTGCATAGTAGGCCGTGACACAGTCGTCCATCAGCAACGCCCAAAAACGATGAACAGGCATCGTCTTCCAGATCGGATGAGCGGGGTCAGGTTCGCCGTCATGCAGCGACTTGAGGATGAGTTCCTGCCAATGCACAGTCAGGGCAGGGAACGAGGCGTCGAAACGGTCGCAGGCCATTGCATCGATCGGCTGGATCGCCAGACGATAGGCATCGCGGTCCGCAGGCATGTTTTCGTAACGGAAACCGTTCAGCTCGTTCTTGAAAAGACGCTCATCGATGACCGGAAGAATGGGAACAATGCGCTCGTCGGAGCGATCATCCTGCGGCAGGACACGATCGACGATTGCCTGCAGCACCTTGGCTTCTTCTTGCGAGAAGAAGCGGATTGACGGGGCATCTCCAACGCGGCCAGTGACAACTTGGCGAGTTGTTTGATCCCAGGCTTTCTTTTGTGCAAGGGTGCTGTAGCGCGGATAGTAGCCCGGCTGGCGGAGATCGCTAATCTCACCGCCGGTAGCGAGTGTCGGGAAGGATCGCTTGGTCATTTCTCCCGCTCCCGGCGCAGCAGACTTGCCATGAGCCCAAGAAAACCGCAGGCCGCGAACAAAAGCGGCGCGAAGATCGGCGGTCCATAGAGGATGTTGTACATCGGCTTTTTCGCGCCTCCTGGTCGGCGAAAGATACCGCGGGCATGGTAGTAGAATCCGGCTGCACCGTCGGCCAGAGCCAGCGCGGAAATCAGTGGCAAGGCTGTATTCGCAATACGGCGGCTTCTGATCGCGCCCGCCGCTGCTGCGATCAGTGGCGGTGTCAGCAGCACCGGCGTCCACTGCGCCCAGATGCGGAAGTTTGACTTGTAGTGGGAGTAGAGCGCCTCGAATCCGCTGAAGAACGTCCACAGAATGGTCACGCCACACAGGTGCTTCTGAAAACGTCCGTAGCGGAGATCTTCGCGCCACCCCGACTGCAGGTGAAGCATTGCCTCGGCTCCATCGCGCACGCGCTCACTGATACCTCCCAGTTCCTCCTCGCGGCGCAGATACGATGCCATGAGTCCGAGATATGCACTGGTTCCGAAAAGCAGCGGGGCGAAGCTCGCCGCGACCGCCGCTCCAGCCAGGAAACCGGTGAACCCGCGACAGCGCGTCGCGTCCAGCTGCAGCACATCAACCGCCTGGCTGGAAAGCATTCGCCGGAAATAGAACGGACTGTATCCATATTCGCCGGCGGCCACGTCCATGCCCGCCGGGACAGCGTCGCGCACGCGCCGCAGGTCGCCGAGGTGATCCGAACTAACCGGCTCTTCAAACCAGGTGACGCCGTCCTCGGCGAAGTGCTCCGCCAGCGCGATTGCCTGTTTGGCGGTTTAGGCCCCGTTCGCATCGACAAAGAGCGCTGCGTCCGCACCGACAGCCTTGCGCGCCGCGCGAACGCGCTCCGGGTCCCGCCCGGGCTCGGTGCCAATTTTCATCTTCACGATGTGGATGCCGTCCTGCACCCAGCCGGACAGCTGCTTCGCAAGCTGCTTGTCGGAATACGAGGTGAATCCACCGCTGCCATACGCCGCTACGCTCGTCGCGGCTGCGCCCAGAAGATCCACGACACTGCAACTGAGCAGTTTCGCCTTCAGGTCCCACAGCGCGATATCCAGGACAGAGATTGCCATCGCACCAATGCCAATGTTGCCGTCGTTCCGGACCCGCTGAAGCATGGAGGCATGCAGCCCAGGAATATCGAGGGCCCGTTTCCGCAAAAGGCATTTTTCAGCCAGATGGCGTGCCAGACCGGCGGTCGCCTGGTTGCCGTAGGTGTAGCCAATGCCGATCTTCCGGCCGCAGTGGAGTTCCGCCAGAATCAGCGTGGTCGAGTCCCAGCTCAGCGTCCCATCTGCTTCCGGTGCATCCGTCGGGATGGTGTACGCCGATACCACGGCCTTCTCGATCGGCGCTTCTGGCCTCTCCACTGTCTGTGTCCCCGGCAAGGGCTAAACCAGTTCCCGCACACGGTCGTGCGCAGTCGTCAGAGCAATCTTCATGCGGTTCGGTTCGCCTCGCACCAGCGCCTCGGCCAACTTGATTGCCTGGCCGGCTTTCACCCTCGCCGGCATCGGCGGGGTGAATGGATCCACGACAGCTTCGATCAGGATCGGCCCCTCGCTGGTCACGACTTGATCCAGCTGTGCTCCACAGGAAGCCGGATCCTCAATGCGGATCGCGTGAATCCCGGCACCGCGCGCAATGGTGACAAAGTCGGCGGGGAACAGGTCGCAGCCAAATTCCGGATTACCGAGAAAGACCATCTGTTCCCATTTGATCTGGCCCAGCGTGTTGTTCTTGATCACGACGATTTTGATGTTGAGCTTGTAAGCAGCGATTGTGATCAGCTCGCCGAGCAGCATACTGAGGCCGCCGTCGCCGATGATGCAGTAGACCGGCCGGTCCGGGTAGGCCACGGCGGCAGCGATCGCATAGGGTAGTCCGCAGGCCATGGTAGCGAGGTTGCCGGAACAGCTGTGCATCTGGCCGCGCCGTGCGGGAACGAAGCGCGCCCACCAGGTCGTAATCGTTCCGGAGTCCGACGTAACGATGGCGTTCGCGGGAACATGTTTGCCCAGCTCCCAGCCGATTACCTGCGGCTTGATGGGCTTGTCGGGCAGCGAGCCGCGTTCTTCCATCAGCTTTTCCCAGTCCTGTTTCGCCCGCTGCGCTTTCTTCAGGAAGCCCTTCGAGTGGGGCTTGAGCAGGGGGATGAGCGCGCGAAGACAAGTGCGGCTACTCCCCACCAGGCCCACGTCGGCCGGATAACGAAGCGATATACGCTGCGGGTCGATATCGATCTGCACGCATTTGACCGCACCCGGCGCGGGGAGAAACTCGATGTAGGGAAATGAGGACCCAACGATGAATAACGTGTCGCAGTCTTCCAGTACTTCCTGCGACGGCTCTGTCCCCAGCAGACCGATGCCCCCGGTGGTGTAAGGGCTGTCATCGGGAACGGCAGCTTTGCCCAGCAGAGCCTTGACCACGGGAGCCCCCAACAACTCCGCCACCCGTTCCAGTTCATCGGTGGCCTGCAGGGCACCTTGTCCGGCGAGAATCGCGATTTTGCGTCCGCGATTCAGGATATCCGCGGCATGTTCGAGGTCCACGCGCGGGGGCATATGCTCGGCAAACGCCGGCGTGGCGGCGGTGTGGTGCGGCGGATTGCGCTCGGAGCGGCCCTTCTTCGCCGACTGCACCTGCACGTCGACCGGGATGGTGATGTGTGCGACCCCGCGCCTCTCTACTGCAGTGCGGATGGCCAGATCGGCCACACTCTCCATATGCGCTCCGCTCATCACGCGCTCGTTGTAGCAAGTCACGTCCATGAACAGCTTGTCCAGCGCCACATCCTGCTGAGTCAAAGTGCCGATCAGATCCGAGTGCTGCATACCGGTGATCGCCAGCACCGGCATGCCATCCATCTTCGCGTCGTAAAGACCATTGAGCAGGTGGATGCCGCCGGGCCCGGAGGTCGCAATGCACACGCCCAGCCGCCCGGTGAACTTAGCGTAGGCGCAGGCCATGAAAGCAGCGGCCTCTTCATGCCGGACATGAATGAAGCGAATACGGTCCTGCTGCTTGCGCAGCGCCTCAAACACGCCGTTGATGCCGTCGCCCGGCAGACCGAAGATTGTGTCAACACCCCAGGCGATCAAGCGTTCGACGAGAACATCCGATGCGTCCATTTATCCCTCTTTTGGTTGCCGTGCCTTCGCGATCCAGATAACTGGTTGGACGCACACCTTGAAAACGGGGTTTGTTTTTAACGCGAACCATCGGTTCTGCTGCACGAAACAGCCGGAAAGAACCAGCAGGCAACCAATGCGCGTTGCCCGGACAGGGTCGAAGGCAGGGTCATCCCGCGGGACTGCGTGTCCTTCGCCACGCGAATGAGGTACACAGAGCAGCACAGAACATTTCTGGACACATGGCAATCGCGTCACCGTTGTCTGATGGTTGCCGGCGCAGCGTGGCGAGCCAGGGCTTACTTGCGGCGGTTAGCAGACTTTTTCAGCGCCTTGCTCGCCTCCGGTGCAGCTGGCCTGGCGGCGGAGAGACCTTCGAATGCGTTTCGGTCCAGAACCGTCAGCACCACGCCATCGATGCGATTGTCGAGCGTCCGGTAAGGCGTGATGCGGAGTACCAGCCACTTCCTCTCCTGATCCTGCACCTGCGCCTGACGCGGCTGGACCTCATGGATCACATTCATCATCATGTCTTCCAGTTGAGCCGCATCGATCTTCAGCTTGAGCCGCGGAATCGGTCTGCCCAGATCGGAGGACATCAGACCCAGCATGGTGGTTGCCTGGGGGGTGAAGCGACGGACGCTTAGATCCGCCCCCACCATCACCATCGCAAGATTGATACTGTTGAGCAGATTCGTCAGGTCGTTGTTGAGCTGACTCAGCAGATCGTTCCGGTGCTGCATTTCCTCATTAACCGTATGCAGTTCTTCATTGGCCGACTCCAGCTCTTCTTTCGAGGTCTGCAGTTCTTCATTGGTGCTTTGCAGCTCTTCGTTGCCTGACTGGATCTCTTCGTTCGCCGACTGCAGCTCCTCGTTGGTGGCTTCCTGGGTTTCGATGATCGACTGCAGGTACTCTTTCGTGGCGCTCAGTTCCTGCTTCAGCTGCGCAATCTGCCGGTCCTTCTCCGGCGATTCTCCTTTGGCTGGCGGCGCAGCGTTTGGCGGCTGGCTGCGTTCGGCTTCCTGCGCTTCAGGCTCGAAGACGATCAAAAAACTGTTCTGGTCCTGCATGGGCGTGCGGAAGGGGATCACCCGGACGGTCGTCTCGCGCAGGCCGAATTCGGTCTCCACGCGCACCCCCCGCCGTTCGGCTTCCCCGCCGAGTTTTCGGGCCTCTTCCACGGCATTCTGCAACTCGAACAGCAGGCCGGGACGAGCCATCTTCAGCAGATTAAGACTCGCTTTGCCGGGCGCAAGCTCCAGGAACGGCCCCGTGCGTCCGCGGCTCTGCAGTATATCGAGGTGCTCGTTCACAACTACGGCGGCCGGAGTATACCGGGTGAGCAGCAACCGATCGGCTTCCCGCTGGATCTCGATCGGCACACGAACAGTATCCGGTTGTTTGAGAGGAGAGGCCGGGACTTCGACAGTAGCCGTCTCCCGCGCCGGCGGCGCCAGCGAAAATCCGAAGGTTGCCGGCGTCGCCACCAGTTTCTTGCGATAGATCTTCTGCTTCTTTTCCACCATTTCGAATAGCTCTGATCCTGCCCCCAGCAGCCCTTCCGTGTTGCCAATCATCAGGAAGCCGGTGGGATTGAGGGCGTAGTGAAAAACCGGAATGACACGTTTCTGCAGCGCCTGGCTGAGATAGATCATGACATTGCGGCAGCTCATCAGATCCATGCGCGAGAAAGGCGGGTCGCTGAAGATGTTCTGGGTCGAGAAGATGCACATATCGCGGATGCTCTTGCTGATCTGGTATCCGCCTTCGCCCCGGTGAAAGAAGCGCCGCAGCCGCAACGGTTCCACATCCGCCTCAATGCTCTCCCTGAAATAGGCAGCCCGGGCCCGCTGGATCGACGCCTCACTGAGATCCGTGCCGAAAACCTGAATCGGAACCTCGATGTGCTGCTCCCCGAGAAATTCCACCAGAGAAATGGCATGCGAATATGCCTCCTCTCCCGTGGAGCAGCCGGGCACCCATATGCGAATGGGTGCGCCCGACGAGCCGCGCGCCTCAAGGAGTGCCGGATAAACCAGGTGCTTCAGGGCTTCGAACGCTTCCGGATTGCGGAAAAAGCTGGTGACGTTGATCAGAAGATCCTGGTAAAGCGCATTGACCTCGTTGCGATCGCGGTGCAGCAGGCTCGCGTATTCCGATAGCTGGTCGATCTTGTGCAGCACCATCCGTCTGTGGATGCGCCTTCCGATGGTGGGCAGCTTGTATTCGGAGAAATCGACCTTGGTCGCCCTGCGCAGCAGCCGGAAGATCTGGGCCATGTTGGCATCGGTTCCCTGGGCTTCGACCGCTTCCATGAGCTCGCCTGCAACGTAGGGGTGGCGGCGGATCTGGGCGAGTTCCCGTGCGATTTCCTCCGGCGGCAGCACGAAATCGACGCATCCGGCAGCGACGGCGCTGGCCGGCATGCTGTCATATTTGGCCGAGTGACTGTCCTGCGCGAAGGTGATGCCCCCTTGTCCTTTGATGGCAGTCAAACCCGCGGTCCCATCCGATCCAGTCCCCGACAGGACGACGCCGATGGCACTGCTGCCCTGGCTTTCTGCCAGCGAACGAAAGAAGAGGTCGATGGTCGTATAAGTGATGCGCGGCCGATTCAGATCACTGATGTGCAGCCGCGAATCGGTAATCGTCAGGTCGCAGTTGGGCGGAATGACGTAAACGTGGTTCGGCTCAATCGGCATCCCCTGCTCGATCTGGCGCACCGGCATTTGCGTGTGACGTTCCAGGATCTGGCTGAAGGCGCTCTCCCGGTGAGGATCGAGATGCGGCACGATGACGTAAGCCATGCCCAGATCGTTCTGGAGGGTTTTCAGCAGGACGGTAAGCGCCTCCAGCCCCCCGGCGGATGCGCCAATCCCGACCACCGGAAATGGCGCTCGCCCACGGTCACGCTCGTCCGCGGTGGTTTCGGGCTTTCCCTTTGACGCCGTATCTTGTCCCTTTGGCGAATTGCGGAGTGGAGCGCGGGGTTGTCGTGGGCTCATGGGAATCCTCGGTCGGGACGGCTCCGGGCCAGATGCGAAGGAGACTTATTGAAGAGATGGAATTATAGACCAGCGGTTCCAGAGGTTTTTGCAATGGAATTTGTCATTTGCGGGAACGCCGTAAACCATTGGTCTTTTGTGGTTTATGGCGGGGACGACGGGGCTCGAACCCGCGACCTCTGCCGTGACAGGGCAGCATTCTAACCAGCTGAACTACGTCCCCTTACGCCTTTGAAACCCGCTTGCGAAGCATGGCACTTCGCGTTGTTTCGGCTTGCGCCTGACTGGAGTCGGACCCAAACCGGATGTGAAACCGCGGAGCTGTCACCATTCCGCTGTCTGGATTGTAGCAACATCAGCGTAACCCGTTCAACGCTCAGCCCGAGGTGGGGACTTTGTCGACGGTGGAGAGGCGCTGGATCACGCGCTCGCGGCCGAGCAGAGCCATCACGGCAAAGAGGCTGGGGGCGACGGCCTGGCCGGTGAGGGCTACTCGGGAGCCGTTGATGAGCGCGCCGGCTTTGAGGCCCTTTTCGGCCGCCAGGGCGCGGAGGATCTCTTCGGCAGAGGCCTCGGTGAAGTCCGGTGCGGTGGCGTAGCGGTGGGCGAGTTCCTGGAGCAGAGCGGGAAGAGCGGGGTCGGCCAGGAATTTTGTAACAGCGGCGGGATCATATTCGAAGTCGTCGCTGAAGTAAGCGCGGAAGAGACGTGGCGAAGTCCTTCAGGCTGCGGGCGCGGGGTTTGAGGAGGTCGATGGCGGCGAGGATTTCGGTCTGCGGTGCGGGTGGGGGCGAATTCGGCGGCCTTCCACTCATCTTGGATCAGTGGCAGTAGCTTATTCGAGTCGTAGGCGCGGATGTATTCGGTGTTGAACCAGGAGAGCTTGTCGTTGTCGAAGACGGCGTTTGATTTGGAGATGCCGTCGAGGGTGAAGAGCTGGACGAGGTCATCGGAGGAGAAGATTTCGCGGTCCTTATGCCCGGTATCCTGCTTCGATCCAGGGGACCAGCCGAGGAGGGCGAGGAAGTTGCGGAAGGCCTCGGGGACGATGCCCATGTCCTTATAGGCGATGACGGAGGTGGCGCCGTGGCGCTTGGAGAGTCGCGTCTTGTCGGGGCCGAGGATGAGCGGGACGTGCGCGAAGGTCGGGAGTTCGGCGCCGAGCGCGCGGTACTGCAGTATCTGCTTCGGCGTGTTCGAGATGTGGTCGGCCCCGCGGATGATGTGGGTGAGGCGCATGTCGATGTCATCGGCAACGACGGAGAGGTGGTAGGTGGGAATGCCGTCGGAGCGGAGGAGAACGAAGTCCTCGAGCTCAGCGTTGGCGAACTCGACCCTGCCGAAGACCGCGTCGTTCCAGGAGGTGGAGCCGTCAGGGACGGCAAATCGCACGGCTGCGATTTCGCCGGCGAGGCGGCGTTGTTTCGACTCGGCCGGATCGAGGGTGCGGCAGCGGCGGTCATACATGGCGGCAGTGCCTTCGGCGCGGCGGGCTTCGAGCTCCTCTTTGGTGCAGAAACAATAGTAGGCGTGACCGGAATCGATGAGTTTCTGAGCTGTGGCCTGGTAGAGGGGGAGGCGCCGAGACTGGAAGAAGGGGCCCTCGTCCCAGTCGAGGCCGATCCAGCGCATGCCTTCGAGGATGCCGTCGACCATGGCTTCGGAGGAGCGCTCGAAGTCGGTGTCCTCGATACGGAGGATGAAGGTGCCGCCAAAGTGGCGGGCGAAGAGCCAGTTGAAGAGGGCGGTGCGGGCGCCGCCGACGTGGAGGTAGCCGGTAGGCGAGGGGGCGAAACGGACGCGAGGCGTGGTGGGAGCTTTATCGGGCATGGTCGGGATCAAAAGTCAGGGTACAGGGTGCAGGGCATTTGCTGTCCAGGCATCGGGTATCGGGTATCGGCATTTTTCGATTGAGGGGGTCGACCCCTCGGGATGTTGTTGATTTGGCTGAGTGGCTGTTGGTGTGGACCCCTCAGTGTTGGCGATATAGTTAGCGGGATGGTCTCGCCGAGTCTTTGGGACGGTTTGTGTTTCCTGAGTTGGCGTGAATTTTCGGCGACAAAAGGGGGTGGTGGCGCGTAAGCATTTGATTCCACTCGGGCGGCGGTTTTGAAGTGACGGCCAGGCATTTGATTCCAAGGTGCTTGCGGGTAAGCATTTTGTTTTGTTATGCATGCGGTGGGTGTTGAAAACGAGTGGCGCTTATGCATTTGAATCTAAAGTGCAAGTTGTCTTTCCATTTGATTCCGTGATGCTTATCAGCTCGTCATAGATCCGCATGACTTCCTCGGGGGAGAGGTTCGAGTTGCTGCTGAGGAGGGCATCGATTTGTTTGACGCGGGCTTTTGCTTCCGGAGTGAGGGTTTGAGAGGGGGCGGGGGCGGGCGGTGTTGGAACTGAAGGGTGGGTTGTGGACTGCGGGCGCGAGCGCTGGGCGAGTTCCGCGAGGCGGTCTGCGGCGATACCGACGGCCGCGCAGGCGCGGTGGAAGGCGATGCGATGGCGGCGCGAGGAGCGGCGGTCGATGAGGACGTGGATGTCGGCGAGAAGGCCGGTGGTTTGGTAGAGCAGGTCGGCGAGCGGCAGGGCACGGAGGGTATCGGCGAAGGCGAGGAGCTGACGGATGACGTCGTCGTTCTCCTCGAGCGGGGCGCGGCGGCGGGGCTGCGGGCGGTGGGTGGAGCAGAGTTTTTGGCCGCGTTTGGGGATGCGGCGGCATTTACGGCCGTCGGGATAGAAGTAGACGCATTCTTCGACCATGACGAATTTCCTCCGAGCAATAAGAAAGGCTCGCCGTGGCGAGCCTTGCGTGGAGAGATACCTCTCCCATTGTGTTTAGGTTAGTTCAGGGGGTAAAGTCAGGGCAAGGGAAATCGGGGGGGTGGGACGGTACGGAGGTAATGGTTCTTCGCCTGGGGGGAGGAGCATTGCCGTCGTCGTTGGAGCGATCTGCCTGCTCGCAGGAGTGCTGGTTCGCGATCTACAAGGCGTGGCCGAACTGAAGAAGTACTGGGCTCGAAAGGGAAGTATGGCCGACTTTACACTCATCACCCGACAACTTCGAGTTGTCATCCCGAAGCAAGCGTTTTGGGGCCCCATCGCAGATGGGGTAGGCGAGCGAGGGATCTGCGTTTGCTTTTTGCTTCCTTCCCCCGCAACTTCCTGGATGCCGACCGTCTGTCCGCTGCTTGTCCGCTGACTGGATTTTGGCTACGGCACGGCTTCCGACTCGCCGCGGCTCTCTTTACTTCACCTTCTCCAGCGGAACGATCACGCATCCCACTTCTGCCGTACCCGGATCCTGCACCAGAACTCGCAGCACTGTTGCGCCCGCCTTCAGCGGAACCACCTCGCGGAACAGAATCCCCGACTTGAGATACGCCTCGTATTGTTGCTCGTTGAGCTTCAGATTCATCTGCTGGTTTACCTGCTCCAGCACGTTACCGGCAGCGTCCTGCTCGATCTCGTAAATAATCAGCGCGCCCTTGCGGACGTCGCCCTGCCGATCGAAGGGCACCCCCTCGATCCCCGCCACGCCCACCACCTGCAGCGAGTGCGGCGGTTGCTCTACTCGCGCAAGCCGCACGTCCACCGGCACCGCCGAGGAACTGAGCGGGCTCCGGATCGCCGCCAGGAATGCGTTGTGGCCATCGCTCTCGTTCATCCCCGCATCACGGAACGCAAAATAGCCGCGCGGATAGGCCAGCGTCGTCCCCGCCTCCTTCACCTCCACCTTGATCTGGTGGAACTTCCCGTCCACTTCCTGGTCCGGCAGATAGAACCCCAGAGTGTAGGTCGCTGCCGAACTCTCCACCACCTGCCGGATCGCGTTCGTCAGATCGTTCGTGTTGAGGAACGCATGTCCTCCCGTATCGGCCGCCATATCCAGCATCGCGGCCTGGCCCGGCGGCACCGACGAGTTGCCGAGGGGAGCCGCGACATTTCCGCCCTTGAAGAGATCGTCGCTGCTCACGTTAATCGCGGTCGACGTCGGAAGCAGCCCGCGCGCGTCCACCGGGTACGCAACGATGTTCCCCCGTGCAAGCACAGCGGCAATCGCTTCACCGGAGAACGGCAGATTCGCCGTCAGCCATAACAGGTTCTTGCGCCCCGGAATGTCCGCGACATGCGCGGCTATGGCCCACAGCGCTGCCATGGTCAGTGCGCCGCGTCGTTCATTGGAAAGGTCGGCCAACGCCTCTCCGGATGCGTCCATCGCTTCGCCGACCCGTCGTGCGGAGTCGGCATCGGGCATGTCCGGCAGGCGGATCGCTCCCGGCTCCACGGCGCTACGATCCGTCTTCGAATTCGCGTCGTATCGGCCCACCACGGCCAGCAACCGGTCGCGGCTGCAGGTGAAATCGCACAGCACTTGGATCCGGTCGGTCAGGCCGTAGATCGCGATCCGGTCGCCCGAATCCATCTCCTTCAGGAAATCCATCAGGTGCTGCTTCGCCGTGGCAAGCGCGTGATCTTCCAACCAGCGCGTCTGGGATTCGTAGGGCTGCGGATCGGAGCCGAATAGGGTGTTCAGGTTATCCAGCAGAACGATGGTCACCGTGCGCGGCTCGGCCGTCGCATACCGCGATTCGTCGGAAAAGGTGTTGGCCGGCAGCGGCGAAACGAGCTGCGGAGCGGCCTCGGCCCCCGTAGCAGAAAAGATTCGGATCGATTGCGGCTTTCCCCGGTCGAGCACCACGAAATCGTCCTTCTTCAGGTTGGCCGGCCGGCCATCTTTGTTCCGCGCGATAACCCCGAACTGAACCAGATGCGTTGAGACTTGATACTCGGGAGTCGCCGAAGAGCTTTGCGCCCGCAGCAGAGGCGTCACCAGCAGCAGCGCCAGCCCAATTACACCGCGACACCGGGTCCATGCGGCAAAAGCTCGCATCGTTACGCCTCCTCGATCCCGCCTGAGCATGCCAGTCCATCAGACACACTTTCAATTGTGCCGTGGAAAAATGGTGAAATTCGAGTGGAGGACATCATGGCTAATCATAACTGTGACCGCGTGACCTGCTACACGGACGTGCCTACCCGGTGCAGATCGGGACGTTGGCCTCCGTAAGAGAAGGGTTGCCGATCAACCGGGAGAATGAGTTTGCTCGATGACGAGTGTATCACCGGCAAACCGGAAATTTGGAGCGGATCGATGCAGAAACACAAGGTCCCTCACGCCCTGCGCGTGCGCGCAGGGGATTCGGGATGACTGCTCGGTGTGGTGGGTCGGGTGTGGCGGCGAATCACCGGCATCTCGGAAACGTGGCCCGGGGCTGAAGCCCGGTCTTATGTGAGTCGCTGATCCCCCGGCCTGAAGGCCGGGGCTTTTACCGTCGTGCTGCTGCGCAGCACCCCAAGCGCAGCGAAAGCGATCCGAAATTGTGGGCGTGTCACCGGGAAAAGCGGAACATTCCCGCGGCTGGATGTCAGGGGCTGAAGCCCAGTCTTTTTTGGCTCGGTTCGGCACGACTGAAAGTCGTGCCCCATCATGTTTTTCCGTGCCTTATTCCGAGGCGCGCGGCTGGTTGAGGTCGCAAACCGGAGATTCCCGCGGCTAAAGCCATCGTTTGTTCGGTTCGTATTTCGCCGGGTTAAAACCCGGCGCTTCTACCGTCGCGCCGCTTGCACGGCGCTGAGGTTGATTGGGGATTGGCGGCTTTCCGATGGCTTTAATAATGGTTCACCGGCGACAGGAGACATTGGCTGTCGACAATGAGGAAATGCAGGTCCATTCGCCCGTTCGACTCGCCGAGCGTTGCTCGGCTTTCGCTCAGGGTGACGGCGTCTGAATTGATTGTTGCGCGCAAACAACGCGCGCAACGAATTCGGAAAGCTCGCTCAGGATGACAGCGTTTTTGTTTTCCGGACGGGTCCGTGGTGATGTCGGCTGCGGCCAACTGCGAACCGGAATTGGTGGTGACCGGCAACACGGAACATTCGCGTCGAAGTCGGACAGAAAAGCAACCGCGGATCCCTCCGCTGCGCGTTCGGGATGACAGCTCTGTGGTCCTACGCACCCGCCTTCTTCTCGATCTTTGCCCAGGTGTCCTTAAGCGCTAGGGTCCGGTTAAACACCAGCTTGTCCGGAGTCGAATCCGGATCGAGGCAGAAGTATCCCACGCGCTCGAACTGGTACGGCGTGCCCACCTTTGCATCGGCGAGGGAAAGCTCCAGCTTCGCATCCGCGACGACCTCGAGCGAGCTGGGGTTCAGATTGTCCAGGAAGGTCCCGCCTTCCGGCGCGTCCAGGGGATTGGGATTCGAAAACAGCTTGTCGTAAAGCCGCACCTCGGCGGAAATGACATGCGCCGCCGACACCCAGTGCATGGTCGACTTCACTTTTCTGCCATCCGGCGAATTGCCGCCGCGGCTGGCCGGATCGTAGGTGCAATGCACTTCCACCACGTTCCCGTCGGCATCCTTCACCACGCTTTGCGCCGTGACAAAATACGCATTGCGCAGCCGCACTTCCTTGCCTGGCGACAGGCGATAGTATTTGGGCGGCGGGACCTCGCGAAAATCCTCCCGCTCGATGAAGAGCTCACGCGAAAACGGCACCTGGCGCGTGCCTGCCGCGGGATCCTCGGGGTTGTTCGCCACCTCCACGTACTCCGTCTGTCCCTCCGGGTAGTTGTCGATCACCAGCTTCAGCGGACGCAGCACCGCCATTCCGCGCGTTGCCCGCTTGTTGAGGTCGTCGCGCTGCATGTGCTCCAGCATCTCGAAATCGATGATGCCGTTGGTCCGCGTCGCACCCAGTGAGGCCACAAACGCCCGAATTGCCTCCGGGGTAAACCCGCGTCTGCGAATCCCCGACAGGGTCGGCATGCGCGGATCGTCCCATCCGTTCACGCGGCCTTCCTGCACCAGCTGCAGAAGCTTGCGTTTCGACAGCAGCGTATACGTCAAATTCAGCCGGTCGAACTCGATCTGCTGCGAAGGAAAAATCCCCAGTTGTTCGATGAACCATCGGTACAGCGGCTGATGATCGGCAAACTCGAGGGTGCACATGGAGTGCGTGACGTTCTCGATGGAGTCCGACTGTCCGTGTGCATAGTCGTACATCGGGTAGATGCACCACTCGTCGCCGGTTCGGTGATGCTCGGCATGCACGATGCGGTACATGATGGGGTCGCGCATATTGATGTTCGGCGACGCCATATCGATCTTCGCGCGCAGTACGCGGCTTCCGTCAGGAAACTCGCCGGCTTTCATGCGGGTGAACAGGTCGAGGTTCTCCTCCGCCGTGCGGTTGCGATACGGGCTGTCTTTGCCCGGTTCGGTCAGCGTCCCGCGAAACTGCCGGATCTGGTCCGCCGATAAGTCGTCCACATACGCTTTGCCTGCCTTGATCAGCTGAATGGCCCACTCATAAAGCTGGGGGAAGTAATCGGACGCATAGCAGAGCCGCTCCCAGTCGAACCCCAGCCAGCGGACGTCCTTCTGGATCGAATCAACGTACTCCTGCTCTTCCTTCTCGGGATTGGTGTCGTCGAAGCGCAGGTTGGTCTTGCCGCCGAACTCGTCGGCCAGGCCGAAGTCCAGGCAGATGGCTTTGGCGTGGCCGATATGCAGGTAGCCGTTGGGCTCAGGTGGAAACCGCGTCTGCACCACCGCATTGCCAAACTTTCTCGAGCGCACATCTTCAGCGATCATGTCGCGGAGAAAGTTGGGCGTACTGTGGATTTCGGGCATTTCTACATGCGCGTCTGCATTGACTGCCATGCTCCTATTCTTCCACGGCAAGGCGGGGATTTGTTTATTCCTGGTGGGGCTTGCTCGGGAGGCGGCGTCCTCAGGGAAGCGGTGATTCGGCGTGCTGTGCGATGGGGATGGGGACCTGCTCGACGATTTCGATGGCGAAGCCCTGGAGCGCGGGGACGTGCGTGGGGGTATTGCTGAGCAGGCGGATGCGGTGAATGCCGAGGTCGGCGAGGATCTGGCCGCCGAGGCCGACTTCGCGAAGCGTGCGCTGGTGGCGGTCCTCATGGCGGTCCTGGTCACGCTGAAGGGCGCGCGCATCGCGATGGAAGACGATGCGGTGCGGGGTGGCGGTACGGTCGATTTCAAAACCGCGGCTGGCGTTGTGGAGGTAGACGAGGGCGCCGCGTCCGGCTTCGGCGATCATGCGGAGCGACTGGCGCAGGGTGCGCTGGCAGTCGCAGAGGGTGGTGCCGAAGACGTCTCCGGCGAGGCAATGGGAGTGGACGCGGACGAGGACGGGGGGTTCGGCTCCGGTGGGGCTCTGATGGACGTCGCCGCGGACGAGGGCGACGTGGCTCTGGCCGCCGTGGACTTCGCTTTCATAGGCGATCATGAGGAAGTCGCCGAACTCGGTGGGCATGGGGCTTTCGGCCACGCGGACGATGTAGCGCTCGTGCTGGAGGCGATAGCGGATGAGCTCGGCTACGGTGAGCATTTTGATACCGTGACGGTTACAGAATTCGATGAGATCAGGGACGCGGGCCATGCGGCCGTCGTCGTTCATGACTTCGCAGATGACACCGGCGGGGATGAGGCCGGCGAGGCGGGCGAGATCGACGGAGGCTTCGGTTTGGCCGGCGCGGACGAGCACGCCGCCTTTGCGGGCGCGGAGAGGGAAGACGTGGCCGGGGCGGGCGAGGTCGTGCGCGCTGGAGCGCGGGTCGATGGCGACCTGGATGGTATGAGCGCGGTCCCAGGCGGAGATGCCGGTGGTGACGCCTTCGCGGGCTTCGATACTTTCGGTGAAGGCAGTGCCGAAGCGCGATGAGTTTTCCTGAGTCATGGGGCCGAGGCGGAGGTAGTCGGCGCGCTCCTCGGTGAGGGCGAGACAGATGAGGCCGCGGCCTTCGCGAGCCATGAAGTTGATGGCCTCAGGGGAGACGTGCTCGGCGGCGAGCATGAGGTCGCCTTCGTTCTCGCGATCCTCATCGTCGACGACGACGATCATGCGGCCGGCTTTGACTTCTTCGAGGGCGCCGGGGACGTCGGTCATGACGCTGGGGCCATGCATGGTTCTATTGTCCGACAAGTTAGGGCCGCGGGCCAGGTGGGGTGCAGGGGGCTCAGCGGGGATTGCCGTATCCCAAGATGGAACTGGGTGGCGCCTGGGCGGTACGTTCGTTTCGAGGTCCTGACGAAAAGCGTTGCAATTGGGGTGGCGGAGGCTTGAGCTTCTTGCTGTGGGGTGAACCTGGCAGCGCCATCGGATTGGTACTGCTTTTTTTGGAGGGTGCCGGTTTTGGGTATTTGGGGCCGGGGGATGACGGCATCAGGCGCATGATCTGGAACTTTGCCGGGCGCAAGACCGTATCGGAGCACCATACAGGTTGGCATTCAATGCTCCCCGCGCTCGTCCTGGCTGTATCTCTTCTTCAGACCGGCCAGGCGCAGGATCAATCCGCTCCCGCAGCATCGTCTGGCGCTCCGGAACCGACCTGGAGCGAGGCGGGCATTCTCACGTTCCACGTGACCACGCGTGAAGTGGTCATCGATCTGATCGCACTGGACCCCCAGGGACGGCCGGTCCTGGATCTTGCGCAGCGGGAGCTGCAGGTGTCGGTAACGGCGGCGGATCCGGTGAGGAAGAAGCACAAGGGGCGCCGGGCGGAGCCGGCTGGGCCCACGGAGATCGAGGCGGTGTCGAGTCTTCGCATGATCGACCCGAACACCTCGTCGCCAGGCGCTGAAGAGAATGGGGGATTTCGGATTGCGGCCAGTTGTCTGGAGCGATCGACGCCGCACTACGAGCTGGCGTTTCGTCCCGGAGCGGAGGGTTCGACGAGCGGGCATCACGAGGTGGTGGTGACCACAGGCCGAGGGAACGTTCACCTGCACTATCCGCACCGGTATTACATCGGATTGATGACGGCGCCGGCGAAACCGCCGGTGACGAAGCCGTCGGACATCGACAAGCTGCTGCGGCAGGCAGCGTGTTACTACCCGGAAACACCGCCATCGATCGGGCTGCGAGCAACGAAGATCGATACGGGGAGCAGCAATGTTTTTCGCTAGCTCCGTGGCTGTGGATGCGGGGTCGTTGTCGTTTCTGACGCTGACGGCAGGCACAGCGGAGCGGGCGACGGTGGGTGTCGACCGGCGGGCGGAGCTGGACTACGGGGTGTGCAGTTTCGACGCGGCGGGGCGTCCAGTTCAGTTTTTTGACGCGCCGGTGGACCAGGTGCTGACGTCGGCGGACTATGCACGCGCGCTGGAGCATGGGTTTCCGCACGTGGTGGAATTTCCGGCGACAGAGGGGATGGCTCTCGCGCGATTTGTGGTGCGCGATCGCGCCACGGGAAATCTTGGCGCGACCGATGTGCAGTTGATGCGGCCCGAACAGGCGGCTGCGGCTGCCGAGGACGCGAGCCAGAACAGCAACACGCTGGCGGCGGAGACCGCTGCCAATCTTGACCTCTTCGATCAGTTCGAGGCGGGCAGATACATGCCGCCGCCGCGGGGACCGATTGGCTCGTTTGGATCGATTGTTCCTGCGGCTCAGGCGTTTTGCGGGGATGTGTACGAACTGGAGAAGACTTCCAGCCGTCTGCCGGATTTTCGGGAACTGGATCCGATCGGGTCGATCTACACTGCATCGCTGGATGTGCCGGACCAGCTGTTCACGAACACGAGCGGAATTCCCGGGGTGACGCCGCGCACGAACCTGTTTGGGATCGACTACCATGCGGTGTTCTGGATTCGTAACCCTGGCGATTACGAATTCCGCATGGTTGCGGACGATGGCGCGATCCTGCACATCGACGACAGGGAGGTGATCAACGCGGATGGGCTGCACGTGGCGCTGGGGCGCTGGGGCGTGGCTCCGCTGGAGGCCGGCCGGCATACGGTGCATGTGGAGTATTACCAGGGTGAGGTGACGTCGGTGGCGCTGGAGCTTTGGGTGAGGGCGCCGGGGGAGAGCGAATGGAGAATTTTTAATCTGCGTGATTTTGCGCCGCCGCCGGGGACGGCTGCAGGGAGCCAGTGATGTGTTCCTGCAAGGCGAAAAGGCTGGCCTGGAGTGGGCCAGCCTTTTCGCTTTGGGTTGGAGAACGGATTCAGGTTGGAAAACGGTCGCCCTCGTTTCGCGACCCTGTCGGCAACAACGACGATCATGCGGCCGGCCCTGACTTCTTCGAGGTTGCCGGGGAGTCGGTCATGAGGTGGAGTTTCCCAAAATGGGAAAGGACACCGTGGGACGGTACTTCGGACTGGGATCACTCAGCAATTCCCTTGAGGAGTGCAGTGAAGAGGCTTCTACTTCTTGCTGTGGGGTGAACCTGGCCTGGGAACGGCGACGGGCGGGCGGGGGGGGCGGGATTTTTCAAAATGGGAACAGAGAGCTTCCGTGGCGGTACTTCCGGGTGAGGTTCAGTGTGAATTCCCTTGAAAAGCAGGCGCGAAAGGCGTTCGCTTCTTGCTGTGGGGTGAACCTGGCCGTCTCCCTTGTTCCTGGGCAGTTCGTTCGCCATTACTTTGGTTTGTAGTTGCCCCGTTGGTTGGTTGAAAAGGCTGGCCCCGCAGGGGCCAGCCTTTTTGCTGCTGCTGAAGATTGAAACGGCTCCAGCCATCTATCCTGCGACGTGAGATTGCCACCATGTGGGTTTCTTGACGAAAATTATCGCTTGTCCTGGCACGTGTTTCAGGCGCTTGCTCACTTTAGTCGGACACCAGATACCGCCGGCCGCGTCTGGTTTGCTTAGGAATCCCACTGCTGCCATATCGTTGAAAGTCATTGCGGCATCACCACCGCATTGCTCTTTCTTATTGGGTGGATAAACTGAGATTTCGATCTCTTGTTTTTCACCACAGACGATCGAGATCCTCGCAAGTCCTTCATTGCTGTTATTGCCTTTGGGACGCCGAATTGCGTGGAGGACCCGCGCAAAAATACTCGACTTTGACATTCGCTTGGCAAGCTGATCAGAAAAGTGAAAGGCCGGCCCGGATGAAGGGGCCGGCCTTCTCTGTTGAGGCAGTTTGGGGGCTATTTGCTGCTGCCCTGCATTGCCTTCTTGTGGTGATGGTGCGGCTGCGGGTTGCGAGGCTGCGCCTTCACTGCGGCTTCGTCGACCGCCGTCGTGCCAGGCACGTCGTTGTCGAAGGTTGCGCCGGAGGGAACGAGGTAGTCCTGCACCTCATCGGTGCCGCTGGCGCCGGTTTTGACCTGGATGCGGCTGGCGTCGATGCCCTTGTCGGTCACCAGGTAGTCCTTGGTGTTGACGGCGCGCTGCGCGGCGAGGTCGGCAGCGGTCATTTCCTTAGCGTGACGATGGTGGCCCTTCTTCTCGGGCAGCGGAGCCGAGTTGCCGACGACCACTACGGTGGCGTCCGCCTTCTGCTGCGCGTTGAGAGCGACGTCATCGAGGCAGGCCTTGGCTTCGTTGTTCACGCGCTCCGGACGCCGCGTATCGGTGAACTGGATGGCGCAAAGGGTCTGCGACTTCGGCGGCGGCGGAGGCGGCGGGACCTGGACCTCAACTGAGGTGGTGGCCGAAACCGTGTGAGCCTTGTCGTCCTGCACTGTGCAGGTGACGGTGATGTTGCCCGCCGGAGCGCCAGTAGTGGCCAGCGTGGCGGTGTTGCCGTTGCCGCTGATGGAACCGCCGGAACTGGAGAAGTTGTAGGTGAGCGTACGGTTCTGCGGGCTCGCTCCGGTGGCCGTGATGGTGGCGCTGGTGCCGGACATCACGCTGGTGGGGTTAGCCGAGCAGGTGAGCGTGGGCGGATCGAAAGGCTTGACGGTAAAGTCCGAGGAGCAGGAGGCGGTGGTGTTCGGCTTGAGGCCCTCCTTGCCCTTCTTGCCCTCTTTGGCTTCCGCCTTCACGGTGTAGTTGCCGGGATCGAGCGAGGCGGTGTTGACGGTGGCGGTGGTGCCGTTGCCGGTGACGCCGGTGCCGCTCCAGGTATAGACCACGTCCCAGTTCTTCTTCGGGGCGACCTGACCGGGAGTGGCAGTAACGGTTTGCGCGTCGCCCGGGTAGATCGAAGGTGCGCTCGCGTTGCAGTCCAGCTTCAGAGGCTCGATCTTCTTGCAGCCCATAGACAGCAAGACCAGGCCTGTCGAGGCAAGGACCAGACAAGCTGATTTGAGAGTTCGTGCATTCATAGATTATTTTCTCCGCATTCGAATACGTTCAGTCATAGGGTGGGCCACTCGTGCGAGTGCAGGTTACAAATACGGCAGGAACCCGGTCCGGGCGGCGACACGAAAACCGGCGGCTGAGACGAGCCGCAACGTCCGTCCAACAGTGTAGCCCCGCTCGACCCTTTCGGCATGCGCAATCGCCAACACGTCCGGGTACTGGGGTGCACACTCGATTCGGCGGAACGAGAACAGCGATTGCCGAGGGCGTGCACGTGCCTTCCAGTTGAGCCCGGCGCGGGCGAGCAAAAGTTAACCAAGTGAGTAATAGGTAAGATTTGCGGCAGCGATAGAGAGCGGGTTTGGCGCGATGCAGTCATGGAATAACTCTGTGGTTACTATCGGAAGATTGCCCCTGGTGAAAGCGCAGAGAGGGCCACTGGCGTCTACCAGCTGCGGCGGCTCAGAAGAGCGGCGGCCGGGGCGAAAAAATCCTCAGGCCGGGACGGGCTCGGGGAGGCTGCCGAGAAGGTTGCGTGTGGCGAGGTCATCGCGGAGCTGCTCGATGGAGCGGAACTGAAGAGCCTGCAGTCCGAGTTGTTCGGCGGCGCGCACGTTTTGAATTTTGTCGTCGAGGAAGAGCGCGTCGGCGGGCGCGATGCCGAGTTTGTCGCAGGTGAGGGTGTAAATGGCTGGGTCGGGCTTGGCGATGCCGAGTTCACAGGACCAGGTGAGCTGGTTGAAATCGGCGAGCCAGGCAAATTCCTGGCGCATGGTGCGAAGCACTTCCTGGACCATGTTGGACAGGATGGCGGTGAGCAGGCCGGCGCGCCGCAGGCTCTGCGCCCAGGCGAGCATGGGCTCGCTGACCGAGGTCCACATGACAACGTCGGTTTCGATGAGGTTGTCGATTTGCGGGGGCGTGAAGGTGAGGCCGGCATCGCGAGCGAATTTGGCCCAGAAGCCGCGGCCATCGACCACGCCAAGGTCGTAGTTGTGGCGGTCGCGCCAGTAGAGGCGCTCGAAGGTTTCGAGGTCGAGACCGGTGAGGGCGATGAGTTGCTGGTGGGCGGCGCGATCCTGGGTGCAGAGGACCTCACCGTAGTCGAAGATGACGGCGCGCATAAGGACAGGGTACAGGGTGCAGAGCACAGAGCACAGGTTCCCTCGCGAACTGCGACGCATGCGTCGCAGTTACTGGACGCTCGGGAGGTCCGTTCGACTGCGTTTGACTCACTACGCGAGCCAAACTTCGCTCAGGATGACCTGTGAAAAGATGGGCAGGTGCGATTTTCGTCGAGGACGGCGTGGGATCTTGCCGAGACGCGGCTGGCGCGCGCTCTGCGTGAGCGGCGCACTGCTGGACGCGAGGTCCTCGATCTGACGGCGTCGAATCCGACGCAGTGCGGCTTTGTTTATGACGAGGCTGGGATCCTGGCGGCGCTGGCGGATCGTGCGGCGCTCGTCTACGATCCGGATCCACGCGGGATGCGTCTGGCGCGCGAGGCTGTGGTCCGGTACTATGCCGAGCGCGAAGGTCGCGTCGACCCAGACCAGGTTTTTCTGACGACGGGCACGAGCGAGGGCTACGGCTGGCTGTTCCGGCTGCTGTGCGACGCGGACGATGAGGTGCTGATTGCCGCGCCGAGTTATCCGCTGTTCGATTTTCTGGCGCAGATCGAGGATGTGCGGCTCGTGCCGTATCCGCTGGTGTACGACCACGGATGGCAGATCGATTTTGTGGGTTTGCGCGAGCGGATCACGCCGCGCACGAAGGCGATCACGGTGGTGCACCCGAATAATCCGACGGGACACTACACGAAAGCGGCGGAGCGGCGGGAGTTGGAGCGCATCTGCGCCGAGCGCGGTCTGGCTCTGATCGTGGATGAGGTGTTTCTGGACTTCTGCGCGGAGGGCGGAACGCCGCTTCGCGTCCATGCGGACGGTGAACAGGGGCGTAGTTTCGCTGTTGGGGGACACCCGTGTCTCACATTTGTCCTAAGCGGGATCAGCAAGATTGCGGCGCTGCCGCAGATGAAAGCGGCCTGGATTGCCGCCTTTGGGCCGGAGCGGGAACGGCGCGAGGCGCTGGCGCGGCTCGAGGTCGTCGCCGATACATTTTTGTCGATGAGCGCGCCGGTGCAGTGCGCGCTGCCAGTGTGGCTGGCTGGTTGCGGCGGGATCCAGGAGCAGATTCGCGCGCGGACGGTTACAAATTTGCAACATTTGGACCAGACGCTGTTACGTTTTCCGGCGGTGACGCGGTTGGAGGTGGAGGCGGGCTGGTACGCGGTGCTGCGGGTTCCAGCGCTGGGGAAAGATGAGCAGCTGGCGGTGCAGTTGCTGGAGGAGCAGGGGGTGTATGTGCATCCGGGGTCGTTCTTCGGATTCGCGGAGCTGGGGTGGCTGGTGGTGAGTTTGCTGACGCCGCAGGAAGAGTTTCGGCGCGGCGTGGAGCGAATCTGCGAACATTGCGGAGAAGCAGAGGCGCGCGGGGACTGAAGATGCAGATCCCGATCAAGCGAACCGTCGAGCGCATTCCGGGCGGGTTCATGCTGCTGCCGCTGCTGGCCGGGGCGGTGACGCACACGTTTGTGCCCCATGCGGCGCAGTTCTTCGGGTCGTTCACCGGAGCGCTGTTCGAGGGGGCGCTGCCGATTCTGGCCGTGTTCTACGTGTGCGTGGGCAGCGCGATCGAGGTGCGGGCGCTGCCGCAGGTGGTCAAGCGCGGCGGCGCGCTGCTGGGGACGAAGATCGCACTGGGCATTGCGGCGGGCGTGATTCTGGGACATTTTCTGGGGAACGATCCGGTGCGGGCGGGGTGGTTCGCGGGCGTGTCGACGCTGGCGGTGGTGGCCGCGATCAACGATACCAACGGCGGCCTGTACATGGCGCTGATGAACCAGTACGGCACGGCGGAGGAGACCGCGGCCTACTCCGTGATGGGCCTGGAGTCGGGGCCATTTCTGACGATGGTGACGCTGGGCGTGGCGGGGCTGGCGAGCTTTCCGTGGCCGACGCTGCTGGGCGCCGTGCTGCCCCTGCTGTTCGGCCTGCGTGGTGGGAAATCTGGACGAGGAGCTGCGGGAGTTCCTCGCTCAGGCGACGCCGGTGATGATTCCGTTCTTCGCGTTTGCGCTGGGCGCGGCGCTGAACCTGAAGCAGGTGTGGGGCGCGGGGCTGGTGGGCATCGGGCTGGGACTCGCGGTGCTGACCGTGTCGGGATTGGCGCTGCTCGCGGTGGACCGCCTGTCTGGCGGGACGGGCATTGCCGGCGTGGGCGCTGCGACGACGGCGGGAAATGCAGCCGCGGTGCCGGCGCTGGTGGCTGCCGCGAATCACAAATATGCGGAGGCGGCTGCGCCGGCGACGGTGCTGGTGGCGTCGAGCGTGATCGTGACCACGATCCTGGCTCCGCTGCTGACGGCGTGGTGGGATGTGCGGATTCGCCGCGGCGGGCGGGCAGCGTGGTTGAGGAGGGCGCGGGGTCTGGTGGTGATCGCCGATGATCTGGCGGGGGCGGCGGATTGCGCCGTGGCGTGCGGAGATGCGGGCATGCTGCTACATCGCGCCAACTCGGCGCGATGGGGACCCGGTGGCGGCGACGGCGAGGCTGGGGACGCGCGGGTCGTGGCGATTGACGCGGACACGCGCTGCCGTTCAGCAGAGCAAGCCGCGAGTGTGGTGCGCGGGATCGTTCGCGAGCAAGCCGGCGCCGAGAAGCTGCTGTTCAGGAAGGTGGACTCGACGCTGCGCGGCCATGTGGCCGCAGAACTGGCGGCGATACTCGAAGGGCGACGAGAGGTGATTCGCGGGAAACCGGTGGCTGTGTTTGCGCCGTCGCTTCCGGCACAGGGCCGGACAGTGGTGGGAGGAAAGCTGCTGGTGCATGGTGTTCCGCTCGACGAGTCCGATCTCTGGAAGCGGGAGCAGGTGAGGCCGGCATCGAGCATTGCGGAGATGCTGGCGGCGTCTGGATTACGTTCGGCGCTGATTGGGCTCGAACGGGTGCGATCCGAGGCGGCTTTGCTTCACCCCACCGCGCCAAAATCGGGCGCGTTGGGGACCCCGATGCTCGAGCGCGCGATGCTGTCGGCGGCGCGGCGAGCCGAAGTCGTGATCTGCGATGCGGAGACGGAGGCGGATCTGGCGGCAATTGCGTCCGCGTCGATGGTGCTGGGTCGAGGTGCGGTGTGGGTTGGGTCCGCAGGGCTGGCGCGTCATCTGCCGGTGGCGATGGGCTGGAGCGCGGGAACTGCGGCGGCAATACCGGAGTTCGCGCCGGGGCCAACCTTATATATGGTGGGGAGCATGACCGAGATCGCACGCGAGCAGGCGGCGCGGCTGAGCGCGGTTGAGGCAATGGAGACGCTGCGGATTCCGGCAGAGATGCTTCTGGCGAGAGCGGAGGCCTGGACTGAGGAAACGCGACGACTGGAGCAAGCGATCGCGTCAGGACAGGATGTGCTGGTGCTGCCTGCATGCGACGAGCCGTTAGGGTATGAAGAAGGAGCGGAGCTGGCGCGGGCGATGGGGAATTTCGTCGCCGGTTGCGCGGATCGAGTGGGAGGATTGGTGGCGACCGGTGGCGAGACCGCACGGGCGGTTCTCGACGCGTGGGGTGTGACCCGGCTGCGATTGCGCGGCGAGGTGGAAGCGAGTGTGGCGTTCTCAACGACGGAGCGTTGGCGGCGTGGGTTGCCGGTGGTGACGAAGGCGGGGGGATTCGGCGATGCGGATACGCTGATGCGGTGCAGGGAATTCATGCGCGGACTGAAGCGCGCCGCGCCGGAAGCGTCGCAGGCTGAGGTGCTGCGATGAGTTCACCCCATGGCGCCAAAACCGGGCGGGTCGGGGACCCCGACGCGACAGCGCCGCTGATTGCGATCACGATGGGCGATGCGGCGGGAGTGGGGCCGGAGGTCATCATGAAGAGCGTCGGGCACGCTGAGGTCCACGCGATGTGCCGGCCGCTGGTGATCGGCGATGCGGCGCGGCTGCGCGTTGGCCGGCAGGATTGTCGGCAGCGGGCTTGAGGTGCGCGGCATTCGCGAGGACGAGATCGAGGCAGCGCGGTTCGATGCGGGGCATGTGAACTGCGTGGAGCCTGCCTCCGAGTTCGGGTTGATCCCGGCGGATCTTGCGTGGGGGAAGTTATCCGCCGTGGCGGGGAGGCGGCGTATCGGTATATCGAAGTCGCGGCGCGTCTGGCGCTTGCGGGGCGAGTGGCGGCCATCTGCACAGCGCCGCTGAACAAGGAAGCGCTGCAGGCGGCGGGGCATAAATTTCCTGGGCACACGGAGCTACTGGCGCATCTGACCGGGACGCCGGAGGTGTCGATGATGCTGACGACGCCGAAGCTGCGCGTGCTGCACGTGACGACGCATATGGGACTGTTGGATGCGATTGAGAAGATCGAGCCAGGGCTGGTGGAGCGCACGATTGCGCGCGGGCAGGAGGCGCTGGCGCGCATCGGGATCGCGAGGCCGCGGATTGCGGTTTGCGGCATCAATCCACATGCGGGCGAGCATGGGCTATTCGGGCGCGGGGAAGAGGAGACGAAGCTGGTTCCCGCGATTGAGGCGTGCCGGGCACGCGGGTGGAACGTGGAGGGGCCGCTGCCGGCGGACACGGTTTTCTATCGCGCGCAGCGGGGGGATTTCGATCTAGTGATTGCGATGTATCACGACCAGGGACACGGGCCGGTGAAGGTACTGGGACTGGAATCGGGCGTGAACATCACGGTGGGGCTGCCGGTGATCCGCACGTCGGTGGATCACGGCACGGCGTTCGACATCGCGGGCACGGGTGCTGCCGACGAGCGCAGCATGCTGGAGGCGCTGCGGCAGGCGGTGGAGCTGGCACCGCGGGGATAACGCAAAATATTCATAGGCCGAGAGAACGTTTCACGAATCAATAGTGGTGGTGTTGGGATCATCTCCGCGGGTGGGGACGGAATCATCGTCGATCGGGCCCGCACCGACGGGCGAGTTTTCGAGGGGTCTGCAGGGAATGAAGGAGCCGGGCATGGCGGGCAGGACGGCGATAATCACCGGGGCTTCGCAAGGCATTGGAGCTGCGATCGTCGAGGCGTTTCTGGGTCGCGGTTACGACGTAGTCGCAACATCGCGCCACGTTTCGAATGCGGGCTATGCGGCATCTGCGCATCTGGCGCTGGTCGATGGGGACATCGGCCAGGCGGAGACGGCGGAGAAGGTGGCACGGACGGCGATCGACCGGTTCGGGTCGATCGATCATGTGGTGAACAACGCGGGGATTTTCAGGGCAAAGCGGTTTACGGACTACACCGCGGATGATTTGCGGGCTTTTGTTTCGACGAATCTCGAGGGGTTTGTCTGGATCACGCAACTCGCGGTGAAGCAGATGCTGGCGCAGGGGACGGGTGGGAGCGTGACGAGCATTACCGCATCGCTGGCCGACAATCCGATCGCCGGCGAGCCGAGTTCGATCCCGATGATGACCAAGGGCGGACTGAACGCGATCACGCTGAGCCTGGCGAACGAATATGCGCAGGACAAGATTCGCTTCAACGCGGTGGCGCCGGGGGTGGTGGATACGCCGATGCATGCGGGCAAAACGACGGCGCGCTCAGCCATGGGGACGTTCTCCGAGCCGAAGGACATTGCTGAGGCGGTGATGTATCTGACAGAGGCCGGTCATGTGACCGGGGAGGTGCTGCACGTGGACGACGGTGCGCATGTGGGGCTGTGGTGAGCGCGGTGGGTTCCGGGGCGGAGCGGCGGCTGGCGGAGTTGGGGATTGATCTGCCTGCTCCTCCAACGCCGTTTGGGAGCTACGTGGAGGCGTTGCAGACGGGAAATCTGTTGTTCCTGAGCGGGATGCTGCCGGTGGTGGATCACAAACCAAAATATTTAGGGCGGCTGGGTGCGGAACTCGACGTGGAGATGGGGCGCGATGCGGTGCGCACGGCGGCTTTGAGCGCGCTGGCGGCGGCTAAGAAGCATCTTGGCTCGCTCGATCGCGTGACTCGCGTGGTGCGGCTGGGCGTGTTCATCGCGACAGCGGGGGACTTCTTCGATCAGCCGCGGGTGGCGGATGCCGCGTCGGATTTGCTGCGCGATGTGTTCGGCGCGGACAAGCTGCCGGTGCGGAGCGTGATCGGGGTGGCGAGTCTGCCGCTGGGGATGCCGGTGGAGCTGGAGGTCACTTTCGAGGTGGCGGAATAGATCGGGGTTGCACATGCTGAAGGCGCGAGCGACGGCGCGGGTGACGGAGGTTGCGATGGTGGCGATGATGGCGACGGTGAGTGCGGGTGCACAGGCGAAGGAGCAGGCGATGGTGTCGTATCGGACAGTGAAAGTGGACGGGCTGAATGTTTTTTATCGCGAGGCCGGACCGAAGGATGCGCCGACGATTCTGCTGCTGCACGGGCTGCCGTCGTCGTCGCGCATGTTTCAGCCGCTGCTGACGCGGCTTTCGGACCGCTATCACCTGGTGGCGCCGGACTATCCGGGCTTTGGGCACAGCGACTGGCCGGACCCAAAACAGTTTGACTACACCTTCGATCGCATCGCGGCGGTGATGGAGGGTTTCACGCAGGCACTCGGCCTCGAGCATTACACGCTCTATATGCAGGACTACGGCGGTCCGGTGGGATTTCGGATGGCGCTGCGGCATCCGGAGCGGGTGGAGGCGCTGATGGTGCAGGACGCGGTGGCGCACAACGAGGGGCTGGGCGCGAACTGGGCGACGCGGCGGGCGTTCTGGGCGGATCGGGCGAAGTATGAGGATGCGCTGCGGACGAATCTGCTGTCGATGGCGACCACACGGACGCGGCATGTGGGCGACGATCAGAATGTCGAGTTGTACGATCCCGACCTGTGGACCGATGAGTATGCGTTTCTGAATGCGCCGGGGCAGGCGCAGATCCAGAGCGATTTGTTCTACGACTACCGCACGAATGTCGAGGCGTATCCGAAGTGGCAGGCGTGGATGCAGAAGAGGCAGCCGCGGCTGCTGGTGATCTGGGGCAAGCACGATTTGTCGTTCGATTTGGACGAGCCGGAGCGGTACCGGAAAGATGTTCCGAAGGCTGAGGTGCACGTGCTGGACGCGGGACACTTCGCCCTGGATACCAAGGCGGATGAAATTGCGGAGCTGGTGCGGGGCTTCATGCAGGCGAAGTGACGGCGGGGCCATCGAGAGATTACGCGCGCCGGAGATGCCGGATGAGCCGGCAGCGTCTTTTTGAGCCAGGCGCGCCGCTGGTCGTCACGGCATTTTGCGCCCTGTATCATGAAAAAGGAAGTTCCCCGTTCCGCTGAACCTTTCCTTTCCATGCATTTTTCCATCCATCGCAACGATTGCGCGGAGGCTCGATGGCTTTGACACCGGCGGCTTCGGGCGTCACGCCGGAGATGGTCCCGCTCGATTCGCGTACGGGCGAGGGGCCGCATCCGCATCTGCACGCGCCGCATCTGCATACGCCGAGGGCGGGTGAGACCGCGTCACTGCTGGTCGACTATCGCGAGCTGTTTAAATTCCGCGTCACCGGGATGGTTGTGCTCACTGGATGGGCAGGTTTTTATCTCGGCTCGATGCGCTCCGGCATCAGCAGCCTGCAACCCGGGCTGTTGGAGACGTTGCTCGGCATCGGAGCGGTTTCCGCCGGATCGGCGGCTTTGAATCAGGCCATCGAGCGCCGCCTGGATGCGAAAATGCACCGCACCGAGAATCGCCCCATGGCGGCGGGCCGCATTGGACTGGTGCACGGCATCGGGATCGGCCTGCTCGCCATCATCGCGGGCACCCTCTGGCTTACCCACGAGACGAACCTCATCACCGGCGGCCTGGCGCTGCTCACCGCGTTTCTCTATGTCGCTGTCTACACGCCGCTCAAGCGCTACACCACGCTGGCCACGTTCATCGGAGCATTCCCGGGGGCAATGGGTCCATTGCTGGGCTGGACGGCCGCGCGCGGCGTCATCGAGTGGCAGGGAGTGGCGCTGTTCGCGATCCTGTTTGTCTGGCAATTCCCACATTTCATGTCCATCTCCTGGCTCTATCGCGAGGACTACGCGCGTGCCGGCATTCGCATGCTGCCGGTCGCTCAGCCCGACGGCTGGTCGACGGCTCTGGAAGCGCTGACCTACGCGGTGCTGATGATCCCCGCGAGTCTGCTGCCGTTCTGGCTGCACATGGACGGCAAAATCTATGCGGTGGTCGCCGTGATGCTGGGACTTGGCTATCTCGCCTACACGATCCGCTTCTCACGCATCGTGCGGGCGCGCAGCGAAACGGAGTCAAGAATGTACGCGCGCGACCTGCTCAAGGTGAGCGTGATCTATCTGCCCCTGCTGCTTACCGCACTCATGCTGAACGCACGATAGCCAGGGAGCAGGGTACAGGTTACAGGGGACAGGGGACAGGGAACAGCAAGCGATGCCGACAGCCACCACCAGCCCGAGGCTCAACCCCCAGCCGAGATCCTCCGCCGTTGCGCCGGTGGCGGCGATCATCGGCATCAGCATCGTCGCGGTGCTGTTTCTCTTCTGGCTGATCTACGTACACCCCGCCTCCGACGCGGCGGCGCAACACTACGCCTTCCTGCCCAACCTGAACGCCCTGCTCAATGGGCTGGCCGCCATCGCGCTGCTGGTGGGCTTCTACTTCATTCGCACGCATCGTATTGCGGCCCACCGCGCCAGCATGATCACCGCGTTCGTTTTCAGCTCGCTGTTTCTGGTTTCCTACATCGCCAACCACGCGCTCCATGGCGACACGCTCTACCCGGTGCATAACCGCGTCTACTACGACGTGTACCTGCCCATCCTGATCAGCCACATTGTGCTCTCGACGGTGGCGCTGCCTATTGTGTTGATCACCTTTTACCTCTCGCTCTCGCGGCGATTCGCCGCCCACCGCCGGCTGGCGCGCTACACCTTTCCCCTGTGGCTCTACGTTTCGGTCACCGGCGTGGTGGTGCGCGTGATGCTGGTGGCGGCGTTTCGATAGCGGCGTATTCGATAGACCCATGCCTCAGGCAAGTTCACCTTTATCAGCTCCGCCGGACGACGGCACCCGAGCCCTGCTGAAGTCCGGCGGCGGCATGCTGCTGGCCGGCATTCTCGCCGCGCTGCTCACCGCCATGGTCTTCGGCGGCATCAGCCGCCACGGCCCGCACACCAACGCCGGATGGCTGTCGCTGATGGTGGCCATGATGTGCCTGCCCTTCGGCCTGATGCTCTTCGCCCTGGGCGCGGCCAAGTGGTTCCGCAACCGCCGCCTCACTCGTAGCAGGAAATAGGGAACAGGGAGTAGCAAGTGCGAGGTAACCGCTGTGGTTCGCGAGCTTTGTCGAATTGCTGGCACCGGCCCGCCCGCCAGGATACGCTCGTCAACAGGGTGGGCTGCGTCAACGCCGCCCTAAAACCTCCCTCGTCGCGACAAAATTGTGCGATCCGGGTTCAAGACTCAGCAAAGCCGAGCCGGGCTCGCATGGCCCTGGCTGGATGGATGGCAAGGAGACAACGCATTATGAAATTCGCAGGCCGATTCGCCCCCCTGGCGGTCTTCGCCACCTGTTTCGCCCTGACAACCGCGTTTGCTCAGTCCAACCCGCCCGCGCAGACCCCGCAGGATCAGAGCCAGCCGGTGACCGGCGTCTCGCAACCGCCGGCCGACGACACCATTACCACCGATGAGGATCTGACGCCGCCGGCTCCGGCGTCCATTCCCAAGCCCTCCGCGGCGATTCCCATGACGCCGGCGAAGCCTGTCTCCGCCGCGCCGCAGCCGCGCAACTTCGAGGACGACATCGTGACGTCCGCCCCGAATTCGACGACGGCGTCGCTCACGAGGCGCGAGTGGAACCCGGATGAGGACATCGTCAGCGTCGTCCCCTCCAATCCCAACGAATTGGGTTCCGGCACGAACATTCGCGTGCGGCTGTCGGAAGATTTATCGACGGCGGGTACACAGAAGGGTGTGTCGTTTAAGGCCATCATCGATCGCGACGTCTATAAGGATGGCCGCATCATCGTCCCTGTGGGCGCCGAGATGCGCGGTCGCGTCGTGCAGGTTTCGCAGGGACACCATATGGGTCCGAAGGCCACGCTGCGCCTCCGGCCGGAGACGATTCTGCTGCCCGACGGCACCACGTACCACATCTATGCGGAGGCGGTGCTGTCGAAGGCATCCGGTACGCGCGCTGACGCCGAGGGCGGGATCCAGGCTGCACCACACTACAGGAAGGATGCGCTGGAGTACGGAGCCGGAGCGGGAGCGGGAGCCACGGCGGGCGCAATCATCGCCGGCCCGGTGGGCGCGGGCGTTGGAACTTTGGTCGGCGCCGGTGCTGTCACCGCCCATATGATCATGGGACATCCCGAGGCTGCGAACCTCCCTCAGGGATCGATACTCGTGTTCAGTCTCACTGAGCCGATGGAACTGACGCCAACCAGGAACTGACGCGCCTTCAGTGGGTGACTGGGGATCGACGGGGTCCGCCAAGCGCCCGGAGTTCACGACGCCGTCGGTTGGCGCCTGGGACCCGTTTTTCCCGCGTGCGCGACTGGCGTACAAACGACTCGACGAGATCAAGGCGCCGGCTTAGCTCACTCGTCTCTTCGCGCAGCGCCGTCAATTCTTTGCGAAGCGTTTCCGCGACCGGTCCCGCCGGGCCCCGCGTGCGGGAGCGCGCCCACTCGTCCAGTTCCTGCGGGACCGCCAGCACGGACTGCCGCGCCGGACTCTCCCGCCGCACAGGCAGGCCCGCGTCCCGCTCCCACCGCTGTACGGTGCGAACCCCTTTGCCAAGATACTGGCCGATTTCCTTCCACGATGTGAGGATGTTTGCCATCTCTGGTCCAGCCCAGGGAGCTGTCCCATCCATTTCGTCCCCAGTGGACAGGATGCTCTGTTGTGGCGCCTGCGACGAAAATTGAGCCAGCCAACACACAGGGACCGAAGAGTCAGATGGATTACAAATGAGGATAACTGGCGGGAAAGGTCATAACATCCAGGAAACGACTATATCTTCCACGATGGGGAACGAAATCCACAGCGCGCCAGTTTGTGGCGCTCTTTTTCCCCATGATTATAACCGGCGTAACTTGACGTCCGGCCACTTATCCGTCCATACTGTCGATGATATCTCGATTCTTACGACGTTGTACTCCGGTTAGACTGCTCTCCCTTTCCCCGCGCACGCACAAGTTGGAGCCGCACGCCGCCTTAAACGGCGCTGAATAAATGTTGGTAACACGCTGAGATTCAGCGGGAAACAAGGCGCCTGCATGCGGAGCTCCCTGGCTGACCGCATACCCTCTCCTCTCTCCCTCCCGTTTCGAAAGCGGCGTGCGGTTCCGGGCCCTCATTGTTGGTCAACCGCTGAAAGAAGGGCACCCCCATGGTGAGTTATTGCGCGAACTCGGGATGCGGCAAGCCTCTTCACTATTTGCGCGACGGGCGGATCTATGTTTTCGACGCCTCCGTCGGCGGCACTCGCCCGGAAATGAAGCGCGAGCGGCGTCTGGAGCACTATTGGCTTTGCGGCGCCTGCGCCCAGATCCTGATTCTCGTGCAGGACGCGCAGGGTTGGATCCACGTCATGCCCCGTCCCCCTGTAGTCTCCGAACCCGGGGACGATTTCGCGCCGGTGCGTTCCGAACGGGCGTCCTGAAGCACCCTCCCCCACAGACAGGCGCCCCGCAGTTCCCTGCGTGGCGCCTTGTCGCCCCTTGCATCCCCGCTCCCATTCCTGCAATCTGACGGCAGGGAGCGAATCGTGCATCGCCTGTACATCCCCGCGCCGCCGCTGGCCTCCTTCGTCCGCTGCTTCTGGTACTGGGAAGGAGCGCCGCAGCCGCACGCACGCGAGCGCCTGATGCCGAACGGCGAGGCCGCCCTCGTCTTCAATCTGCGCGACGACGAGATGCGCCTCTACGATGCCGACGACCTCGATCGATACACCTCCTGCGGCGTGGCCGGCCTGACCGGCGCGCGCACCGGCTGCTTCGCCATCGATACCGCATCCCAGGATCGCGTCATCGGCATCGAGTTCCGGCCGGGCGGCACCTTTCCCTTCTTTCGCGAGCCGGCCGGCGAAATCGCCAACCAGTCCGCGCCGCTCGACTGCCTGTGGGGCGCCGCCGTTGGCGAGATTCGCGAGCAGTTGTTGGCCGCGCCCTCTGTCGATGCGATGTTCAGCCTCCTCGAATGCGCGCTGTTGCATCAAGTCGTCCGGCCGCTGGAGCTGCATCCCGCTGTCGGCTTGGCGCGTGCCCATATCTGCCGCGCACCGCATATCGCCACCGTCGCCGGCATTGTGGATCGCATCGGCCTGAGCCAGCGGCGGTTCATCGAGCTGTTCCGCGACCAGATCGGGCTGGCGCCCAAGGCCTTCTGCCGCGTCCGCCGCTTCCAGCGCGTGCTCGAAAGCGTCCATCGCAAAGCCAGGGTGGACTGGGCCCGGGTCGCCCTCGACGGCGGCTACTACGACCAGGCCCACTTCATCCACGATTTCCAGGCGTTTTCGGGGATGACACCGGCAGCGTACCTGGCCCGGGCGACGGAGCACCTGAACCACGTGCCGATGGCGTAAGGGTGTGTGGATTAGCGTCGGGATGAAAGGGGATTCAGCACCGGAACAGGAAAGTGCTGAAAGTCCCGCACATTTCTTGTGACAACCGTCAGGCCGCGAACTTTGGCGGTAGCGGCGATCATGGCATCTTCAAACAGATCATCGGATTTCCGCGCCATCAATCGCGCCCACTCTCGAAAGATCACTCCATCCATCGCGATGACCTCCCACGTGGGCGGCACCTCATCGAGCCACGCCTCGATCTCGGCGGCTTTCCGGGAATCCTGCTGCCGGGTTCGCTCAGCGCCTGCCTGGATCTCTCCGAGGGTAAAAGCACAAACAAAGATCTGCGATGGTGGGACGCTGGCGAACCAGGCGATCACACCTCCGTGAGGCCGGGGCTTCC
Source organism: uncultured Acidobacteriaceae bacterium (assembly GCA_963819725.1). GTDB lineage: Bacteria > Acidobacteriota > Terriglobia > Terriglobales > Acidobacteriaceae > Palsa-343. The sequence continues at coordinate 182,290 of CAWFXK010000002.1, forward strand.
GTAGCTCCGACAAGACATTCGTATCGAGCAGGTACATTCACTCGATCCCGGCATTGCGGCGGCGAACTCTGCCACGTTTGGGGATCAACTCCTGCAGATCGTCGAAACGGGGGCTCGGTGCCAGAAGCCAGTCTTTGAGAGTCGGTCGCGCGGATTCTTTCAGCCGTCGCCATTCTTCGATCGGAACCACGACCGCCGTCTCGACTCCGCGACGCGTCACCACCTGCGGACCTTCCCGCAGGCTGGTGTCAATTAATTCGCTGAACCTCGCCTTTGCGTCCTGTAATTGCCAGCTCATAGGCCTCGCCTCTGACTAGTCATATCACTAGTCATAACTGCGGTCAAATTTTTACAATCCTCGCCCGCCTCCGAACGCCGACAATGGTCTGCATTGAGGAGGAGAATCCCATGTCCCCAGTGAAACCTGTTCCCGAGGGCTACCACAGCGTCCAGCCCTATCTGCACGTGCGCGGCGCCGCAAAAGCGATCGAGTTCTACACGCAGGTCTTCGGCGCCCAGGAAGTGATGCGCATGCCGCAGCCCGACGGCCGCCTGGGCCACGCCGAAATCCGCATCGGCGACTCCATCGTGATGCTCGCCGATGAGTTTCCCGAGCGCGGCATTCACGGTCCGGCCCACTATGGCGGGGCGCCCATGACGATGATGTTCTACACCGAGGACTGCGACGCCATCTATAACAAAGCCATCGCTGCGGGATCGAAGAGCCTGCGCGAGCCCACCGACCAGTTCTATGGCGACCGCATGGCCGGCGTCGAAGATCCGTTCGGATTCCAGTGGTACATTGCCACCCATATCAAAGACGTCTCCGAAGAGGAGATGAAGGCCGCCATGGCGGGACAGACCTCGTGACCGCCGCCGACTTCCGCCGCATGGCGCTCAGCTTTCCTGGCGCGGAAGAGCGCGAACACATGAACCATCCGGATTTCCGTGTCGGCGGAAAGATTTTCGCAACCCTCGGGTATCCGGATGCGAGCCGGGGCATGGTCAAGCTCTTTCCCGATCAGCAGGCCGAGTTCGTCGCGGCGGACCCGAAGTCGTTTGTGCCGGTCAAAGGAGCGTGGGGCAAACAGGGCTGCACGCATGTGCTGTTGAAATCGGCTAACAAAGACAGGGTAAAGGCCGCGATGCTGGCCGCCTGGGAGCGGACCGCGCCCGGTACGCCGGTGGCCGGGAAGGCAGCGGCCGAGACCAGGAAAGTCGGGCCCAAGAAGCGCCGGGCCTGAATCAGACCTCGCGCCGACCCTCGAGCGCCCGCGTCATCGTCACCTCGTCGGCGTACTCGATGTCGCTGCCCGCCGGAACGCCCGTCGCGATGCGCGTGATCCGGACGCCCGACCCACGCAGCAGGTCGGCAAGCCAGCTCGCCGTCGCCTCGCCTTCCACGGTCGGCGACGTGGCGAGGATGACCTCATCGATCTCGCCGCTCTCGGCCCGCGCCACCAGGTTGCTGGTCCGCAGATGCTCCGGACCCACGCCATGCAGCGGTGACAGCGTGCCGTGGAGCACGTGGAAGACGCCGTTCCACGACCGTGTCTTCTCGATGGTGCCGATGTTGGTCGGCTCCTCTACGACGCAGATCAGGCGCTGGTTGCGCGTCGGGCTGGCGCAGTACAGGCATGGGTCGACGTCGGTGATGTTGTTGCAGATGGAGCAGAGCCGCAGCCGCTCCTTGACCTCGCGGATGGCGGTCGAGAGCGCCTCGGCGTCCTGGTCGTCGGAGCGCAGGATGTGGAACGCCAGCCGCTGCGCCGACTTGCTCCCGATCCCGGGCAGCTTGCGAAGCTCCTCGATCAGGCGGGCCATGGGTTCTGCGAATCGTGACATAGAGAGGCTCTGAAGAAGTCTAAATCCATCCTCGCAGCGGCTCAAGCTGGGGCTCATCTTGCACGACGCACGGAGCGCGGCCGTGTTTTTGGCATGTCTTAAAGCTGTGCCCGTTCAAAACAGACTTGATCGGCGATGTCCTGAGTCGGGCGGCGAGCGGGAGCTACTTCGCGACGGCGACTGGTTGTGCTGTCTGGGCGGCTTGTTTTGTCCGGCCCGCCCGCACCGCTGCAGCCAGCTCGCCGAGCAGCTGATCGCGTCTCGTCCCAGCCGATGCAGCCGTCGGTGATGCTCTGGCCGTAGACCAGCTCCTGGCCGGGCACCAGCTTCTGCGCGCCGGCCACGAGGTTGCTCTCCAGCATCACGCCGACGATGCGCCGGTCGCCGGTGGCAATCTGGCCGGCGACGTTACGGCACACCGAGGGCTGGCGCGTGTAGTCCTTGCCGCTGTTGGCGTGGCTGCAGTCGATCATCACCCGGGGCGTCTGCCCAGCCTTCTCCAGCAGGCGGCATGTTTCTTCGACCGATGCGGCGTCGTAGTTCACGGTCTGGCGTCCGCCGCGCAGGATGATGTGGCAGTCCGAGTTGCCCCCAGTGAAGAGGATGGCCGACTGGCCGTAGCGCGACTGCCCGAGGAACGTATGCGGGTGGGCGGCCGAGACGATGGCCTCGATGGCGATCTGCACGTTGCCCGAGGTGCCGTTCTTGAAGCCGACCGGGCACGACAAGCCCGACGCCAGCTGGCGATGCACCTGGCTCTCGGTGGTGCGCGCGCCGATCGCGCCCCAGCTCACCAGCTCCGCCACGTACTGCGGCGAGATCATGTCGAGGAACTCGGTGCCGGCGGGCACGCCCATCTCGGCCAGGTCCAGCAGCAGCTTCCGCGCGAGGCGCAGGCCGTCGTTGATGCGGTAGGACTCGTCGAGGAACGGGTCGTTGATCAGGCCCTTCCAGCCCAATGTGGTCCGCGGCTTCTCAAAGTAGACGCGCATGACGATGCGCAGTTCGTTGGCGAACTCGGCCATCGCCTCCTTGAGGTGCTTCGAGTACTCGCGGGCGGCGGTGGGGTCGTGGATGGAGCACGGTCCAGCGACGACGATCAGCCGATGGTCACGCTGGTTCAGGATGTCGACGATCTCCTGCCGCGCGTGGAACACCGTTGCCGACGCGGATTCGGTGACCGGCAGCTCCTCCTCGAGGAAGACCGGCGGCAGCACGACTTTGGTCGATCGGATGCGAAGATCGTCTGTGCGGTAGAACATGGGGCTGCTTCAAGTGTAAGGGACGAAGGGGTGGTGTGTGCTCCGAGGGATGAGAGGCGTCAATGGGGGAAAGAACGCGAAGGACAGCCCTCGGCGGCTGAAGCCGCAGTCCGTCTGAGTTGCTGTGGAGCACGGCTTTACAGCTTCCTGAAGAGGGCGGCATTTTTCCCAAAAGGGTTCATGGAAGTTACCGGTGGCTGAATTCGGACTCGAATCCTGTTGATAATCCGATCGCGTGGGAGTCTTCTGCTTGCTGTGGGGTGAACCTGGCGCTCTCATTCAAGGGGCGGGGCCAGGGTTGCGGGGTTTCAAAACGGTACAACGAGTTCGGGGCGCGGTACTTTCGACTGGCATGCGAAGAGAAACGAGTTGACGGTCCGGATGGGAAGAGAGTCTTCTGCTTGCTGTGGGGTGAACCTGGCCTTCGGGAAGGGGTGGTTTTTCGGGGGGTTCGGCGATCACAGGGGCGGAAGCCGGATTCGTTCTGTGGCAGTTTACGGCATGACCCGGGTCGTGCCCTTCAACGCACAGGGGCGAAGCCGGGATTCATTTTGCGCAGATTGCGGCACGACCCAGGGTGTGCCTTGATACAAAAGCGTTCACCGCCGATCTTCTGGGTATCGCATCACTCTTCAGCGCGACACGCTATTCCTCGACGATGTACCAGGCCCCACGGTGCGAGTGTCAGCGTTGCGCCCTTTGCTATGGGTTTGTTGTCGGCAGGTTGGTGCCGGCGGCGTAGCTGTAAGGGCGGGGTCTGGAGGAGGCAAGACGGGCCGGACAGGGGCATTCTGGTGGAAAGACCGGGACAGGTTGGAGAATTCTTCTCTCAGCGATCACCGATTCAAAGGCGACAAGCGTGCATCCGAACCATTTGGTGGCACCCGTCTGTTCATCAAAGATTTCGCGGCCACAATACCAAACGCGCAAAACGCGAGCCAGAGGCTCTCGAATATCCAATCGCCTCCTTCCGCATGACCTCGATATGCGTCCAGACAAATGAGCACAGCGTAAAGTGACAGGCTCGCGGCGCTTAGGTAGAAGCCAAGTCGCCTTCGGTTAGCGTAAAGCAGAAGCAAGCCGACCACGAGTGCACAGGGCAGAACGAAAAGCAGCCATCCGAGAGTGCGATACCAGGATGGGACCAATGAGTCCAGAGCAATTGCAGCTACGGAGTAAGCTTCGCACAATACCGCTGAGATCAGGAACAAGTAGCAGATTGCGGTGCGAATGCGAATCAGCAGGCCTATGTCGCCCTCGAGAATCATCTCGACCCTTTCAGCACGAACAGACTTCAAAGCACAAAGGCTAAAGCCCGACGCACTGGCGCTTTGCGGGACGAGTGAACTCGTGCCCTGATACAAAAGCGCAAGCCCCCGAACTTCAACCTGTATCGCGTTACGTTATCGGAGCGTCGCGTCATTCCTCAACAATGGCCAAGTCCCATGGGGCGAGTGTCAGCGCCGCGCCCTTTGCCACCGGCTTCCCGTTGAGCAGGTTGGCGCCCGCACCGTACGAATAGGGAGCCTTCTGCTCGCTCGCCGAGTAATTGAAGTAGTAGTGCAGGCGTTTGCCCAGGCGGTTCACGCCGTGCTGCACGTGAACGGCTGCGGGAAGATCCTGGTCAGGACCCGTGAGCCCGGCTTTGGTCAGCGCCTCGCGGAGCACCGCGGTCTGGAGCGCGTCGGAAAGGTACGTGCCCTCGTACAGCAGCGTGCCGGAGCCGTAGCGATTCTCGGTAATGGCCGGCCACTTGCCGAAGAAGGGATGGTCGTACCAGGCGAGCGGCGTGGCGTGTTCGGGCATGAGGAACTCCGCCCAGTACGAGACTTTGTTGTCGGCCGCCCCGACGTGGTACGGATCGCCTTTCAGCGCCAGCGGCGTTTCGAGGTTGGAGAACTCCTGGTAGCTGAAGCCGGCGGCCTCGCGCAACGGTCCCGGCGCGCGCACCCAGCGGACGGCGGAGTTCTCGTTGGCGAATCCGCTCTTGAAGGTCATGATGACGTGGCCGCCGTTTTTCACGTAGTCCGAGATGCGCTGGAGCAGCGCGTCGTCGGAGATATAGAGCGCGGGCACGATCAGCACCTTGTATGCGGAGAAGTCCTGGGTCTCGGGGAAGACGAAGTCCGAGCCGATGTTCAGGTCGTAGAGCGAATGATGCAGCTGCTGGACGAGCGAGGCGTAGCCGTCCGGCGTGCGCGGTCCAGCTGCGCGCCGGCACAGGGCCGCCATAGGGCATGAAGCTGATGGCGTTGGCGGAGTCGCGGCTCCAGAGGATAGCGACGTCGTTTTTGATCTTCAGGCCGACGAGTTGCGGGCCGATCTTCTCGAGCTCGTGCGCGGTGCGGCTCATCTCCGCGTAGGCGCGATTGGGCTCGAGGTCGTGGGAGAGGATGCCCTTCCAGTAGGTCTCCTGATTGGCGGCGATCGAGGCCCAGTGCCAGTACTCGACCATGTTGGCGCCGTCGGCGAGGTAGGTGTAGACGTCCTCGCGGAGCTGGCCGTCGTAGGGAGGGAACTGGCCTTCGGAGGACCAGCCGATGGTTTGCGCGTTGGTTTCGGTGACCAGGAAGTTCGAGTGCTTCAGCGAGCGCGTGAAGTCGGTCTGGATGGACTGAAACGAGCCGTCGTAGTGATCCTGGGTGCCGTGGTAGATGTTGTCGGCGGGGATGTCGAGGAAGCTGGCAATCGCCTCTTCGTTCACGTCGCGCTTCATCATGCCGCCGTAGTCGGTGGTGACGAACTGGCGCGGTGAGGCGCACTCGCGCACCAGAGCCGCCTGCCAATGAAGGAAGTCGGTCACGCGCATCTGGCTCCAGCGCGACCACTCCAGCTTGTAGCCGGTGCTTTGCGCGCCATCGCGCGTGGGCAGGTCCTCCCAGGTGTGCAGGTTCTCGCCCCAGTAGTTCAGGAACCAGGCTTTGCTGAGCGCCTCGGGTGTGACGAACTTCTTCTCGAGGTAGTGCTGGAAGCCGATGAAGACATCGCGATTGGCGGCGTCGTAGCTGGAGGTTTCATTGTCGAGCTGCCAGCCGATGACGGTGGGGTTGTCTTTATAGTGCGCGACGATGTGGCGGATGAGCCGCTCGGCGTAGAAGCGGTACGCGGGCGAATCGGTGTCCATGTTCTGCCGCATGCCATAGGTGCTGGGCACGGTTGGGCCGCCGAAGGGGCTGGGGTTCAGCCGGTCGGCGAGGATCTCCGGGTGCTGGTGCGCCATCCACGCGGGGATGGAATACGTAGGCGTGCCGAGGATGACCTTGATGCCGGCCTTGCCCATCGCGTCGACGATGCGGTCCATCCAGGCGTAGTCAAACTGGCCATCCTCGGGCTCCCACAGGCTCCAGGTGGACTCGCCCATGCGTACGACGTTGAGGCCGGCGGCCTTCATCAGCGCCACATCTTTGTCGAGGCGGGCAGCCTGGTCGCCGGGCATGTACTCGTTGTAGTAGGCGACGCCGTAGAGCACGGTGGGGAAGCTGAGATCGGGGCCCGTGCTCGGCGTTGGATTCTGCGGGGTCTCCTGGCCGTTCGTCGCGGAAGATCCGATCACCAACGCAGCGCAGGCCAGCGCAGAAAGACACTTCCTCAGTCGCTTCATTTCTTGTCCCTCTTGAACCGAGGGCAAGTGTAAACCGGCGCGGTGCGGACCAACAGAGCGAATCCGCGGGACGAGAATCGTCAGTTACTGCTCGCGGTCTGCGAGCGCCGGCAGGGGCGCCTAAGATCGAAGCATGATGGGTCTGGCCGCGCTGGTGCTGGCGTTCCACCTGGCGTGGATCCTGTGGGTGATCTTCGGCACAGTTTGGACACGCGGCCGCCCGTGGCTGACTGCTTTTCATCTCGCTTCGATTGTGTGGGGGATCGTCGCGGAAGTGGGCCCGTGGCCGTGCCCGCTGACGATGCTCGAGGAGCGATTCGAATCAGCCGGCGGCGTCCCTTCGTACACGGGGGATTGTCTCGTGCATTATCTGGACGCGATTGTCTACCCGCACCTCTCGGTTCGGGTAATTGTCGGCAGTGCGATCGCGGTGTGTGGCGTGAACCTGCTTATCTATCTGTCGAGGATGGTGCGGGCGCTGCGGGCCAGAGTTGTGCGCTAGCTGGGACCGGTGCCGGTGCCGCCGCGCTCCTTCTTGTGCGCGTCGAAGTAGACCTGCTGTTCCAGCGACATCTGATGCGCCTCGTCCGCGGCACTCCTGGCTGCCTCGAGCGCCGTCTTCTGCGAGAAGTCGAAGCTGGGGTCAGAACCGACCGCGTTCAGAACGGTTGGCCACCGGGCTGTATCCGCGACCAGATCCTTGAGCGACCTGCGAATGTCGGCGTGCGCCTCATTGTAGGTGTCGAGGTTATCCTGCAACTCGTCGCACAACCGGGTGAACTCCTCGAACTTGTCGTGGATCTGGGCCTTTTCTTTCGCGCTCTTGCCTGAGCCCGCCAGCTGTTTGAGGGCGTCGAGGCGCTGATCGATGAACTTGAGGTAGAGTTTGATGCGCTCGTTGGGATTCGTCTTGTTGTCGCGAATCTCCTGGATCTCGTCTTCGGTGAGAGTGTCGTCCTGGGCCTGGGCACGGATAGAGACAGCAAACCCGGCGACGATGAAGAGGGAGAGAAAGAACCAGGAGAAGCGGCGCGGCATAGCACGACCTCGGCAGATACCAACCATATTGGATGCGACGCGGCCCCGCTTGCAAGGAGGGGCGTCAGGCCATCTTCGCCCCGCGTTCGGCGAGCAGCTTGCGCAGGATCGAACGGTGGCAGAGATTCTCGTCGGCGCAGTAGCAGCCCAGGGAAAAGTTGGTCTGGTGGGAGAGCGCGGCGAGGGTGTCGAGGAGGTGGGCTCCGCCTCGGACCGCTTCATCTCGGCACGAAACTTGCGCTCAAAGGCCTTCCACGCGCGTTCCGGATGTTCGGCCTGCGGATCATACGTAGACAGGGCTGCCTTCAGCAGCGGCTCGCTGGGCGACAGGGTGGGCAGCCATACATCGTAGAAGTCGCGTTTGGCGAAGTCAGCTTTGGGTACGCCGCGCGGAGGACGGCGCACCGTGCCCAGGCGCAGGCCCTCCCTGGGTTTTCGCGGCGCGCCGAGACGAACGATCGTGATCGGCATGGTCTCCCTCGAGCTGAAACGTCAGGATTCGAGCGCGTCGCAGCAGCAGCGCCGCGAACCACGGCGCCAGTATAAAACCGCAGGGTCCTGTCAAAAAGTCGCAGCGCCACAACTCGGCGGTCGCGTTTTGCCTTCGGGTTGCCCCCGAATGAAGAAATAGTCATTCCCACTGGAAACGATTACGCTTGCCCTGACAACCCGTCACACTAGCGCTGGCGTCCATCCCCTCAGGCTCTTCTCGTGCGACTCGAGGGGTCTTCCCCTGCATAAATTTCCGAGGCAACTGCATCATGTTCGATCCACACAATCCGCTCCGCACGGGATCCACTGCACTTTACAGCCTGGCCGTTCTGCTGACGCTGGCCTTTAGCCTTCCCGCGCTGCAGGCGCAGACGCCAGGGGGCGCGAAGGCTTTGCCGGATGCGCCTGGATTCAGTTCCCAGGCGGCGCTTGTGCCCGACGCGCCGGACGGCCCGACCGCACCGGCAACGATCGAGGGCACGGTGGTGAATACGAACGGCGATGTGGTGGAGGGCGCGCACCTGGTGCTTTCCGGGCCATCCGGACAGCGGGATGCGCAGTCCGCCGTCGACGGCGAGTTCACCTTCTCGAATCTGGCGCCGGGAACGTACAAGCTGACGATCACCGGTGGCGACGTCAGCACGTATGAGTCGCCGGCCATCGTTGTGCAGCCGGGGGAGACGCGTTTCCTGTCGAAGATCGTGCTGGCGATGAATGCCGGCATCACCGAGGTTCACGTCACCGCGAATCAGGAACAGATTGCCGAGGAAGAAGTGCACGTCGAGGAAAGCCAGCGCGTGCTGGGCATCGTGCCGAACTTCTATTCGAACTACGACTGGAACGCGCCGCCGATGAACACGCGGCAGAAGTTTGCTCTGGCGTTTCGCTCCGAGATCGATCCGATCACATTTGCCGGCGCGGCGGCTCTGGCGGGAGCGGAGGAATATCAGGGTATCTATCCGGGGTACGGCACCGGCTTCTCCGGATTCGGCAAGCGCTTTGCTGCGCAGTATGCCAACGACATCACCAGCCGGATGATCGGCAGCGCGGTGCTGCCATCACTCTTCCACCAGGACCCGCGGTATTTCTACAAGGGCACGGGAAGCATTCGTTCGCGGGCGCTCTACGCGATCAAGTCGGCGTTCATCTGCCGGGGGGACAACGGGAAGAACGAGTTCGACTTTTCGCACATCGGGGGCGATTTCGCGGCCGGCACCCTGGCGAATCTCTACTATCCGGAGAAGAACGAGGGAGTGGGCCTGGTTTTTGTGAACGGGCTGATCGAAATCGGCGGTATGGCCGGGACGAACCTCATTCGCGAGTTCGTACTGAAGGGAATCACGACGCACGCACGGGGCGGGACTCCATAGGGATCGGGCCCTTCGATCATGCCCGCACGGCAACGCCTCACGCGGCCTGACGCGCTGTCACGTGCCCATGCATCGATGTGCACTTGCGCATCTCCACCAGGAACGGCAGATCTTCCCGGTGGTCCGGATGACCCTCCAGCCGCGCGTAGTCCTCGGTGCAATACCCCTGGAGGGAGAGAATGATGGGCTGCTCTCGCGCCATGGTTTCCTCTTCGGGCCGCGATACGAAGGGCACGATGCGAATGCGCGCGTAAAGTTTCGAGCCTTCTTCCTCGTACGTGCCGCTCCAGACGTGTTCGAGGTCGCCGCCCAGAAGTTCGCCCTTACTGAGCATGGCGATGCCATCCCCATGCGCTTTCCCCGCGTCATAGTGTGTCAGCCAGTAGCCTTCCATGGCGTCACTGTCCTTCCAGACCAATTCTTCGCTGATGAAGCATACGAATTCTCGGCCGGGGGGAGAGCATCACTTTCATGGCGCCAAAACGGCTATTCTGGACGGGTCTCGGGAGCGTCAGACCTGATCGCTCCGGAACCCGGACCGCCCGCCGCACATCCTATCTACGAGGAGCCTCGATGACCGCTGCCACTTCCACCGCCGCCCCTAATGCCGCTGCTGCCGGCAAAGTCCACCTCGGCGACCTCGTCGTCAATCGCCTCGGCTACGGAGCCATGCGCATCACGGGTCCGGGCATCTGGGGTCCGCCGAAGGACAAGGATGCCGCGCTGAACACGCTGCGCCGCGCGGTGGAGCTGGGCGTGAACTTCATCGACACCGCCGACTCTTACGGACCCAACGTGAGCGAAGAACTGATCGCCGAAGCGCTGCACCCGTACGCCAAAGGCCTGGTGATCGCCACCAAGGGCGGGTGGGAGCGCGTTGGGCCGGGCCAGTGGATCCACAACGCCAGCCCCAAACATCTGGAAGAAGCCGTCGACGGCAGCCTGAAGCGGCTGAAGGTGGAGCGCATCGATGTGTACCAGCTGCACATCCCCGATCCGGCCGTCTCATTCACGGCGTCGATGGAGACGCTGGAGAAGCTTCGCGAACAGGGCAAGATCCGCCACGTCGCGCTTTCGAACGTCGCGCTGGAATACGTCGAGCGAGCGCGCAAGATCACGCCGATCGTGTCGGTGCAGAACCGCTACAGCTTCGCCGACCGCGAGTGGGACTTCGTGCTCGACTTCTGCGAGAAGAACGGCATCGCTTTTATCCCCTGGGCGCCGCTGGGGCAGGTCCGCTCGGCCGCGCATGAGCTGCTTGAGAAGTTCGCGAAAGAGCTGCACGCCTCGCCGCTGCAGGTGGCTCTGGCTTGGCTGCTGCGCCGCTCGCCGGTTACGCTGCCAATCCCTGGAACGTCGTCGCCGAAGCATCTGGAGGAGAACGTGGCGGCTGCGGCGCTGAAGCTGCCGGATGCGATGTTCAGGCAACTGGACGCGGTAAACCCGCCGCCGGCGAGCTTGCGGTAGGGATATTCGGCGGCCGAGCGAAGGGTCAGCTGCTTGCTGTGGGGTGAAGCGAAGTTTTCCCGAAATGGGTTGCGGGGGGTCGCGGGCGGTACTTTGGAGTGGGATCCGAGGCGAATTTGGTTGAACTGTGGCGAGCGACGGTATCAGCTGCTTGCTGTGGGGTGAACCTGGGCGCGGGTAATGTTCCGCGGGTGGGGCACGGTGCCCACACCCCATCTACCCGATGTTGGCAGAGGTGGGAAGCGGGAGACGCTACCATCAAAGCATGCTGCCTGTGCGGCATCTTCTTCTGACGCTTGTGGTGCTTCTCCCCTGCGCGCTCTTCGCGCAATCCGTTCCCATCGTGCTGCCCCTCAATTACGATGGTCGGCACCTTTATGTGACGGTCACCGACGAGCACCTGGGTCCGCTGACGCTGATGCTGGACACAGGCTTCCAGACGGACGACGCTCGCTGCCTCGGTCGCTGGCAAGGGCGAGGTGCAAACGCACTTCTGGGAACGATCTCTTTCGTACAACGGCTTCGGCACAGACAAGGCGAAGCGGCGCTATCTGACCACGGATGTCGCGCTGCGTTTCGGGCCAGACGCCATTTTCAGCGGATCGGCTCTGGTCGCCGACCTTGGCGATGTGAACAAGACCTTCGGCCATCCTTTCGACGGCTTTCTCGGCTGGGATTTCTTTCGCAAGTGGTGTGCGACGCTGGAGTACGCGCCCGCGCGGCTGACTCTCCGCGACCCTGCGCAGTGCCCGGCGCCCTCGGGGGCTTACGCATGCTGTAAGGCCGATTGGACGCCGCAGGGACTGCTGCTGCCCGCGCATCTCACGTTTGACAACGGCGAGAGCGCGCCCGCGCTGCTCCACGTCGACACGGGCAGCGACATCACGCTGCTGCTGACCACGCGGTTCCGGGGCCCTGCGGGACTAGACCAAAAGCCTTCCTCCGCACAGGAGTCTCACGGGGTGGGCGTGAATGGGCGCTACACCACCGATGTGCTGCCGATCGCCAAAATCGATCTCGGCGGCCAGCTGCAGCTTGCGCCTGGCAAAGACACGATGATTGCGATTGGCCGTGCCGGAGCTTTTACCGAGGTGCACTGGTGGGAGGGCCCGTCGGCGGTGAAGATCAACCGCGACGGGGTTGTTGGGAATGCTCTCCTGGACCGGTTTCGGTGGACGTTCGACCCCGTGGCGAAGCGGGTTTATGCGGTGCCGGCGGGGGAACGCTGAGGCGGGGTGCGGACGGAGCTGGGCGACAAGGCCCTTCCAACTCTGCTACGCTAAGCGGTTTTCGAGCTTTCATATGACGATGACTCCGACAGCCACCGCGCAATCCGCCCCCGCTTCGACCTATCCCTTTACCCTCACTGAGGACCAGGAAGCCCTGCGCCGCGAAATTCGCGACTTTGCCGCGCGCGAGATCGCGCCGAACGTGCTGCGGTGGGACGAGGCTTCAGAGTTCCCGATGGAAGTCGTGAAGCAGCTCGGGGCAATGGGGCTGCTGGGCGTCCTCTTTCCTCCTGAGTATGGCGGCGCCGGCCTCGGATATGTCGACTACATGCTGGCGATCGAGGAGTTGTCGGCTGTTGACGGCTCGATCGGCATCATTGTGGCCGCGCACAATTCGCTGTGCACGAATCACATCTTCCTGGCCGGGTCCGAAGCACAGAAGAAGAAGTATCTGCCGAGATTAACAACCGGAGAGCACCTGGGGGCGTGGGGTTTGACGGAACCCGGGTCTGGATCCGACGCCTCGGCGGCGCGGACCACGGCGGTTCGCAAGGGGGACCACTACATTCTCAACGGCACCAAGACCTTCATCACGAACGGCCACTACGCGGACGTATCGGTGATCATCGCGGTTACAAATAAAGAGGAAGGCACGCATGGTTTGTCGGCGTTCATCGTGGAGAAGGGCACGCCTGGCTTCCGGCCCGGCAAGAAGGAGAACAAGCTCGGGCTGCGGGCGAGCGACACATCGGAGTTGATTTTCGAGGACTGCGCTGTTCCGGCGGAGAATCTGCTGGGCAAGGAGGGCGAGGGGTTCATCGACGCGATGCGCACGCTGGATGGGGGGCGAATCTCGATCGCGGCGTTGTCGCTGGGGATTGCGAAGGGCGCGCTCGATGCTTCCGTCAGCTATGTGAAGCAGCGCAGGCAATTCGGCAAGGCGATCGCTGAGTTTCAGGGGATCCAGTGGAAGCTGGCGGATATGGCGACGGAGCTGGACGCTGCTCGACTGCTGACGCTTCGCGCGGCGGTGCTGAAGGACGCGGGCCAGCGCGTAACGCGGGAATCCGCCATGGCCAAGCTCTACGCCTCCGAGGTCGCCGTCAAAATCTGCAACGAAGCCGTGCAGCTGCATGGGGGCTACGGGTTCATCAAGGATTATCCGGTGGAGAAGTTCTACCGCGACGTGAAGCTATGCACGATTGGCGAGGGGACGAGCGAAATTCAGCGGATGGTGATTGGGCGGGAGATATTGAAGGTGCACCCGTCGCGGGGGTGAGGCAGACAGGATCCGCTTTGTTCGCCCAATAAATCTTTCTTCTGACCCCCGAGTTATTTTGCTCCCCGAGGAATTCTCCACTCCCGGCGGCCTCGATCCGTCGTACGATAGGTGACACTTCGTCACCAGGCCCAACAAACCAAAAGGAGTTTCCTGATGCACGGAAGCGCAATCCGTCTTTGGGTCCTTTTCATTCCGATCCTGGTCGGCTCCGCGCTGGCGTACGGGCAGGATCTGACCCCTGACGCGGCCAAGGCCATGCTCGACCAGCAGGGCGCCGCGACCGACGCCAGCGATTTCACGCTCACCCAGGATCAGGCCCGAGCGCTGACCGCCCTCAGCCCCGACCTGCTCGCGTCTCTCCAGATCCAGGCCAACCAGCCGTGCCTGCCGAATCCCGCCGACAAGCGCGTGCAGCGCCACCAATTCGCCGCGTGCCAGGGCATCTTTCCTGCCGGAATCTCCGATCAGAACCCCGGGGTCTACCTGAAAGTGGGGCGCACCTTCCACTGGCACATCGTCGAAATCAGCGGAGTCGTCGATCCCACGGAGGATCACAGCCAGCGCCTCGTCGGTTACACATGGGAGTACGACTTCTCCAGCCTTCCGGCCGAAGTGCAGAAGGTCCTGAGCCAGGGCTCGCGGCACGAGGGGCACTCGCTCTTTCAGCTCGACGGCGGCACGTGGAAGTGGCTGCACTACCAGTAGGTTCCCGGCGCAGTCTACCGGCCGGCCCTCTGCGACAGAAGTTGTGCCCGCGGCTCCCTACTTCTCTTCCTCGGTCTGGGTGATGAGGTATCGTTCGTAGCCGATCTCACCGATCTTGTACAGCTGCGCCTCGAGCCAGTCCACGTGGCCTTCCTCGTCCTTCAACAATTTCACAAACAGATCGCGCGAGCCGTTGTCCTTGTTCTCGACGCAGATCCGGATCGACTCGTTGTAGGAAGCGACGGCACCCAATTCCAGTTTCAGGTCGGACTCGATCATGTCCTTTACGTTCTGCCCGATCGAGAGCCCCAGCGGTTCCATGCTCGGCGTTCCGTCGAGGAACAGAATCCGTTCCATCAACGCCTCGGCATGGCGCATCTCGTCGATCGACTGCTTCTTGATGGACTTCCCATATTTCTCGTAGCCCCAGTTCTCCGCCATTTCCGCGTGGAGGAAGTACTGGTTGATCGCCGTCAATTCATCACGAAGCGCCTTATTGAGCTGGTCGATTACTTTGGCATTGCCTTTCATGCGAGCCATTTTACAGAATGGCGGATCGATGACGGCTGTGTGATCATCCGTTTCATCCGGGCAAACCAACGTGCCGAATCGGCACCGGCCTTGGACCCCTTCGCTGCTTCACGTCCTCAACAGGTCTGTCCAGCACTACTAAACTATCCTCACATGGCCACTCCGCAGGACCATTACCGCAACCTGCTCGCCCATCACTACTCGTGGATGTTCGGCCTCTCGTTCGACGAAAAAGTCGCCGAGCAGCGAGCAATCCTCGAGCCGCTGCTCAGGGACGTCCCGCGTGGCCAGGCTGTCGACCTTGGCTCCGGGCCTGGCTATCAGTCTTTCGCACTGGCCCAACTCGGCTTCTCGGTGCTCGCCCTCGATACCAGTGCCGAGCTGCTCTCCGAACTGGAGGCCGCTGTCCGCTCCCACGCGTACCCCAACGTCCAAACGCATAACGCCGACATGCTGTTGCTCCTCGATTACATTCGGCCCGGCGCTGCCTCCGCCATCGTCTGCATGGGAGACACGCTGACGCACCTCACCTCGCCCGACGATGTTCGCGGACTCTTCCGCGCCGTCGCCACAGCGCTAGCTCCGGGAGGCCTCTTCGTCCTGACCTGGCGCGACCTGACCCACGAACTCACCGGCACTGACCGCTTCATCCCGGTCCGCAGCGATGAAGACCGGATCATGACCTGCTTTCTCGAAACCACCAGCCCCACGACGGTTCAGGTCAACGACCTTATCTACACGCGCGACCCAACCAAAAGGACCTGGGGCCTTGCGAAGAGCAGCTACCCGAAGCTCCGCCTCGCCCCGGCCTGGATCGCCACCGAACTCACCGCCGCCGGTTTCGATCCTCGGCCCCCGGGCACCGCAGGCGGCCTTTGCCTCCTCTGCGCACGACGGAACACGAACCAGCCCTGAGCGCCCGCGCCAGCCAGATTGCGAGAACGTTAGCGCATGTGCCGAGACTTTGCGTCAGGTGTGCTTTGTTTGCCGTCGCAGGGCAGTCTGGTTCAGGAGCCTGCCACCCATGGCGCGAACAGAAGGAGCGCGAGGGCCATGAGGGCAAGGAACATGACCAGCACAAGTCCACTGTGCCAGTGGGGTTCGAAACTCGTTCTAAACCTGGTGATCATAGGCACCTCCCTCCGGGGATTCTCCCCGTGGATCGGCCGGACACGCGGCCAGCCGTGGCTCTATGCAGATTGTTCGCCTTTCCATGGGGGCAGAGCAAGGATTGGCGAGCGGCACCTCACGTTCTCTTTCAGCTCACGAAAATCGCCGCATCGGCCCCGGGGGTTCGGGCGCAACCAGGCGGCCCGACGGCAGGCCTGATCCCTGACCGTCAGTGCCCGTGCTCCTCGAGGTACTTTTCTACTTCGAGAGCCGCCATGCATCCGGTTCCCGCCGCCGTGACGGCCTGCCGGTAGCGCCGGTCCTGGACGTCGCCACACGCGAAGACGCCTGGAACCCGCGTGAAGACATAGTTATGCGTCTTGATATACCCGTCCTCGTCCAGATCGAGCTGCCCGGCGAACATCGCAGCATTCGGGATGTGCCCGATACCAAGAAACACGCCGCTGACGCTCAGCTCCGACTCGACGCCGGTCATCGTGTCGAGCAAACGCAGGCCGGTGACCTCCTTCTGCTCGACACCGAGGACCTCCTGGACCACGGCATTGGTCATGAAGGCGATCTTCGGATGCGCGATGGCGCGGTCGAGCATAATCCGCGAGGCTCGGAACTGCTCGCGCCGGTGGATCAGCGTGACTCTGGCAGCGAAGCGCGTCAGGAAGAGCGCTTCTTCCATCGCCGAGTCGCCGCCGCCGATCACGGCGATCTCCTTGCCGGAGAAGAAGAAGCCATCACACGTCGCGCACGAACTGACGCCATGGCCGATCAGCGCCTGCTCCGACGGCAGCCCGAGCCATCGTGCCGAGGCGCCGCTGGCGAGGATCAGCGTCCGCGTGTGAATCGTCTCGTTGCCGAGATTGAGCGCGAATGGGTGCCTGGTGAGATCGGCCGTGGCCAGGTGGCCGAGGCGGAACTCAGCACCGAAGCGCCAGGCCTGCTTGCGCATGTTCTCGATGAGCTCCGGCCCCTGGATGCCTTCCGGCCAGCCGGGAAAGTTCTCCACCAGAGTCGTGATCGACAGTTGTCCGCCGGGTTCGTGTCCTTCGAGCACGAGCGGGTGAAGATTGGCGCGTGCTGAGTAGATGGCTGCGGTGAGCCCGGCGCAACCCGAGCCAACAATGACGGTGTCGCGAATGTTGTCTGCCATGTTCCTGAACTTTCAAGATTGTACCTGCGATCCGGCCCTGAACCGGCCGGGTCGCGAGCCAGGGTTGCGCTCTCCCGATTCGGAATCTGGCGCAACGCCTGTCCCGAACTGAAATGATGCTGCTCGCCGCACATTCGATTCTTTCGCCGCTCCGGGTCGCGCCATGTGGGAATGGAACTGGAAGCTGCCACGCAGGTTATTTCCAGCTGCTTCCGGAGGCTCCCGATGCGGCGTACACCTGGCTCCGAAGGCTGCGTAGATTCGTCGGATCGGAGTTCCAACCTGCTGGTTGTGCTGGCGCTGGTCTTCGTCTTCGCCCTGCAGACCGCCCACGCCGGAGGGCCACGCTGGGTCGGAGGGTCGAGCTACTTTGATTCATCCGTAAAAGGCCAGCCGATCGTATGGGCCAATGGCCAGATTACTTATTTCACCGATCTCGGCAATCTGAGCTCGAACGTGAATCAGGCGCAGGCCAACGACATGGTGGCAACGGCTGCGGCGGTCTGGAGCAGCGTGCCCACCGCTGCGGTGTCGATCCAGGCGGGCGGCGACCTTGCCGAGGATGTGAACGGAACGAATGTCACGGCGGGCGCGAACGGCGTTACGATGCCGGCCGATATCCAGTCGACCGCTACGGGTACTCCGGTGGCCGTTGTTTACGACGCGGATGGATCGGTGATCGACGCGCTCTACGGCGCCGGCGCCAGCTCGCCGCTGGTGTGCCAGGAAGATGGCGTGATCGTTTCGGTCGACAATTTCGCGGTCACCGGCAATATCGTGCATGCGCTGATGCTGGTGAACGGGCTCTGCGCCACGACCACCGATCAGATCACCAATCTGCAGTATGAGCTGATCCGCGGCTTCGGCCGGGTTCTCGGTTTGGACTGGTCGCAGACGAATGAAGAGATGTTCGACACGGGCCAGTTCAGCACGGGTGGGGTGGCGGGATGGCCGGTGATGCATCCCATCGAGCGGCTCTGCAACGGCGGCAGCGGCGAGTGCTTCTCCAACCCAACACAATTGCGCAACGACGACGTCGCCGCGCTGAATCGGCTTTATCCTGTCACCGCCGCCAACATCGCCAGCTTTCCTGGGAAGACCATCACTGCTTCGGCGACGATCTCGGTGCGAGGCACCATCCAGTTTTCCGGCGGCCAGGGAATGCAGGGCGTGAACGTGGTGCTGCAGCCGCTTGTGAACGGGCGCCCGATCTGCGCTACACGGTGACGGCGGTGAGTGGCGCGTATTTCCAGGGCAACGCCGGCAACCCGGTGACGGGCAACGTGGATGCATCGGGCAATCTTCTGAACCGATTTGGCAGCGATGACATTTCGCTCGAGGGCTTCTTCGATCTCAGCGGCGTACCGTTGCCTCCAGGTTCGACCTCGGCGCAATATCAGCTGACGTTCGAAGCGCTGAACCCGTTGTATTCGGGGTCTTCCTCGGTCGGGCCGTACACCACGGGCGAGGTCAGCCCGTCCGGAACGATGCCGGTGATTCAGCTCGGGACGTTGAGCGCCGGATCGGCGATGACGTCAGAACGTGGTGATTGACGATGCCGAACGGGACGCGAGCGGAGCCGACGGACCTGAAGGCTCGCCAGCAACGGTTCCGGTGACCGGCGAATGGACCGGGCGCATCACCGGTTACGCGCATTCTTCCTGGTTCCAATGGTGGGCTCTCGGCGGGCGCCAATTCACGATCGAAGCTGAGGCGCTGGACGAGAATGGAAACGCGACGGCGAACAAGGCACAGGTGGTAATCGGCGCCTGGAACGGGACCGACGCTCCCGGCACGGCGCCGGTCACCGGGACGGCGCAGCCCTTCAACGGCAACGTGGCGGGATTGACCACGCTGCCTGTGCTCACCATTGCCGACAGCGAGGTACGCATCGGCTTAGCCGATTTTCGCGGCGATGGACGGCCGGACTACGGCTATTTGGGACGCGTTCTCTATGCGGACAGCGTCACACCTGCCCGTTTGCCGACAGGCGGCGGACCGATGGTGATTCAGGGGATGGGATTTCGAGCGGGGATGACGGTGACCGTGAACGGCGTCGCAGCGACAGTGAGCGAGGTGACGCCGACCACGATTGTCGCGATGGCTCCGGCTTCGGGCGGCGCGACGGGAACGGCCATTGTCCAGATCCAGGATCCGCAGACCCTGGGGATTGCGGCCATCAACAGCGGCGTGAGCTATGACGCGGAGCCTGATGATGCGATTGGGCTGATTGCGGCGCCGATGGGGGCGGTTCCAATTGGGGTACCGCAGCCCTTCACGGTTCGGGCGATCAACGTCACGAGCCAGACTCCGGCCGCCGGCGTGGCAGTGACCTTCACCCTCACGCAGGGCATGGCAGCACTCGACTGCGGGCAGAGTATGTGCAGCGTGGTGACTGGTGGCGATGGAATCGCAAGCGCTGCTCGATCACTCCGAGTTCGACGGCGCTGGCGCAGGTCACGGCCTCGTTGACGAATGCAAGCAGCGTGACGGCCGAGTTTACGGGGACGACTCCGCCTGCGATCGCGGCTCTGACGCCAAATCTGTACGTCGCTCTGGGTGCAACCGTGCAATGGCCGGTGCAGGCGCTGGTGCTCAACGGGGCGGGTGCGGCGCAGGCCGGGCAGACGGTCGTGTGGACGGCCGACGCGGGCATCGCGGTCGCGACCGGCAAGAACATCAGCGACGCGAGCGGGCTGGTCAGCAATCAGTTTTCCGTCGGGCCGCTTTCGACAAGCGTCAACGCAACGGCGAGCGCGTGCCTCGCTGGAACGACGAACTGCGCCACGTTCACGGTCACGCCGGTCCATGCGGAAACGGCGGCCCTGGCGCCCTGGAGTGGGACGTCGCAGTATATCGCCGCGGGCCAGGCGTTCGCGCCGGTCGTGCTCCGTGTCACCGATGCGTTCGGGAATCCGCTGGCCGGGGCGAGCGTGACGTTTGCCGAATTGCTCGCCGGGTGGACCGAGCCGTGTCCGATCCAGGGAACATGTCCGCCGGCCCCGGTTCTGGGGCAGCAGATCGTCCAGGCGACTTCCGGCATCGACGGTCTGGTGACTTTGACGCCTCTGTCTGGCAATGGCGTGGCGGCTCGTCTGCTGGTGATGGCCGCGACAGGGGATGCGACGCTGACGTTGGAACTGGACCAACATCCGTAGAGGAGTTCACGCTTTGGCGCACCTGGCGAGTTGGCGACGGGCGTCGCTTTACGCGAGTGCGGAAGGCGGATAGTCTCAGGGGAAATTGCTTCTGTTGAGGTCTGCGATCCTGACTCGTCCGTTTTTCTATTCCGAGACTGAGAAGACTTTGTCCGTCGAGGGCGTCACCCTGGAGCAACTGGCGCGCCGGTACGGGACTCCGCTGTATGTGTATTCCGGCGGACACATCGTTGAGCGGTTCATGCTTTTCGAGGAGGCGTTCGGGGCCGTTCCGCATCTGGTGTGCTACGCGGTGAAGGCCAATTCCGCGCTGGCGATTCTGAAAATGCTGGCGCAGAAAGGCTGCGGGTTTGACGTCGTCTCCGGCGGCGAACTGGAGCGGGTGCTGGCGGTGGATCGTGCAGCGGCGGAGCGCGTGGTGTTTTCCGGAGTCGGCAAGACGGCGGCGGAGATGGATCTGGCGCTGCGGGCGGGAATCCTGGTTTTCAACGTGGAGGGCGAGGAGGAGCTGGAGCTGCTCGCGGAGCGGGCGGCGAAGCTGCGGCGGCGAGCGCGGTTTGCGCTGCGGGTGAATCCGGATGTGTTTGCGGAGACGCATCCTTATATCTCGACGGGCATGCAGGAGCACAAGTTCGGGATCGATATTCGGCGCGCGCGGGCGGTGTACAGGAAGGCGGGGAAATATCTGGAGCCAGCCGGTGTGAGCGTGCACATCGGTTCGCAGATCCGGAGCGCCGATCCATTTGGCGCGGCGGCGGAGCGAGTGGTGCGCCTGATTGCGGAGCTGCGGCGGGACGGGCACGCGATTCGGTATGTCGATCTGGGCGGCGGGCTGGGAGTGGAGTATCACCTGGATAAGACTTTCGACGCGGCGGAGAAGGTGCGGCAGTATGCGGCGGCGCTGATTCCGCCGGTGGAGAAGGCGGGAGGCCTTACGCTGCTGCTGGAGCCGGGGCGTTTTCTGGTGGCGCAGGCGGGAGCGCTGCTGGCGCGCGTGCTGTATGTGAAGAAGAATGGCGCGAAGACGTTTGTGATTGTCGATGCGGCGATGAACGACCTGATCCGGCCGGCGCTGTACCAGGCGCATCACGAGATCGTGCCGGTGCAGAAGCCCCGGTCTGCGCGGAAGACGGTGGTGGATGTGGTGGGGCCGGTGTGCGAGACGGGCGATTTTCTCGCGCGCGATCGCGAGTTGCCCACTCTGCATCAGGGCGATCTGGTGGCGATTCTCGATACGGGTGCTTACGGGATGTCGCTGGCTTCGAACTACAACACGCGTCCGCGTCCGGCGGAGGTTCTGGTGCGCGGGCGCAAGGCGCGACTGATCCGGCGCCGGGAAAATATAAACGACATACTGCAGACGGAACGAAGCCGCTAGCTGTTCTGGTATTTTGGTTCGTCTGCCCAAACGAATCGGCTGGGCGACGGAGGCGAGCGATGTCTTCTCGTGGGAAATTCCTGGGTGCGTTGCTGTGCGCGTTGTGCGTGGTGTTCGCCGTATCCGCAAAGGCGGACGACCTGACGATCAAGACGGACAAGGGCAAGGTTCATGGCAAGAAGAGCGACGACGGCCAGGTCCGCATCTTCCTGGGGATTCCCTATGGAGCGCCGCCCGTCGGTCCACTGCGCTGGAAGCCGCCGCAACCGGCGGCAAATGGTCCGGCGTTCGCGAGGCGACCGACTTCGGATCCCGCTGCATGCAGCCGGACATCTACCACGACATGCACTTTCGCGATCCAGGCAAGAGCGAAGATTGCCTGAACCTGAATGTATGGACGCCCGCGAAAGATAAACACGCGAAGCTGCCGGTGATGGTGTGGATCTTCGGCGGCGGGTTTGTGGCGGGCGCCACGTCGGAGCCGCGGCAGGATGGACAGTATCTGGCGCACAAGGGCGTGGTGGTTGTGTCGATGAATTACCGGCTGGGGATCTTCGGGTTCTTCGTGCATCCGGATCTGGCGGCGGAGTCGCCGCAGCATGCCGCGGGCAACTACGGGCTGATGGATCAGACGGCCGCGTTGCAGTGGGTGAAGAAGAACATTGGCGCGTTCGGCGGCGATGCGAGAAACGTGACGATCTTCGGGGAGTCGGCGGGATCGTTCTCGGTGAGCGCGCAGATGGCGTCGCCGCTGGCGCAGGGGCTGTTCGAGCGTGCGATCGGCGAGAGCGGGGCGGCGTTCGCCAGCCGCGGATTGTCATTCGAACCGCTGGCGGATCGGGAAAAGAGCGACCCAGCGTGGGCGATGGCCACGTTCGGGACTTCGGATTTGACGGGACTGCGGGCGATGAGCGCGCAGGACCTCATGCAGAAGATGGCGGCAGCCGCCGCGGCGAGGGTGCCGGGTACCCCTCCCACGCGTGCGGGCACCGCTCCGGATATCGATGGGTATTTCCTCCAGGAAAGCGTGCCGCAAGTTTTCAAGGAGAACAAGCAGGCGCACGTGCCGCTACTCGCAGGGTGGAACCGCGACGAGCCGAGCGCGCTGGCGGTGAATTCTCCGACACCGCCGACGGTGCAGAGTTTCCAGGAGCTGGCGCAGAGGGATTTCGGGGATCAGGCGGCGGAGTTTCTGAAGGTGTATCCGGCGACAACGGATGCAGAGGCGGTGCGCTCGGCGATCGACTACAGCGGGGCGCGTTTCCTGACGTTGGCGACGTGGGAGTGGCTGGAGGCGCAGGTGGCGGACGGGGGCACGGCGTATCGCTATCACTTCGAGCGGCCGGCGCCGGCGGACAAGTACCACCCGGCGGGGTCGGGGGCGTTTCACTCCGATGAGATCGAGTATGTGTTTGGGACGCTCGATTCGCGGCCGGAGGCGGTGTGGCAGCCGGAGGACAAGAAGCTCAGCGATCTGATGCAAACTTACTGGACGAACTTCGCGCGAACGGGCGATCCCAATGGTGGTGGTGACGCGCCCAGCCTCTCCAGCATGGCAACACCGGGGGCTCCGGGGACCCCGGCGAAATGGCCGCCGTACAAAGCGGACGACGGATGGCAGGTGATGCATCTGGACGTGGACTCGCATGCGGCGCCGGACGAGCATCGGGACCAGTGGCTGTTTTTGCGGAGCAATTGGGCGAAGAAAACAGCCGGCAGCCAGTAGCAGAGAGCTAGCGAAGTTGCTGGAGCAGGTGTTCGCGATGGGCGGCGAGAACCTGTTGCAGCGGTCCGATAGCAGCGACGCGGCCGGATTCGAGGAAGACGACTTCGGCGGGCAGGCGCCAGATTTCGGCAAGATCGTGCGAGACATAAACGACGCGGACCTGAAGCGAGAGCAGACGCGACAGAATATCGTGTGCGGAGGCGTCGTCGAGGCCGGCGAGGGGCTCATCGAGCAGAAGGAAATCCGGAGCCGGAGCTAAAGCACGCGCGAGGGCGACACGCTTTCCTTCTCCGCCGGAAAGTTGTGGAGCCGGTTGATCGGCGAGCGACTCGGCTCCGAAGAGGCGGAGCATTTCAGCAACCCGGGCTGCGCGCCGGTGGCGTTCGAGGTGACGGATGCCAAAGGCGACGTTGTCCCGCGCGGTGAGGTGCGGGAAGAGCGCAGGCTGTTGGGTGACGAAGCCGATGGAGCGGCGGCCTGCGGGGACGCTGATGTGCTTTGCGCTGTCGAGGAGGGTCCGGTTGGCAAGGTGAATGCGGCCGGATGCAGGCTCGGCGAGGCCGGCAAGGATCCGCAGCAGCGTGGTTTTGCCGGCGCCGGAGGGACCAAAGATGACAGTCCACGGCTGCGTGACAGAAAACTCGGCGTCGAGGGTGAAACGGCCCTGGCGGTGACGGATCGCGATGTCGGGCTGCACCGTTAGGCATGCGGGACTCCGTTGGGGGCGCGGCGCGCGTAGAGCAGCACGAGCGCGAGGACGGCAACGCCGATCAGCAGCAGCGATGTGCGGTTCGCGGCGGCGTAGGAGAATTCCTGCACCTGGTCATAGATGGCAATGGAGAGGGTGCGCGTGGAGCCGGGAATGTCGCCGCCGATCATGAGGACGACGCCGAATTCGCCCACGGTGTGCGTGAAGCAGAGCGCGGCGGCTGCGATGAGGGAATGGGTCGAGAGCGGAAGCAGAACCGAGGTGAGGGTGCGGAAGCGTCCGGCGCCGAGCAGGCGGGCCTGCTCGAGGAGTGCCGTGTCGACAGAGCGGAATCCGGCGGCAAGGGGCTGGACGGCGAACGGCAGTGAGTACAGGACGGAGCCGACGACGAGTCCGGAGAAGGAGAAGGCGAGGGGATGACCGAGCAGGCGGGTGGCAAGCCGGCCGAAAGCGGTGTGGGGTCCGAGAAGGACGAGGAGGTAGAAGCCGAGGACCGTGGGGGGCAGAAGGATGGGCAGGGTCGTGACGGCTTCGACGAGCGGGCGCAGGCGCGTGCGCGTGGAGGCGAGCCAGTACGCGAGCGGGATGCCGAGGGCGAGCAGCACCACGGTGGTGGTGGCGGCGAGACGCAGGGTGAGCCAGAGCGCCTGGAGGTCCATTCAGCGAACGGGCTCGAGGCCTTCGGCGGCAAGGATTTGCCGGGTTGCGGGCTGGGCGAGGAAGTCGAGAAAGCGATGGGCGGAGGAGGCAGCTGCACTGTTGCGGATCACGACAGCACCTTGAAGGATGGGGGGGTAGTCTTCGTCCGGAACACGAACGAAGTGACCACTGGCGCGAAGGCGTGGCGTGAGAGCGGAGGTAAGAGAGAGGAATCCGGCCTGGGCGTTGCCGGAGTCGGCGTACTGGGCGGCCTGAGCGATGTTTTCGGCGATGACGAGCTTGGGGCGGAGGTTATCGTAAAGGCCGGTGTGCTGGAGCGCGGCCTGAGCAGCGCGGCCGTAGGGGGCATGTTCGGGGTTGGCGAGGGCGATGGTTTTGATGACCGGCTCGCGCAAAGTTTCGAGGGAGAGGGTTCCCAGGCCGGAGTCGTTGCGGGTCCAGAGGACCAGGGTGCCCCGGGCGTAGGGGATGGGTTGCGATTCTTCGGAGCGTCCGGCATCGATGACGCGCTGCGGGAAAGAGAGGTCGGCGGCGAGGAAAAGGTCGAAGGGCGCGCCGTCGATGATTTGCGTGGCCAGGGTCGCGGAAGACTGATACGAGGCCTCGGCGTGGATGCCGGTTTGTTGCTGGAACTGGGTGAGAAGGGTGGGAAGCAGGGGTTGCAGGTCTGCAGCGGCGGCGATCCGGAGGGTTGGTGTGGGTTTCTGTGCGGAGGCGATGACGCCGGGAGCGGCGATCAAGATCAGGGCAAGAGCTCTCAGGCCTGCCGCAGGGGCTAAAGCCCGGATTCTTTTCTGAGGCTGAATGGTACGGCTAAGCAGCTTGCGGAAAGAGTAACGCTGACGGGAGAAAAGAGCCTCAGGGGCTAAAGCCCACATACATTTTGGGTACCTTACGGCACGACCAAGGTCGTGCCCTGATACAAAAGCCGTGAAACACAGAGTTTTTTCGCAAGCTGTGAAGCCGTGCCCCTGCAAAGCACTGGATGGATGTGAAGATCGCGCTGAGGCGGGATTCCCATATCTGCCAAGACCGGGCGGAGGTGGGGCACCCGGAGATTTGTGACGGTGCACGCGGAGAAAACGATCAGACACGGAGCACCATCACTTCAGTCGATTTGATGAGGGCGGCGACGGTCTCGCCTTTTTTGAGGCGCATTTCGCGTGCGGCGTCGGCGGTGATGATGGAAGTGATGATCTGGCCGCCGATGGAAAGGCGCACCTGGGCGAGGAGGCCTTCGATTTTGAGGTCGACGATGCGGCCGACGAGCTGATTGCGGCCGCTGACGGTGCGCATCATCTGGCGCTTCGGGGTTTCCGGACGCCTGGCTTTGAAAAGCAAAGCGTCGAGTTCGGACTCGGGGATGCGGTAGTGGCCGCCGGGAGTTTTGACGGCCTTGAGTTTGCCGCGGTAGATCCACTGTTTGATGGCGGCATAGGAGATGCCGAGCCGCATAGCCGCTTCGCGCGGGGTGAGGAGGGGCGCCATTCGGCGATTTTAGACGAAAATGTACGTTTACTGTAGGTGAAACCAGGCGATATGGATTCGACGCTGGTCCCGCGGTCCGATTGAAGCGCTTTGCAGAGAAGCAGTGAGACAGAGCTGGAAGGGTTCTTACAAAAGGGACTTCGATGGGATAACGAAGAACGGCCGGCGCGAGGGAGTCCGGGGTTGTAGCCTTAAGTAGTTATGTCGCGACTTGCGCGGTTGATTCTCGGCCTGCTGGCGGGGCTTGCTTTGCTGACGTGGGTGGCGTCGGGCGTGGTGGAGACCACGGCGCGGGAGTGGTTCGAGCGGGATGTGAGCGCGCGGGCGCATCTGTTTCTGACCGGGGCAAACCGCTCGCTGGCGCAGGCGTGGAACAATCCGCAGGAACTGCACAGCGATCTGGTCGCGATTGCGCGGGACGAGCACGTGATGGCGACGGCGGCGTGTGGGGCGGATCTGAGCACGAGGGCGGCGACGGCGGCGTTTCCGGTTGAGTTCAACTGCGTTGAGGTGGGGCCGCGCATGCTGATCGATGCGCCGCGGGGAGGAGCGGAGCAACCGTTGTTCCGGGAGTGGAGCACGATTGCGACGCTGCCAACGGGACGGGTGCACGTGAGCGCGATGCCGGTGCGGGCGGACGGGCAGGAACTGGGATTCGCGATTCTGGTACAGGACCTGGGGTATATCGAGAAGCGGGAAGACCGGGCACGGACTTTTCTGATTGCAATTTCGCTGCTGCTGGCGATCACGGCGTTTGGGGTACCGCTGGTGGCGGCGAGACGGGCGCGGTACGACTGGAGCCTGGAGTTGCGGCGGCTGCTGCGCGGCGGGGGCAGGAACCGGCGGGAGTTTCAGCCGATTCTGAGCGACCTGCGCGAATTGGTCGGGCGGGTGTCGAGCGAGCAGCAGGAGTTTTCGGGGCAGTGGAGCGCAGCGAGCCTGAAGCAAACACTGAACCGGCATCTGCACGGAGAGCAGATTGTGATCCTGGCAAATCGGGAGCCGTATGTTCACGAGCGCATGCCGGACGGGCGAATCGAGGTGCAACATCCGGCGAGCGGTCTGGTGACGGCTCTGGAGCCGGTGATGCGGGCGTGCTCGGGAGTGTGGGTGGCGCACGGTAGCGGCGGAGCCGATCGCGACACCGTGGATCGGAACGATCACATCAGCGTGCCCCCCGGGGAGGATTCGTACCGGTTGCGCCGGGTGTGGTTGACGGACGAAGAGCTGCAGGGGTACTACTACGGCTTTGCGAACGAGGGGCTGTGGCCGCTGTGCCATGTGGCGGATGCCCGGCCGGTGTTTCGGGCGGAGGACTGGCGGCAATATCGGGCGGTGAATCAGAAATTCGCCGATGCGGTGTGCGGTGAAGTGGACTCGCGGGATCCCATCATTCTGGTGCAGGATTATCACTTCGCGCTGGCGCCGGCGATGATCCGCAGGCGTCTGCCGGCGGCAACCATCCTGATGTTCTGGCATATACCGTGGCCGAACGGGGAGCGGATGGGGATTTGCCCGTGGCGCAACGAACTGCTGCAGGGTTTGCTGGGGAGCAGCATCCTCGGATTTCACACGCGTCAGCACTGCAACAATTTTCTGGATACGGTGGACCGGTATCTGGAAACGCGCATCGACCGGGAGAACAACGCGGTGATCATGCAGGGGCACAGCACGCTGATCCGGCCGTATCCGATCGCGATTGAATGGCCGAACCACTGGGTGGAGACAACGCCCAGCGCGGAGGAATGCCGGGCGCAAGTGGGGCGCGAGTGGGGGCTAAAACCGGATGCGCTGCTGGGTGTTGGCGTGGATCGGCTGGACTATACGAAAGGAGTGGAGGAGCGGCTGCTGACCGTGGAACGGCTGCTGGAGCGGTATCCGGAATTCCGCGGGCGATTCAGCTTTGCGCAGCTGGCAGAGCCGAGCCGGATGCGGATCACGCGGTACATCGAACTGAACGACGCGGTGGAGGCGCTGGCGGCGCGGATCAACGAGCGGTTCGGACGCGGGGAGTATCGCCCGATCATTTTGTTGCGCTCACACCACGAGCCGCCGGAGGTGTTCCGGTTCTATCGAGCGGCGGATGTGTGTTATGTGAGCAGCCTGCATGACGGGATGAATCTGGTGGCGAAGGAATTCGTGGCGGCGCGCACGGATCTGAAGGGAGTGCTGGTTCTGAGCGAGTTTACGGGGGCGGCGCGAGAGCTGACGGAAGCGCTGATTGTGAATCCATACGACCTGGAGGGAAGCAGCGAGGCGCTGGCGACGGCGCTGCGGATGCCGGTGGAGGAGCAGCAGGACCGGATGCGATCGATGAGGTCGCTGCTGGCGCAATTCAATGTGTACCGTTGGGCGGGAAAGATGCTGGTGGATGCGGCGCGTCTGCGGGATCAGGAACGGGTGGCGGAGCGGCTGGCGGAGCGACCGCACGCAGAGGCGGCTCTTTAGGGGAAACTCCTGACTTCTTTGCGATCGAACGTTTCGCGAGATGATCCGCTTTCTCGCAACCCTCCAAAGCAACAACGACTGCAGCAGCGTGCGTGACGCGTAGTCTTTTCGCACGGTCGTAACTTCAACACGCCACAGTGAACCGCACATCGCGATGGTAGGCTGAATTCATCGGCACACGATGAGTGAGATTTTTCAGCTGCGATGCATCGGCTGCGCGCACACTGCGGAGCCGCAGGCTCTTCCCGGCAACTTTCGCTGCGCAGAGTGCGGCGAGTTGTTTGAGGTTGTGTATCCGACGTGGACGGGGCCGATACACTCGCGACCTAATCCGAGCGCGCTGCGCTGGCTGTGGAAGGAACGGCGCATGTCGATGGAGGCTGCGGATCGGAGTGGGGTATGGCGGTTCCGGGAGATGCTGCCCATTCTTGCGTCGGAGAAAAGCATCGTTTCGATTGCCGAGGGCAACACGCCGCTCTACGATCTGCCCCGGGCAGGCGAGCGTCTTCAGATAGCGCGTCTGCATGCGAAGCATCAGGGGATGAATCCCACGGGCTCGTTCAAGGACACGGGCATGACCACGGCGATCTCCGTAGCGCGAGAGAGCGGTGCGGAGTGGGTGGCGTGCGCTTCGACTGGAAATACGTCTGCGTCGATGGCCGCGTATGCTGCGCGGGCGGGGATGCGGAGCCTGGTGCTGCTGCCTGATGGCGAGATTGCCTGGGGCAAGCTGGCGCAGGCCATGGACTACGGCGCGCTGACGCTGCAGCTGCAGACCGATTTCGACGGGTGCGTACGCGTGCTGATGGAGGTTTTGCGGCGCGCGCCGGTCTATCTGCTGAACTCGGTGAACCCTTACCGGCTGGAGGGCCAGAAGACGGCGGCGTTCGAGATCGCAGAGCAAATGGACTGGCAGGTGCCGGATCATCTGATCGTGCCGGGCGGCAATCTCGCCAACAGCTCGGCGCTGGGCAAGGGGTTTCTGGAAATGAAGCAGCTGGGGCTGACGCCGAAGACGCCGCGGATTTCGGTGATCCAGGCCGAAGGTGCGAATCCGCTGGTGCGGGCGGTGAACGAATTTGGCGGCAAGAAGCTGGAGCCGGTGGAGGCAAAGACGCGCGCGACGGCGATTCGCATCGGCAACCCGGCTTCGTGGAAGAAGGCAGTCCGCGTGATCGAAGAGACTGGCGGCTGGGTCGAGCAGGTTTCCGAGGCGGAGATCGCGCTGGCGAAGGCGGAGATTGGTGCGGAGGGGATTGGCTGCGAGCCAGCTTCGGCGGTGACGCTGGCCGGGCTGAAGAAGCTAATCGTGCAGGGCAAGGTGGGCGCGCAGGATTCGGTGGTGCTGCTTCTGACGGGGCACACGCTCAAGGACCCGGACTACACGATCCAGTACCACCGCGGGGAATGGCCGAAGGAGGCGTCTGCGGAGGTGGGTTCTGCGATTGCGGCTTCGCGGCGGAATGCCGTGCGTATCGAAGCCTCGGCCGATGCAGTGTTGAGCCAGCTGGAGCGGTTCGCGCGATGAAACTGCGGCTGCCGGCGACATCGGCAAATCTGGGACCGGGGTTTGACGCGCTGGCGTTGGCGCTGAAGATCTACCTCGAGGTGGAGGCAGAGGCGGCGGAGCACGTATCCGTGGAGGCGACGGGGCGCAACGCGGACATCTGCGGGGCGACGGAGAACAACCTGCTGTTGTCGGCCTATCGCGAGACTCTGGCCGGTCACGGCCGGGAGTTTGTACCACTGCGGCTGCGGGTGCGGAACGAGATTCCTGTCGGGATGGGCTGCGGGTCGTCCGCGGCGGTGCGTCTGGCGGCGGTGGCTCTGGCATCGCACTTCGGCAAACTGGGCTGGAGCGGCGGCCAGGTTCTTGCGGAAGCATCGCGGCTGGAAGGGCATCCGGATAATGCGGCTGCGTGCTGGCTCGGGGGGTTCGTGGCCAGCGCGTTCGAGGGCGAGGAGGTGCGGGCGATTTCGATCCCGACGCCGCGAGAGTGGCGCGCGGTGGTCGCCATGCCGGAGCAGCCGCTGGGCACGCATGCGTCGCGCGGCTTTCTTCCCGACGCTTACACACGAAAGGATGTAGTCGAGAATCTGCAGCGGGTCGCGCTGCTGACGGCGGCGTTCGCGACGGGGCAAGCCGACGTGATCGCCACGGCGATGGCGGACCGGCTGCACCAGCCTTACCGGTCTGAGGCGTGCCCGCTGCTGCCGCGGCTGCTTCCACTGGCGGGGCCGGGGAGGAATCGCCGGGAGTCGCGCTGAGCGGCGCCGGTCCGGGCGTGCTGCTGCTAACTACTTCGCAACAGGCAGCTTCTGACGCTATCAATCTGGCGGCGCATGCGCTGGAAGGGTTGGGGAAGGTCGACTTTCTGGTCGCGGAGCTTGAGAATGAGCCGGTAGAGTATTGAGCAGGCGGGAGGGCTGAAAGACACGCGGAGGCGGCCAACCGCACATGCCCCAAAAGTAATGCAAATCGACGTCCTACCGTAACTCATTGAGTCTATTACTAAAAATTACCGAAGATTGCTTGCCACAAACCACCGGAGGCCCTATTTTCGCATTTGTGGGCAGTTCTGGGGGAGGGCTGCTCCGGCGTCCGTGATTCCTTAAAGGATCCGGGCGCCTTAACTTTTTGCACCGAAGAGTGTGCGTGAGCCAGCCCGCCTGCGACCCCCGAAAACCGCCTGCATCCAATCTCTGGTCGAGTAAACTGAAGAGGCGCGAGAAGCGCTAAAGGGGACAACGAGAGAGATGGCAGCAGTCGGGATCGCGGAAGTGAGTGATGCGACGTTTGACCAGGAGGTGCTGCAGTCGGAGCAGCCGGTTCTGGTGGACTTCTGGGCAACGTGGTGCGGGCCGTGCCGGGCGCTGGCGCCGATCGTGGACGAGGTGGCGACGGAGTACATCGGCCGGCTGAAGGTGGCCAAGATGGACGTGGACCACAACCAGGCGACGCCGATGCGGTACGGGATCCGTGGGATTCCGGCGCTGCTGATCTTCAAGGGTGGCAAGGTGGCGGATCAGATCGTGGGTTATGTGCCCAAGGAGACGATCGAGCGGAGCATCACGCGGGTTCTGGGGTAAGGACGAAGCCGGAAGCTGGAAGGACGACGCTGGAAGGATTGTGGGACCGCGCTGCTGGAGGGGCCGTTTGGGCCTGCTCTGGCGGCGCGGTCTTTGTGTTTGGGGACGGCCGGAATGGAAAATTGCGATTCGCGGGTGGGCGTTCTCTGCATGAATTTGATTCTTAATGGTTTAGCTGGAGTTGACAAGTTTGACAACATGCTAACCTTCTCAAAACAGGACACATCGAAGGCGGCCGTGGGTGTTACAGAGGCGGTTGCTTGTGTTGCATTCGCGGCCGTTGGTGTGACATAGACGGCCGCTTGTGTAACACAGGCGGCTGTGTGGGTGACAGAGGCGGCTGTGAGTTTCACACAGGCGGTTGTCTGCGCCGTTGTGTGCTTTGGACAGACGGCAAGGGTCCGATCCGGGACGGCGCGGGCAAGAATCTCAAAGAGCGCGGTGCGATCGGCCTGGGCCGGGCTTTCCAACCATTCCAACCAAAGGAAAAGCCCCGTCGGTTGGGGACAGGGCTCGCCTTAGTTTTTAGTTTGGGATGGTTCGCAGGGCAATGCAAGGGAAATCGGAGGGGCGGACGGTACGAAGGTACCGCGGGGCCCCGGTTCGATCCTGCGAGTGCGCCTCTCGGGGCGGGCGCATCGCGCAGGATCGAACAAGGAAGGCGCTTCGCGCCGACTGTTTTTCGGCACGACTGAAGTAGTGCCCTTTTACAAAGGCGGCTGGTTGGAGGTCCGCGCTTTCGCGAACCTGACCGAACGCAGAGGGATCATAGACATGACAGCACGTCATTTTTCTTGACACGAATCTCCAAATGAGTCATATTAGTGTTGGGTCGGCGAAACGCCGATTTAGTGTGCTCTTTGAAAACCAGCTCCGTTGGCTTCCATGATCGAGTTCGCGCAGTTTCGCGAACGTAATGCGGCTCAAATTTGAGCTGAGGCGGGTTCAAACCCGTCGTCATCTGTATGGGGTATAGAAGCAAGCACCAGGTTGAGTCTTCCGGTCCCAATCCACTCCTTTTCGGAAGCGTGCCGAAAGGCACCCGGCAGCTGCCGGCAAAGGAGCCCGCTGATGAAGCGGAACAAAGACATGCAGTTTTGCATTGAGCAACTGTGCTCTTTGCTCAACCGAAGTGGACTCGGACCGGAACAGAAGCGTGTGCTGGAGACAGCACTAGTGGAGCTCAAAAGGCTTCGTCGAAATGCGAACCCAAGTAAACAACATGTTTATTTTACGGTCCGCAAAGTCGCTGAAGCGGTTTTAAAGAGTTTCGCTAACTAACGCCACCTATCGGGTTCCGAGGAAGACTCATTACCGGGATTATGAATTATTCGAAAGCAATCCGCATTGCGCGGTCATTAGCCGACATGCCACAACGAGAGCTGGCTCAGCGTCTTTCTTTGGATCCAAGCCTAATCTCGATGCTAGAGGCTGGTAAGCGAAAACCGAGTCGCGTCACTCTTGAGAAGGTCGCCGACCGACTGGGAATACCGCTGCACCTGTTTATGCTCTTGGCTGTCGAGCCGGAGGATCTGAAGGAAGTTTCTACGGAGGAAATCTCTACGCTCGCCACTGGATTGGTTCGCTTGTTGCTGGGAGGAAAAGCCGATGACTCAGGCAATAGCCACAGACCAGCCAATAGCAAAGTTGAACATCGTCAGCCGCAACGACTTGGCTCATCGCCTAGGAATAAAGGCAGAAAAACTGGTTGAGATCGCAGGCCGGGCAGCATTATTCTACCGGCCGTTTGATTTGTTCCCAGACCGCGTCCATTCCAGAGAAAACAGTCGCCGGAAACTCGGCCTATCGACCGCCCAGTGGGCGATCTGAAGAAAATTCAGAAAAAGATCAATTCGGCACTCCTCCGTCCTCTTGTCTTCCCTCCACATGTGATGGGAGCAGTCAAGTTCCGAAGCATACTTGATAATTCTGCTATCCACCTTGGGGCGCAATTATTAGTAACAGTCGACGTGCGCAAGTGTTTTCCCAGCGTCTCAAACAAGCAGATTTACCGGGTTTGGAAAGATGTCTTAGGCTGTTCAGCGAGAGTCGCGGCACTCTTGACTAGACTAACCACCTTCGAACGCCGCTTACCACAAGGCGCCCCTACCAGCCCCTTACTTGCCAACCTGTTCATATGGTCTATAGATGGTCCGATTCGCACAGAATGCGCTCGGCTCGATCTTGGCTACACGACTTGGATAGATGACTTAGCGTTCTCGGGAGTTCGCGCACGGGACATTATTCAAATTGCGATTCAGACGTTGGCAACCGAGCGATTGGCCGTTTCCCGCCACAAAATCAGGATCATGGGTCCACGCGCGGTCAAATTGTTAACTGGGACCCGCTTAGGGATCGACCGCACTCGCGCCCCGCGCGAACTTACGGCGCGAGTGCGGTCCGGGCTGTATAAACTGGAGCAAAAAGCTGTTCCGTTATTAGACGAGGAACAATATGTTCGAAGCTTGAAAGCCCAGATCAGGCACATTGAACGGGTCTGTTCCGACGACATCAAGACCTTCTATCGGCGCGGGGTGTCGCCATTCCCAGGCGAGAGGAATGCAGGTCCATTCGACTCGTCTGAATTGATTGTTGCGCGCAAAAAGCGCGCGCAACGAATTCAGAAGCTTCGCTCAGGATGACAGAGTTGGGGTGGTGTCCTGCTGCATTGCGCGATGGGATGGAACGGAAACGCAAATCCCTCGCTCCGCCTACCCCATCTGCGATGGGGCCCCAAAGCGCTCCGCTCGGGATGACAGCCACATTTTTTCGGGCCGGGGACATTGGGTTCCGGCAGAGGATCGCGCTGCCGCGCGATGCCCACCCTAATCGCGCAAACAACACGCGCGATTAGAATGGGGCACCCGATTTCCCGCGAATGAAACTGCTGTGGTGCTGCCGCTACTCGACGGTGACGGATTTGGCGAGGTTGCGGGGTTGGTCGACGTCGCAGCCTCTTCTCACTGCTATGTGGTAGGCCAGTAGCTGGAGGGGGATGACGTCGAGGATCGGTAGGAGCAGCTCGGGGGCGCTGGGGACGAAGAGGACGTGGTCGACTAGTTGGCCGATGTGCTCGTCGCCTCGGGTGGCGATGGCGATGACCTTGCCGGAGCGCGCGGTGACTTCCTGGATGTTCGACAGCGTTTTTTCGTAGCGCTGGACGGAGTCGCGGTTGGTCTCGTCTTTGGTGGCGAGGACGACGACGGGGAGGGTCTCGTCGATGAGGGCGTTGGGGCCGTGCTTCATCTCGCCGGCGGGGTAGCCTTCGGCGTGGATGTAGGAAATTTCCTTGAGCTTGAGCGCGCCTTCCAGAGCAATGGGGTAGTGGATGCCGCGGCCGAGGAAGAGGAAGTCGCGGGCGTTGGAGTAGAGGCGGGCGAGGGGCTCGCACTGGTCGTCGACGGTGCGGAGGATGTCTTCGACCTTGCCGGGCAGGAGGTTGAGCGCCTCGAGCAGGTCGATGCTCTCCTTCTCCGTAATGGTGCCGCGGACCTGGGCGAGATGCACAGCAAAGAGAAACAGCGCGACGAGCTGGGCGGTGAAGGCCTTGGTGGAGGCGACGCCGATTTCGGGGCCGGCGTGGGTGTAGATGGTGCCGTTGGCCTCGCGGGTGATCATGGCGCCGACGACGTTGCAGACGGCGACGGTGGGCGCGCCCTTGGCGATCATTTCCTTCTGCGCGGCGAGGGTGTCGGCGGTTTCGCCGGACTGGGTGATGAGCAGGCCGACGGTCTTGCTGTCGATGATGGGATCGCGGTAGCGGAACTCGCTGGCATAGTCGACTTCGACGGGCATGCGGGCGAGGCGCTCGATCATGAACTTGCCGGCGGTGGCGGCGTGCCAGCTGGTGCCGCAGGCGGCGATGTGGATGTTGCGCGCGGTGCGGAAGGTGTCGTCGGGGATCTTCATCTCGGCGAGGAAGACTTTGCCGGTATCGAGCGAGATGCGGCCCATGGTGGTGTCGCGGACGGCGCGGGGCTGCTCAAAGATTTCCTTGAGCATGAAGTGCTTGTAGCCGCCCTTTTCCGCCTGGATGGGGTCCCAGAGGATGCGCTGGAGGGGGCGCTCGATGGGGTTGCCGTCGAAGTCGGTGAGCTTGACGCCCTGGGGGGTGAGGACGGCCATGTCGCCGTCGGCGAGGAAGTAGAGGTCGCGGGTGTGGTGGAGGATGCCGGGGACGTCGGAGGCGACGAAGTACTCGCCATCGCCGACGCCGATGATGACGGGGGGGCCGCTGCGGGCAACGACGATCTTGTTGGGCTCGTCGGCGGAGAGGACGCTGATGGCGAAGGCTCCGGTGAGGCGCTTGACGGTGCGGCGGACGGCGTCTTCGAGGGGGATGGGGTGGCCGGACTTTGCGGCGGCGGCCCATTCCTGCTCGACGAGGTGGGCGATGATTTCTGTATCGGTCTCGGTTACAAATTTGTGGCCCTGGCCGATGAGCTCCTGCTTGAGCTGCAGGTAGTTTTCGACGATGCCGTTGTGGACGACGACGAGGCGGCCGGTGCAGTCGCGATGGGGGTGGGCGTTTTCTTCGGTGGGGCGGCCGTGGGTGGCCCAGCGGGTGTGACCGATGCCGAAGGTGCCGTGGATGGGGTCCTTGCGGAGGACTTCTTCGAGCTTGCGGAGCTTGCCGGGGGCGCGACGGAGCTGGAGGCCGTCGCCATTGCCACCGACGGCGATGCCCGCCGAGTCGTAGCCGCGATATTCGAGGCGGCGGAGACCTTCAATGATGATGGGGACGACTTCAGTACTGTTGCCGACGTAACCGACAATGCCGCACATAGGTTTAGCGTACCTTAGTCGTTCGGGTCGGGAAGAGACGACAAAAGTTGTAGGTGGTGGCGATGTGGGCTCAGGGGCCTGTCGCAAAGCAAAAGCGATCGCGCTTCGCGCGATTCCCATCCTGATCGCCAGAGACGGGCGATCAGAATAGGGCACCCGGGGCTGAACCGTTACTCCAGAC
The DNA here is from genome assembly GCA_963819725.1 of uncultured Acidobacteriaceae bacterium. GTDB lineage: Bacteria > Acidobacteriota > Terriglobia > Terriglobales > Acidobacteriaceae > Palsa-343. The sequence goes on from CAWFXK010000002.1 coordinate 219,010, forward strand.
GGAAGGAAAACTCTTCGATCACCGGATTGGTGAGGACTTCGCGGGCGATGCGTTCGACTTCGGCGCGGGCGGCGGCTTCGGGGAGTCCGTCGTCGAGGGTGAGCTCAAAAAATTTGCCCTGGCGCACATCGGCGACGCCCGCGTAGCGCATTTTGCGCAGCGCGTTGTGGATGGCCTGTCCCTGGGGGTCGAGGACGGTTTTTTTCAGGGTCACATAGACATGAGCCTTCATTGTGCCCGATTATAAATGCAGGCCCATTTGCGGTTCCCCGGGCATCCCCCATTCATCCCATAGAAGCACAGCACCCCATTACGCGATACTGGAATTGTTTATGACGAATTATCTTGAGCTCCCCGTGGGCGAGAAAGCGCCCGAAGTGTTCAACGTCGTGATCGAGATCCCGGCGGAGGGCATCAACAAATACGAGTACGACAAGAAGCTGCACGTGTTCCGGCTGGACCGGAATCTGTATTCGCCGGTGCATTATCCGGGCGACTACGGATTTGTGCCGTCGACGCTTAGCGACGATGGCGATCCGCTGGACGTGCTGGTGCTGGTGGACGCGCCGAGTTTTTCCGGCTGCGTGATGGAGGTGCGGCCGATCGGGCTGCTGGAGATGACCGATCAGGGCGTGCTGGACGAGAAGGTGCTGGCGGTGGGGAAGAACAATCCGCGGTATCGCGACGTGTGGAACTACTCGGAGATTTACCCGCACATGCTGAAGGAGATCACGCACTTCTTCTCGATCTACAAGGATCTTGAGGGGAAGCGGGTGGAGATCAAGGGTTGGCAGGACGCGTCGCTCGCGCGGGATCGGGTGATGTATGCGGCGCGGAACTTTGTCGAGAACAAGCAGAAGAAAGTGCTCGAGGTGGCGGGAAAGCGGTAGGCGAATTAGCCGATCTTTTCCGCCAGCTCGATGATGATTCCCTCCGGGCCGCGGACGTAGCAGAGCCGGTAACTGTCCTGGTAGCGCTCCAAGTCGCCGACGAGTTCAGCGCCGCGGGCTCGCAGGCCGGCAACGACGGAGTCAATGTCATCGACGAGGAATGCGACATGGCGGATCCCCGGCGTGTTTGCCGGCGCGTGTCGGTTGTCGCCCTGGATTGACGGCGAGTGGAACTTCGTCAGCTCGAGTCGTCCGTTGCCGTCCGGAGTTTGCATCATGGCAATGTCGGCGCGCACGCCATCGAGTCCCACGATGCGGTCCACCCAGCGACCTTCGACGGGAACCTCGGCCTGCAGCACGAGTCCCAGCTCGACGAAGAAGGCGGTCGCGGCTGCGAGGTCGTCAACCACGATGCCGACGTGTTCCATCCGTTGGATCGTCATGGGTCCAATGATAAGGGCCCCGATTCAGGCCGCGCTATTGCGCGTCCTGTTCAGATTTATGGTGAAGGCCAACGCTCAGAGAACCGGGCCTTCGTGGGCCGATTGGCGGCAGTGGCGGTGACGCCCTTTGTCGCAACCGGGGTACAGAGGAGGAGGCGGGACAGGAATGAATTCCCAAAACGGGTCCGTGAAACAGAGCTACGGTACTTTCGGACCGATGATGGAATCGATTCCTATTGATATTTGGGCTGCGATGGAATTAGCTTCTTGCTGTGGGGTGAACCTGGCGTTTCTTCAGTTTTTGGGGTTGCGGGGGGACGGGACCGACTTTTAGTGAGCAGCGGCGGGGAGCTCCCCTTCGCGGCGCCGGCGCCGACTATTGATTTTCGACAACTGATAGAACAGGGGGCCGCAGGCGGCGATGAGCGCGCCGAGGAGCAGCGCCGGCATGTGCGCCATGTGCTCGTGGCGCGAGGCTACGTCTGCGTAGACGATGAGAGCCGTGGGGACGGCGCCGATGACGCAGGCGGTGACGAGATTGCCGGCGCGAAAGGGGCGCTCGAGGTTGGGCTCGCGCAGACGCAGCACGACGAGCGCGACGAACTCGAGGATGAGGCTGCTGCCGTAGAGGATGAGGTCAATGGAGATCAGGCGCTCGAAGGTGAAGCGCAGCGCGAGAGCCCAGGCGACGGCGCAGGCGAGCACGGCAACCCAGGGGACGTTGCGGCCGTTTTCTGCGCGCCAGGACGGAAGGCAGCATGCCGATCTTCGGCGAGCACCATGGGCAGGCGCGCGTAGGACATGGTGAGGGCATTGAACATGCCCACAGCGGTCAGAGTGCCGCCGATGACGATGGCGAGGCCGAGCCAGGGACCGACCAGGGTGCGGGCGACATCGGCCCAGGAACCGGTGCTGAAGGAATCCGCGGGGACGCCGGCCCACGCCGCCGCAGCCAGCGGGACGATGTAAGAGACGGCGACGACGGCGGCGCTGGCGAGCATGGCGCGCGGGTAGTTGCGGCGGGGATTGTCGACTTCGCGCGCTACGGTGGAGGCGTTATCCCAGCCCATGTAGTTCCACATGGCGACGAGAATGGCGGTGGTGAGGCCGCCTTGTTCGCCGGATCTCGTCCAGGAAATGTGCGTGGGCAGGTGGACTCCGTGCCAGAGCGCAGCGCCGATGAGGACCGCGAAAGGGCAACTGCAGCAGGACGAAGAGGCCGACGGAACCATCGCCGACGGCGGGGGCGCCGAGCAGGTTCCAGATGCAACAGAGGGCGATGAGGCCGAGCTCCCAGGCAGCGCCGTGCCAGCCCGCGGTCCACGAGGGGAAGAGGCGGCCGAGGTAGAGCACGAAGAGAGTGGGGTAGATGGCCATGTCGAAGATGCTGGCGGCGAGCGAGAGCCAGGCTTCCTGGTAGCCCCAGAAGGGGCCCATGGCGCGGCGCACCCAGACGTAGAAGCCGCCTTCTTCGGGCAGTGCGCTGGCGAGCTCGCCGATCATGAGCGCGGTGGGCAGGCTCCAGAGGAGCGGCAGAGCGAGGAGGATGATGAGGCCTTTGAGGTATCCGGCGCTGAGGATGTCTTCAATGCCGTAGGGGCCGCCGGAAACCATGAAGAAGGTGGCTGCGATGAGTGGCAGCAACCGCATTCCGCGTGCAGGCTGAACGGTTTTTGCGATCCGGGGATCCTCCGCGCAACAGAAGTGAAGAATCAGAATCTACTCTGGTTTTTTCGCGATGAAAAGCAAAAACGCCAGACAAAAACGCCACTCCAGGCGGAGTGGCGTTCTGCGGAGACATGCGCGAGCTACGAGGCCTTGCGGCGAAGGTCCTCGTCGGAGCGATAGTAGTTGCTCATGGAGCCGTAGAGCTGGACGGGGCTCTCGTGATCGGAGGGGCGCAGCATTGTGGTTGCGGCAGTGTGCTCAAAGCGGACGCGGCCATGGTTGCGCTCGATGATGGCTTCGGCCAGAGAGGAACGCTCGCCGGTGTTGACGGTGATCATCGCGCCTCCGCGGCCCAGTTCACCGCTCAAGCTGCGCGCATGCTCGGGGCTGAGGCCCATGCCCGTGAAGGAGGTTTCGAAGGCCGGCTCAGAATATGGGAATTCGGGGTAGAGCCCGAGGGTCCCTTCGCCGGTTCCGAATCTCTGATTGCCCGCCGCAGCGGCGTTGCGGTTCTTTGCGGTTTCGGCCGTGCTGCTACCCCAGCTGCGATGCAGATGCTCCAGCCACGGCTCGTCTTCCTGGCTGCCCGAGCGCAGCGTGCTGGGTAAAGCGTGGGGGAGCATCTGGGGAAGATCGTGCTTGAGGGTCGAAGGCACCTCTGAGCCGGGGATCGGTCCGGGAGTCGACGGCGCAGCCGGAAATGCGTTGCCAGAGCCGGGCGCGAGACCGGCGGGCTGCATGGCCTGGTCGCCGGATGCCGGGCCGCCGAGGCTTCCTGAGACGGCGGGGTTGCGATTGGTCAATTCGCGGACGCTTTTCATCTCACCGACAGCTTGTGGTTCTGCTGCTGCGCGCGGCGTCCGGAAGGCGGCGCCGATCGTCGAGGCGCTGAAGCCCTCGTCGATCAGTTCGTCGATCGCGCGATAGGCGTCGGCACCCTCGGCGAAATAGCCGACAACAAGATTCTCCTGGGCGCTGGTCGGGTTGGTCATTTCGATGTGTCCTCTCCCTGGGGCGAAAAGCCACTTGAGGTGGGATGCGGGGGAGCGGCTTCGCGCTAACCTGCGGGACAGGAAGCCGCTGGCGGGGGGTGTTCTCGGGCTGGGCGCTGTATACTGGCGACAACCGAGCCGGAGAGATGGCCGAGAGGCTGAAGGCGGCGGTTTGCTAAACCGTTATAGGGTTTAAAAGCTCTATCGAGGGTTCGAATCCCTCTCTCTCCGCCAGAACTTCGTGAAACCCTTCAAGAACGAGGGCTCGAAGCACCTCTCCTAAGCTCCGTTATAAGCGCCGCTAAAAATCCTTCAGGCCCCTGCGAAATTCCCGGTACTAAACACACGGGAGAAAGCAGATGGCAAATTTGAGAGCTTCGCTTGCGGAAGATATCTGTACGGCCAATCCCCCTGTTGAACCAGCCAATTGGAGGCTTGAATGCGCATCGGTCGCCTGTCTATCTTCGCTCTGTTTTTTCTGTTGCCACGGACCCTCGACAGGAGATTATGCACCTGTAGGCGTAGTGGTCTGGACGATCATATTCTCTGATAGAACGCCTCGATACAGCTCATCAGCGTTAATCCACTTTGTTCGAAGCTGCTCAGGTAGAGAACTTTGCCGCAGCGCGCGCCCCACAGCGCTGGCGCAAGCCGGGGAGCGGTTCTCCGCAGGTCACAGGCTTCTCCAGGTTCGTCCTGGCGCCGGCCGATGTGGGACAGGTGAACCTCGAGCCGGGAAAGCCATCGTTGCAGCGGCGTGGGCCTGGTTACGCGCGGGCCGGTTCATGTCCGGTCCGGCGTGGCGGTCAGGATGTCCCGTATTTGCATTCCACCATTTAATGAGACTGGTTCTATGGATAGATGCCGCGTATCTGCACAGCCTCAGCCACGCGTCCGATGCCGAGCATGTTCGCGGCAATGCGCATCGGTACCTTCCGGTCCAGACGAATCTTCAGCACGTCGCGGAATGCTGTCTTCATCACGCGTTCCAGGCGGTCGTAAACATCCTGCGCCTCCCAGAACAGGTGCTGCTCGTCCTGTACCCACTCGAAGTACGAGACCGTAACTCCGCCGGCGTTGCACAAAATATCCGGGATGATAAAAACTCCCCGATTTTCGAGATTCCTGTCCGCCGCGGGCGTCAGCGGTCCGTTAGCCGCTTCGGCAATGATCTTCGCGCCTACAGCGGCAGCGTTTCCGGCGTGAACGGCGTTTTCCAGCGCCGCAGGCACCAGGATGTCGCAGTTGAGCGCCAGCAGTTCGTTTGGATCGATCGCCTCACTCTCGGGAAATCCTTCGACATGCCCGGTTAGGGCTTTCATGTGAATGACCTCTGGAATGTTCAGGCCGTTTTGGTTGTAGACGCAGCCGGTCGAATCACTCACCGCAATGACTTTGGCCCCGGCCTCATGCAGCAACTGCGCCGCGATGGAGCCGGCGTTGCCAAAACCCTGCACCACAACGGTGGCGCCCTTCAGCGTCATATGCAGATGCTCGCAGGTGCATTGGATGGTGTAAAACACCCCGCGCCCGGTGGCTTCGTTGCGTCCCAGCGAACCACCGAGACAGATGGGCTTTCCGGTCACCACGCCAGGAATGGCATAGCCCTTGGTCATACTGTAGGTGTCCATGATCCACGCCATGGTTTGTGGATTGGTGTACACATCCGGCGCAGGGATGTCCTGCTCCGGGCCAATCAGCGGCAAAATCGCGCTGGTGTAGCGCCGTGTCATCCGCTCCAGTTCGCCCTGCGACATGTGCTTGGGATCGCACGTCACTCCGCCCTTGGCGCCGCCAAACGGAATATTCACCACCGCGCATTTCCACGTCATCCACGTCGCCAGCGCTTTCACCTCGTCGAGCGTGACGTGCGGGTGATAGCGGATGCCGCCCTTCCCCGGCCCCCGCACCGAGCTGTGCTGCACGCGGTAGGCCTCGAAACGGCGAATATGGCCGTCATCCATGCGCACCGGCACGGAGACCGTCAGGACGCGTTCGGGATACTTGATCATCGCCCGGATATCCTGGCTCAGTTCCAGGCTGTCAGCTGCGGTATCGAAGTTCTCCAGAGCGAGGTCGTACGCATTCTCTGTAACTGCGGTCGTAAGCATCTTTTCATCCTCCCTGCGAGCCAGGGTCACTGCGCGTCCTCACGCCGGCATCGGCTCAAATGGCGCTCGTCTCTGCCAGCGAAACCGCGTGCGGCTCCGGTTCAATCTGTGACGGAAATACCGGAACCACCCATTTCCGGTAAGCCCGCAAATGTCCTCGCGATGCGTCGAAATACAACTGCCGTATTTCGCGCGTAACCGCACCTATGGCTCCATCCTTCACCGGCCGATGATCGACGCGCACCACCGGCGCGACGCCCACTGCTGTTCCGGTAAGGAATAACTCATCACAAACGTAAAGTTCGCTGCGATCGATGGCCCTCTCCACAACGCGCTGGCCGAGTTCCCGAAACGCCAGGTCGATGATCGATGCGCGCGTGATCCCTTCCAGTATGTTTTCCGTTATCGGAGGCGTGATCAGCTGATCGCCGCGCACCATGAAGAGGTTGCAGGTGGCTCCCTCGGCGACATGACCGCTCTCGTTCAGCAGGATCGCTTCGTCGAAGCCGCTCTGCCGTACTTCGTCGCTGGCCAGCGCACTGTTCACATACGCTCCACAGATTTTGGCCCGCGCCGGGATCGCATTGTCCTCGATCCGGCGCCACGAGCTTACACCTGCGTGGAGCCCTTTGTCGCTGTGCAGGTATTCGCCAAAGGGCAGCGCAACGACCGCGAAGGCGTCCTGGTCGTCCATGCTGACGCCGATCCGTTCCGCACACTTCCAGGCCAGCGGCCGTACATAGACGTCGGTGCGAAAGGCGTTCCGCTGCATCAGCGAAAGGGTGATCGCGCACAACTCCTCAGCGGACGGCGGAACATGGATGCGCAGAATCCCGCAGTTCTCTTTCCAGCGCTCGTAGTGTTCGCGGGGGCGCATGAGGAAGAGCTGATGCTCCGCGTCGTCCCAATACCCGCGAATGCCTTCAAATACACCCGTCCCATAATGCAGGGCGTGGGTCAGGATCCCAATGCGCGCCTCACGCAGCGGCACATATTGCCCGTCGAAATACACAATCAGGTTCGGATCCGCTTCACCCTTCATGGCCCACCTCCAGGAGCGACTTCCGCAAAAGCTCGCGCCCTCGCGCCAGAGCGCGTTCGTCCAGCGTCAGCCAGCGGGAATTCTTCACGAGTTGCCCCAGCGCAGCGTCAATGCTGGCCTGAGGCAACGCTGCGGTGGCTTCCAGCAGCGCGCCCAAGATCACCATGTTGCCGGCCCGGCCATCGCCCAGCTCGTCGGCGACGTGCATGAATGGGCGCGCCAGTATATGTACGTCTTCCCGCTCGCACTCCTCCGGCACCGTCTCGCCGTTGTAGAAAATCCAGCCGCCAGGGCGCACGCTGGCGCAGAACTTGTGCAGCGACGGCTCGTTCATGGCCACCAGCACGTCAGGGTGGACGACCAGCGGCGAATCGATGGGCTCCCGCGCCAGTCGCACATGACAGTTCGAGGTGCCCGAACGCATCTCCGGCCCGTAGGACGGCAGCCACGATACTTCAAGTCCCGCGTGCAGTCCCGCCTCCGCCAGCACTTCGCCCAGCAACAGGACCCCCTGTCCGCCAAACCCAGCTACGCGCACCTGCAGATCGACGCCGCCCCTAGCTTCCGGCCCGGTTTCTTCGGCTGCACCCTCGTCCGTGACACCGAGAATCCGCGGAATGTCCTCGAGAGCAGGCTTTGTCTCCGGCGCTGCCTTTGGCTGGACCTCCTTCGTGCGATCGCGAAGGACCGCAAGCGGAAAAGTCTTCTCCATCACGTCGCGAACCCAGTGCTGCGCCTCCACCGGCGACATCTTCCAGATGGTCGGGCACGGCGACAGAACTTCCACCAGCGAAAAACCCAGCCCTCGCACCTGGTTCTCCATGGCCCGCCGCACCGCGCGCTGCGCCTGCGCCACCTGCCGGTTGTCGCCCAACCCCACGCGTTCGATATAGACGGGAGCCTCCAGCGTCGCCAGCAATTCGCTCACATGCAGCGGATAGCCCTCGTTGGCCGCGTTGCGGCCCGCCGGGGTCGTCGTGCTCACCTGGCCCAGCAGCGTCGTCGGCGCCACCTGTCCGCCGGTCATGCTGTAGATGGCGTTGTTCACGAAGATGACCGTGATGTTCTCTCCGCGATTGGCCGCGTGCAGAATCTCCGCCGACCCGATCGCCGCCAGATCCCCGTCGCCCTGGTATCCGATGACAATGCTCTGCGGCTGGCTTCGCTTCACAGCCGTGGCCACCGCCGGCGCGCGACCATGCGCGCCCTGCACATTGCCTACGTCGAAGTAGTAGTACGCGAACACTGAGCAGCCTACCGGGCTGATGAGAATCGTCCGGTTCTGAATGCCCAGCTCATCGATCGCCTGAGCCAGCATCTTGTGCACGATGCCGTGCCCGCACCCCGGACAATAATGCGTCTGGTGCTGCAGCTCGTCCTTCCGCTCAAAATTCTCGTAGAAGGCTTTGGGCCTGCCGTGCGCAACCTCGTATTCTGCTTCCGTTGCGTTAGACATGGCCCACACACTCCTCTTCCGGCTGCCGCGCCGGAAGCGTCTGCCGCGCCAGCTTCCGCACAAACTCCAGCACTTCCCCATGCGAGGGAACATTCCCACCCACGCGACTCAGGAACTCCACCGGCCGCGCCCCGTTCAGTGCCAGCCGCACGTCTTCCAGCATCTGGCCATTGCTCATCTCCACCACCACAAATACGCGCACCCGCTCTGCCAGCTTTTGGAATTGCAAAGTGGGGAACGGATACAGGGTGACCGGGCGCAGAACACCAACTTTCAGCCCTTCGGCCAGTGCCTCCGCCGCCACCGCCTTCAGGATGCGCGCCACAATTCCGTACCCCACCAGGACGACTTCCGCTCCCTCCGTCCGCCATTCTTCGGCGCGCGCTTCCCGTTGCTGGGCGATGTAATACTTGGCCTCCAGTTGCCGAACATGGGCCTCCAGCTTGTCCGGTTCCAGATAGATCGAGGAAATCAGATTGCCGCGCGATTCCTCTGTGCCCGCTACCGCCCACTTCGGCAGCCGCGGTTCCGTGGCCGTCTGCGGAAACTCGACCGGCTCCATCATCTGGCCGATGAAACCGTCCGCCAGCACCACCACCGGATTCCGGTAGCGATCCGCCAGGTCAAAGGCCAGCGCCGTTAGATCTGCCATTTCCTGGACTGAATGAGGCGCCAGCACCAGAGTCCGGTAGTTCCCGTGCCCGCCGCCCTTCACCACCTGGTGATAGTCACCCTGCTCCGCGGCGATGTTCCCCAGCCCCGGCCCGCCGCGGGTAATATCGGCAATCACGCAGGGCAGCTCCGCGCCTGCCATATAACTGATGCCCTCCTGCATCAGGCTGATCCCTGGGCCGCTCGATGCCGTCATCACCCGTACGCCCGCCGCCGCCGCGCCGTAGAGCATATTGATCGCCGCTACCTCGCTCTCCGCCTGCAGAAACACGCCGCCCACCTGCGGCAGGTACTGCGCCGCAGCCTCGGTGATCTCGCTGGCCGGGGTAATGGGGTACCCATAGAATCCGCGGCACCCGGAGAGGATCGCGCTTTTGACAATCGCTTCGTTGCCCTTCATCAATTGCCGGCGCATCGCTTCGCTCCCTCTGCTTCGCTGTCGAAGCGGCCTGCCGGCCGATTCGTAAGACGCAGCACCGTAATAGCGCCTGGCTCCGGGCACACCATGAAGCAGATGCCGCAGCCCGTGCAGCCCGCCCCCGCATACACCGCCGTCCGGTAGCCGTAATGGTTCAGCCGCTCCATCATCTGAATCACGTGCGGCGGGCAGGCTTCGATACACAGCCCGCAGCCCTTGCACTCATCCTGATCCACGCGCAGCAGCCCTCGATCCCGCTTCCCGGCATCCGTCATTCCGCGCTCCTTCCCGCGAGCCGCGTTTCAATCCAACGCAGCCGCTGTTTTGCGCTCCAGATAATGCGCGCGCACCGCAAACTCCTCCAGCTCTCCCTGAAAACGCGGATCGGCAATCTCGATCAATGCCCTGGCTCGCTCCCGCAGCGTTTTTCCGTGCAGGTACGCGATCCCGTGTTCTGTGACCACGTAATGCACGTCCGCCCGCGACGTCACCACGCCCGCGCCCGGCTCCAGCACCGGCACAATGCGCGACACCGTATCGCCCAGCGCAGTCGACGGCAGCGCGATGATCGGAACCCCTCCACGCGATCGCGCCGACCCACGAATGAAGTCCAGTTGCCCGCCAAATCCGCTGTACGGACGAGTGCCGATGGAATCGGCGCACACCTGTCCCGTCAGATCCACCTGCAGCGCCGAATTAATGGCGACCATTTTCTCGTTCTGGGCCACCACAAACGGATCGTTGGTGTAGCAAATCGGCCGGAACTCGCAGCTGGCGTTGTCATGAATGAAATCGAACAGCCTCTTCGTTCCCAGCACGAACGCCGCTACCGCTTTGCCCCGGTGCAGCGATTTTCGCTCTCCGTTGATCACGCCCGACTCGATCAGCTCGATGACACCATCGGAGAACATCTCCGTGTGAATGCCCAGATCCCGTTTGCCGTCCAGACAGGTCAGCACCGCCTCGGGAATGCCGCCGATGCCGGTCTGCAGCGTGGCTCCGTCGGGGATCAGCGACGCCACATTGCGCGCCACCCGCAGATGCATGCCGGTGAAATGCTCGGTGACCAGTTCCAGCAGCGGGTGCGATGTCTCCACGAAAGCGGAAATCCGGCTCGCGTGGATGAATGTGTCGCCATGCGTGCGCGGCATCTGCTCGTTGACCTCGGCAATCACCGTGCTCGCGCAGCGCGCCGCCGTCAGCGTGCAGTCCACCGTCGTGCCCAAGCTCACATAGCCGTGCCCGTCGGGCGGCGACACCTGCATCAGCACCACATCCAGCGGCAGAGCGCCGCTGGTGAACAAGCCCTCAATCTCGCTCAGGAAGATCGGCGTGTAGTCGGCCCGCCCCGCCGCCACCGCCTCGCGCACATTCGCCCCCAGGAACAATCCCCGGTGGCGAAAATGCCCTTCGTACTCCGGCTTCGTGTAATCCGCGCTCCCCAGGGTCATCATGTGGACGATCTCCACATCCCGAAGCTCCGCAGCCCGTGCCACCAGAGCATTGACCAGGGTCGAGGGCGTGCCGCACCCCGACTGAATCCAGACACGCGCTCCCGACCGCACCGCCTCCAGCGCCTGCCCGGCGCACATGCACCTGGTCCGATACTCCTCGCTCCAGGTCATTCTCCGTTCCCTTCCCGGACGCGTCCGTATCGGCTCTTCATCGAGTCCCTTTGCCGTTGCAGCTATGTGCTCAGAATCCAGCAGCTTGCCATCGTCCGGCCCGCTTCCGGAACCCTGCATGGTCGCGATCCCCAAAACCGATGAAAGTACGCCTTGCCAGGGGGGAATGGCTGTGATGCTGGTCACCCGACCCGTTCCGCTACAGCCCTCGGGACCACGGCCTTCCCGCGCATTTCCCGTCGGTTACCTCGCCTGAACTAACGGCTGAAGTTGATGCCGCGCCCGAGAACCACGACAAAGGCGATGCCGAAGACGGCGGCTGTCCACCACCAGACGGAAGCGCGCTTGACGGTGATAGGTTGCGCAGGGGCAGCCTTCGGCAAAAGCAGGTCGGCCCAGAGCAAACCCGACAAACCTCCAAATGCTGCAGGGATCGTGGACAGGAAGAGCAGTCTGATGCCCAGAGGATCGAAAGCACCGGCAATGCAGTAGAAGATGCAGGCGGCCAAGTATGGAAGCCGACCAATGGTGTTGTAATCGGACCGGATGGCTACGAAAGGGCGCACAGCGGCGGCGAGCAGCTTCACACAGAGAAAATAGAAGACCGCGCCAAAGGTCGCCATGGCGGTACGCAGGGTGGCCTGGTGCGGGAGGCCCGCGATGACTGCGGCCCAGTCGCCCACTCCTCCGATTCCCGAAAACAGAAAGTAGCCAGCCCCATCCAGCAGACTCACTGCGGCAAAGAACCACAGGAAGAAGCGCAGGTTGGGGCGGGCGTGGTAGCAAGCGGCGAGGGCAATGGTGCCGGTGAGGACATTGACGATGGTGCCGCCAGCCTCGACCAGACGATCCGGTTTGAGATCGGAGAGATGATTGCTGGTGAGCTGCGTGACCATGTCGCCGCGTAGCCACGCCGTGACGCCGTGCCCAACGCCCTCGTGGAGAAGCGCAGCGAGACCCATCGAGGTCACCGCCATGCTGATGATGGTGGCTTTGCTGTGCGCCTTTTGAGGTTCGTCCATGGCTGCTTACCCAACGTGAAACCGACCAAGTGGGTTGCGAGTGAGATGTCAGCTCCCCGGAATTAACCACTACATTAATAGACCGCGATCTGTTTGCTGCTGCGTAATTTCCGTGTAGCCGGTTACACGGCAACAATCTGAGCTTTGGTCAGCGACCGTGACCGCGCAAAGTCGAGGCGTAGAGTGCGATCCAGAGCTCGCCCAGGGCTTCATCGGGAGTGGCTCCTTCAAACCATAGTGGCACCCCATCCTCGTTGCTGATGGCATTTGTTCTCACGCAAGAGTAGTCATTCCGCACCCGAAACTCCAATTCTGTATTCCCGCACGCCTTGATGAGTTCATTGAGCGTGGGACAGCGGGCATACGTGGCCCACGTCGAGCCTTCCAGATTCTCGTCAATGAAGATCAGATTGCCCATACCATTGAAAAAGAAGGTTCCGTATACCGCATCTTGCGGAAATCCGGCTTCCTTCAGGCGTTTTGCGAACTGAAATCTCATGGGATCGTGAATTGTCGCCGCAACGTCGGGAATCCGGACCTTTCGCGTCTCGCCGGTCGGAGGCCTCGAGTGTTCCGGGATGCCGGTTACACGTCGCTCGAGTCCGATGAACGGGCTGGGTGTTTGGGGTTGGTGAATTCGAGCAGTTCGATTGGCGCGCCGTTTTCGACGATGAACGCGACGCGGACACCCTCGGACGGGCTGTTCGGCGGAATCAGGATTTCGCGGCCAGCAAGCTCGGCGGAAAGGTCGTTCACTTCAAACGCGACGTGTGGCACTCGCCGGACCAGATCGGGAACCGCCGCGTCCGCTTCAAAGCGCATCCATTCCACGCCGAATTCGCTTTTCTGGTGGCTGACGACAAAGAGTTTCAGATGCTTCAAGTGGGTCTCCCCAGGCTTCGATTCGGTAGTGGGAATCCCGATGTGGTGATACCGGCGCATTCCTTTTCTCTCTCCCTGAGAATTGGCGCGAATTCTACTCTATTCGTCACCTCCTTTGAATCGGCCCTCGTCCAAGAGCACTCTGTCCCGGTTCTACCAGCGTGTCCTGAACATGGCGTCGAAAAGCGGGGATTGTACCGGTGGCCAGCGTTGTTGCAGTATTGTCGGCAACATGGACCTTTCGCCGTCTCGCCGGTCGGGGGCCTCGAATGTTCCGGGTTGCCGGTGATACGGGCCGTTACAGGCGGCCTGGTCTGAAAACACTCACGCCAGCGCGGGCTCCGGGAGCAAAGTCCGCGTGACATTTGCAACAGAAGTTGTAGCTTATTCCTGGGTACAGATGCTCCCCGCACTCTCCTGAATAAAAAAGCCCCCAGCGTCACGGCCAGCCGGCGAGGAAGTGGGTTGCTTTGCTGATGCCTGAGGATTGCAGAGGTCGATCTGGGCGCAAGATTGCACCGGTCCCGTTACCAGCGGTTCATCAACCATCCCAGCCCTCGCGTGGATCTGCGCCGTCGCCGACAGCATAGGGCTCGCTGGCTAGACGGCCACCTTCTTGTCGAGAACAAACATTTTCGCGGTTTCCCGCAGCACACCGTCCGAGGCCATGGCGTCTGCAGTGGCTTGGGAACTCATCATTTTGTGGTAGTGGTCCAGGTCTTTCATGTCCATCAGGACAGCGGCCCAGTTTCCTTCGAGTGCATAGTGAACTGGGCCGATGGCTCCCATCGTGCGGAACAGCGGCCCGTGCGTCACAAAACTCTCTTCCCATTTCTTTGGGTCCTTACACTGCGCGACTACCAGGATTGTGACCATGCTTCTTACCCCTTTCGCAGATTTGGAGGAGCACAGAGATTGTATTGGAAATCCGTCCTTTGTACGCCGGGAAATTGGCGGAGGGATTCCAAGCTGGACCATGGTCTGGAGTTACATCGGACTCGGTAAAATTTGGACTCACAGATCAGCCGGAACGGCCCTGATCGAGTATCACTGCGCAATCAAGAGCAACGAAACCACGCGGGCCGCACTCGATGAGGCCCAGCAATTGCTGCGACGGCCCTACGAGTTGCCCTGACGCGAACTGAGCGGTACGTGGCTGTATTGTCGCCAATCCGGACGTTTCGAGGCCGGCGGACGGGTCCAGACCTCGAATGTTCCGAGTTGCCGGTTCCACGTCCAAGTGGACTGGATTTGTAAACACTGCCGACTTGTGAGGCTAATCGACTTCTCGATGATGTTTGCCGATGATGCGCTAGTGAGTTTGTGCCTGAAGAATGCAGGGTTTATCGCTTATCGTGTCTCATTGAATGAAGCCGGGAGGTCGCGATCGGCGCGAATCTCCGGGGGGAAGTTCGTACGGTTCAAGCAGGGAGGTGAACCTCTGGAGCATCGAGCGCAACGCCGGAATGTCCGGCGGTCCGTTGCGCAAAAGTGCAACCTGTCTTGAGGGTAGATCGTGCAATGGAGCCAGCTGGGCCGCCTCGAGCAGGTTCGCCGAGACTTCCGCGAGGTCCAATCCGGCATCCCACGCCGGATCAGAGTCGATCAGCCAAGCCTTATTCTTCGTTACCGCTTCGGTTAAATGGTTCTCGCGGTCAGGGACATCTTCCACAATATTCGGTCCACGGTTGCGGAACAATCCCATCAGTGCGGCCGCAATGGAAGGATCGCGCACCGTGCCGTCCGGATAGAACACTCCGTGCACGGTGCCCCAGTTGCCGGTGATCATCAACTCCCAGATGTACCAGCCAACGTGGGCCTGCATGTGCTCCTGGAGTGCGACATCGTATGGATTGGCCCGTGCAATACATCCGATCTCGCTGTTTACGAGGGGCTTTCCTGTTTTTGCCGCGTACTCCTTTGCCTTCGCTATGTTGGCGCGAATTTGTGCGCGTGTCGAGCTGTAGTCGTGGAACGAGAGCACGTCCACCGCGTCACCCATCTCAATCATGTTCTCGGCAAACGTCGCGCCAATCGTTACCGGTGTCACCGGATCGAGTTCATGGAACATTCTCGCCATGTACATGGCATGTTCCATGCGCAGGCGGTTATCCGGAGTGGGAGGCAGCTTGCAGCACTCCGGCTCGTTCTCTACATCCCAGATTGCGAGTCCCGGCTCCTTCCCGATGGCGGCCACCAGGTCCGCGACAAACGGGCGCGCGTTTGGCCATGCACCCTTATCACGCCATTCGCCGAACTTGTATTGCATGGTTGGCATTACGCCTATGCCACGCTCATGCGCGGCACGCACAAAGTGGAGAAGGTTTCTTCTCAAAGCCTCCTTGTTCCGCTCCCATGCCGCATAAGGGATAAAGACTCGCACCTCATTCAACTGGAGTCGCGCGGCGTAGTCCAGGTCTCGCTCCGTGACCGACGGACTATATTGAAGCCAGAATTCAGCGTGGCCAATGGTCTCGGCAGACTGATAATTGAATCCTCTTACCCCGCTTAGGTCCTTAGGCACGCGACGCTGCGCGGTTATCGGTAACGCGGCAGCGACAATCAGCAATGCGATCGCACAGAGATGAGTTCTCATCGGCACTCGTTGGGGCGGCCACTCACAGCACCGCATCCTCATTCAAACGTGATCATGTATTCCTTGTGGGGTTCCAGGCGGACGCGCCAGTCGCCGTTCACTTCGGTGATTGGGATTGCGTACCCACCAGTTTCCACCTTCGCGATGCGCTGTCCATGCGGAGGCCGCAGCTTGAACTCGCCTGCAATGGCAGGGCGCAACGTAGCGCTGAGCGCCTTGTTTGCTTGCCAGCTTGCATCGACTTCGACGTCACCGCGGGCCTTCAGTCCGCGGAAGTGCCCGTCAGACCAGGCGGCAGGCAGAGCGGGCAGAAGCGCGATTTCTCCGGAATGGCTCTGCAGCAACATCTCTGCAACACCGGAGGCTCCGCCAAAATTGGCGTCGATTTGAAACCAACGGCGATTGGCGTTGAGCAAACTCTCGGCGGATGAAGCCAGCAAATCCTGGATGTGCTTGTTCGCCCGGTCACCATCGTCGAGTCTGGCCCAAAGATTCGCATACCAGGCGCTCGGCCACCCGCCTCTGCCGCCTCCGTTCTCCTCTCTTCGTTCAAGTGAGATGCGAGCAGCATTTGCCAGCTCCGGCGTACGGCGCAGCGTGATCTCGTCTGAAGGAAACAACGCAAATAGATGAGAAACGTGGCTCATCCCCGGAGTCGGCTCGTCATAGTCTTCGCTCCACTCCTGTAACTGGCCGTGCTTTCCAATTCTTAGATCAGGAATCCGCCTGAGTGCCTTCTCAAGCTGCGCGCGGTAGGCGGCATCGATCCCCAGAATTTGCGAGGCGTCGATGGTCGCATGAAAAAGCGCATAGATGATCTCGTAGTCCATGGTGGCCCCGACAGTCTGCCTGCCGATCGTGCCGTCCGCCATGCGATAGCTGTTCTCAGGTGAATACGACGGATTCGTCACCAAGTGGCCTTTGCCGTCATCGACCATGAAGTCCAGCAGGAACTGCGACGCTCCCTTCAGGATCGGATAAGCTTCGTGACTCAGGAAGGCACGGTCCATACCGTACCGGTAATGTTCCCAGGAATGCAGCGCCATCCATGCGCCGCCCATTGGCCAAACGCCTACATACCCGTAATCGACTGGAGCCGTGTCGGCCCACGCATCAATATTGTGGTGGAATACGAAGCCGCGCGCGCCGTACATCTCCTTCGCGGTGCGTCGCCCGCTGTCGAGCGACATCTTCATTAAATCGAAAAATGGCAGAGTCGTTTCCGGCAGATTGCCTACTTCCGCAGGCCAGTAATTCATTTCCACATTGATGTTCGTGGTGTACTTGCTGTCCCACGGCGGAGCCATGCTGTCATTCCAAATACCCTGCAGGTTAGCCGCCATCGTCCCTGGCCGGCTGCTGCCCATCAGCAGATATCTGCCGAATTGAAAGTAGAGAGCGGCGAGTTCAGGATCATCCTTGCCTTGCTTCACCCGTGCAATACGCTCGTCAATCGGAAGACTCTCGATCTCGGATGCATTGGTGGCTGGCGTCATCTCAAGTTCCACGCGGCGGAAGAGTTTCTCGTGGTCGGCAAGGTGGGCAGACTTGAGGGTTGCATATGGCTTTGAGGCACGCTCTATGTACTGATCACACGCAGTGGCAGGATCGCCGCCACGATAGTCCGTTGCCGCAACAAGCAGCAGCGTCACAGCATCAGCATTTGAAACAACCAGTTCATTTCCGGAGACCTCAACCTGTCCGCCTTCGCTTGTCGCGTGCAACACCGCGCGGAACTTTACGCCAGTCGGTTCGAGTTGGTCGGTTTCGGCCTTGCGTTGATCAGGCTTGAGGTTGGGAGTAATCCAGAAGTCAGTATGTGCAATCGCCTCGCCTTGCAGAGTCAAACGATTGGGCGCAGTCGCCGTGGTTTGGCTGTCTTCCGAGCGCGTGAGCGCCGCGCGAAACGATACGCGGCCCGGCTGGTCAGAAGCGATGCGGACGACCAGCACCTGGTCCGGCACGGAGGAAAACACTTCGCGTGTGAAGATCGTATTCCCAACCCGATACGTCACACGCACAATTC
The DNA here is from genome assembly GCA_963819725.1 of uncultured Acidobacteriaceae bacterium. GTDB lineage: Bacteria > Acidobacteriota > Terriglobia > Terriglobales > Acidobacteriaceae > Palsa-343. Next base: position 236,853 of record CAWFXK010000002.1, read on the forward strand.
CTGTGGCCAGATTGAGCTCACGCCGATAATCAACTGCATCATCCTGACCAGAGAAATCGAGGTTCAGATCCCCCAGCGGCTGGTAAGGTGGTTGCCGGTTGGGGATTCCCATCATTTGTTTGTCTTCAAGAGCCTCGGCCTCACGCGGTCTGCCCTCAAATAGCAGGCGCCGGATTTCGGGCAATGCCGCCAGCGCCTCAGGATTAATGCGGTCGCGCTTCTTGCCATTCCAGATGGTGTCTTCGTTCAGTTGAATGTGCTCTTTCGCAATACCGCCAAAGACCATTGCGCCCAGTCTGCCGTTGCCTACCGGCAGTGCGTCGCCCCACTTCTGCGCGGGATGCCGGTACCAAAGCACAGGATCGGCAGCCGCAAGCCGCACTGGCGCGGCCAGACCCAAAAAGAGAATTGAACCCAAGAGCGCGTTTCGCATAAGTACCCTTCAAAAAAACTTAGCAAGTGCACTGCAGATACCGCGCCGCGCCGGCTCCCGCGGCGAACTTGATGCAAACGCCCGTGCGGCGAAGCGTCATGCCTGCTGCACTTGAGCTACCCAGTCAATGGGTTTGTGGTTGCCGAGTTTCAGATGGATGCTCACTGCCTTACCCTGAGGCAAATGCAGATAGCAGTTCGCCATATCCGATTTCAGCGGAGCCGCCAACACTCCGGCGGGCGCCTTGATCTCGTCGATCCCATAGCGCGCAATCAGCGTGACATCCTGTGGACGGAACGAGGTCACCGTCAGGTCAACAGCCCTAGCGTCCATGTTCCACGTCAGCTTGTCGAGCCGAACGAATGTGCGCAAGAGCATTCCATTGATCGAGCCTTTCTTCAGCGTCTCCGGAAGCGCGGGCAAAACCTCGATCACACCGGGGCGCGAGTAGGCCAGCATTTCCATCATGATGGTGGGAATACCGCCCTGAGCATCCGGCATGGGGAACGCCCATGGGTCGTGCGAGCACCTGAGAGTGCGCGCGACATAACCCTGTTCAATCAGTTGCCGCAGCTCGGTGTCCACCATGTAGCAGTCTTTGAGTCGCGCGCCGACTAATGCGCGATGACAGCGGCCATGAGCGGCAAGCCTCTCCGGCACGCGCTTTCTATCGGCGATCATTGCCGCCAGAGCAAGTTGCGGTGTGCGGTCGGGATCGATCTCGTCCCCTGGCCACGCGCCATAGAGATGAGAGATGTGACGATGGGCGTAGCGCTCTTCCAGCGTAGGCCACGCCCATTCCTTTAGGGTGCCATCGGGCTCCATCAGGTAGGGCGGCAACTTGGCAAGAATCGCCTTCCATCTCTGCACGCCGTCGGCCTCGATCTCGAACATCTCGCAAGCTTCGATCAGATTCGTCAACACTTCGCGGCAAACCGCGATGTCCATCGAGGCATTGATGGAAATCATCGCCCCGGGGCCCGTATTCAAGGGATTGTTCTCAGGCGAAAAGGACGGGGCAAAAATGTAATTCCCATTCTTGTCGGTGACCGTAAGGAAGTCTTCGTAAAACAGCGCCAGTTCTTTCAGGGCCGGAACGATGCGCTCGCGGAGGAATTTCACATCCCCTGTCACCAGATAGTGATCCCAGAATGGACGGATACACCAGCCTCCCGCGGAAAGCCAATAAGGGTGAGGCCAGATCTCTCCGGTAGAGGCGGCGTAGGAGTAATGGAACGAAACGCCGACTCCCTGCTGCGGACAGAGCGAGTAATGGGTGCCGCGCATTCCGAAGATGTTCTGCGCATTCACACGGAAGTCTGGCGCCAAACTCTCCATCCAATTGAAGTAGGCATCCATTCCTTCGCGCAAGTCACCTTGGGGGCCCGGCGCAATCTGCAGATTGATATTGGCATTCGTCTCCGCCGACATGCTGGGATACCTGCCGCTCGCGAGGATGAACCAGTAGCGTCCCATCTGAAAAATCTTCTCGAGCAACGCGGGCGAATAGTCTCGCCGCGATCTCTGATCGGCCAGAAGTTCCTCTGTCGACATGCCGTATTGAGAAGCGCCGCCAAAGTCCACCGTGACGCGGTTCAATGCTTCAGACTGGACCTTGCGGTGGCGCTCCAGGATCGCGTCATAGTCTGGGTTCAACTGTTCGACAGCCTGCCGCAGAGCTTCGACCTTCGTCATCGCTATAGTCGGCGAACCATTCAATACGAGTGAAAAGCATCGACGGACGAAGCGTCCTCGATCACCAGAGTGTCTCCATCCATGTGCGCTGAGCCGCCATTGCGCACCACGCGCACTACCCCCGCATAGCCGCTGTTATCCACCGAGGGATCCAGACGGCACTTGTAAATCAGCCGGCCTTCTTTCGAGTCTTGGTGAACCTCACTCTCCCCGAGATTTCCCCCCCAAAACCTCCCGGATTGCGCCTTCCCCTCGAGTACTGCTGCAATGCGATTCTCGTATGGATGCGCTGACCGCTCGGGGCGGTGAGAAGTTGGACCACGACGTCGTCGGGCCGGGAGGTGAACGCTTGACGAACCCAGTCGCCACGCTCGTCGCTCCAATGCACCTTCACTTCACTACTCTCGAAATCGACAGTGCGCAGGTAATCCCTGATTGCCGCAGTTTTCGGAAAATCGAGATGCATCATGAAGGCCGGAACTGTGGGGTGCGGAAAGGTGTTCTGCTTCACTGGGCCCTTGTTCATTTCCTTGAACGCCAGTTCAATCGCCTCCTGGTATTTCCCGTCCAATACCATCTGCCGCACTTGCGGAAACACAACCGCAGCCTCGGGGGCCTCGAAGGGTCTTTTCCATGGCATCAGCAGGCTCTCATGGTGAAACAGGACCTGTTCCGCATACGGATCGCACATCACCTCGATGTTCATGTGCCCATTGCCTGAGGTGACGCCATCGCTGATCGTCTTACCGGGCTCGAGGCTGCAGAATCCCATACGCGGAACAATCTTCCGCTTGAGACGCTCCGGTAGCGGCATGGGCAAAACAGAGATACTGTCCGCCGTTTCCGACTCCCTCATGGCCGGCAATTTGGGCGGATTCTTCTGAACCCTGGCCCGCTTCAGATATTCGGCAGTGCGCACTTCCTTCGGCGTGGCCGTGGCCTGCGCCGTGGACGGCGCAGACTTTGCTATTGTGTTCTCGCCGGCCAAGAGCGGTGCAAGAAGCGTTTGTGAACCGGCGAGTCCGGCAACGAGCGTGCCCTTCTGTAGAAAATCTCGGCGCTTCATCTTATCCCTCATGCGGCGACGGTGTTGAACACTTCGCCAGCCTGGCGCAAACATCGGTGACTTAAACGGTGACTATCGGATTCGAGGGAATTGTACACGCCCATGCATCAATGATCCGCGGGCCTACCACAGCCTAGACAGGGTTCCTTTTGCGCCGGATAGTATCTGCCCGGCAGGCCAGCGCGCTGAACTACGGCGGCGCAATGAGGCGAGACAAGATACTGCGACATTGTGCATCGCCCTCCGCGCGCATGAGTTTTTGCAACTCATTACGCGGTATGCGGAGAAGGCGCCTCTCCTTGACCGTTCGTGCTTCTACAAGCGATCCCTGTGAGGTGAGAAGGTTTAACTCACCGGAGAAGTCAAACCTCTGATGATGGGCTATGATCTTGGACTCGCCATTCGCGGTGGGCAGAGAGACGTCAACCTCCCCGTCGAGCACTACGAACATATCGACCTGACGCTCACCGCGGGTGAAGAGCGGGACGTTTGCAGGAAGGGTCTCCTCTCGAGCGTAGGAACGCACGCGCTCGACTATCGCAAACCTTATCACCTCAGCGACCATCTGGCGCCGCATTGGCATCCTCGGCGAAGAGACCAGCGGCGTTGTACTGATGGGGCATGCCAACGCGCTGGACTTGCTGTCTCCGTTGAAGGCCCCCGCCGCTCCGGCAACGCTCTATGGACTCGCCAGGGAACTGCAGCAGGCCCAGGCCTGGCCCGTCACCGATGCATCCATCGCGCAGAAGCTGGCCTAATTTTGGCGTGTGTGAGCCTTGTGGCCTGTGGATGAGGGCACCCGCATCGAGCAGCAAACCTTCTCCGCCTAACCCGACTTGGCCGAGGTCCACAATCGTCTGGGGGTGTTCAATTCAGGCAGTCCGTGTTTACAAGTGCGACGAATCGCGCGGCAACGAAAGAGGATGACGCGGTGCGGCATTTGAATGCCTTTCCTATCTCGTTCGACGTGGTCCTCAGCGAAGCGGTCACGTCTGTGCATGGGGCTCACAATTGGCGACCGACACTGGATTGTCCCGTCCTGCCTATGCCGCCATGACGTAAGCCTCAGGGCCATGACGCAACTCGTGGAGGCTTTGGTCGAAACATCAGAGAGTTGCGCTCAACGGTTCGACGTGCTGGCTGTCTAACGCTTTTGTTTTCTGCAGTAATACTAATTCTCTGGAATTAGTTTGACGTTTTGGGTCATTAGAGCGGACATAGACCCATGACAAAGGCGTTCGCATATCTGCGAGTCAGCGGAAAAGGCCAAATCAAAGGAGATGGTTTCGCCAGGCAGTTGCAGGCGATCAGGGGTTACGCCGCGGCTCACGAAATCAAGATTGCTGGTGTCAGGGAAGAAGGAGTGTCCGGGACAACAGAATCTTTGGATCGTCCAGCGTGGGCGGCGATGATGACTGAGATTCTGGGAAATGGCGTGAGGACGATCATCATCGAGAAGCTGGATCGCCTTGCGCGCGACCTGATGGTTCAGGAGGCCACAATTGCGAATCTTGCGAAGGATGGCATCAGCCTGATCTCGGTCACAGAACCGGATCTCATGGCGACCGAACCGACTCGAATTCTGATGCGCCAGTTCATGGGTGCCTTAGCTCAATATGAAAAGAGCCAGATCGTGCTGAAGCTTCGAGGCGCTCGCATGCGGCGACGAGCTGTCGATGGTCGCTGCGAGGGGCGCAAACCGTTCGGACGGGACGACGCTGAACGTGCCGCTCTGCAACGGATGAAGCTGCTTCGGGATGACGGTCATTCTTTTGAGAAGATCGCCGCCTGCCTCACGTTTGACCACTGAACTTTCCCTGCCATCGGGTGATCGAGTGGGATCACGACATCCTCTTCCATCTCGATCGGGCCTGGTTCAGGGTTGTGCGCCGATCCACGCATAGACTGGCGGCACGTTGCGGAATTCTCTCGTGATCTTCGCGGCGCCGATCTCGAGCCGATCGACGTCCATTGTTCCCTTCTGCCGGTCATGCCACCGGTTGAGGAGGATGGCCTGCGAATCCGGGGACCACACCGGTGGGATCATCAGCGACTCGTCACGAGGGAGGGTCATTAACACCCGCGCGCCGCTGCCATCGGGATGCATCAGGCCGACGCGATTGGGATGGGCTGCGGCAAGACCCGGGCCCGCGTCGTCATTGTCCGGAGCGTAGTCCAGGTATGCGATCCACTCGCCTGAGGGCGACCAGGAGGGCGCGACAGCCTGCGCGATTCGCCGGACAGTCCCCGCATCCGTTTCCATGATGTAAATCGCCCGCAGCGGCGAGGGGTTGGATTTCACGGGAGCTCCGTTGCTCCCCATGTCGAAGGCCAGCCGAAGGCTGTCTGGAGCCCAGCTGATGTCGGTGCCCGCGCGCTCGTAGACCTCGGGGCCGAGCGTGATCTTGCCGGTGGTGCGGTCGAGAACCTCGATCCGGGAGGGCGCGTCGGTCATCCAGCGGGTAACGCATGCCACACGGTTCCCATCCGGTGAAATGGAAACCGCGCCGCCATTCAGGGAGAGAGCCGGATAGTCGGTCCAGTCGTGGTTGGTCATGGACCAAAGGCTGACGATTAGGTCGCTCGATCGCGGCAACGCGCCAGCGATCGGGCGGGCGGAGGCTACGATGGTTGCGTTGGCGGAGAGGCTGGGAGCCACCAACCAGTCGCTGTGCGGCTCATCCTGCACAGGCCAGGTGTTCTGCCCTGCCGTAAGCGTAAGGCTGAACGGAGGCCAGCCCACGAGCAGCGTCTGGCCCGGGATGCGCGGCAGGTCCGGCTTCTTCGCCTGCAGCGGCGCGGCGCCCGCGAAGAGCGCCGCAGCAGCCGAGATGACAATCCAGACGCGCTGCATCAAGCACTCCGCAGAACCGCCCTCACTTCTTTGACCCGCCTGCCATGCCAATTGTCTTCAGCCAGGTTGTGGCCAGGTCGGGCCAGTGGGTGACTGGGTAGATCGGTGGGGCGCAGGCCGTAGCCGTGGCCTCCCTTGGTATACACATGCAGCTCGGCCGGGACGCCGGCTTTTTTCAGCGCGAGGAAATACTCGATCACGTTCTCGACGTGCACTGGATCATCTTCGGCCTGCAGGAGAAACGTCGGGGGCGTTGCAGAGGTCACCGGGATGTCCGGATTGAACTGCATGTTTTTGTCGGCGAGCGCGAGATAGCCGGGGTAGATGATGAGGGCGAAGTCGGGCTTGCAGCTCTGGTCGTCGGCCGCATCGATGTGCGGATACAAACGCTGGTCATAATGCGTGCTGAGCGCGGCGGAGAGGTGCGCGCCGGCGGAGAATCCCAGGACGCCGATGCGATGGGGGTCGATGCCCCAGTCGGACGCGTGTTCGCGCGCGATGCCCAGGGCGCGCTGCGCGTCCTGCAAGGCGGCTGAGGATTTCGGAAAGGGTCCGCTGCCGGGCACGCGGTACTTGACCAGGAGGCAGTTGACGCCGATGGAATTGAGCCAGTCGCAGACCTCGGTTCCTTCGAGGTCGATGGCGAGGATGCGATACGCGCCGCCTGGGAAGACCACGACCGCGGCGCCGGTGTTCTTCGATTTCGGCGCCAGGTAGAGCGTGATGGTCGGCACCGTCACGTTTCCGAGGCGGACCAACGGCCGTCCTGCGACAATGTGGTCGCTGGGGGTGGTTGTGTCGCGCTCGGGGCCTGACGCAGAACCAGGTGGCGTTGCGGGCATTGGGGCCGCGCCCGGTTCCACGGCGGGAGTCGGCGCTCCATGGGGCCACAGTGTGACGGTAGCGTGCTCCGGACCCGGAGGCCAGCCCGAAGCCTGGGCGCTGCAGACAGTGCTTGCAAAGCCGAACACCAGGACCGCAGTCAGAACCGGAACAGAAAGACGCATGGCCGAGGAATCCTCCCCGGCCATGATACGGCGCGCCGCGAGCGAGAAACGAGCGGAAGGCGAGTGAGAAACGAGCGAGAGGCGAGCGGAAAGGCGAGCGGAAAGCGAGCGGAAAGGCGAGCGAAGAAACGAGTGAAAAACGCTATTGCGGTTTGTCGAGGGGATTGGGTCCCTGATCGGTCGTCGAGCTGGAGGACTGCGATTGCGAAGATTTGGTCTGCGATGGCTTAGAGCCGTTTGTGGAGCTGTTTCCGTTGCTGCTCTGGGGTTGCGTTCCTGAGGCCGGCGACTGGGGCTGGGCCGTCCCGCTGCCCTGCTCCGGCTGCGCCGAAACCGTGGGGTGATAGCCTGGGTCGCCGGGCCTCTGGAGATCGGGAGGCATCTTCACCGGCTGCATGGAGCCGGCGGGATTGTTCTTGTCACTGTCCGCCGGCAACTGTTCGCCGGGCTTGCGGAGGGTGGGCGCCTGGCGAGGCGCGTTCTCTGCCGAGCGGTCCGTATCGGTCTGGTCGCCGAGCCTGACCTCGTGCTGGTTGGTGGCCACCACCGGCTGATTGCCCCAATAGTCGCCCATCTCGTTCTGGTTGCGGACGACAATGGCCTCGCCGACCCGGGCCAGTTCCACGCTCATCACATAGGTGCCTTCAAAGCGGACGAATTCCACCGGCTGCGGCGCCTCGCCGTAGATCCAGATCTCGTACAGTTTGCCGTCCTCGCCCGACTCGCGGATCTTCCGGATCGGTTGGCCTTTGGCGTAGACCACCATGTCGCGGTTCATGCCGACGAGCACGCGATGCTGCTCGATGGCGGCGCGGAGGAAGGGGGGCAGGGTTTCGGCAAAGGCTTCCGCGGGCGACTTCACGCCGAAGTCGATCATGGGCTTGATGAGAGCTTCCAGCTGCTCGCCATTCAGGTCCGGAACCTGTTCCTCAAAGACGAGAGTCAGACGCGATCCCGTCATAGGCTGGCCGTTGTCGGCGGCCAGGGGGACGGTATTCATGGGGTCCATGCCGATGGACACATGGCGCAGGAATTTGTGCTTGTGCTCGAAGCCGCCGTTCAGGTCCAGTTCGATGCTCTTGTTAAGAATCTTGATATCGGTCACGACCACGCGGTCGCCGGGCTTCGCCGCAGTGCCCTTCTGGTGGAGGAGATCGACATATTTTTCGCCGGTCGGATCCATGTGTCCGTTGGCATGCAGGTTGAGGTTTGCGATGGGGAGGGGCCGCATGGCGAACCCCTGTTCGGACTGCATGAAGCGGATCAGCGTTTCGCGGCCCAGCTGGTTCATGGGCTGCTCGGGGTACTTGACGTGGGTGGGAGCGAATTCGGTGTAGTGCTTCTCGACGTGCTCGGCCTCAACCGTGAATACCTGGGCGCGCAACGGGGACGCCGCAAGCAAGGGGAGCGCACAGAACGCCGCCAGGAGGGGGAAGCGAGCGGAACGTCGATAGCCGGACATAAGGCCGCCTTCTTCTCGTGGGAGCCAGACTCCACAAGCATGGCCCCGTTTTGAGGAAAATTCAAGCGGGGCAGCAGGGTCCATAGCCACTTGAGAGCCGCTGCTCGGCTGGCCGCATCACCTGGTTTGAGCCGGCGGCGGCTTCTGCCGTTGCCGTGTCCTGATGGGTGGCGCGGATTGTCGCCGCGGTTTACGGCTGTTCTTCGAGGATGTCCAGGGTGTAGCGGTGACGATGCTTCATGCTCACCGCTCCCAGGATAGTGCGCATGGAGCGGGCCGTGCGGCCCTGTTTGCCGATCACCTTGCCCACGTCGGAGCGGGCCACGCGCAGGCGCAGGGTGGTGGCCTCTCCCTGGACCTCTTCCTCAACATTGACTTCGTCGGAGATATCCACCAGAGCGCGTGCGATCTGGGTAATCAACTCGCGCATATCGTCGGGTCGATCCGGAGTTTGCATCGTTCCTGCGCAGGCCGCCGGTGGGAGCGGCGGCGAAAGTGGGCTGAACTGCCTGTACGGTTCGGGAGAAAGCTACCCGGCGGCGGACTGGGAGGCAGTGACCGCCATCACAGCAGCAAAGGTGTCGGTTGTGGAGATCGCGGAGCCTGGATCAGGCAAGAAGCTTCATGGCACGATCGCCGGCTTCTCTCCAGGTGACGGCCTTCTCAAACTCCTCGGCGGGCATGGGGCGACCCAGCAAAAAGCCCTGCAGGCCGCTGCACCCCAGCTGTTTGAGGAACTGCTGCTGCTCGAGGGTCTCAACGCCTTCGGCCACGATTCTGAGGTTCAGCGCGCGACCGAGGGCCACAATGGCCGCGATGATGGCAGCGTCTTCGGTGTCGTGCACCAGGTCGCGAACAAAGCCCCGGTCGATCTTCAGCTCGCTGGCGGGCAGCCGCTTGAGGTAGAGGAGGCTGGAGTAACCGGTTCCAAAATCGTCGATGGAGATGCGGACGCCCATTTGGTCGAGCTGCTGAAGAATCGCCAGACTGGTATTCACATCGTGCATGGCGGTCGACTCGGTGATCTCGAGGGTGAGGCAGTGGGGCTGGAGCCGGTACCGCTCCAGCGAGGTGCGTACCAGATCGATGAGATCGGGGTGATTGAACTGGAGCGCGGACAGGTTCACAGAAATGGCCCAACTCCGGTGCCCGGCATCCTGCCAGTCGCGCATCTGGCGGCAGGCCTCGTCGAGCACCCACGCCCCAATCTGGAAGATGAGCCCGGTCTTTTCCGCCAGGGGAATGAAATCTCCGGGGGGCACGAGGCCGCGCACCGGATGCCGCCAGCGCAGCAGGGCCTCGGCACCGATCATCTGGCCATCTTCCGTGCTGTACTTGGGCTGGTAATGCAGGACCAACTCCCCGCGCTCCTCGGCCCTGCGCAGTTCCTGCACCATCTGCAGTTGCTTCTGTGCGTCGTCGCTCATGGACGACTCAAAGAAGACGTAACAGTTGTGGCCCAGCGCCATGGCATGGTTCATGGCGGCGTCGGCGTTGCGCAGCACGTCGGAGGGCAGCGGTTCGCGCCCGTCATAGATGGCGATGCCGATGCTCATGGAAACCCGGAGTTCATGGGCGTCAATCACGACCGGCTGTCGAACCACGTCGAGCAGTTTTTCGGCCAGCTGCACCGCATCGCCTGGTTGCTGCGTGTCGGCCAGTACGACGAACTCGTCGCCGCCGAGGCGGGCCAGGGTATCGCGGGCGCGGAGAGAGTTGCGCAGGCGATCAGCGATCTCGAGCAGCAGCTTGTCGCCGGTGGCCATTCCGTAGACGTCGTTGATCTGGCGGAAGCCGTCCACATCCATGGAGAGGACGGTGAAGCGGATTTGTTCGCGTTGGGCATTCTGGATTTCCTGCTCCAGGCGGTCGGTCAGGAGGGTGCGATTGGGCAGTTTGGTGAGGCCGTCGTGCAGGGCGAGGAACTTCAGTTCCTGTTTCGCATCGGCGAGGCCGGCCGCCAGCAAGGCGGTGCGCTCTTCCAGGCGTATGTCCAGGATCGAGATGATGAGAGCGATGGACAACACCGCACCGGCAAAAAGGGCGATGATCAACGCCAGCCAGTGGCTCGATACTCCGGAATCGGCGGCCATGCAGCGGCTGTGCGGGGAAAAGTGCGCGGCCGCCATGCCCGTGTAGTGCATGCCGGCGATGGCGAGACCCATGACCACCGCGGCGCCGGCGCGCAACCGGCGTATGCCTTTGACTCTTCGACGCAGACGGAAGGCCATCCACAGCGCCGCACCGGATGCCACTACTGCGATCAGTACGGAGCAGGCAAAAAGCAGGGGGTCGTACTGGATCCCCGGCTTCATCCGCATGGCGGCCATGCCCGTGTAGTGCATGGAGCAGACGCCGGCCCCCAGGATAAGCGCGCCGGCCGCCAGCTGCGGCCACGACAATTCTCTCTGGCAGACGATCCAGAGGGCGAACAGAGAAGAAGAAATGGCAATGAGGAGCGACAGCAGCGTAATGGCAGGGTCGTAGCTCGTCGCGATGGGCATACGAAAGGCCAGCATCCCGATGAAGTGCATCGACCAGATGCCGACGCCCATGGCGATGGATCCGCCGGCCAGCCACCAGGCGGCCGCGCGACCGTGCGAGGCGGCGACGCGTCCCGCCAGGTCGAGCGCCGCATACGACGCCAGCACCGCCATGAGCAGCGACAGCACGACCAGACCGGGATCGAAGGTCCCGGTCACCGGGCGGCGTCCTTACACCGCGATCTCGATTTCCTCAACGTGCAGGGGCCCGGTAAGGCGGTTGGCACGTTTGAATCCTCAGTGACTGGCTACCGCGCCGCGCCTGCGGTTGCCGGATTCGTAACTATTTGCAGGGAAGAGTAACAGTGGTTCTGTACGCTTTCCCTTCCCACTTCTGTGGCATTACCACCGGATTTGGAGGGACTACCACCGCGCCGCCCGCCGAAGGTTGCCGTCCCTTTCAGCCTCAGGATTTGCCACTCAGGCCTGTTTGCCCCTACAGTGCTTGCCATGACTCCCAGCGACCGCCGCACTTTCCTCAAGCGGACCGCCACACTGGCGGGTGCCTTTTCAGTAAACAGTCTCTTCCGGCAGGCTCATGCCGCCGACTTCGCCGCCGCAGCTGACTCAGTCCGCAATCTGGCCCCGGCCGAAGCTGCCCAGAACGAGGACTACTGGTCTGTGATTCAGCGCGCGTACTCGGTGAATCCGGACATCGTGAACCTGAACAACGGCGGGGTGTCACCCTCGCCGATCGTGGTGCAGGAAGCGGTGGAGCGCTACAACCAACTCACCAACGAGGGTCCTTCCTATTACATGTGGCAGATCCTGGACCAGGGGCGCGAGCCGCTGCGCGAGAAACTGGCCGCGCTGGCCGGGGCCAAGCCCGGCGAGATCGCGATCGACCGCAACTCCACCGAAGCGCTGAACACGATCATCTACGGGCTGCCGCTCAAAGCGGGCGACGAGGTGATCGGCACCAAACAGGACTATCCGCACATGATCGAGGCGTACCGGCAACGCGCCGAACGCGACGGTATCGTCTACAAGCAAATCTCCTTCGACTTCCCCATCGAGGACGACGATGTGATCGTCCGGGCTTACGAGCAGGCCATCACGCCGAAGACAAAACTGATTCACGTGACGCACATGATCAACTGGGTGGGCCAGACGCTGCCGGTTGCGAAGATCGCGGACATGGCGCACGCGCACAACGTTGAGGTGCTCGCCGACGGGGCGCACTCCTTCGGGCTGATCGATTTCAAAATCCCCGACCTGCACTGCGACTATTTCGGCACCAGCCTGCATAAGTTTCTGTCAGCGCCAATCGGCTCGGGCATGATGTACGTCCAGGTGGACAAAATCGAGAAAGTGTGGCCGCTTACCTGCGCCAGCAATCCGCGCTCCGGCGACATCCGCAAGTTTGAAGACCTCGGCACGCGCAGCTTCCCCATCGAGCAGGGGATCGGCGAAGCCATCAATTTTCATGAAGGCATCGGAGCCGCGCGCAAGCAGCAGCGCATCTTTTACCTCAAGAACTACTGGTCGACGCGGGTGCAATCGATTCCGAAGGTGAAACTGCACACTTCGCTGAAGCCCGAGTACTCGTGCGCGATCGGGGGCGTCTCCATCGACGGCATGACACCGCAGCAGGTGGCCGGCGCATTGTTCGACAAGTACAAGATCCACACCGTCGGCATCGTGTGGGAGAACATCAGCTGCGTACGGGTGACGCCGCACGTCTACACACGCACCGCCGATCTGGATCTGCTGGTAAAGGCGATCGGCGAACTGGCGGCATGACCGAAATCGCCCCCATGCTCGCGGTCTCCGATGGCGCCGCCGCCGTCACGTTTTATGAGACCGCCTTTGGCGCGGAGGTTCTCTGGCGTCTCGACGAGGGTGCGGAGACCATCGCCGGATTGACGATTGGCGGAGCACCCTTCTTCCTGGCCCGCGAAGCGCCGCCTTATGGGACGCGCAGCCCCGACGGAGCCGGATTCACTACGGTTCGCATCGAGCTGTTTGTTGACGACCCGGTCGCGGTTCACCGTCAGGCGATCGCCGCGGGCGCCCGTCTGCACAGCCCGGTCCAGGAGCACGTCCACCCCACGATCGGCCCAGCACCGATTCGGCGGATGCTGCAGGGCTCTGTCAGCGATCCCTTTGGGCACATCTGGCTGATCGGAAAGTTCCTCGAATAGCCAGCAACGCAAGCTGACGTCGATGCGCTCAACGTTATACGCTATCGGCTAAACGCTCTCGCCCATGCGCCCCTTCGCGATTACGGTTCTCGGCTGGCTCTACATTGTGGTCGGAGTCATTGGCCTGGTCCACCACGGATGGGTGGCTATTCGCGCCTTCCACCCGGAAGACGTGTGGATTCTTCTTAGCCAGGCGCTGGCGCTGCTGGCCGGCATCTTCATGTTGCGGGGGGCTAACTGGGCGCGGTGGCTGGCCTTCGTGTGGATCGCGGCCCACGTCGTGATCGCGTGGCTCAACGGACCGCGGCAGGCTCTCTTCCACGCCATCGTCTGCGTTGGCATCGCGATCCTGCTGTTCCGGGCGGATGCGCGCGCCTTCTTCCGGCCGAAACCGGCAGCCACCACGCCAGGCGCATAGTCATGGCCACCGTTCAGCCTTTCTCCGACACTTCCGGCCCCGAGCCCGTTCGAGGTTTCCTGCACACGCCCGATGCGCCCGCGTCCGCTCTCGTACTGACCCACTCGGCGGGATCCAACTGCCAGGCGCCGCTGCTCGTGCTGCTTGCTGAAGCGTTCGCGGGCGCCGGGCTTGCGGTTCTGCGCTGCGATCTGCCGTTCCGCCAGGAGCGCACAACCGGGCCGCCCTTGCGGACCGCCAATCGGGACCAGGCTGGTCTTCGCGCCGCAGTCGATGCCATGCGCCGCGCCGTTCAACCTCCACAGGTGTTCCTGGGCGGCCACTCCTATGGAGGACGGATGGCCTCGATGCTGGCTGCGGCCGAGCCTGGCCTTGTGGACGCGCTGCTGCTGCTCTCTTACCCGCTGCATCCACCGAGGCAGCCGCAGCAGCTCCGGGCGAAGCACTTCCCGCAGCTCGAAACGCCGGCCTTCTTCGTCTCCGGAACACACGACGGCTTCGCATCGATTGCTGAGCTGGAGTCCGCCCTCGCGCTCATCCCCGCGCGGACGCAGCTATTGCCCATCGCGGGCGCAGGTCACGAACTGCTCAGCAAGGCCAGCCGGGAGACGATGCCCCGCGTGGTCGCCGAGGCATTCCTGGAGTTTGCCGGTGCGCGTTCCTAGACCGGTAGCTGACCATCCAGCACGAACATCTTCACGGTGTCGCGGCGCACGCCATCCATCGCCATGGCATCGGCGGTCGCCGGGGAACTGAGAACCTTCTTATAGGTGTCCAGGTCCTTCACATCCAGCATCACCGCGACCGAGTCACCGTCCTGCCCAAAGCTGACGGGCGCTGTTGCTCCCATGCTCCGGAACAAGGCAGCGTGCTTCACAAAGTTTTTCCGCCACTTTTTTGCATCCTCGCACTGCGCCACGACCAGGACTTTTGCCATCGTTCGTACCCCTTTCACAGGTTCGGGGGAGCGAGACATTCTGCCAAAATGCCGGCCTGGGTCGCAATCGGCTATTCGCCTGGTTAACACCCTTTGTAATAACACTGCCGCGCAATGTTAACCGCTCTATAGACCCACTTAGGATGTTCCATTCGTCCCATGGTTTGCCGCGGGGCCTGGTTTTCAGGTCCGTTCTGTGGACGGCTGTTCATTCCCCTGGGGCGGCGTTCTAATTCACCAGCAACTTCGCCTGGATCTCCCGTTCCGGCAGCGCCGAGCCGGCGGCGTTTCGGCTGAACTCCATCAGCATCTGCAGCCCCTCATAGTCGGTGAGGATTTCGATCATCTGCTTTTCCAGCTCGAGGACGCTCTCCTGGGCTTCAAAGAGCATGCCGCGTATCCTGGGGGCTTCGATCTTTCCGAGGGCTTGTTCGATTTCGAGCAACTGGGTAATCAGGCGAGCGGTATTCATCGTATTCGGACTCCTTACCGCGAGATGTTCAGGTAGTTTGCGGTCCGGGGCGGGGAAGGGATGTGATGTGAATCACTCTGGGCAGGCTCGCCGATCCGGCCCGGATCGACGCGCGTACGATCCAGGTGGGTGGGGCCAACGAAACCTCAAGGAAAGAATCCACTCGGGGACACGCCACCGCGCTGGCCCGGAACGCAAGGTCACGCAGGGCCGATTTGGGGGGATCGCTTAGTTCGTCTGGGCAAGAACGGCGGAGCGGACAGGAGCCTGCCCCTGTTCCTCAATGATCTCCAGGGAGTAGTGGTGATGGTACTTCATGCTGCAGGCCGCCAGAATGGTCCGGATCGACCGCGCGGTTCGCCCCTGCTTGCCGATAACCTTCCCAGTATCTTCAGGAGCCACGCGCAGGCGCAGGACTGAGCCAGTTTCCTTCTCCACCACTTCCAGATTCACGTCTTCGGAAATATCGACCAGAGCCTTCGCGATTTGGAGAACAAGAGACTGCATTTCTTCTGTTTGTTTTGTCATCTGCATAACACCACCACCGAATCCGGAGCCCTGAAATCGGGGTGGGAACGGACGGAGAGACAGCACGCGCAAGGCAGCCGGCGCACGAAACTCCGCGGAACAATACCGGTTTCAGATTTACCGTTGAGATGACTATCCGCCCCGGAAGCCAGTTGCGCAAGAGGGAAATTCAAGGCGCGGCGGGGCGTGACAGAAAGGCCCGGAAGTTCCGGAATGAGACAGAGCAGGACCGGCCCGCGTCTCACCCCGCGGAGCGGCCCGCCTTACCCGATTTTCTGGAGGGTGATTTGCGGGCTGCCTTCCTGCCGGATTTGGCGCTCCTCTTGCCGCGGTGGATGAGTTCTTCCGTCAGACGGTCGCCCAGCACGTGCAGCCGGAGAAAATTCGTCGAGCCGGAGCGGGTCGAGGTTCCGGCTACGATGCCCAGAATCTCCTTCGGTTTGACGAAACCGCCCTCCTCCAAAACGGTTTCCGCCAGCTCCACCATTTGCTCGGCCGTCTGCAGCTTGGGGCACTTGATGGGGTGAACGCCCCACAGCATGGACATGCGATGGATAACCGAGTCGATGCTGGAGAGCGCGTAGATGGGCGGCTTGGGCCGGTACTTGGAAAGCTGGCGCGCGGTAGTGCCGGATTCGGTAAAGACGGCGATTGCGCTCACGTCCAGGTCCTCCGCGGCGTGCGCGGCCGACTCGCAAATGGTCTCCGCAATGGAGAGCCGCATATGGTGGTTACGCCGGGCTTCCCACACGGTGGCTTCGCGCAGATTGGACTCGGTTTCGCTGACGATCTTGGCCATCATCTTGACGGCTTCGACCGGATACTTGCCGGCGGCGGTTTCGGCGGAGAGCATCACGGCATCGGTTCCGTCGTAGATGGCATTGGCCACGTCGCTGGCCTCGGCGCGGGTTGGACGCGGGTTTTCGATCATGGACTCCAGCATCTGCGTGGCCGTGATAACCGGCTTACGGTGTTCGGCGGCGCGGCGGATTACGTGCTTCTGGATGGCCGGGACCTTCTCGGGGGGCATCTCGACGCCAAGGTCGCCGCGGGCAACCATAATGCCGTCGGCGTTTTCCAGAATCGCCTCGAGGTTCTCGATGGCCTGGGGCTTTTCAAGCTTGGCGATGATCCAGGTTTCCAGACCCAGCGCGGCGACGCGGAACTTCACGTGACGGACGTCCTCCGCGGTGCGGACAAAGGAAACCGCGATGGCGTCGACGCCGTGTTTCATGCCGAACTCGAGATCTTCCTCGTCCTTTTCGGTCAGCGAGGGGACGCGCACCGCAATGCCAGGCAGATTGATGCCCTTGTGCTCGCCCAGCATGCCGCCGTTAATCACTTCGCACTCGACTTCTTCGCCGGGAATCTGGAGCACACGCAGCTCGATGAGACCGTCGGAGAGCAGAATGCGCGCACCCGGTTCCAGGTTCTCCGCCAGAGTGGGAAAGGTGGTGGAGATCACGGTAGAAGTGCCGAGGATGTCGCGGGGGGTGATGGTGAGCCGCTGGCCGGTTTTCAGCTGCACGGGAATACGGTTCTTCAGGCGGCCGGTGCGGATCTTCGGTCCCTGAAGATCGCCGAGGATACAGACGTTTTTGCCTTCGTCGCGCGCGACTTTGCGGACCATCTCGATGAGCTTCTGCTTCTCGGGCAGGGTACCGTGCGAGAAATTGAGGCGGGCGACATCGAGACCGGCGCGGAGCAGCTCGCGAAAGATGGTTTCGTTGGAAGAAGCTGGTCCGAGTGTGGCGACGATTTTAGCGCGGCGCAGGCTGTCGCTGGCGACGCCGGTCCCTGACTGCAAGAAGTTCATCCAACCCCCAAGGAATTTGGTGTGACGGCGCGGTTCTGGAGATGGCGCCCGCGGTATTGGTATGGGTCCCGAACCGATTTTACCGTGCGGCGGCGGATCGGGCAGCGTGAGGCGGCAAGATCGGCTGATTTGAAGCGGAGTCGGGATCGAGGATTGCCGGTTCGGCCGGGATTTCGACGTCGATCACGCCCTGCGTCCGGATATCGGGGAATGGGAAGAGCTGCGCGTTGAACTCGGCGCCGATGAGCACGCTGAAGGAGGTCATGTACAGCCACACCAGGGTGGCGATGCCTGCGCCCAGCGATCCGTAGACGATAGAGTAGTCGGCAAAGCGGGTGACGTACCAGCCATACAGCAAGGTGGCGAGGAACCAGGAAGTTGTGGCGATGGTCGCGCCGGGCAGTGTTTCTCTCCAGCGGCCGCGAATGAAGGCCCTTCTGCCGCCGCGCGCGGGGTGTTTGTGGCGGGGCACGCCGAAATGGTAGATGAGCACAAGGGAGATGATGCTCGCCGCGACGGCGATGGTCCAGCGGATGAGCCGCCAGAACAGGATGACGTAGAAGCGGAGCTCGTGATCCGAGTTCAGGATCATCCAGTTTTCGATGAAATGGCCGAAGGTGAGGAAAGCCGTGGCGGTGGCCATGGGGATGATGGTGGCAGGCACGAGCAGCGCCGCTGCGAGGCGCTCCTGCCAGAAACCCCACACCCCGCGCGGCAGGCGATAGGCGCGGCGGAAGCCGTCCATGAGCGTGAGCAGGACGCCCATGGCTGCGAAGAGGCTGACAAAACCGCAGCCCCATACGATACGGATGGACCGAGTGTGATAGTTGATGAAGTAGTTCTGGACCAGCAGCATGGTGTCCGGCGGAAGCACCTGCTGCAGCGCCGCGCGCAGGACGCCACGGATATTGTCGCCGGATGGCATGACCGCGAAGAGCGTGGTGATGACGACCAGCGCCGGAAAAATGCTGAGCATCGCCGAATAGGCCGCGGCCTTGGCCACGGAGAACACACTATGGCGGAAGGCGGCCCAGACGGCCCGGCGGAGATGGACGAGCAGGCGCAGCATACGCAGTTCAGTTTAACGTCGCGACCGGAACGCCAGATATCGAAAAGGTAACCGCACCGAAGAATCGAACGACAGGGTAGCGTTTTGAGTTACGCCCTACACGCCGCCCTGGCTCTGGTGCCCGTGAGCCTTCCATTTCTCGAGGAACTCCGTCACGGAATCGGGATTCATTCGGCGCATTGCCTCAAACTCGCCGCTTTTCTGGCTGTAGAGCAGGCGCCCATGGGGGTCGAGCACGGCGAGGGCGGGAACGCCGCGCTGCAGCGGGATGTCGTATTTCTGTGCGACGTCGACATTCTTATCCATGTGCCCGATATCGATGTCGACGAGGACGTAATTCGCGTTGAGGATCGCGTCGTTGGGGGCGCGATGGAAGTAGAGGTCCAGCACCTGGCAATCGCCGCACCAGTTGCCGCCGAAGTCGAGGATGACGCGTTTGTGCTCGCGCGCCGCCGTCGCCAGGGCGTCACGAATCTCGGCGCGGGCGTCGGCATTCTCGTTGTAGATGTGTCGCGGCGTGAACTGGGAGTAAGCCGGAAAGACAGAAACAGCGGCCAGCAGAGCAAGAAGGCTTCGGGTAGTTTTGGAGGTCATAGTTTGCAACTGGGCGGGAACCAGCGTCGCCCTGAGTGTAAAGATGCCATTGCGCAGGTGCGCGACGCAGAAACCTCACACCAGCGGCGCCCGGGCGATCTCCTCGAGCACCTTCAGCGGCGAGATCTCGGGCCGCACCATGGCCTCTGGACGCACCAGGAAGGTCTGCTCCAGTGCATACTGCCCGGCGAGCACCGCGTGGGGCACCGTATCCGTGTATACCATCCATGACGAGCCCGGCGGAAACTGGAACGGATACTTTGGGCAATCCGACTGGAAGCGCGGGTTTTCCTTCAGGAAATTGTGGAAGCGCATCATGAAATCGTCATAGGGGGAGCGCTTCAGGGACGGAATCGCGGCGCCGAGACCCAGCACGCGGCCGGCAGCTTTTCCAACTCGCGAGAGCGCCGAGCCCGGTTGGGGCGCAATCTGATGCGGCGCGAACCGGCGCACGGTGGTCGCGAACGGATCGCTCACGATCCAGTCCCGCGTGCGCGTTGGATTGATGTTGTTGAAGAAGCGCAGAATGCGCGCACCATAGGTCGGCCGCGTGGGAAAGGCGTCGGTGTGCAGCAGGTCGTTGCGGCGGCGCAAGGGCAAATCGCGGTTCTGCTCCTCCTGCGGACGGAAGCTGGCGTAGTCGAGCTTCCAGTGCTGCTGGTACGGCGACAGGAAGCGGGTGAGAAACTGCACCACCGATGTCGAATACGTGCGCATGACCTGCTGCAGCCGCGCGACCGCGGCCGGGTCGGCGGTCTTCGTATCGACGCCGCTGAGGCGGTCGATGTTGGGTTTGTAGGCAATGTTCTTGTGCAGCGAACTGTCGGTCTGCTGTTGTCCGAGCAGGAAGCTCGCATCCTGGGCGGCGAGCGGGACGGGCGACTCGGGGAAATAGAGGATGTCGCCGGATTCGAGCTGCGCGCAGAAGGCGCGGGACTCCTCAGGTGTCGGCGTGACGCTGGCTGCTGGGATCGTGACTACGGCCATCAGCGGGTTCCTGAGAACCTGCGGCGCGCCCACACGGACATGAAGAAGACCAGGCCGAACGCCAGCACCGCGAGGCCAAGTGGGAAGGCGACATAGCGATAGCTGTCGGCGTAGTTGATGTGGTTGTGTCCGATGATGTTCCAGAACAGCAGCGCGAGAATCGCGACGAAGCAGGAAGCGAAGAACGTGAGGAAGCCGGAGGCGAGCGCGAGCAGCAGCGCCGAAAAGAAACCGAAATCGCCGAGCGGAATACCCAGCAGGCGGGCTGGTTGCGTGGCGGCGGTCATCGCGCAGCCTCCGCGGTGCGGCGCGCAACGGCGGGCGCAATTAGGCATTTCAGCAGCACGCCACTAGAATACAGACTTATGGCTGGAACCGCGCAAATCCCCTTGTATTCCGCAGCGAAGGTGGCCCAGGAGGCCCAGGTGCGCGAGGCCGGAAATGGTATGTGCTGGGCGACCTTCGGCGAACTGCGCGCCGGCTCCGATGAGCTGGAGCGTATCGTTCAGGCCGTGCCCACCGTTGTCGCGGCCGCTCTGCGCCAGCGTGCGTGGTACTTCGTCCCGCTCGCCATCGGCGAAAACGATGATACGGTGGTTGCCCCCGACTACACCGTAGATCTGGGGGATCGCGCGATCTGCCACCGCAACGTCCGCTTCGGCGGCTCCGAGTGCATTTTTATCTCCACCCGGCTGATGCAGGACCGCTTCGCCCTCGCGTTCGAGTTCCTGATCAACGTCGGGCATCACTTCGTCGACCTTGTGGGCGTTCCGCATAGCTTCGCTGAGCTGGCGTGGTCGCAGGCGACGAACGACGTGCGCGGAGAAACCAGCCACGATGCGTGGGAGAGCCGCCGGCGCGCGCTGGACCGGAGCCGGGGCAACGAGGTGGACGAGCGCGCCAAATCCAGCTATCTGGAATCGAGCTTCTCCGATGCGCTCGCGGTTTACATGCTTTCGCTCACCGTCGATTTCGACTACGCCGATCTGCGCGAGCGCGAGTATCCGCTGCTGGCCGCGCCGGCGCTGGCGGAACGGCTGCGGCATGTGGCGGAGATGTTCCCGCCGAATCCGGGGTACGAATTTGAGATCCGGTACCGCAGACGCGGTTGATGCTGTGATCCACGATCCGCGTTTCGGACTACTCTGAACCCATGCGCGCCCGCAAGCCCGCCGCTCCTCTGGCTGAAGAAAAACTGTTCGACTACGCGGTGAAGCTGCTCGGGCAGCAGATGCGCACGGTCGCCGAAGTGAAGCGCGTGCTGCGACGCCGCGTTGAGCCCGGCGAAGCCGGCGAGGCGAAGATCGGCGCAGTCATCGCGCGCCTCATAGAGTGCAAATATCTCAACGACACCGCTTACGCCCAGGACTACGCGAAGCTGCGCCAGGAAAACGCCAGCTTCGGCAAGCGCCGCGTGCAGCAGGACCTGATGCGCAAAGGTGTCCAGGCCCCTGTGATCGCAAAGACCCTCGAAACCGCTTACGAAGACGTCAACGAGGAAGAGCTTGCGCGGCGGCATCTGGAGCGCAAGCGCGTGAAGAAACCCGCAAGCCAGAAAGAAGCCGCACGCGTCGCCCGTATGCTGATGCGCGCCGGTTTCGGATCGAGCGTCATCTTTCGCATTCTGCGCAAATGGGACATCGAAGAGGAAGCCATCGCCGGGCTTGAATCAGCCGGTGATGAGCCGGACCACGATTCCGAATAAGTCCGAATTCCTTCCCCGCGAGAGGGGATTCGATTTGATGACCATCGAGCCCGCGCCGCTGGCCGAAAGAGCTGGGGCGATTCGCGCCTCCATTTAGCGCTCCGCACGATACAGTTTTGTCATGCCGGTTTTCGCGCTGGTGAGCACGCTGGTCTGTCTGGCTGCGGCGTTCAGCCTCGTCAGCCGCCGTGTGCTGCGCCTGCCCATCACCGTCGGCGTGATGCTGCAGTCGCTCGGCATGTCGCTCGTGTTTGTGCTCGTGGGGAGCGCCGTCCCTGGACTGCATGTCAGGGTCGCCGCCGAGGTCGCGCGCATCGACTTTTCGGCGGTGGTGCTCCACGGCATGCTCGCCTTCCTGCTGTTCGCAGGCGCGCTCAAGCTCAATCTGAAGGAACTGGCGAAACAGAAAGCCGCGGTCACGGCCTTGTCGGTCTTCGGTACGCTGCTCTCCACCGTCATCGTTGCTGGGCTGCTGAAACTCATCCTCGCCGCCACCGGCTTTCACGCTACCTGGATTGCGTGTCTGCTTTTCGGCGCGCTGATATCGCCCACCGACCCAATCGCCGTCCTCGAGCTGCTGCGCCGCGTGGACGCACCGGCCAGCCTCGAGGCGCAGCTCACCGGCGAATCGCTCTTCAACGACGGTGTCGGCGCCGTGGTTTTCCTGACCCTGCTCGCCTCCGTCGACGGTGGCGGTCCGCCCTCGGTGGCGAGCTTTACGTGGCTGCTCCTGATCAAGGCCGGCGGCGGCGTGATTCTGGGACTCGCGCTGGGATACGTATGCTATCGGCTGATTCGCACGGTGGACGGTTATCGCGTCGAAGTGATGCTCACGCTGGCGCTCGCCATGGGCGGATACGCGCTGGCCGATGCGCTGCGCCTCTCGGCGCCGCTGGAAGCCGTTGCCGCCGGACTGGTGGTGGGTGGACGGGCGCGGCATCTCGGCATGTCTGAGGAGACCCGCATTCATGTCGATGACTTCTGGGATCTCATCGACGCCTTCATGAACGTGATTCTTTTCCTGCTGCTTGGGCTCCAGCTGATTGCCATGCCGTGGCGTGTCCAGTACGTCTACGCCGGGCTGCTCGCCATCCCGGTTGTGCTGGGCGCGCGATGGCTGAGCGTCGGCGCTTCCCTGGGTCTGGTTCGCGCCTTCCACAAGCCAGTGCGCGGGGCCATGAGCGTGCTGACCTGGGGTGGACTGCGCGGCGGGCTGGCGGTGGCGCTGGCTCTGTCGATTCCCCAGGGCCGGCCGCATGATCGGCTGCTCGCCATCACCTATATTGTCGTGATCTTTTCGATCGTGGTGCAGGGACTGACCATGAGCAGTCTGCTCCGCCGGCTGGGTCTGGCCGCGAAACATGCGGTCTCCCTGTCTTAGGCGGCGCATGGTATTCTTCAGCGTTCTGCATGACTGAACGCACTCATCCCATCCGCGTGCTGGTCGCCAAGCCGGGGCTCGACGGCCACGACCGCGGCGCCAAGGTGATCGCACGCGCCTTGCGCGACGCGGGCATGGAGGTGATCTACACCGGCCTTCGCCAGACGCCGGAGATGATCGTAAGCGCGGCGATTCAGGAAGACGTCGACTGCGTGGGGCTGAGTATTCTTTCCGGAGCGCACAACGCCATCGTTCCCCGCGTCACGGCGATGCTGCGCGAGCAGGACGCGGGGGATATTCTCGTCGTGCTTGGCGGCACGATCCCGGAGCAGGACATTGCGGCGCTGAAGGAAAGCGGCGTGTCGGCGGTGTTTCGGACCGGGGACTTCGCTGGAGTCGGTGGTTACGTTCATTCGGGAGAACGTGAAGTCGAAGGGTGTGGGCGTTTAGGGCCGGCTCGGAGAAGGAGCATGCGCCTGGTACGATTCTCTGCGGCGGTCAGCCTCGACGGCTTCATCGCCGGACCCAACGGCGAATATGACTGGATCGTCCAGGATCCGGACTGCGATTTCGCCGCCATGATGGCCCAGTTCGACACTTTCCTGATCGGCCGCAAGACCTTCGACGCCATGGTGCAGGCGAAGCGCGACAAGCCACCCAAAGGCATTGACTATGTTGTTTTCTCCCGTACCCTGCGCGCTGCGGATTTTCCCAGCGTTCGCATCGAGACCGATCCTGAGGCCGTCGTCCGCAACTTGCGCGAGCACCCAGGCCGGGACATCTGGCTCTTCGGCGGCGGCGAGCTGCTGGGCAGTTTTCTCGCAGCGCGCCTCGTCGATCGCATCGAGGTTTCCGTTGTTCCGGTTCTGCTCGGCGGCGGCGTGCCGCTGTTGTCTTCACTCGCGGCGCGCACCGGGCTGAAATTCGTCGGTCACCGGTTATATCCGAAGACGGGAACGATGCGGCTTGAATATGAGGTCCTGCGGACGGTCTGACCCGAGGTTCTCCTCGGCGTGATCAGTTTTGTCTGGGGTGGATCCCTACGCTGATCGATCGACAGCAACGTCGCACAGAAGCCGGTACGCCTCGTTGATCGAGGCCATTCGGTCGCTGGCGAATTTTGAATCATTCAACCCGGCACCTTCCAGCCGGTCCGGATGGTAGCGGCTCGCCATCTTCCGGTAGGCAGCTTTGATTTGTTCTCGTGTGCTGGTCGCCGCGACCCCCAGCAACCGGCAGGCTGATGGGAAACTGAGTGGGCCAGGGACGAAGGCTTCCGTCTCCTCCTGTTCCGGGCATCCAGTCACGAAAGACTTTCTCGCCGGCCTCGTTGCGCTCGGTGAGTCCGCAGGTGCGAGGTGCGCGGGCGGGTCCAGATTCAGGAATGCGACAAAGGAGAAACTCGGGAAGGCTGCCGACGTCGGAGATTCGTGTTTTTTTTCGTGCTGGTGGCGGTGCAGGTAATTCTCTGAGGCGGCCGTCACACCGACGGTCCAGCTTTCAACGAAGAAGGTTGGATCCGGCACGGCATCCTGGCCCAGCAGGGGTTGGATTTGCGTTAGTAGTGGCTCAACAGATTCCGTTTCGATCCACGGCGGGAAACCGAACCGGTACGCCTGCTCGGTTCCAGCCTGCCAAACGGGATCGATTGGGACCGGAGGCTGCACGCTTTCTATATCGGCACACGGCGCGGTTTGTTCTTAGAGTGGATACCGGTCATCGGCGGGAGCTACGCCAAAACGGTCCGAATCAGCGCCCGCGCCACCCCGCGGCCATGCGCTCCTTCAGGATGCAATGATCCTGGACGACTTTGATGCCGGCCGCCTCGGCCCAGCCCACCGCCTCGTCGTGGCAGACGCCTTCCTGGAGCCAAAGGCGCGGAATCTTCAGGCGGATCACGTCCTTCACGATCTCGGGCACGTGCTCAGGCGAGCGAAACACATTCACCAGGTCGATTTCCGGATGGGCGGCGACGGCATCGTCCAGCGTCGGGTAAGCCTTCTCTCCTAACACCTCATCAATGAGAGGATTCACAGGGATGATCCGGTATCCCTGCGACTGCATGAAGCGCGAGACGCCCAGGGATGCGCGCCCCTCGCGGTTGGTCAGCCCCACCACGGCAATGGTGCGCGCGTTTTCCAGAATCTCGCGAATCGTTTCCGGTTCGTTCATGCTCTGTTCGATGCGCGAGAGCTAGTAGTTGACGATTTTTGCGAACGACTGCGGATCGAGACTCGCGCCGCCGACCAGCGCCCCATCGATCTCGGCTTCCGCCATCAGGGATGCGGCGTTGTCGGGTTTCACGCTGCCGCCGTAGAGGATGCGCAGCGCGTCCGCCGTCTCCGTACCCAGCAGATTCGCCACTTCGGCGCGAATGACTCCATGGGCTTCGGCGGCGATCTGCGGCGTAGCGGTTTTGCCTGTCCCGATTGCCCAGACCGGTTCGTAGGCGATGACGATCGGCGCCGCCTGGGCGGCTGTGATTCCCGCCAAAACGCCGCGCGTCTGCCGTACCAGCACTTCGTTGGTTTTGCCGGCCTCGCGTTCGGCCAGCACCTCTCCTACGCAGACGATTGGCAGCAGCTGGTGAGCCAACGCGGCCTTCAGTTTCTTGTTGATCAACTCATCGGTCTCGGCAAAATACTGCCGCCGCTCGGAGTGTCCGAGAATCACGTGGGTTGGCCCAATCGCCTTCAGCATCACGGGAGAGATCTCGCCGGTGTAGGCGCCTTCGTCGGCGAAATGCATATTCTGCGCGCCCACGGCGACGCCCGAGCCCGTGGCCGCGGCCACAACCACCGGGATCGACGTGAAGGACGGGCACACGACGATCTCGTCGCGTTCGTGATTGGCCACCAGGGGCAAAAAGTTCTTAAAGAACTCCTGCGCCTGGGCGGGAGTCTTGTACATTTTCCAGTTGGCGGCGATGAGCGGCTTACGCGGCATGGTCGATAGTTCCTCAGGGTGATTGTAGAGGAGCGCGGCGCGTGGGATGGTGACCGAGGACACACCAGGGACGCAGGCGCCGGACGCCTGACAAGAGAGGACACCGCATCGTGTATCGTGATTTAGGTTCGATAACCCACGCAATGATGATGGCGAAGGCGGCGGCGCGCACCAGCAAGGGCCGGGTACGCACGGGCAATGAAGACGCGTTCGGTATGCGGCCGGAGCACGGCATCTACGTTGTGTGCGACGGCATGGGCGGCGCGGCGGGCGGCGAGATCGCCAGCCGGATGGCGGTCGACGCGATCGTCGAGCGGATGAGCGCCGACCTCTCACCGAACCCCGGCGCGGACGAAGGGGCGGAGGGCGGGCGCGGCCGCCTGCACACGGCCATTGCCGAGGCCAATCGCATCGTCCTCGAGCGCGCCGAGCGCGAACCGAACCTTTACGGTATGGGCACGACGCTGGTGGCGCTTCTGCTCCGAAAACAGTCATGCCCTCGTCGCTCATGCTGGCGACAGCCGCTGTTACCTGCTGCGCGCGGGCAAGCTGGAACGTGTTACCCAGGACCACTCCCTGGTCGACGAGCAGATGCGTCTTGGCGCCATGACCGCGGAGGAGGCGGAGCGCTCGCCGCTGCGCAGTGTGATCACGCGGGCCATCGGCACACAGCCCTCGATCACGGAGGATGTGGCCGAGATTGAGCCTCAGCCCGGCGATGTGTTTCTGCTGTGCAGCGACGGGCTCACGCGCGAGGTCGATGAAGACGACATCGCGCGCATCCTCGACGCCGGCAACGATCTGGATCGTGCCGCGCAGGCTCTGGTCGATGCCGCCAACGAGGCTGGGGGGCGGGACAATGTCACCGCACTTGCGGTGCGAATCGAAGATTAGAATCCTCGGAGAGGATTCCATCCAGTGACTGACATTCAAACGGTCGGCGTTATTGGCGCCGGCACCATGGGCAACGGCATCGCTCACGTCTTCGCGCGCAGCGGCTATCGGGTGCTGCTGTGCGAGGTCGAGCGGCGGTTTCTCGATCAGCGGCCTCGAGACGATTCGCAGGAATCTCGGCCGCGAAGCGGAGAAGGGCAAGATCACCGTCAACGATGTCGATGACGCACTGGCGCGCATCGAAGGTACGCTCGACCGGACGGATCTGGCTGAAGCCGGACTCATCGTCGAGGCGGCGACGGAGAAGTTCGAGGTGAAGAAGGCGCTGTTCCAGGAGCTGGACAAGATCGCGAAGCCCGAGGTCATCCTCGCGTCGAATACCTCTTCGATCTCGATCACCAAACTGGCTGCCGTCACGGGGCGGCCGGAGCGCGTGATCGGCATGCACTTCTTCAATCCGGTGCCGGTGATGAAGCTGGTTGAAGTCATTCGCGGGCTGCAGACCAGCCAGGAGACCTACGAAACAGTCGCTACGCTGGCGGAGAAGCTGGGCAAGACGGCGGTTGAGGTCAATGACGCGCCTGGCTTTGTCTCGAACCGCGTGCTGATGCCGCTGCTGAACGAGGCCATGTATGCCGTGATGGAAGGCGTGGCCACGCCCGATGCCGTGGACGAGGTTTTCCGGCTGGGGATGGCACATCCGATGGGGCCGCTGACGCTGGCGGACTTTATCGGGCTCGACGTTTGTCTGGACATCATGCGCGTGCTGCACGAGGGGCTGGGCGACCCAAAGTATCGGCCGTGCCCGCTGCTGGTGCGGATGGTGGATGCGGGGTGGCTGGGACGGAAGTCGGGGCGCGGGTTTTACACGTATTGAGATTCGCTTCGCAGCAGAGAAGAACAACCGCAGATCCTTCCGCCTCGCGATGCTCAGCGTCAGGATGGCAAGGTCTGTGGGGAGGGTCATATGACCTGCAAACCGGAACATCGGAACCGTGATTCTGAGACATTGGAACTGCGATTCTGGAACCGTCCGGGGCGCAGTCCTTGCAGGACGGGCTGACCACAATCGAAGCCTTTCCCCGTTCCTGACAGCGCTTTTGGAGTTGGCATTTCGTTCAGCGCACTACAAGTTCAGCGCACTACAAGTTCAGCGCACTACAATGGGTGGCGAACTTCTCTGAACAGGGAGATGGCCATTCAAGCTGACCCCGGCAAGCTCAATCTGACTCGGCGGCAATTCACGCGCGGAAGCGTCGCAATGATTCTCGGTTCCTCCAGCCTGGCAACAAAACTCTGGGCACTGGATGCAGGTGCCGCCGTCGCCGGTGAGTTGACCGCCGACTTAGCCGCTCCTGGCACTCCGTTCAACCGCATGATCTTCGGGCAATTCCTCGAACACTTTCAGCGCCAGGTCTACGGTGGCGTCTTCGATCCCGGATCGCCTCTCGCCGACAAGCACGGTTTTCGCACCGATGTCATCGAAGCCCTGCGCGAATTGAAAGTGCCCATCGTGCGCTGGCCGGGCGGCTGTTTCGCCTCCGCCTATCACTGGCGCGATGGCGTGGGCAAGGACCGCCAGCCGAGCTTCGATAAAGCCTGGGGCGTCGAAGACCCGAATACCTTCGGCACCGATGAGTTCGTAAAGTGGTGCCGCCTGGTCGGCGCCGAGCCATACATCTGCACCAATGCGGGAACGGGCACATCCGAAGAGATGAGCAACTGGGTCGAGTACTGCAATCTGAAAAATGAGGGCCGCTACTCCCGCATGCGCGCTGCCAACGGCTCCCCCGAGCCCTTCAACGTTCGCTACTGGAGCATCGGAAACGAGAATTACCTCGGCGGCGAAATCGGGGCCAAAACAGTGGAGGAGTGGGGGCCGCTCGTCCGTGAGTCCGCCAAGATGATGCGGGCCGTTGAAAGCGACTTGCAGATCCTGGCCGCCGCCACCGTCACCGGCAACTGGACGCCGCCCATGCTCAGGGATGCCGGCAAGTATCTCAACTTCATCTCCATTCACGGCTATTGGGACGCGCTCTGGCAGCGTGGCACGCATCCCTCCGACTATCTGCATTGCATGGCCTTCTGCGAAGCTCCCGAGCAGCAGATTCAACAGGCGATCGAACTCCTCAACCGGACCGGCTTCGGCGATCGGATCAGGATCGCCTTCGATGAATGGAACCTGCGCGGCTGGCATCATCCCGGCTTTCCCGGCGGGGGAGCCAATCAACTCGCTGAGATCAGCGAGCGCGATGAGAACGACCGCAATGAGACCTACACCATGGCCGACGCGGTCTTCTCCGCTTCCTTTCTCAACGGATGTTTGCGCCAGGCAAAGTATGTCCAGATGGCGTGCATGGCTCCGGTCGTCAACGTGCGCGGGCCGCTCTTCGTTCACCCTAAAGGAATCGTCAAACGAACTACCTTCCACGTTCTGAAGATGTACTCCGACCTGCTCCAGCCGAACGTCGTCGAGACTCGTATTGCCTGCGACCCGCTGCATGTGGACCAGAAGACGGTGCCGGCTCTGGATGCAGTCACCACCTGCAGCGACGATCGCAAGCGAGTGGCAATCGCTCTCGTGAATCGTCATCCCGAAGCGCCGGCTCGATGGAAGATCGATCTCCGCGCTCCCGTGAGTCGCGATGATACCAGGGTGACGGTTCTATGCGGCGATTCACCCGATGCCTACAACGACGTGGCCCATCCGGCTCGCGTGGTTCCCCAGGTGATTCCGTGGAGGCCCGACGCTCCGTACCTTGAACTTCCTCCGCATTCCATCGCCGTGTTGCAATATTCGGTCTGATCCGAGATCTGGAACCTGACCATTTTCGGGGGAAAATCGCGGAGACCGGAGGTCATGATCTGACAATCGGCAATTTCGTGGCACCGCTCGGAGAATTGGTACAGAGGTGGACCGCGATCAGCCTGCCTCCAGTTAGCTGCAAACAGAGGGCTCAACAGGTCATGAAGATGAGCGAACCTGAGGATCGACCCACCAGTCGCCACGGTTCGGTGGCGTGGAGTATTGGACGTGAATGCGGGCGAGATTAGACCTGCCGTATTCGCGGCGCCTATATTCCGCTGCTATCTAACGCAGGGCAGGGAAAGCCGAGGTGACTGGCGTTGTCTTTCTTGTTTCGGCTGACCGAATTGGGAACAACAGGGGGGGTGTGCATGCGGTTGCAAAGAATCCTCTTCATCGCGGCGTTGATCGCGGCCCTTGCTGGTCCGGGGGCAACCGGACAAACCGATGGATCTTCACAGGTGAAGGCGCCCACTTATCGCAGCACCGCGCGGACCGTGGTGGTTGACGTCGTGGTGGCAAAAGGAGATGACCCGGTCAAGGGTCTGCAGAAGCAGGCCTTTGAAGTCTTTGAGGACGGCAAGCCACAGGCCATTGACTTTTTCGAGGAGCACTCGGCCAATACGCTGCCGGCGGGCGCGTTGCCGCCGCTGCCGAAGATGCCGCCGGGGATCTACACCAACGTGCCAGCGGCGCCGCCGAACGACTCGGTGAACGTGCTGCTGCTCGATGCGCTGAATACGGACCAGGGAGACCAGAGCTACGTCCACAACCAGATCATCCGGTTCCTGAAAAACATGCAGCCGGGGACCCGTGCGGCCATCTTCACGCTGTCGAAGCGGCTGCGCATGGTGCAGGGGTTCACAACGGACTCCTCGGCACTGGTAGCGGCGCTGAACGATCCGAAGTTCGGTGACC
The DNA here is from genome assembly GCA_963819725.1 of uncultured Acidobacteriaceae bacterium. GTDB lineage: Bacteria > Acidobacteriota > Terriglobia > Terriglobales > Acidobacteriaceae > Palsa-343. Next base: position 267,528 of record CAWFXK010000002.1, read on the forward strand.
TGATCACCAAGCCCGCGGAATCGCGATCGATGCAGGACAAGAAAGACGATGTGTGGGAGCTGGAGAAGCGGGTGATGATGGACAACGGGCACGTGACCGCGGGAATTGAAGAGCTCCAGGGATTTCAGAGCGAATCGACGAACATGGAGTCCGCACAGCGGGTGGGCATGACGCTGCAGGCGCTGCAGATTCTGGCGCGGTATCTTGCCGCGGTGCCAGGACGCAAGAACCTCATCTGGTTCTCGAGCAGTTTTCCGGTCACGGTTTTTCCGCAAGCGGAGCGTAGTCAGCCGAACCAGATGGATACGTCGGACCTGCGCGACTACGGGAAGGCGATTCGCGGAACAGCGGACATGCTCACGGTTGCCAAGGTGGCCGTGTATCCGGTGGGCGCGGAAGGCGTGATGTCGGAGCATGTGCAGGATGCGGACATCGAAACGAATGGCGCAGGCCCGGTAGATTATGAGGGTGGTGAGCCAGGGATGGCAGGTAAGGGAGGCAAGATAGGCGCCTACATGCATGAGAACGGCGCGCGCTCGGACAAGATCATGGCGATGGAGCAACTGGCGATTGACACCGGTGGAAAGGCGTTTTACAACACGAACGATCTGAGCGCGGCGACGCAGAAGGCGATCGCGGACGGAGCGCACTACTACACGCTGGCCTACACGCCGGCGAACAAGAAGATGGACGGGAGCTTCCGGCGGATCCAGGTGAAGGTCGCGGGCGGCAAATATCGCGTCGCCTACCGGCACGGCTACAACGCGGACGATAACGCCAGGATGGGCGCAGGCGCGATCGAAGGCAATCCTCTGCATGCGCTGATGATGCGGGGCATGCCCGACGCTACGCAGATTCTGTATGCGGTGCGCGTGCTGCCCGCCAACCCGCAGCCGGCTGCCGGCAGCCCGAGAGCAGGAAAGAATGCGAAGCTGGACGGCCCCACGACGCGCTATTCGATCGACTTCATGATCCGCTGGAGCGATGTAAAGCTCGACCCGCAACCGGACGGCACGCACAGCGGCAAGATCGACGTGCAAGTGATGGCGTACGACCGCGACGGCAATGCCCTGAACTGGGTCGGCGGCACGCAGGCCATGAAGTTGACGCCCGATTTGTTTGCGGCCATTGAGAAATCCGGAGTACCGGCACATTTCGAGCTCGATCTGCCTTCCGAGAAGGATGTCTTTTTGGAAACGGGCGTGTACGACGAGGAGACAGGGAAGGCCGGTACGATGGAAGTTCCTCTGCTGGCCAACAGGAGTGTGACTGCGAAAGCTTCGAGTCTCAGCCAGTGAATCAATCGGCCTCGGCGACAAGACTGCTTCGCGTCGAGACAGCGAGCAGGTAGCCCGGAAGTACCGAAAAGGGGATACGCCGCAACCAGTGGTACCTGGGCGGAGTCGGGGGCGAGGAATCGTACGTGCCTTCCACATTGGCTGGGCGTATCCTTCCAGCTATGGTGCGGATGACGGTGCTGGCCAGCGGGTCGAGGGGCAACAGCACGATTGTCTCCAGCGCGACGACGCGGATTCTGGTGGATGCGGGGCTGAGCTGCCGGGAGTTGATGAAGCGGATGCGCGCGGCCGGGGAGCAGCCCGAGGCGCTGAGCGCGATCCTGATTACACATGAGCACCAGGATCATGTGCAGGGGATGGCGGTGACCGCCCGGAAGCTGGGGATCCCTGTGTATCTGACGGAACCGACGCATCGGGCATGGGTGCGGTGGATGACTCCGCAGAAGCGGATCACGTACGCGGAGTGGCTGGCACAGCGCAGGGTGCAGGGTACAGGGTGCAGGGTACAGGGCGGCGGTCAGGAGAAGCAGGGAGCAGGGAGCAGGGCGCAGGGCGCAGAAGACGGCGTTCGGCGTTCGGCGCTCGGCGATCAGGAGAAGCAGGGAGCAGAAGACGGCGAGCCCAGCGTACGTTGCTCCGCGGATGTGGGAGTCGAGCCGGATGCGGAAGAGCGGGCTGCGGCTGAGGAGGCGATCGCTGAGGCTGAGAAGGAACCGCAGAAGGATCCCACGGCGCTGCCGGCGGTGGAGTATTTCCGGGCGGGGAGCGGATTCCGAATCGGGGATATTGCCGTTACGCCGTTTACGATCCCGCACGATGCTGCTGATCCGGTTGGGTTTGTGTTTGAGGCCGACGGAATTCGCATTGCAATTGCGACGGACCTTGGCTATATGCCATCTAACGTCTCAGTGCAGCTGCGAGGCTGCGACGTGCTGATGCTGGAGTCGAACCACGATGTGGACATGCTGCGGGACGGGCCGTATCCCTGGTCGGTGAAGCAGCGGGTGATGTCGCGGGTAGGGCACTTATCCAACGACGCGGCAGCGGAGTTTCTGGCAAGAACTTATGACGGGGGCGCAGCGTATGTGGTGTTGGCGCACCTGTCAGAGAACAATAATCTGCCGGAACTGGCGCGGATCAGCGCGGAACGGGCTCTGCGGGACCGCATGAGCCTGCTGGCGAATCATTTGATTCTTGCCGAGCAGGATCGTCCGCTGGAAGCTATTGTCCTGTAACTGGACAGGTTTATAATAGTTTGGAGCCGCCCCTTCGTTCGATTCTCACCTCAGGGCTGTCGGCCGGGCGTTGATGAGGTGAGTGGAAAATGAGGACCTGAAACGATGAGCACCTGCACCGATTCGGTCGTTGGGGACATATTATCGAGCTGGCGTTACGACATTTCGGGGATTTCGCCCGAGATGCGCGTGGATTATGAGGAGCATCTGGCGAGCTGCGCCTTTTGCCGCGGGCGGCAGAGGCTGCACCGCACCATCGATGTGGCACTGATCACGCTGAGCACCCTGTGCATAGTGGCGTTTCTGCTGGCGCTGGCGGTGATCCACCACGTGGAGCCACTGCGGACCATGGCGGTGGGGGTTCTGCGTCTGGAGCATGGGGCCGTGGTGTTGACGCTGCAGGCGGCCGCGGTAGTGGGGCTGCTGGCATCGCTGGCGGCATGGATCCTGGTGGCGATTACGACGCCGGCGCCGGTGTATCTGACGGGCGTGGCGATGGAGCAGGCGCGGGTACTGCAGGACCGGATCCCGGAAGAGCTGCGGAGCCGGCTGCGGGCGTAGGGTTTTCGAAGGTTTGAGGAAAGGGGTCCCGGAATCCGGGACCCCTTCGATTTTTGCGAGGGGGTTCCCAAAAAGGGAATCCCTTTCCTGTTTCGGCAGTGCCTTTAGGGAACGGATGGGGAGCGTGATTCTAGTCACATCCGGGTCTAAAGCCGGTTTGTCACCATGGCTGTGTTGGGTGTTGGAAGGAGCTGGCCATGGTGATCTCGATCAATGCGGTTCGTTACGGGGGGGAACTGGAGACAACGGGCAGCGGGCGGACGGCGGTGGCCGATGGCCTTGCGGAGGGCATGCAGCGGCAGGACTCAGAAGAGACGGCGCCGATCCGCGGCGTGATCTACGGGCTGCTGCTGAGCGGGGTGCTGTGGGTTGGCCTGGTGGCTGGTGCGCGCGCGCTGCTGACGATGGTGCGGTAGTTCAGGGTTCGGAGTTGGGGAATGGGGCGCCATGGGGCGCCCTTTTGTTTTGGCGCCGGCATGGCGGATCTGGATTCTGGTCGGGGAGCAGGTCAGCGACGCGTTTCGCCGGATCGCGCAGGGGAAGGGACGATTGCGGGACCCTGCTCGTCCATGGCTTCGACAACGGAGTCGTCGGTTGTGGGCCGGCCGTTGCAGTCGCTCTTCGCGCCGAGGGAGTTTTTGGCGCCGGCGGGCGCAGAGGGATCGGTGTTGGTCGAGCAGGCGTCGGGAGCGGTGGGAGAGGGTTGTGGCGGCTGTGCATGGGCCTGGGGCATGGAATTCTCCTCGCGTGTTTCTACTCCGGTGAGATGCGAGAAGCGCGGCTGGCGCCGGTCTGTGCGGCGGGGAGCGCGAGCGTGGTTTGTTATACTTGCAGAGGTCGTTGGGGTGAGCGCTGGTGTTGATGGCGGCTCCTCGAACGGCTCCTATCCGTGCTGGAACCCTCCGGCGGCCAGGTAGCTCAGTGGTAGAGCGCGGCCCTGAAAAGGCCGGCGTCGGCGGTTCGATCCCGTCCCTGGCCACCACTTATGCTTGCGGAGTTGAGGTGACGAGGTTCCTCACTGCGCTCGGGATTTCGCCTGCGGGCTCAGACGCCCGCATACCGGCTCAAGTTCGATCCCGTCCCTGGCCACCACTAAAATCAATACCCGACAGGATCAACCGGAAGCGAAAGCCAGCAACTGAGCCAGATCCAGCGAGGAATCGGATTCGACACCACGGGGAATCGCGGGGCCGATCGCGACAGCCTGGTTGTGATCTTCGAACCAGGCAATAAAGGCGGACTGGTCGTAGCCGGGGAGCCGCTGCTGGTTCACCCAGTGGTACCAGGCGGCCATGTCGGCATCGAGGAGCGAACCGGCGGGATCGAGTTCCGGGGTCGCCATTTCGCCGGAAAGCAATTCGTTCATCGGGCGCTGGCGTTGGCGCGGCGCGAAACGCGCAACAACGGTGAGCGCCTGGGCACGGCGGAGGACCTCACGGGTGGTCCACTGCGCGAAGGTGGTGCTGAAGATCTGGGTGCCGGAGGCTTCGGTGAACAGGCTGACCTGGAACCGGGCAATGACCGGATCCGCGGAGCTGTCGATTTCGAGTTCCGCGGGGGTAAGCTGAGCGAGCCAGGTGCGAAGCTGTTCGGGTCCCATGCCGGGGCGCTCGATCTGCTTCTGCATTTTTTTGAGCAGACCGGCACGGAGCGGCTCGAGCGCGCTGAAGGAAATGCTTGTGAGCGCGGGATCGTGATCGGCGGAGGCGCCTCCGTCGATGTACCAGTGCGCATAGGGCGCGGGGTGTGCCCGCGCGCGCCGGGCGGTTGCATCGAGGAGAAGGCGGAGTCCATTCTCGGGTTTGATTCGGGAAAAAAAGGTGCCCTGGGCGCGGAGGTTACGGAAGAGCGGCTCCTCCGAGGAGGCCACGCCCTGTCCGATGACGGCGATGCCGAGGCGAAGAAGCGGAGGCGCTTCGACGGGAACGAGGGCGTCGAGGCTGGCAGCGTAGGCGGTGGCGGCGGTGCGAAAGGCATCGAGCTGGTGGCTGCTCCAGAGCCAGGCGGACTGCTGCTCCAAAAACTGGGCGGGATGGTTGATCGAGTCGAAATTCTCGAGATCTTTCGACAGCGTGATCTGTGCAAACCCATGCACACAGTCGGAAAGCTGCCGCTGATTCATGGTGGCAAGAGCGGCTAACTGCTTCTGGATGGTGGAGCGCTCCACCGGAAAGAGGTAGTCATACTGGATGATTTCGCGGAGCAGGCTGGGCAGAAGAGTGAGCGGAAGCTGCCGCAAGGTGTCGAGGTACTGGACCGCGAGGGCACGGCCCTGTGGCGGATAGGCAGCGAAGTTTCCGGAGTTGAGGTCGCGAGGCTGCACAGTCAGACCAGCTCCCGAATGGGTTTGCCGTCGCTCTGCGCGGGGGAGAAGCCGAGGATGGCGCCGAGGCTGGGGACAAGATCGATCGACTGCATGGGGTCGTCATAGATGACGCCGGAACGAACACCGGCGCCCAGGGCCAGCATCCAGGTAGTGCGGCTCGCAGCATCGCCGGTGCGGTGGTGCTGGAATCCGTTGCCGCCGGCGTCGTAGTCGGCGTCGCGGCCGAAGTCGGGCAGGATGAACATGGTGGTGTTGCCGGCGTACTCGGGATTGTCCTCGACGGCGCGCCACATGTCGGCGCACAGGCGGTCGGTACGGCGGATGCCCTCTATATATAAGGAATAGGCGCCGGAGTGGGCGACGTCGATGTCGTGCATGGTGATCCAGAGCAGGCTGGGAGCCTCCTGCTGCATGAGACGGATGGCGATGTACACCGACAGCTCGTCGGGACTGGAGAGCGTCCGAGCATGCGCGGTGAAGTCGTCGACGGAGAGGCGGAGGATGCGGTCGAGTTGCTGGAGTTCGAACTCGCCGCCGCCCAGTTGCGGCGTGTAGAGGGGGTTCTCGTAGTTGTCGCGCAGCAAGTGATCGAGGTTAATACCGCCGGGCCTGGCAGCCTCCAGCAGGTGCTTGGGAAGGATCACGGTGGCGCCATCTCCGTAGGAGCGGCAGTCGCTTTCGCCGATGCGGTTGAAGCCGTTGCTGGGGGCAACGACCCAGGTGTCGCTCGCCGGGCGCCGCAGATCGCGGCGGAAATACTCGAATACGGTGGGATGCTGCGGGGGGACGGCTGCGAAGTTGTTCAGAGTCTCATAGACGCCGGTGGCGAGGCTGGCGGTGGCTACGTAGTGGCCGAGGATGCCGCGGTTCGTGACGTGCGAAAAGAAGCTGGATTGCGGGATGAGTTCCTTGAGGAGATGCGGGATGTTCTCCTGGCCTTCGGGTGCAAAGGTCTCCTGGTCGCGCGCGCCGCCGCCAAACGTGATCACGATGACCTTGCGCTTCTTGCGGACAGCCTCGCCGCGCAGGAAAGGGCTGGCTCCCATCACCGTCGATCCGAGCGCGAGGCCGGCGGCATCACGGAGAAATTCGCGGCGGCTGCGGCTGAGGCCGAGAGGAGTTTCCAGCGATTGGATGATGCGATTCATGCGCGATCAGGGCACCGATGGAGCGGGTAGTTTGGCGGAATAGACAAACTGGCGAACCTCGGCGCGTTCTTTGTCGATATCCGCCAGATGCTGGGTACGCAGCTTCTGATAGACCGCGAGTTCTTTCTGAGCCAGATCTTTCTTGCCGACGTGGACGTAATCCATGCCGAGGCGGTAGTGGGCGTCGGAGAGGTTTGGATCAAGCGCGAGAGCGTGCTCGTACTGCGTAATGGAGTCCTCGTACCGATGCTGGTCGGCATATAAATCGCCGAGCTGAAGGTGGGCGTCGGCGAGGGAGTCATCGAGCACGATGGATTTCTTCAGCAGCGATTCGACGGCGCCGAGATCCGCGGTGGGGCCAGCCGTTCGCTGGGCCTTCCAGAGGCTGATGGCGTAGTAGTACTGAGCGCGCGCGTTGTTCGGCTGCTCCTGAGCATAGCGGCGGAAGCGTTCGGTGACCGCGGCGGCCTGGGCAGGCGAGCTGTTCAGGACTTTGGAGAGGAAAAGGTAGCAGCGCGGGTCGGAGGGATCGAGGTCCGCGGCGCGAAGAAGAGCGTCCACGGCTTCGTTATAGCGAGCGCGGGAATAGAGCGCAAGTCCGAGGCCGATGAAGAGGCGCGGGGAGCTGGGATAGCGCTGGGTTGCATCCTGGAAAATGGTGATCGACGGTTCGTAGGTTCGGTGCAGCAGCATCTCGCTTCCCCAATCGAAGAGATTGTCCTCGGTTGGGTCCAGATGGGCGGCCGTCTCGTATTCGTTGGCCGCATCGATAAACTTTCCTTCTTTCTCGTCGATTTGTGCGAGCAGGTTGTGCAGCTCGCCGGTGTTCTTCTCTTTCGCCAGCTCACTGATGACCAGCCGCGCCTGATCCAGCCGCCCGAGCAGAAAGTCGGCCATGGCCAGATCGTAGCCGTTGTCGTACGCATCGGGTTTTGCCCGCCAGGCTCTGGCAAGCAGAGGCTGTGCCCTGGCTAACTGGCCGGACCTCACGTATAACTCGCCAAGATTGTGGTTGGCATCGTAGTTTGCGGGCTCCAGTTGCAGCGCTTTGCGGAACTGCTCGCTCGCCAGGTCTGCTTTGCCTGAATACAGCAGAATCGTGCCCAGGTTGGTTCGCGCGGCGGCCGAGTCCGGCTTCAGTTGGGCTGCGAGTTGAAGCTCGGTTAGCGCCTTTGCCTTCTCAGACTTTGAGGCATAGATGAGACCAAGCAACTCGTGCACCTCAAAATTCCTGGCGGCTTCGGGAAGGATGGTTTCCAGTCGTTGAGCCGCCTCGGTCATACCGACCTGCGTCGTAGTCCACCTGGGCGGCCTTATAGGTAGCCTCTAGGCCTGGCTTCGGTGGTTGCTCGGCGCAGAGGAGTGCGGTAATGCCAGATACGGCCAGCAATACCGACCACCTGAGCCGAGGCTTCCTGCTCACGCCCTGCCTCCCCTGTTCTCCGCCTGAGCAAGGTACTCTGAAGAAGAACACCCCGGCTGGGCACCGGTTTCCGTGCCATGCCGGGGTGTCGACCATCTTAATCCATCCCCTGTGAACCTGGCTGCTTTGCTCAGGTCCTGCGGACGGGTTCTAGTAATACAGCTTCAAGGCAAACTGGATCTGCCGCGGGGGTGTGCGGGTCGATCCGATAGCTCCGAACGTAGGATTGGTGTAGTCGCCCGACCCGCCGATCGCTACCACGCCATTTCCGCCAAAGTTGGGCTGATTGAAGTTTGGATGGTTGACGATGTTGAAGAACTCCGAGCGGAACTCCACCGAGTATCGCTCGCGGAGCGGGAAGGTCTTGAATACCGAGAAGTCCAAATTATGGATTCCCGGACCCCAGGTCTGATCGCGTTTGTCGCCCAGTGCCGCGGCGCCGGTGAGGGGAACGCAATTGGGCGCCGAACCTGGAATTGGAGTAAGCGCTCCTGGAGTCCCGCCCAGCAGGCAGGGCTGCGTAAAGGCAGACGGGTTTCCGAACCAGAAAGGTCCATGAATCCCACCGGAAGTCTTGACGTGTGCCCCGATTTTCGGATCCCCGGTGACAATGTCGTTGCAGCCGGGACCTGAGGCTGTGCCGGTATGGCAGCCAAACCCGAGCGGCTGCCCGCCCTGCAAGGTCAGGATCCAGTTGGTGGACCAACCTCCCAGCATCGCGTTGGCAACGCCACCCTGGTTCATGAACTCTCGGTTCTTGCCGAAGGGCAATTGGTAGATGCCGCTGAAGTGAACTACGTTTTTGATATCGAAGTCGGACAGGGAGTAGTCGAACTTCGGACCCAGACCCGGGATTGCGTAGGCGCGGAGGGTGTCGGCGCCGGTGCCGTTGAGCAGATCGCCTGCATCGCTCATGGCCTTTGACCACGTATAGGTGAACAGGAAGGTTAGCCCGTGGGAGACCTGCTCCTGCAGCTTGGTTTGCAAGCCATGATAGGAACTGATGCCGTCGGTCGCCTGGTAACTGCCGCCGCCAAAATCCGGGAAGGGATAGCAGCTTAACTTCCCCGGGGAAGTTCCCACGGCGAAGTTTCCGTAGGGACATCCGGTCCCTGTAGTGATGCCGGCAGGCATGATCTGCGACACGTTGTGGTAGCCCACGCCATGCTGCAGATCGGCGTCGTGGGTGTACACATAGGACGCAGTCAGGGCCATGGATGGCAGGATCGAATACTCGAAGGTCAGGTTGGCGGCGTAGGTCCGCGGAGTCTGGTAATTGAACTGCAGACCCTGCAGGCCGAGGCCCTTCGCGTTGACCAGGGCAGGATTAAATGCAATGCAGGAGAAGCCGGACTCGACGGATGCGGTGCCCCCCGGACCGGCGGTGGGGCAGCCGGCAAACGCAGTGTTGTAACTGACCGGCGCAACCTGGGAAACGATCGACGAATGCGGATCGGAGGGATCGGCACGTCACGCCATATCCGAAGTTGAAAACAAACGGATAGTTCTCGCCAATATTCGGTCCGTATCCCTGGTTCTCAAACGAGTTGTAGAACATACCAAAGCCGCCGCGCCCCACCAGTTTGCGAGTGATTTGGTATTCAAGGCCCAGACGCGGGGAGAAATTGGCTTTTTGCGTGTGCAGCAGTCCTTGTCCGTATTTGTCCGTTACGTCCAGGGTGATGCCATCCGCCGCCAGCAGGTTGACCAGGCCGTAGCACCCAGCTCCGAAACAGGTGGAATTGGTGGACAGGGTTCGATTGTCTTTGCCGCTGGCCGGAACGATGAAGGTCGGGTTTCCGAGACCCTCACCAGGAAGCGGGATAGGAACGAAGTTGGCCTGGCCGCCGTTGGTCTCATTGATGGGGCCGAAGTAGTCGTAGCGGACCCCGAGATTCAGCGTCATCTTCGAAGTTATCTTCCAGTCATCCTGGAAGTAAGCGGCAAAATACTTCTTTGCATCGTAGGTCTTGTTGATGTTGGAGGCTGAAACGTTGTTCGAGCCGCCGGAATAGCTATAGCCATTGGGATTCGGATTGCCAGCGATGGTCGCGGGCGCAGCGACAGGAGGCAGGAGGAACTGGGCCAGGCCGCCGGTCGTGCTCCCCTGGTTGGGAATATCGGTGTAAGTGCCACTGTACTCAAAGCGGCCGTGCGAGGTCGCAGGCTGCAAGGTGGAGAACTTCGCATTCTGGAACTCGATGCCCATCTTGAAGCTGTGTTTGCCGTAAATCCGGGTGAAGTCATCCGTGACCTGAAGGGTCGCGGTAGCCTCGTCGGAGGGCAGGTATTGGTTGCTGCCCAGAGTTTGCAGGTTGGTGATAACGATGGCCGGCAAGCCGCCGTTTTCGGCAACCTGGGGAATACCCTGGATTCCGTACTGGGCGGGAATCCCCATCGTGCTGCCCTCCGGTCCGAAACGCGTCGTGTGCAGGTGAGCAAAGCCGGCGCGCGCCTGGTTGACAACGTTGGGCGTAAAAACGTGCGTGTAAGCCGCGACCATCTGGGCCGATTTCGCAGTTTGGATGCCTTGCTGGAACGCTCCGCCATCGGCGATGCCTTTAAACGGTCCGGGGATGAACTGGGGGTCGTCTGAATAGCTGAAGCGGGCAAAGACCTGGTTTCCCTGATTGGGGTTGAAGTCCTCGCGCGTATCGAATTCGTTGGAGTGTTCGAAGAGGGCCGGGCTGGTCTGGTAACTGCCGATGCCTGAATTGGGCGCAGGAAACAGCTGCAGAAGTTTCACCGCATTGGGATCGATGCGGCCGGCCGGAAGCATGTTGAGGTCGGCACAGGCAGAAAGCGTAAAGCTCGCAGTGCCTGGTCCGCACACGGTGCTGAAAGGATCGCGCACATAGCCGTCCGATCCGGAGTGAATTCGTCCGTCCTGAAACAGGGTCGATTGCACCGGCCGCCACAAAGCGGGTCGTGCCCGGATCGAGGATGGTGCCGCGTTGAATGCTGCGGCCGAGGATGTCCGTTCCTGGCGGCTCCCGCCTGCTGAGTCAGGATGTCCTGGAGATTCTGGAAATTGCTCTTTTGTTCGGCGACGGTCGGCACAGTGGTGTTGGCCGATGTGCCCTGCACACGGCGCGTCCCCTGGTAGTCGCCGAAGAAAAAGAACTTGTTTCTGATGATGGGACCGCCGGCGGTTGCTCCGAACTGGTTGAAGCGGTACTCGCCCTTGATCGGGGTTGAGGAGTTGTCCTCGAACCAGTCGGCAGCGTCGAGCTTATCGTTGCGGAAGAACTCCCACACATCGCCATGGAGCGAGTTGGTACCGGATTTGACGGTGGCGTTCAACACCGCACCAGCAGCCCGGCCCAGTTGCGCGCTGTAATCTCCGGTCTGCACGTTGAATTCCTGAATGGCGTCGATCGGGGGCAGGATGACGTAGTTGGTGCCGTTGAGGAAGTCGACGTTATCGGAGTTATTGTCGATGCCGTCGAGCAGGTAGTTATTCTGCGCAGGGCGCTCGCCATTGGCGGAGAATGCTCCGCTGGCGGCGTTGCCGCGCGTGTCCGCCTGCGGGCTCTGCATGCCCGCTCCAAGCTGCGCCAGGAAGGTGAAATTGCGGCCGTTGAGAGGCAGGTTGTTCACCTCCTGGTGGCCGATTACCTGGCCCGTGGAGGCTTCCTCGGTCTGCAGCAAGGGAGGGGCTTCGTTGACCTCCACGGTTTCAGTCGCCTGTCCGACCTTGAGCTGGATATTGACCGTCAGAGGCGTGCCGACATTCACCGTCAGGTTGGATTGCGTGGTCTTCGCAAAGCCATGGGCCGTCACGGTGATCGTGTAGTGTCCAGCGCGGACCGGCGAAAACGTGTAGGAGCCCCCGGCGCCTGTATTCGTTTGTACTGTGATGCCCTGGTCCGTATTCAGCAGCGTCACCTGAGCGTCGGGAACCACGGCTCCGCTGGCGTCGGTTACGGTTCCGGTGATGGAACCTTCGTCCACCTGCGCGAATGCCGCTCCGCTCAGGAGCAGGAAGAGCAGCAGCAGGCGATGATGGTGCAGTTAAGGGTCCTAAAGAAGGACCCAGCTTTCCTGGTTCCGCGCATACTGGTACCTCCGAGAAGATATGAAAACCCTGGGGACTGCTCGGATCTGTACTGCTCATTGCCTCGGGCGAGACTGCCTGCAGCGAAGCTGAACTGCGATTCGGAATGAAAGCCGTTACATTTACGCAGGTCAACCCTGCTTTTGCTTTCGGTCGCTGACTGTAGAGCATCTTGTTTCGGATTGTCAACCTAAAGTTGCAGGTGTGGTTCTCTGGCAAGTTGCGGAAGCTCTGAGGAAAAGGTTCGCGGATCCGCGCAGGATCAGGCCAGGAGCGATGTTGCTCACGCCTTCGAACTGACGCGATAAGCGGGTGATATGATGCCGCCATTCCCGCCGTATGACCCTCTCCCCAAGGAACAAGAAGCAAACCCTTTCCCGCAGAAGTGTGCTGAAGGGGATGGGACTGGCGCCGCTGCTTCTGCGACCGGAGCCATTGACGGGATTCCGCAGGTTCTTGTTTTCGGGAAAAATGCCGGACTGGGCGACCGATCTGTCCGCCGGAGGGGTGCAATTGCGGCCGCATTATCCGCAGGAGTCGCCGCTGGCGGCCGTGATGCGGCTGGTTGAGCCGGGCCTGGATGGCTATCTCACGGAGAAATACGCCACCGAGATTGAAAACCAGTTGCAACAATGGGGCCGCGTCCTTTGCGCATCGGGCGATGTGGGCGCGGCGCTGGCAGGATTTGTGGACGCAGGGATCGAAGCATCGGATTTTGCCGTGCAGAAGGAGAGGACGCTGCGATCCTCGTTTGGCGTGACGGTGGTCAAGCGGGACTTTGGGGAGACAACGACTCAGGGGCGCGACACGTTTCTGAGCCATGTAGCGGGGTGGCTCGGCGAGGCGCAGCGCGTGGAGACGGCCGAATTTGAAATCTACGGGATCGAAGAGACTGCTGATTCGCCGATCACGGTAAGGACGGAGATCCGCTACGACCTGGTTGCGCTGCGTGCGGACGGGCGTCGCGAGGAACGGGTCGGCTCATGGGAGATAAGGTGGCGTTCTGCGGAGCAGGGCTGGATGGCGCAGCGCTGGCTGGCACGGGAAGAAACCGTAAGCGTAATGGAACAGCCGGCGTTCCTGGATGTGACCGCGTGTGCGCTGGGCGAAACCGAGTCATGGAAGGCGCACATGCTGTTCGGCGCGGACTACTGGCGTACCGTGCTGGATGGCGCCGTGGGTCTGGATGTCTACTGCAACAACGGCGTGGCGGCGGGGGATTTTGACGGCGATGGCTTCGACGATTTGTATGTGTGTCAGCCAGCGGGATTGCCGAACCGTCTGTACCGAAATCGGGGAGACGGCACGTTTGAGGACGTGACGGCGAAGGCGGGCGTGGGCGTGCTGGACAACACCGCGTGTGCTCTCTTCGTGGACTTCGACAATCGTGGGCGTCAGGATCTGCTGGTGGTGTGCGGAACGGGTCCGCTGCTGTTCGTCAACCAGGGCAACGGCACATTCGAGCTGAAGCGGGATGCGTTCCGGTTCGCGCGTGCGGCCGAAGGCACGTTCACCCATGCAGCCGCAGCGGACTACGACGGTGACGGGCGGCTGGATTTGTATCTGTGCACGTATCAGTACTACCTGGGGCTGGATCAGTATCACTACCCGGTTCCGTACTACGACGCGCGCAACGGTCCTCCGAATTGCCTCTTACACAACGAGGGCGGGCATGTGTTTGTGGACGTGACGGAGAAAACCGGCCTTAGTGTGCAGAACAACCGCTACAGCTTTGCGTGCGCGTGGGGGCAAGCGGGCACGAGCGGCAAGCCGGACCTGTTTGTGGCGAATGACTTCGGCAGCAGCCAGCTCTACCGCAACAACGGAGACGGGACCTTCACGGATGCGTCGGAGACAGCTCACGTGGAAGAGGTGGGCGCCGGCATGAGCTGCTGCTGGTGCGATTTCGACAACGACGGGCGTGAGGACATCTACGTGCCGAGCATGTGGGAAGCGGCGGGACAGCGGGTCGCCGGACAAAAGCAGTTCCATGCCGACGCGCCGGGGAAAATCCGCGCGCTCTATAGCAGGCATGCGCGCGGCAATGCGCTGTACAGGAATCGAGAAGACGGGACTTTCGAGAATGTGGCGCAGAGCGCCGGCGTGGAAATGGGGCGGTGGTCGTGGTCGTCGGATTTCTGGGACTTCGATCACGACGGATTTGCCGATCTCTATGTAGCGAACGGATACATTTCCGGGGCAGACCGAACCGACCTTGCCAGCTTTTTCTGGCGGCAGGTGGTGGCGAATTCGCCTGAGGATGCTACGGCGTCCACAGGGTACGAGCGGGCATGGAATGCGATCAACGAACTGATTCGTTCCGATCGCACGTGGCATGGGTACGCGCGGAATGTGATGTTCGCGAACAACGGAGACGGTACGTTCACGGAGATTTCGGGGCCGGCCGGGCTGGACTTTCCCCAGGATTGCCGCAGCTTCGCGCTGGCCGATCTGGACCACGACGGGCGACTGGAGATCGTGCTCAAGAGCCGGAATGCGCCGCAAGTCAGGATCCTGCGCAACGCGATGCGCCAGATCGGCGACGCGATCTCGATCCGGCTGCGGGGCACGAAGGGCAATCGCGATGCGATTGGCGCGGCCGTGACGGTAGAGTGCGGCTCGCTGCGCCAGACAAAGTATCTGCAATCGGGCTCGGGATTTCTGGCACAGCATGCGAAGGAGCTCTTCTTCGGCTTGGGTGCACACCAGGGGGCGGTGCGGGCTACGGTTCGCTGGCCGACCGGGATCGAGCAGCTCTTCGAGAATCTGCCGCGCAATCACCGTATTGAAATCGAGGAAGGATTGGCGACCTTTTCGGCGAAGGCCTTTACCCCCACGGCGGAAGGATGGGACACGGCCCAAAGTTATGCGGTGCCGGAGCAACTGCCGTCGCGCACAGAAACATGGCTGATCGAGCCGCTGCAGGCTCCATCGTTTTCCCTTCCCGATCTCGAGGGAAAACTGCGCGCGCTCAGCTCGTTCAGGGGAAAACCGGTGCTGATGACGTGCTGGTCGACGGAGTCGTCGGCATCGATGCAGGAACTTGCAAACCTGCAGCGTCACGCAGGGAAGCTGGTGGCTAACGGGATCGGCTTGCTGGGCATGAACGTCGATGGCGGTGAGGCGGCGGAGAAGGCGCGCGAGGCCGCGAAGGAAACGACGTTTCCGCAGGTGTTTGCCACCGACGAGGTGGCGGGAATTTACAACCTCGTGTCTCGGCATTTGTTCGACCGGCACCGAGATCTGCCGCTGCCGACGTCGTTACTGATCGACGGAAGCGGAATGATTGTGATGGTCCTGACTGGGCAGGTGGACGCGGCGGCTGTGGGCAAAAACGCTGCAGCGATTCCCATAGGTGACGAGGAGCGAAGGCGACGTGCTCTGCCGTTTGCAGGAACGCTGGTGCAGGACTCGTTTCAGCGCAATGCGTTCACCTTCGGCGTCGCCATGGTGCAACACGGCTATCTGGAACAGGCTGCGGAGAGCTTTCGGCAGGCGGTGGCAACCCGGCCCGAGGATGCCGACGCGTGGTACAACCTGGGCACGCTGAGCCTGCGCAGGAATGATCCGGCACAGGCAAGAAAATATCTTGAGACGACGCTGAAGCTGCGGCCGGCGTATCCCGAAGCCTGGAACAACCTGGGCATGATAGCCGCGCAGGAGGGCGGGATGGCGGAGGCCATTGCCGATTTTGAGCGCGCTGTCGAGCTGCGGCCAAACTATGCCGTCGCGATCGTGAATTTGGGCAATGTGTACCGGCACGAGCATGCCTGGAATCGCGCGGAACAATACCTGAAACAGGGGCTGGCGCTGGAGCCGGACGATGCGGAAGCAAACTTCAGCCTGGGCATGTTGTATGCGCAGCGGCAGGACGAGGTTCAGGGAGAACAGTATCTGCGGCGTGCGGTGGAGCTGCGCCCCGGCTACGCGGAGGCGATGAATAATCTCGGAGTGCTGTTCGCGCGCGAGGAGAAGCTGGGTGAGGCGGAGAAAGAATTTACGGCGGCGATCAAGGCCGTGCCAGGATTCGATCAGTCGTATCTAAACCTGGCGCGGCTCTACGCCGTAGAGAACGACAAAACGCGCGCGCGGCAAATTCTGGATCAGTTACTCCGCCTGCAGCCGGACAACAGCGCAGCCAGGCAGGCCCTCGAGAGCCTGCAGTCTGCGCCTTAAGAGAGGACCTCGGCGGTGCCTGAGTCGTGCGGGTTCTTCCTGTTTGAGGGAGCTGCGTTTCATCGCTTGCCGGCGGCACCGATCGAATGTAGGTGCGCTGAATCTACCGGATTTATAATCGCCAAACTGTATGATCCTGCCGCGGCGGCGCTTCCTGGGTTCCTCGTTTCTGCTGGGCGGCGCGCTGCTCGATGTGCTCACCACCCCGGTCTGGAGGTGGGAGCGCGGAACGCTGCTCGAGGCTGAGGTGAAGCCGGCGGCGCAGTCGCCGGTCCAGTTCATCGACATTGCCCAAAAGGCAGGTTTAACAACTCCCAACATCTGGGGCGGCGTCGATCACAAGCGCATCATCATTGAAACGAAGGGCAGCGGGATCGCCTTCTTCGATTACGACAACGACGGCTGGCTCGATATCTATCTGACCAATGGAAGCCGGCTTGACGCACACTGGCCAACGGGGCAGACGCCCACGACTCATCTGTACCGGAACAATCGCGACGGAACCTTCACGGACGTGACGGCCACATCGGGACTGGGACGGAGCGGCTGGCAAACGGGTGTCTGCGTCGGTGACTACGACAACGACGGGTGGGACGACCTGTTCTGCACATTCTGGGGTCATAACATTCTGTTCCATAACAACGGCGACGGCACCTTCACCGACGCGACAAAGACGGCCGGGTTACATCAGGAACATGGGCGGTGGGGGACGGGTTGTACCTTCCTCGACTACGACCGCGATGGCCACCTCGACTTATTCGTGTGTAACTTTGTCAAGCTGGATCCGGATCAGGCATTTCCTCCCGCAGTTACGGCGATGTGTCAGTGGAAGGGAATTCCGACGATGTGCGGACCGCGCGGACTACCCGGCGATACGAATCTGCTGTATCACAACAATGGTGACGGCACCTTCACCGACATGACAGAGAAGGCAGGCATTCTGAAGCCGGGACCACGGTATTCGATTACCGCCGTTTCCTATGATTTTGATAATGACGGCTGGCCGGATATTTATATCGCGGTCGACTCTGAGCCGGGCATGCTGCTGCAGAACAACCGCGACGGAACCTTCACCGATGTAGCCGTCATGTCGGGGTGCGCGTACAACGCCGATGGGCACGAACAGGCCGGGATGGGCATTGGGGTGGCGGACTACGACTGCGACGGGTGGCTGGATATCTTCAAAACAAATTTCGCGGATGACACGTCCGATCTGTATCACAACAACGGAGACGGAACTTTCAGCGACTTATCGTTCAGTGCGGGAATAGCGATCAACAGCAGTTATGTTGCATGGGGCTGTGGATTCATCGACTATGACAATGATGGCTGGAAAGATATCGTCCAGGTGAATGGCCATGTTTATCCAGAGGTTGACAAGTATAACTTCGGCGAGACATTCAGGAACCCGCGTCTGGTCTACCGTAACCTGGGAAACGGGAGATTCGAGGACGTATCGGAACAGATGGGGCCGGGGATTGCGGAGCGCTTTTCCAGCCGCGGCGCGGCATTTGGGGATTTCGATAATGACGGAGGAATGGACATCCTGATCCTGAACATGAACGATCTGCCGTCGCTGCTGCACAATGTGGGCACAAGGCAGAACTGGATCACACTGAAGCTGATTGGGACGAAGTGCAATCGTACGGCCATTGGAGCGCGGGTGCGAGTGGCGACCGGCAAGCACATACAGGTGGACGAGGTGCATAGCGGAACCAGCGTCATGTCGCAGAGCGACCTGCGGCTGCACTTTGGGTTGGGCAAAGCAGAGACCGCGGACTGGATCGAGGTGAAGTGGCCGACGACACAGAAGATCGAGCGCTTTACCAGTGTTCAGGTCAATCGGTTTTTGACCATTCGCGAAGGCGAGGGAATCGTTGCAACGCATGTTCCACCGGTTAAATAGTCCTGCAGATTAATCGTTCGGATTGTGGGCAGGGGCATTTGTGCCGGCAGAAGAAATGACGAACTGTTTGATTTCGCGGCGTTGCCTGTCGACTTCGGCGGCCTGCTGCTTCTCGATTCGGTCATGCTGGGCAAAGGCTTCACGCGCTTTATCGAGCCGGCCGGTGCGATCGTATGCGATGCCGAGCCGGTACCAGGCTTCAGTGAGCTGCGGACTGGCATCAACGGCGTTTGTGTACAGCGGAATCGCGGAGGGGTAGTCGCCGGACTGGACCTGCAAATTGCCTAACTCGAGCCAGGCTTCTCCGCAACTCGGGTCGGCGGTGACGGCTTCATGCAGCAAACCGGCGACCTGCTGCCGAACGGAGGAATCGGCAGAAGGCGGCTGTTGTTTCCAGAGCGCCATCGCAAAGTAGTAGTCGGCGAGAGCGTTTCCCGGTGCACGCTGGTGGAATTGAGCGAGGTTTTGCGCAACGCATGGCAGAGGGCGGGGCGCAGCGACGCCAATCCGTCCGAGAAAGAGATACGGTTCGGGATTTTCCGGCTCGAGGGCGGCCGCCTGGCAGAGGTGCTCGGCCGCGTCGTCGTAGAAGGCGCCGGCAAAGAGGGCGGCTCCGAGTCCGGTGAGCATGCGCGCGGATTTCGGCCAGGCTCGCGCTCCCTCTGCGAAGACGTCGCGCGCCTGCCACACGGCTCGGTGGTAAAGGAGTTCGGAGCCCCATGCGAAGTAGTTCTGTTCACTGGGATCCAGCCGGGCTGCCTGTGCGAACTCATTGACGGCGGCTACAGGATCGCCGAGCGATTCGTTTAGCAGCCCGGCGAGGCGGTGGAGGTCGGCGGGACTTCCATGGGCAGAGAGGTTTTGGAAATGTATCCGCGCCGTGGCCGGATGGCCGGCTTTCTTGCAGGCTTCCGCGAGTGCGTACTCATTTTCGGCATCGTCGGGCGTGATACGGTAGGCGCTGTCCAGAGCCTTTACGGCGTCTCCATACTTGTGACTCCGCAGATAGAAGATGCCAAGACAGTGCCTCGCTTCAAAACTGCGCGGTTGACTCGCGACGGCGGCCTGCAGTGCGGCCTCGCCTTCCGGACAGGGGCGAGAGGATGAATTATGGTTGTCTGACTGGAGGTCCAGTGTTTCCCGGGTGAGCGCCTCGCTGGTGCGCAGGATGGCATCGGATCCATGACCACCGGCTGCGGTCCAGTCCGCGACACCGGCGATGGTGAAATGAGGATCATCGGCAAATTGCATGGCCTGCGGTTGAGCGGCCGAAGACTTGCCGGCTGCCATCGCAGCAGGCTTATCGTCGAGTCGCATCTCCACCTGGGCGGTGGCGCCAGGGGCAAGATCGATCCAGTCTGACGCTTTGTGTACAGCGGATGTGCCCGCAGTCAGCCGATAGCGTCCGGGAGAAAGTGCGCGAAACTCAAAGGCGCCGCTGGAGTCCGAAGTTGTGCGTTGAGAGGCGGCCCCACTCAGAAGAATCGAAACTCCGGATACAGCCTTGTTATCGGTATCGGTGAGGCGACCGGTAATTGCGGCCGAGGAAGAGCTTTCCTGGGCGGCAGCCCAGCCAGACATCGTCGCGAAGAACAACGACAGCACGCAAAGCTGCAGAGACACGCTGCGACGGGCGTATTGCCGAATGGCCCCAGGAGTCACGCCGATGCAGCGGCGTACGCCTGTCCCGTTGGCGAATGGTTCTCTATTGCGCATCCGGTTCCTGCCGGCCACAGCACCGGGTGACGGATTGTCGTGGCACGCGCAGGGGCTGTGACCGGCGCTGCCCAGTATCGCCGGATGACGAATTGGAACGCAAGAACACTCACCGCTCCACTCTGTGTAGTACTACGGGGATGCTGTCAGGCATGCGCCGGGAGCGGTTGAACGAGGGATCCGATCCGTCTGGGGGAGGCCCGATTGCGGGTTGCGGTCCTGTTGGCGTGGCGGGCTGTGGTCTGCGGAATGGGAACTCGATCTTGCGCTCGAGGTTGATGCGATCTGCCGTGACGGTACCGGTATAGGTACTGTTGCCGGCTTTGAAGGAGATTTGGCTGCCTTCGATTTTGCCGTTCTCGATGGGAACGGGTTCGTTGCCGCTGAGGAAGCCGCCACCACCGCCTTCTACGCTGCCTGTGATGCTGGTGCCGCTTTGGCGCAGGGTGAAGATAGTGGAGTCAGCACCGACCAGGAACGAAAGCATTTCGTTGGCGGCGGCTGCCTGGGGAATGGGACGCCAGAGGCCGGTGGCTCCTGAGCCGGCTGGGACTTCGCGCTGCCAGACGGCGACCTGAGGGCGGAGCGACGCCTCCCGCGTCGAAATCGTGACGGTGGCGGGCGCGAGTCCAGGAGAGGAGGCCTGGACGGTGATGCCGCCGGCTTGTTTGGTGGACTGCACGATGGCCATGCAGAGGCCGGAAAAGGCCTTGCGGGAGGTGCCTTTGTCGGACGCGTGGTCGGTTGGGTCGCCGTTGCCGGTTCCGATCAGCCTGCCGGAGCCGGAGATCTGGAAAGTGACTTCGTTGTCCGCGATAGGAACCTCGCGGCCCTGGGCGTCGTGGACGGCAACGGCAAACATGGCGACGTCTTCGCCGTCTGCGTTAAGTTCGTTGCGGTCGGCCGTCATCACGAGTTTCGCCGCGGCGCCGGTGGTCTCGCGGCGAGTGGTCATCACCAACTTGTCTGCTTTATACCCGCGCGCCTCGATGGCTCCCGCAGCGTAAGGAACGTTCCAGGCGACGTGCTGGTTCTTCTTCACTTCCTGCGCGCCGAGACTGCGGCCATTAACGAAGAGCTCGACGCGATCGAGGTTGGTATGGACCCAGACGGCGATCTCCTTACCTTCGTAGCCGGGCCAGTTCCAATGGGGAAAGAGATGGAGGACGGGCCGATCGGTCCACCAGGACTGATAGTAGTAGAAGGTGTCTTTGGGGAAGCCGCAGGTATCGATGATGCCGTACTGTGAGCTGATGTTGGGCCACTGGTAGGGCGAGGGCTCGCCACGATAGTCGAACCCGGTCCACACAAACCCGCCGGCGAGCCACGGCTGGGCATCGCAGAAACGCCACCAGCCTTCGGCAGAGGCGCGGCCTGTGGTGGTGTAGGGGTCGTAGGACCCGACGTAGCCCTTGTGGGGATCGGTGATGTAGATGCCGCGTGTGCCGACGGCGCTGACGGTTTCCGTGCCGATGACGGGCCTGTCGGGATGGGCCTGGTGATACGCGAGTGCACCGGGATCCATGTAGTTGTAACCGACGACGTCGCAGACGGCGAGACCGCCGGTGCCGATCGCTCCCGTCGGGGCAATCGAAACCGGGCGGGTACCGTCGAGTTGGTTAGCCAGGGCTTTCATGGCGGAAAGGATAAGGACGCCGCGCTCGCCATTGGCTACGCGTTCCTCGTTGCCCATGGACCACATGAAGACACTGGGGCGATTGCGGTCGCGCCGCACGAGGTCGCCGAACTGGCTGAGGCCTTCCGGATTCGAGGACATCATGCGGGTCTCGTCGAAGACGAGCATGCCGAGGCGGTCGCAGGCGTCGAGGAGCTCTGACGTAGGTGGATTGTGAGAGGTGCGGAGGGAGTTACAGCCCATTTCCTGCAGCTTGCGAACGCGGTAGTACTGGACAGCGTCAGGGACGGCGGCGCCGATGCCGGCGTGGTCCTGATGATTGCAGGTGCCCTTGATCTTGACGTGCTTGCCGTTGAGGAAAACCCCTTGTTGCGGATCGATGGTGATGGTGCGGATGCCGAAGGGGGTCTCGTAGCGGTCGACGGTGGCTCCGTCGGCGCGGAGTTCAGTAACGAGCTTGTAGAGATTGCGTTCTTCGAGCGACCAGAGGCGGGGGCTGGGGACGGTGAGCTTCTGTTCGTAGGTTTGTTCCGAGGCGTTGGCGATGGATTCAGGGGCGGTGGTAGCGGAGGCGACCTTTCGCCCGGAGGGGTCGAGCACGGTGGAGACAACGCGCACGCTGCGCGCGGAGCTACTCTGGTTTTCGACTTCTGTGCGGATGGAGAGCGCGGCTTCGCCGGAGCGCACCTCAGAAGCGACCAGGGTGCCCCACTTTTTCACGTGGACCGGACTGGTTTTGACAAGCCAAACATGGCGATAGATTCCGGCGCCTTCGTAGAACCAGCCATCGCTGAGGGTGGCGTCGACGCGAACCAGGAGGACGTTGCTGGCGCCAGGATTGACGAAGTCGGTAACGTCGAAGCTGAAGGGATCGTAGCCGCCGCTGTGCTGGCCGATGTAAAAGCCGTTGAGGGCGACGAGGGACTCGCGGTAGGCAGCGTCGAATTCAAGACTGATGCGCTTGCCGGCGTCAGAGGCGGGGAGGTCGAAGACGCGGCGGTACCAGCCGACACTGGTGGCAGGGTAGGTGCGGCCCAGGGGGTAAAAGCCTTTGCTGGCGAGAGAGGGGTCATTGGTGAAAGGCAACTCGATCGCCCAGTCGTGGGGAAGGTCGACGGGGGTCCAGTCGCCGTCGTCGAAGGCAGGGTTTGTCGCAGGAAGGAAATTGCCGGTCTTCTGGAAGTCGCCGCTGCTGCCGCTGCCGAGGCCGAAGTCTTTGGAGGGATCATCGGCATTGCCGAAGTGGAAGCGCCAGCCGAAATCGAGGAGGAGGCGTTCCCGGTCAGACGCAATGAGCGGCGCACTGGGCGCTTCATGGACTGGAGCTGGAGACGCGCTCTCTGTCCCGCTCTGCATGGCCATGGCCAATGGACCCATTTGCTGGAGAGCAACAGCGCCGGGGGCAAGAAGACCCGACTTCAGGAGAGTGCGGCGTGAAAACGGTTTCATCGAACCTCCCAGTAGCCATTCTAAAAAGGACACGGTTGTTCTGGCCGAGCGACGGACAACTCGCTCAGAAATTTTAGCGGCTGACTTTCAGCATGACCACGCCGTGCGCGGGAACCTTGACGGTGTAGCTGCCATGACTTGCGCTCACGTCCTCGTGCTTCCAGAGATCCCGAAGCTTAGCGTGCTCTGAGAAGCCGACATCCCGGAGGTTCAGCGTCATCGAGTGCTCCGCGTCGTCCCGGTTGAAGAGGCCCGCAGCCAACGCGCCATCACTGAGCGGCTTTGTCCAGATCTCGGTCTGACCCAGCGCAGAAGCGCGGTCGCCCTGCTTCCCGAGCCGATCCTGATCGACGGCGATGACTTCTTTGTTGGTCAGGATGGCGAGCGTCTCCGGCGACATTTTGCTGAGGTCGTTGCCGGCGAGCAGGGGCGCGGCGAGAATCGCCCAGAGGCTCATGTGGGTCCGGTACTCGTCCTCAGTCATGCCTCCATTGCCCACCTCCAACATGTCGGGGTCGTTCCAGTGGCCGGGGCCTGCGTACCGGGCCAGTCCCATCTGGCCGAAGCCGATCTCGGACATGCGCTCCCAGGTATCGTTGATATCGCCGGTGGTGCGCCACAGATTGCCGCCCAGGTTGGGCCCCCACTTCCACACATCATCCCAGCCGTATTGGCAAAGGCTGTAGACGATGGGACGTCCGCTTTTCAGCAGCGCCTGGTGCATCTTTTCGTAGGCCTCGTGCATAAGCTGCATCTGCTTTGCCGGGTCATTCGGCGCCTGCTGGCGCATGATCTGGCGAAAACTGCAGAGGTCGTACTTCAGGTAGTCGATGCCCCACTTCGCATAGGAGTCGGCGTCCTGCTGCTCATGGCCGTAGGTGGCCGGGTATTGGGCGCAGGTTTTGGGCCCGGGGCCGGAATAAATGCCGAGCTTCAGACCCTTCGAGTGAACGTAGTCGGCAAGGGCCTTCATATCCGGAAATTTGTCATTGGTATGAATAACGCCATCGGCGTCGCGCTGGCCCTCCCATGTGTCGTCGATGTTGACGTAGATGTAGCCGGCATCGCGCATGCCGCTGGACACCAGGGCGTCGGCGGCGGCGCGTACGTCCGCATCATTCACGCGGCCGGCGAAGTGGTTCCAACTATTCCAGCCCATTGGAGGAGTGGCGGCGAGAGTGGGATCCTGAGCAAGAAGGTCCCCGCCGCACGCAACAACGGCGAGAGCAATGAATGCGGTTACAAACGAGCGGCGAATCGGCACGAGACGGTTTCCTTTCAGATCAGTTACGAGTGGAAGCAGGAACCGCTGGACAGTGTACTGCAACTCTGGCAGACGCGAGTCGTGCATCGGGCCAGTCCTTGATCCGTGCGCTGCGCTGGCCCGGATTTCGCCTGCGCGCTCCGAGGTTAAAGTTACCGGAATCGCAGTTTCTGTCGTGTCCTGTTTGGGAAGAGCGACTGTAGCAGCCGCCTGGTCCGCCGCCTCGCCGATCGAGATCGCGCAGTCCGATTTCGAAACGGCCTACAGCCTCGATCCAACGCAATCTCTGACCGCAGTGGCTCAGAGCCTGGCGGCGGTCCAGCAGTCATTTGCAGAGGGTAGAACAGAATCCATAATTGTAGACAATCGGTATAGTGCTTAAGGATATGGCCGCGATCCGAGTCATCGATTCTCATACTGCTGGGGAACCGACGCGCGTCGTGATTTCCGGCGGTCCCCGGCTGGGCCGGGGAACGGTCGCCGAGCGTCTGCGGCGATTTGCGGCGAAGCACGACGATTTTCGGTCGGCAATTATCAATGAGCCGCGAGGCTCCGATGTGCTGGTCGGCGCGCTTCTGCTGAAACCATCCGATCCCGACTGCACCGCGGGCGTGATCTTCTTTAACAACGTCGGCTACCTCGGTATGTGCGGGCATGGGGCGATCGGCGTGGTGGTCACACTGGCACATCTGGGCCGCATCCAGCCCGGAGAACATCGTATCGAGACTGCAGTGGGCGTGGTGCGCGCCACGCTGCATGGCGACGCCAGCGTGACAGTTGAAAACGTGGCCAGCTTTCGCCATCGCAAAGCCGTGGTGGTCGACGTACCGGGGTTCGGCCAGGTCACCGGCGATATCGCCTGGGGTGGTAACTGGTTTTTTCTCGCCGAGCGAACGCCACTCGAACTGGTGCTGGCCAATCGCGACGCGCTGACGGAGTACACATGGGCGATTCGCTGCGCCCTGCGCGACCAGGCAATCACCGGAGCCAACGGTGACGAGATCGATCACGTTGAGCTGTTCGTTGCGACGCCAAGGCCAGGTGTCGACAGCCGGAATTTCGTTCTGTGCCCAGGCAAGGCCTATGATCGCTCCCCCTGCGGAACCGGGACGAGTGCGAAGCTGGCGTGTCTGGCTGCCGACGGTAAGCTGGTGCCGGGCCAGACGTGGCGTCAGGAGGGGATTCTGGGCACGATTTTCGAGGGTTCTTATCGCTTGCGCAACGGCACGTCGAGCGAGATCGTTCCCAGCATTACCGGGTCGGCATTTATCACTTCCGAGAGCAAACTGATTCTGCAGCCGGGCGACCCGTTCCCGGCGGGCATTCCCTCATGAGCGCTGCGTTTGACGCCATCGTAGTCGGTGCGGGTATCGTGGGCGCCGCTTGCGCGCGCGAATTGGCGAAGCGCGGACTGCGCACGGCCGTGGTGGATGGCGGG
Source organism: uncultured Acidobacteriaceae bacterium (assembly GCA_963819725.1). Classification (GTDB taxonomy): domain Bacteria; phylum Acidobacteriota; class Terriglobia; order Terriglobales; family Acidobacteriaceae; genus Palsa-343. Next base: position 293,161 of record CAWFXK010000002.1, read on the forward strand.
GTGGTCGGTGGAGGCGCCACGGCTGCAGGAATGGGTCACGTTGTCGCAATGGATGACTCGCCCGCGCAACTCGCGCTCACTACATACTCGCAGCGGTTTGGCGGGAACTGGCCGATGAGCTGCCAGAGGATGCCGAGTTTGATCAGTGCGGCACATTGTGGGTGGCCAGCGACGAAGAAGAGATGGAGGAGGTCCGGCGCAAGCAAAGCGTCTATGCCTCAGCGGGCGTCGGGAGCGACGTTCTCGCGGCGGCCATGCTTGCGCGGGAGGAGCCGCATCTGCGCCCGCTCGCCGGTGCGTTGCTGGTACCCTCCGACGGCGTGCTGTATCCGCCGTGCGCGGCGGACTATTTGATGCGCGATGCTATCCACAAGGGCGCGCAGGTGCTGGTGGGGAAGAGCGTGACGATGGCCGGCGCGGGACGGGTGCGCCTGGATGACGGCACCGAGCTGTACACCTCGTGGATCGTGAATGCATGCGGAGCGGACGCGCCGCTCCTGACGCGGGGTCTGCCGATTCGCAAACGGCGCGGGCATCTGGTGATCACGGACCGGTATCCGGGATTCGTTCGCCACCAACTGGTCGAGCTGGGTTACCTGAAGAGCGCCCACTCGATGGCCGTGGATTCTGTGGCCTTCAATGTTCAGCCGCGCAGGACAGGCCAGCTCCTGATTGGATCGTCGCGCGAGTTTGGCGCGGAGAACACGGAACTGAATCGCGCATTGCTGGGTGCGATGGTCACACGCGCGCGCGAATTTCTTCCCGAGATCGGAGATCTGCAGGCGATTCGCGTGTGGACGGGGTTTCGCGCGGCGACTCCGGACAAGCTGCCGCTCATCGGGCCGTGGCCGGAAGACGAGACGGTGTATCTGGCGACGGGTCACGAAGGTTTGGGCATTACGACCTCGCTGGCAACCGCCAAACTGCTGGCGAGCACGATGCTGGGGGGAAACGCGGAGATCGACGCTGCGCCGTATCTGCCCTCGCGCTACGCGCCGGGCGCGGCCGGAAATGAGCACGGAGTTGTACTGCAGGCATCGGTGAGTCCGCATGCCTGAGGCGGTTCGTTCCATTGTGCTGACGGTGAACGGCGCCGCGATTACCGTAGCGCCGGGAACGACGGTGGCCGCAGCGGTTGCGATGGCAGGCGCTGCAACGCACACGTCAGTAAGCGGCGAGCCGCGGGGACCGCTTTGCGGGATGGGAATCTGCTTCGAGTGCCGGGTTACGATCGACGGCGTCCCGCACCAGAAGAGCTGCCAGATGCTCTGCCAGCCCGGGATGGGCGTGACGACGGCAGGAAAAGCACAGACGCCATGACGGAGCGCTTTGATGTTCTCGTGGTTGGTGCGGGGCCAGCGGGCATCGCCGCCGCCGTGACTGCCGCTGAATCTGGACAACGGGTGGCCCTGCTCGATGACAACCCCGCGGCGGGCGGGCAGATCTGGCGCAGCGGAGGCCATCTGCCTGCGCAGGCGCGTGCATGGCTGGCGAGACTGGAAGCATCGGCAGCCGTGCGGCTGCAGGGGTGGAGGGTGGTCGACTGTCCGGAACCTCACGCTGGTGCGTGCCGAAACGGAATAGCAGACCGGCTCTGCGGGAAGCCGGCCGCCAGGCAGAGACTAATTGTGCCGACTTCCGTTACAAAAAGCTGATTCTCGCCACCGGTGCGCGGGAGCGGTTCCTTCCGTTTCCTGGATGGACGCTTCCTAACGTGATGGGCGCGGGTGGGCTGGATGCGATGGTGCGTGGCGGCCTGCCCATCGCCGGCAAACGCGTGATCGTGGCGGGTACCGGTCCTTTGTTGCTGGCTGTTGCGGCGCACCTGGCCGAGCACGGGGCAAAGATTCTCGCCGTATGCGAACAGGCGCCGCTGGCGCGGCTCGCCCGGTTTGCGATGCATCTGTTGCGTGAGCCGGGAAAGCTGTGGCAGGGCGCCGGTTACAGCCGCACCATTGGGCCGGCGCGCATCAGGACCGGCTGCTGGCCGATGGCCGCACATGGCGACGATCGTCTGCGCCGCGTGACGCTGCGCCACGGCACGAAGCAGTGGGACCTCGATTGCGACTACCTCGCGTGCGGATTCCATCTGATTCCGAACACGGAGTTGCCGGCGCTGTTCGGATGCCGCATCAGCGACGGATTTGTCGCAACCGATGAGACGATGCGGACCTCAATCGACAATGTGTACTGCGTGGGTGAGCCCACGGGGATCGGCGGCGTGGATTTGTCGCTGCTGGAAGGACAGATTGCCGGGCTGGCAGCTGCGGGGCAGCAGGCTCTCACGAAACCGCTGGTCCGGCGGCGGCGTGCGCGGCTCGGATTTGTCCGCGCGCTGGCCGACGCCTGCCGGCTCGATCCTCAACTACGCACGCTGGCAACCGAGCAGACCATTGTGTGCCGCTGCGAAGACGTCCGCTTCGAGACTCTGCGCCGCCGCACGAGCTGGCGCGAAGCCAAGCTGCACACGCGCTGTGGGATGGGCCCGTGCCAGGGGCGCATTTGCGGAGGGGCCACCGAGTTTCTGTTTGGCTGGGGGACGGATTCAGTGCGCCCTCCGATTTTTCCGGCCGTGGTTTCGAGCCTGGGTCCGTTGGCTGACGCCGAGGCGAACTTCGCCGTGGCGGGCAGATCTTCAATCAACTCGAAGGAGAGCGCATGAAGTGGTATGGCGTAATGCCCGCAATGACAACCTGTTTCGACGAGAAGCTGCGCGTCGATCACGCCTTTGCGACACGGCACGCGCAGTGGTTGTTGGACAACGGGTGCACCGGGATCATTGCGCTTGGCTCCCTGGGCGAAGCGGCCACGCTGACGTTCGCTGAGAAGGACGCGATTCTGCGCAACCTGGTGGCTGCGGCAAATGGCGCGCCCGTAGTGGGCGCGATTTCTGCGTTGTCGACCGACGAAGCTGTTGAACTGGCAAAGGCGGCGGAGGAGGCGGGTTGCTCCGGGCTGATGGTGCTGCCGCCGTACGTATACCGTGGCGACTGGCGCGAGATGAAGGCGCATGTGGCTGCGATTTTCCGCGCAACGCCGCTGGAGTGCATGCTGTACAACAACCCGGTTTCCTACGGAACCGACTTTCTGCCGGAGCAGATTGCGGAGCTGGCCACGGAGCACAAGAACCTCGCGGCTGTGAAGGAATCGAGCACCGACGTCCGGCGTGTCACGGCGATCCGTGCGCTGGTGGGCGACAGTCTGCAGATCTTCGTTGGCGTCGACGATGCGATCGTCGAAGGTATCGCTGCCGGTGCGGTGGGCTGGGTCGCGGGGCTGGTCAACGCCTTCCCGGCGGAATCGGTGGCACTGTTCGATGCTGCGCGAGCCGGGAAGTGGGATGAGGCCTTCGATCTGTATCGATGGTTTCTGCCGTTGCTCCGCATGGACACGGTGCCGAAGTTCATCCAGCTGATCAAGCAGGTGCAGCAGGAGACGGGCACGGGATGCGCGCGGGTGCGTCCGCCGCGGTTGGAAATCATCGGCGCAGAGCTGGACGAGACGCGCAGGATCGTCAAGGAGGCGCTGCATCACCGGCCTAAAGTGCAGAGCAGCGCGTTTCCTGCCTGAGTCCTGGAGCAGTGGCAAATCGTCTCGGGCTAAGTAGTCGCAGTGATGTTCTTCAGGTACACCGAGTAGCGCTCGTCCATGATCTGGTTCAGCGGCACCAGGGTATGCTTTGGGCCGCGGCCGGTGGTCTCGAAGCGCAGCGGATACCGGGACGACGCTTCCGCCCGCTGGAACCAAATGGTGTCCGGCGGAGGCGGTGCTGCCGGCACCAGTTTGCCGGCGGCGTCGCGATGCATGGGCTCTCGCAGATCGACGGCAGGCATCGGATAGCCGTCGTCAGAGCCGCGCGGTCCGGAACCAGCGTAGATCATCTCCGTCGTCAGTCCTTCAGTACCGAGCAGTGCGGCAAGCACCAGCGGTCCGTACATCGCCGCCTGCACCGACTTGTCGTCCGGGGTAGTTTCGATATGCAGGGTCAGGGGCAAATCAATGACGACGGTATCTCCAGCCTTCCACGCGTGCTCCAGCTTCACGTAAGAAGAAGGTGGAGCGGTGATGTTCTGCGGCTCGCCGTTGATGCTGATGTTCACGCCCTGCGTCGCCCAGTACGGCACACGAATCTGCAGTGCCGTTGGAGAGGAGGGCGCAGCATCGACCGTCAGCGTGATGCGTTCGTCGTCGGGAAGCTTCGTCGTCAACCGAAGCTTCAGGCCTCGTTCCTTCCAGTCGAGTGTGGAGGGAATGAAGAGGTTCACGTAAACGGAATCGTCGTCGTGGAAATAGACGGAGTTGGTGAGCTTCGAATACTCCTCCGACCCTGTACCGGTGCAGCACCAGAACGCGTCAAAGGGGGTGCCGAAGGTCTTGTACATGCCGGGCTGCAGCGGCACGTAGTACATCAGCATGCCGTTGCGGTCCTGCGTGCCGTAGCGGACGTTGTAGAGCAGGCGCTCGTAGTAGTCGAAGAATTTCGCGTCGGGATTCTGGCCGTAGAGGTGCCGCGCCAGCTTCATCATGTTGTAGGAGCAGCAGCACTCCTCGGCCGCCGGGCCCAGCTGCGTGGCAATGGCATCCGGCGCATGCCACACTTCGCCGTTGCTGGTTCCGCCGGTGCAGTACACGTGATGCTCGGTCACGATCCGGTAAAAGTTCTGGCTGATCTGCTGGTAGCGCGCGTCGCCGGTTAGTTCGTATCCGCGCGCCGCGCCAATCATCTTGGGAATATTCGTATTCGCATGGTTGTGATCCAGCTGGTCCTGATTCGCAGCAAGCGGGTCGAAGATTTTGTGGTGCTCGAAGCGATAGCCGAGGTCGCGATATTTCGCGTTGCCCGTGATCGCGTACAGGTTGAACGCCGATTCCATCATGCCGCCGTGTTCCACCAGCAGCACGCGCTGCCAGTCATCGTCGGTGAAGCTGCGCGCGTACGTGTCGGCCCAGTCCGCCATGCGCTGCGCCATCTCCAGCGCCTGGTGGTTGCCGGTGTGCTGGTACATGTCGATCAGGCCGGCCATGATCTTGTGGTAGGTGTAGAAGGGCGCCCACACGCGCTCTTGTTTCCGCAGCCGGTCGTAGAAGGTGGTGGGATAGGCGCCCAGGTAGCCGTCCTTCGCCTGGCACTCCGCGAGAATCGCCACCAGCTCATTCGCCTTGGCCGCGATGAATGTATCGCCGGTGCTGGCATGCATGAGCGCGCAGGAGGAAAGGTAGTGGCCTACGTAGTGGCCGCGCAGCTCGCAGTCCGGCGCTTCCCACCCGCCCAGCGGATCGGCGTCGGTGGGAATGCCGGCGGTCACGCGGAAGTTATACGCCAGCCGTTCGTTGGGCAGCGAGTAGAGGAAGCTGCGGTTCAGCTCCATCGTCTCTTTCCAGAAGCTGGGCAGCAGGCGAACCTTCGGCATCGGGAACGGCTTCGCTTTCCACTGAACCTTCGCCACCGCGGCGCTCGTCAGGTTTTGCGTCGCCGTGTCCTCGGCCACGATCTGCGCAGCAGCGGTCGCTTTCTTGCCGCCCTTGTCGGAGAGAGCGTCAACCGCCCCGGGCAGCAGCACGGCGGCTCCGGTAACGGCAGCTCCACTCAGGAATCCTCTGCGCGTCAGTCTGCGATTCATGTTCTTCACCTCGCCGGAGCGCTCGCGCTTCTGCGCTGCAACTCCTTTTTCAGAATAAACATAATGTCGAGTACAACTGGCTGTTTGCGGACGGGTATCGATCTTCGTTCAGCTCACCGTTGCGGTCACCTCAGCAGCGTGTGACCCTCTATTGAGACCTCGCTCGCCTTTTGCGTTCCCCGCAGTCGTGTGCCGGGCCGCACATTCGAGGTTTGAACAGCCAGATCCGGAAAAGGTGTGGTCAGTGATGCGCTGAAGAGGCTGCCGAGACGACCGGCGTGATAATGGCCGGCTGAATGTTCCAGCCATCGAGCTGGATCACAGGGTTCGTGGGCGCATCGTCCTGCAACTGGACAGTGAGAGTCGTCGAGGCTCCGGGGACGATTTCAATCCAGTTGTCGGACCAGAAGACGGGCGCGACGAGATCGCCGGATTGGGTGCGAACGGCGGCATGCACCTGGAAGGCGAGCGTGTTGGAGCTGTTCTCAAGATGCAGCTGGAGTTCGCGTCCATGTTGCGTGCCCGCGATTTCCGCGTGGGCAGCAATCGTCGCCGGCGGCAGATGAGCGAGGGCGGTCAGATCCGGATAGCGTTCCGCAGGAGTGTGCGTGTAGTCAGTTCCGGGCCAGTTGAAAGTGGTGAGAGTGTACGGGACCCAGTAGAAGTTGTGGCTAAGGATGCGGCCCGCCGAGTCGGTGAGAGTGAGGTCGATGAAGAAGATTCGCTCTGACCCGGAGTTGAGGCTCTGCGGCAGAACCGAGACACGTTGGGAGCTGTCGGCGGCGACGGTGACGTCTGCCTCTGCGCTGTAGAGCTCGTTCCAGCGGATGCCGTGTACGTCAATGCTGGCATGCAGGCCGGAGACAGGATGGTAAGTGCTGTTGACGACCACGATGGACTGGTCGTCCCAGGAGTACTGGATGTGAAGCGGCTCGCAGGCTTTCTTTACGGCGAAGTATCCGGCATCGGCGTCGAGATTGTAATCGTAGAGGTGCCAAATCATGGACGGCCACGCGTTGTTCAGCATCCACTGGATGACGCCGGTGGAGACGTACTTGTTTTTGCCGTATGACTCGAACATGGCACGCTCAGAGTCGTAGGCCATGGTTTGAGCCATGCGCTCGTAGTCAGCGGCTGACGTGGGCGAGGCGTAGATGGCGCTCATCGCGCTGTCGAGGACTTCGAGGGTTTTAAATTTACCGCTCCCGTAGTGCAGGGTCCAGTCAGCGGAGGGCGGCCACGCGTCAGGATCGGGCAGAAACTTTTTGCGGCTGGCAAGCGAAGGGATGGCGGGACCGGGACTGGTTTCGGTATTGAATCCCCAGGCTCCGCCGTGGTTGTGGTCGACATACCAGTAACTGGGCTCGACGTAGTCATAGGGGCCGGTCATCTTGACGCCGGTCTCGCCTGACACGGTGGTAGGTCGCTCGGTTGCCGAGGAGAGGACGGGATTGGGCCAGGACGTAGCCGCTTCGACGTCGCGGTAGGCTTTCTCGACGTTGGGCGGCGGCGGATTGTCGCTCCCGTTGAGCCACACCAACAAACTAGGGTGATGGCGCAGGCGCAGCAGCTGCGATCGGAGCGAGGCGGTGGCGATGGTGAGATCGTCGGCGGTCCAGGTCTGCCAGCGCTCCCAGTGGTCGCAGCAACACCAGCCGAGCATGACAAGGATTCCGTTCCTGTCGGCCAGGTTGAAGAAGTCGTCGGTGTCGAGTTTGCCTTCGAGACGGATGCTGTTGAGGTTCAGATCGCGCACCATGCGGAACTGCTCGCGCAACCGCGTTGGATCGGTGCGCAGCAGCATGTCCTGGGACCATCCGCCGCCGCGAATGAGGATGGGCTTGCCATTGATGCGGAAGAGGCGGCCGCCGCCGTTGGCCGAGAGCTCCGAGGTGATTTCGCGGATGCCGAACTGGATGGTCTCCTCGTCCATGATTTGTCCCTGGCTGCGAAAGCTCATGGTGAGCGTCTCGAGGTGCGGGTTGCCCATTTGCCAGGGCCACCAGAGCCGGGGATCGCGGATGCGCAGCTGTGGGAATTGCTGCGGTGTGAATGTGATGGTGCGTTTTTCGAGCGGCGCCAAGTGCACGGGCTGCTCGAAGGCGACGCCGGCCGCGGATCCGGAGACGACGCCCTGCACATCGTTGTCAGAAGCGTTGTCGAGTTCAGCATGGACGGTGAGTTCTGCGGTCTGAAGGCTTTCGTCGGGAAGATGGGTAACGACTGTCGGCGAACGAAGGGCGACGGCGCCGGTGCTGACGAGATTCACCTCACCCCACAGGCCCATGTCCTTGTCGGGGGGAGCGGGATTCCAGTCGACCCAGTTGATGCCGAGGTCATGCTCGGTGGGGGCGAAGACTTCGACGGCGAGAACATTGGGGGCGCCGGGTTTGAGCGTGTCTGTTACATCGAGGTCGTAGGTGCGGTAGGCGCCGGCGATCTGCGATGGGTCCGCGATTTTGCGGCCGTTAAGCCAAATCTCCGCGCGATAGTTGATGCCGCCGAAGTGGAGCCAGTAGCGGCGGCCGGGGGCAGTGGCGGCGGGCGCGGTGAACGGATCGCGATACCACCAGCCGCAGCGATAAGGGCTGTCGGCGGGCATGGGAAGGTTCGCGAAGAACTCGGAGATGGGATACGAAGTGCCGGGAATCTTTCGCAGGTTGTCGCCGAAGTAAGGATCAGGAAAAATGCCGGCTGCGACTTGCGCGGCCAGGACAGTCGAGGGCACCACAGCGCCGATCCAGTCCTCGGTGGATAAGCCGGAGGAGGAGGAGATTGCCTCACCCAAGGCCTGAAGTTTACAGGCGGACTGCAGACGCCAGCCGTCGTGCAGCGGAGTTACGTCGGACGCCTGCAGTGAGGCCGACAGCATCGCTGAGGCAAAGAGACCGCAGAACAAGTACCGATTCATCGGCATGGCCCTCTCGCCCGTGAAACAGCAGCCGGTGTGTTTCAGGGCGCTGGATTGAGTCTCTCCTGCCGCATTATCTCAATCGATGATCGCTTGATCGAGGCGGCACGGCGGGAGGTTGAGTTGGTGGCGCTGGTACGCGCTTCACCGATGCGGGGCGGACCAAAGCAGGATCGACGATGCCCTTTCCTTCGAGTACGGCGTAGTCGTGATCGACCGCGACATTGGCCAAATCCTGCACCAGGCCTGATGGCCAGTGAATCTCCACATCGTCGATCTTAGCGGCTAAGCCCAGACCAAAATGCACCCGCAAGTCATTTTGCGAGAGATAACTGCCTCCGCTGTGAATCTCACTGGTTTGAGTTACACCGCCAGCAACGATTTTGACACGTGCGTTCAGCGCCAGGCGATTGCTCTTGGTTCCAGTCAGTTCGAAGCTGACCCAATGGCGTCCGGGGATGCCACGATTGCGAAGGATCATGGGCTTGCCGTCGAGGTCTTCGACGACTACATCCATATTGCCGTCGTTGAACAGGTCGCCGACGGCGAGGCCGCGCGAGACGCGACGCTCCATGATCGCCGGGCCAGCCTGATCGCCGGCATCGCAGAAGGTGCCGTCCTTCTGATTCATCTCGAGAATCTTGGGCTGGCGATAGCCGCCGCCTGACGGTAGCTCATCGACCTGGGGATAGACGTGACCGGTGACGGCGATCAGGTCGAGCCAGCCATCGTTGTCGAGATCGACGAAGGCGGTCCCCCATTTCACCCAGGGCAGCGACGGCAGAGCAACGCCGGCGGGATACGAGACTTCATCGAAATTCCAGTTGCCTTCGTTCTTGTAGAGGAGGCTGTTCTCGTCGGTGAAGTTGGTGACGTAGATCGAGGGACGGCCGGTGTGGTTGTAATCGCCCAGGGCGATGCCCATGGAAGCCTGCTCCGAGCCATCTTCGCTAACAGCGGTACCGGAGAGAAGTCCGATCTCGTCAAATTTTCCATTGCCGAGATTCTTGTAGAGATACTTTGGGGTTGAGTCGTTGGTGATGTAGATATCGGGATGTCCAGTGTTATTAAAGTCGGCCCAGACGACACCGAGCCCGTAGTAGCCGTTGGGATCGTCGACACCGGCAGCCTTCGACACTTCGGTAAATGTGCCGTCGCCATTGTTATGAAAGAGAGAGTCGCCGGCGCCGCGCAACCCCCGGGGGCCGCACTGCACATCGAGTCCGCGGTATTTGCAGAAGGAAGCGCTTCCGAATTTCGGCAGGTCGCCGAGGTGAAAGTCGACATAGTTGACGACCATCAGATCGACAAAGCCGTCGTTGTCGTAATCGCCGAATGACGCGCCCGTGGAGTAACGACCATCGCGAACATGAGCCTGCTCGGTTACGTCGGTGAAGGTTCCGTCGCCATTGTTGCGGTAGAGAACGTTGCCGCCGAGACAGGTAAGGTATAAGTCAGGCCAGCCATCGTTGTTGTAATCGCCAACGGCGCCGCCGTTCGCGAGGCACTTACTGGTAAGACCGGACTTTGCTGTGACGTCGGTAAAAGTGCCGTCGTGGTTGTTATGGTAGAGGGCTCCGGCTGCGGAAATGCCCCGGAGCACCTGATCGACGGTTGGCTGATTGGTGAAATAGATGTCCGGCCAGCCATCCCGGTCATAGTCGATGAGGATGACGCCGCCACTCATCGATTCCATAATGTATTTCTTCACCGGGTCGGAGGCATGCGTGAAGCTGATGCCGGTCGAGGCGGTGATGTCCTCAAGCCGGGGGATGGCGCGGCCGCTGCATTTTGTCATCCTGCCGCCGGGTGGCGGGGGCGGAGGGATGGGGTGGCCCTCGCCCATCTGCGCCTCTGCAATGCTCAGCGCACACAGCATCACAACAAAAGGCTGCAGGAGTCTCAGAAGTGGACCTGGCAAAACAGAAGCAATCCTCTCTCCAGGAGGTTTTATCGTTTGACGGCACCCGCGCTACTTTGGAGTCGTCCTCCCCTGAGCATTTTTAGTGTATCGAGATGAACGCCGGCTGGATGGCAAAGAGCATTAGGGGGATCGACCCCGAGATCCGAAATTCCCCGGCAGACCCGTCACACCGGCACGTCGACCGGCTTGTCGGGCTGCGAGTTGTAGATCTCCTCGACTCGCCGAAGGGTATCGATCTCCTCCACCGGCTTGTCGGTCCGGAGGCGCACGATGCGGGGGAAGCGCAGCGCGAAGCCCGAAGCGTGGCGCGTCGACCGCATCACGTTATTGAAAGCGACCTCGAGCACGATGGTGGGCTCAACGGTGCGGAAGTGGCCGTTGTCCTCGAGGGTATGGGCCTTGAACCAGGTGGTCATGTCCGCAATCTCCTGGTCGGTGAGGCCGGAGTAAGCCTTGCCGACATTCTTCAGGGGCGCGTCCGGGTCATCCGGGTCGCGGATCGCGAAAGTGTAGTCCGAGAGCACGGCAGCGCGGCGGCCGTTGCCGTACTCGACGCCGCTGACGACGACGTCCAGCGTCGCCAGCTCGCGCTTGAGCTTGAGCCAGGCGAGGCCGCGCCGTCCAGGCTGGTAGATCGAGGCGAGGGACTTGATCATCACACCTTCGTTGCCGCGGGCGCGCGCATCGACATAGGCCTGGTCGAGGCCGTCGGCGGAGGTGAGGCGCGCAGCGGAGGCGAGGATGAGGCGCGGGAAGCCGGTCTCCTCCTGCGCCTCGAACAGATGGCTTTGTCCGCGGGCCTGGGCGGAGCTGGTATCGGGGGACCAGCGTGCGCAGAAATCCTCCAGCACGGCGCGACGCTGGCTGAGCGGCTGTTCGAGCAGGAGGCCGTCGCCCCGGTAGAGGATGTCGAAGACGATGAGCACGGCGGGGATGTCGCGCAGCATGTCCGGCGTGAGCCGCTTGCGGCCAAGCCGCTGCTGGAGCGAGGAGAAGGAGAGCGCGCGCTGCGCCGTCGGGTTCCACGCGAGGATCTCGCCATCGAGAATCGCCGGCTCGCCGATCGAAGCGAACGCGTCGACGAGGTCGGGAAAGGAGACGCTGAGGTCGTCGCGATTGCGGGAGTAGAGGGCGACCCGTGAACCGTCGATGTGGAGCTGGGCGCGGATGCCGTCGAATTTGTCTTCCAGCTGTGCGGCGCGGAGGACGGCGGAAGAAACCTCCGGGGCTAAAGCCTCGTTTATTTCGAGGGGACTAACGGCACGGCTCAAGCCGTGCCCCTTCAAAGCGGTGTCGTCGTCAGGCGGCAGAGCCTCGGAGACGCCGGCTTTCTCGGCCCTGATCTCTTCGGTGAAGCGGGCGATGGCTTCCTCGGTGGTCTGGACGGGACTGGCGAGCATGAAGCCGATGGGGTGGAAGAGCTTCATCCGCGCCTCGTCGAGGCGGCCCTGGGCCGCAAGGGCGACCACTTCGGGTAGCGAGCCGAGCAGCATGTCGGCCCGTCGTACTGCAGCCGTGGTAGCCGAGTACGCTTCGGCGATGGCTTCTTTGACGAGCGATTGCTTGACGCCGGTGCGCATGTCGCCGGTGGCGAGCTTGATGAGGTACTTCGCCTCGTCGGGAGTGGCGCGGCGGAGAAGATCGAGAAGGAGGCGAAGTTTGGCTGTGGGACCCCGGACTTCGGCGATGACGGCGAGTGCGGTCTCGACCTCGGCGAGCGTGATGGAGGCAGCAGCCGGGGCATGGCCGTACAGGAGGTCGGCCGAGGCCTCCCCGAAATCGCCGTAGCGGCGGTAGGCGGCGGACATCGACTGCTGCGTCGCGCCGGAGAGCTCGGCGATGGCTTTGGAGAGCAGGGCCCCGCCGATGCTCAGCACGCGAGGGTCAGTCTCGGCAAACGGCGTGCCGGAGAGCCAGAGGGCGGCGCGGCCACCGTCCTCAACGGACAGGGACTTGAGGTAATCGGCGATAAAGGCGCGCTTCTCAAGCTTCTTGCTGGTTGCGGCGAGCGCGTCACAAAGCTCGGCGAACTGGAGGAAGGAGGACATGGGGATCAGCCGTTAGCTCTTAGCCGTCAGCTGCTAGCGAATATAGATGGTTCTGGTGCGGGACGAGCCTTTTGGCGAGGACCGAACATCCAACGGCGGTAGAATAGAAACGATGCGGCAGCGTTCCATCCTCGGCACCCTTCTTTAGCGGCTCCAGCCGCCACAGCCGAACCGCGCCCCCACCCAACCTGGATTGCAACGAACCGGCACTCACGCCGGAGGACTCTATGTTTGAACGTCTGGAACAAATTGAAGCTCGCTATCAGGACCTGAGCCAACAGATGGCCGATCCCGAGGTACTCGGCGACCACGAGAAGTATCAGAAGATCGCGAAGCAGCACCGCGACCTCGAGCCGGTGGTGGACAAGTTCCGCGAATATAAACAAGTCAGGACGGGCATTGCCGATGCGCGCGCTATGCTCGCCGAGAGCGATCCGGAGCTCCGCGCCATGGCGCAGGACGAACTCACCACGCTCGAAGCGCGAGCGCCGCAGATCGAAGAGGATCTGAAGCTGCTGCTGCTGCCGAAGGATCCCAACGACGAGAAGAACGTGGTGCTGGAGATTCGCGCCGGCACGGGCGGCGACGAGGCCAGCCTGTTCGCGGCGGAGATCTTCCGCATGTACAGCCGGTTCGCCGAGCAGCACCGCTGGCGGGTTGAGGTGCTGTCGTCTTCGGAGTCGTCGGTCGGTGGCCTGAAGGAAGTGATCGCGATCATCGAGGGCAACAGGGTCTACTCGCAGCTGAAATACGAGAGTGGCGTGCACCGGGTGCAACGGGTTCCGGCGACGGAGACGCAGGGGCGCGTGCACACCAGCGCCGTGACGGTGGCGGTGCTGCCGGAGGCCGAAGACGTGGACGTGAAGATCGAGGCGAAGGACCTTCGCATCGACACGTTCTGCTCGTCGGGCCCTGGCGGCCAGTCTGTCAACACGACCTATTCCGCCGTGCGCATCACGCATCTGCCGACGAACACCGTCGTCAGCTGCCAGGACGAGAAGTCACAGATCAAGAACCGCGAGAAGGGCATGCGGGTGCTGCGGGCTCGGCTCTACGAGATGGAGATGGAAAAGCAGCAGCAGGCGCTGGCGAAAGAACGCAAGCAGCAGGTGGGCACCGGCGACCGCAGCGAGAAGATCCGGACGTACAACTTCCCGCAAAACCGGCTGACCGATCATCGCATCGGGCTGACGATTCATCAGCTGACGGAGATCATGGAGGGCAAGCTGCAGCCGGTGATCGACGCGCTGATCGCACACTTCACCGCCGAGCGGCTGAAGAGCGAGGCGGAGACGGTGGCCTGAAGGCCGGGTACCGAGCAGGGGGCGCCGGACACAGGACGTCCGGCGGCGGGGGATTTCGTATGCAAGTGAGAGAAGCCGTGCGTGAGGATGCGGAGGCGATTGCGCGCGTGCATCTTGCGAGCTGGAAGACGACGTACCCAGGGATCATCCCGCAGGAGTACATCGACGGGTTGCGGGTAGAGAACGGTGTCGCGCAGTGGCAGGGACTGCTGGACGAAAAAAGCCTCAATGAGAAAAGAATGACGGTCCTCATCGCGGAGGACGGCAACGGCGTCTTCGGATTCGCGGCGGGCGGAGCGGTTATTCATCCGGTGGAGGGATACGACGGCGAGCTGGGCGCAATCTATCTGCTGGCTTCGCACCAGGGGAAGGGCACCGGCGCGGCGCTGGTGCGGCGGGTTGCGAGGGATCTGCGGCAGCGCGGATTTGGAAACATGGCGGTGTGGGTGCTGCGAGGCAATCCTGCCTGCGCGTTCTACCAGCGACTGGGTGGCGTGCAGGTGGCGGAGCAAACGATCGAAATCGGCGGGAAGCCTCTGCCGGAGATTGCGTATGGCTGGCCCGAGATCGGGGTGCTGTGCGGAGCCGCGCAGAGCTGAAAATGTCCGCAGGGAATCTGAGAACGGTCCTGAACAACGCCGCGGCGCGGCTGGGTGGTTCGGCCACCGCACGACGCGATGCGGAGCTGCTGTTGATGCGTGCAGCGGGGTGGGACCGTGCGTGGCTTCTGACCCACCCCGAAGGCGAACTGACGCCGGAGCAGAGCGCGCAGTTTGAGGACTGGATCGCGCGCCGAGCGCGGCACGAGCCAATCCAGTACATCCTCGGCGAGACCGAGTTCTACGGGCTGGCTTTCGCAGTCACACCGGATGTCCTGATTCCGCGTCCGGAGACGGAGCATCTCGTCGAGGCGACATTGGAGAGAGTCGATCGCGACGCGCCGGAGCGGATCTGCGATGTGGGGACCGGCTCGGGAGCCATCGCCGTCGCCCTCGCGCATGAGTTACCGCGAGCGCGCGTAACGGCGGTGGATCTTTCACTTCCCGCGCTCGAAGTGGCGACAGAAAATGCGCGACGACACGGGGTAGCGGAACGGATGCGATTCGTCGAGTCCGACCTGCTGGGCGCGCTGCGCGGCGAGACGTTCGACGTGATCGTGTCGAACCCGCCCTACGTGCGGGATGACGAGGTGCTCGAATCTCAGGTGCGGGACTATGAGCCGCACGCGGCGCTGTTTGCCGGGCCAATGGGGCTCGAAGTCTATGCGCGGCTCATCCCCCAGGCGCACCAGGCGCTCGTTTCCGATGGATGGCTGCTGATGGAGATCGGGCATGGGCAGCGAGACGTGTTGGCCGGATTGCTGAAGGACTGGGAGAACGTCAGTTTCAAGGTCGATCTGCAGGGTATCCCGCGCGTTGCCATTGCACAGCGCCGGGCTGAGAATGGATGACATGAGCGCAACCATCATTGCTGATACTCCAACGACCGTACGAGGGTTTTGATACCAAGCTCGATCGCCTGGCCGAAGATAGCCATCAAGTCAGGCCTGGGGCTGGCTGAGGGCCAGGAACTGGTCATGACCGCCAGCACAGAGGCGTTGCCGCTGGCGCGACTGATCACAAAACACGCCTATGCAGCCGGCGCGTCGCTGGTGACGATCCTGTTCACCGATGAAGAGGCGTCGCTGCTTCGCTACCGGTACGGTCACGATGCGAGCTTCGATAAGGCCGCCAACTGGCTCTATGACGGTATGGCCGCCGCATACAGGAGTGGCGCGGCGCGCCTGGCCATCACCGGCGGAAATCCCTCGCTGCTGTCGAAAGAAGATCCGGATAAGGTAAGCCGCGCGAATCGCGAGATGTCGAAGGCCTACCGGCCGGCACTGGAGCTGATCACGCGGCACGACATCAACTGGACGATCGTGTCGGCAGCAACGCCGGCGTGGGCGGCGGCGGTGTTTCCCGATCTGCCGGCTGAGGAAGCGCTGGGGAAGCTATGGGATGCGATCTTCGCGGCGAGCCGCGCGGACCAGGATGATCCGATTGCGGCGTGGAAGAAGCACGACGAGAAGCTGCACGCGTGGGCAGGTCGCATGAACGAGCGGCGGTATGCCGCGCTGCATTTCAAAGGTCCGGGGACAGATCTGAAGGTGGGCCTGGCGGACGACCATCTGTGGCTGGGGGGCGGGACGACGGCGGGCAATGGGAATTACTGCATCCCGAACATGCCCACCGAAGAGGTGTTCACGACGCCGCACAAGGATCGCGTTGAGGGGACGGTGCGGAGCACGAAGCCCCTCTCGCACCAGGGAACGCTGATTGAGGGGATTGCGGTGCGGTTCGAGGGTGGGAAGATCGTCGAGGCGCACGCAGCGAAAGGGGAGCAGGTGCTGCAGAAACTGATCGAGACCGATGAGGGAGCGCGGCGACTGGGCGAAGTTTCTCTGGTGCCGAATTCGTCTCCGATTTCGGCCAGCGGGCTGCTGTTCCTGAACACGCTGTTCGATGAGAATGCCGCGTGCCATATCGCGCTGGGGCAGGCGTATTCGAGCTGCATCAAAGAAGGAGACAAGCTGACCCCAGAGCAGCTCGCTGGCAAGGGCGCGAACGAGAGCCTGATCCACGTGGACTGGATGATTGGGTCCGGCCAGGTGGACGTGGACGGCATCACGGCGACGGGCAACGCCGAGCCGGTGATGCGCAAAGGCGAGTGGGCGGACTAACCGCGCCAGGTTGCAGGCCAGACGGATTTCCTCCGCCACTTTTCCCGGAGCCCAGCGTTCAAACCCTTATGTCGAGCCGACACGTTCACCGAATTGTGCCTGCGGCGCTGCTTGCTGTGGCCACCTTGCTTGCTTCGCCCATCGCGCGGGCCGAAAGCAATATTCCCCTTACGCCGCAGGAGTTAGCGGCGCTGGGGACCAACGCCACGTTCCACACCGATCTGACTTTCGATGAGTCGATGCTGCAGGCGGCTAGCCAGGCGATGCCGGACGAGGACAAGCCGATCATCGCGAAGCTGCGCAGCATCTCGGTTCATACTTTTCGCTACTCGGCGCCGGGACTATACGACCCGGCAGCTTTGGCGGCCATTCGAGCGCAGTTCGATGGCGAGGGCTGGAACCACATGGTGGTGAAGCAGGCGCATCCGCAGACGGCGGCCGGCCCCGACATGGCTACAACTGATCCCGATGGCGCGCCCGTGGTTGCGCCGCCTGCCCCGCCGCGCGATCCCATGCGGACGGAGGTCTGGGTGAAGATGAGGCACAGCAATGTGGATGGCATCGTGCTGATGGTGGCGAACGAGCGCAACGTGAATCTGATCGTGATCGACGGGATGATCAGCCCTCTTGACCTGCTGCACCTGCGCGGACACTTCGGGATCCCGCGGTTCCACGGGGAGGAGTTCGAGGACAGGCAATAGGCAACAGGGAACAGGCAACAGAAAGGCCGCACGGCAAAAACCGTGCGGCCTTTGAGCGATACGAGCGCGGACTACTGCTCAGATGTGGCAGCTGACGGCGCCGCGCTTCTCCAGATATTTCTGGTGGTATTCCTCGGCGCGCCAGAACGTTTCCGCGGGCACGACCTCGGTAGCGATGGGCTTCGAGAAGCGCTTCTCCGCGGTGAGGCGGGCGATGGTTTCCTTCGCTGTCCTCTCCTGCTCCGGCGAGTGGTAGAAAGACAACGCTGCGATATTGCGTGCCCCAGTCGGGCCCCTGGCGGTTGAGCTGGGTAGGATCGTGGAGCGCGAAGAACTCGTCCAGCAATTGCTGGTACGTGATCTTCGACGGGTCGAATTCGATCTCAACGGCCTCCGCATGACCGGTGCGGTCGGTGCAAACCTGCTGGTACGTCGGACTGGCGAGCGAGCCGCCCTCGTAGCCGACCGCGGTCGCAATCACACCGGGCAACTGCTGGAAACGGGCTTCGACGCCCCAGAAACACCCGGCGGCAAATGTGGCTTTTTCCATGGGATTGATCTCCTCCCGTTAGATTGTGCCTGAAGCGGACTGGATTCAGCGAGGCGTGCGGCGTTGGTTCCCGCGAGGGCGGCTGGATTTCCGCGAGGAAGCTCCTGCCGGACGGCCGCGCCGGAGCGGGGGGGCGCGTCCGACCGGGGGCGCGGCATCTTGCGGGCGGGCAAATCGATTTTGGCGGATTTGGCTCGCTTGCCTTCGGCGGCGCGGCGCAGGGCGGCGACTTCATCGGGAGTGAGGTCGCGGGAGAGGCCCGGTTCGAGGTCGAGAACCAGCGGGCCATAGCCGACGCGGCGAATCTTTTCGACGTGGTGGCCGACTTCCTCGAACATTTTGCGGATCTCGCGGTTGCGGCCCTCGATGAGGATCAGCTCGTACCAGGGATTGTCGGCATCGCGGAGGAGGCGGATGCGGGCGGGCGCAGTCATGACGCGACCTTCATTGTGCCGTGGCGCGTCAGCCGGTGCGCGGCGGCCGAGGTTTGCCGGATTCCGGCCGGATCTGGGTTCCGCGGTCGATCATCACGCCGTGTCGGAGCTGGTTGAGCGCCGAGTCGGAGGGCTTGCCGCTGACTTTGACGAGGTAAGTCTTTTCGACGCGGGCGGCGGCGCGGGTGAGGGCGTTGGCGAGGTCGCCGTCGTTGGTCATGAGGAGAAGGCCTTCGCTCGAGTAGTCGAGGCGGCCGACGGGGAAGAGGCGTTCAGCGCCTTTGACCAGATTCATGACGGTGGGGCGGCCTTCAGGGTCGCTGGCGGTGGTCACGTAGCCTTTGGGCTTGTTCAGGACCAGGTAGCGGGGCCGCTCGGGGCCGTGGAGGAGCTTGCCGTCAACGCGGATGTGGTCGCGCGCGGGGTCGGCTTTGGATGCCGAGGGTGGTGACGGTTTGGCCGTTGACCTGGACGCGTCCGGCGAGGATCAGCTCTTCGGCCTTGCGGCGGGAAGCGACGCCAGCGGCAGAGATGATCTTCTGCAGGCGCTGTTCTGCTGCATCGCCCTGTTGCTCCTCGCTCGACATGGAAGATCAACACCTCAGGGGCTGAAGCCCCATTTCTTTATTGGAGCATTACGGCACGACTGAAGTCATGCCCTGATACAAAAGCCACATTCATGGCCAGCGAAACGGCAAGCGCAAAGTCTCACTGGTTTTTGCCAGCGTGCTCGGCGAGGTCGGGTTCGGAGGTTGGGTCCTGCGCGGACGGTGAACCGCCATCGGCCTCCGATGCAGAGGCTTCCTCGATCTCAGCCATTTCGTTTTGCGCGAAGGGCAACTCTTCTTCGCCGGGTGCGATAGGGCCTTCGGCTTCGGTTTCGGCCAGTTCGCTGGCCATCTTCTCGAACTCCTCGAGAGAGGGCAGCTCGTTCACATCCTTGAGGCCGAAGCGGACGAGGAACTCCTTTGTCGTCTTGTAGAGGATGGGCCGGCCGACGACCTGCTTACGCCCCGCAGTCGTAATGAGCTTGCGCGCGACCAGAGAGCCGAGGACGCCGGAGGAGTCGACGCCGCGAATCTCGCCGATTTCGGGGGCGGTGATGGGCTGCTTGTAGGCGATGACGGCGAGGGTTTCGAGTGCCTGCATGGAGAGCTTGAACGGCGGCCTGAGGGTCTTGATGAAGGCGCGTACGGCGTCGTGGTATTCCGGACGCGTGCCGACGCGAAAACCGCCGGCGACTTCGCGGATCTCGAGCCCGCTGTCGGCGGCGTTGTAGTCGGCGATCAGCTCGTCGATCACGCCGCGGATTTCGTCCCGGACTTCGCGGTCGCGCTGGCGGGCGGCTTTCTTCTCGGCGTCCACTGCGGAAGATTCCGACGCCGCAGCTTCGCCTTCTGCGAAGGGCACGACGGGTTCTGTCGCTTCCGCCGGTTCGGTTGTGGCGGACGGTGATTCGTGCCCCATCTCGGGACCAAGAATCGCGGATGCCTCGATCGCGGGGTCAAGGATCGGCTCAATGACAACATCAGCTTCCATGGGCGATTCCGGATCGGCAGCTGCCGCGGTCCGGGCAGCGCGCGAGGCAAGGGCTTCGTCGCGGAATAGAGAGGCGAGCTGCGCCAGAGTTACCGGCTCTTCGGCGGCGTAAATGACGGCTTCTATGCGGGCTTTAAGACTCATCGACAGGTTGGGGGCCACAGTCGCCGCGCAAACAAAAACGGCGCTTTCTCGATACTACCGAAAGCGCCCGTGGTCTGGTGCAGAGGGTTGTGGATCACATGAACTGGCGCAGCACGACAAAGATGCCCGCGGAGAGCAGAGCCGCGGCCGGCAGGGTGAAAATCCAGGCCAGGGCGATGTTGCGAATCGTCGAGAGCTGGAGGCCGCTGCCATTGGCCAACATGGTGCCGGCCACGCCCGAAGACAGGACATGGGTGGTGGAGACGGGCATGTGGTACTGATCGGCGGCAATGATGGTGACGGCGGCGACGATTTCAGCGGCGGCGCCCTGGGCGTAGGTGAGGTGCTCCTTGCCGATCTTTTCGCCGACGGTGACGACGATGCGCTTCCAGCCGACCATGGTGCCAAGGCCTAGAGCGATGGCGACGGCGACCTTGACCCAGGTGGGAATGAACTTGGTCGCGTTGTCGAGCTGCTTTTTGTAGGCGCCGAGGGTTTTGTTGTCGGCGGCAGTAAAAACCGGCGTTCCATCTTTGCCAGGGTATTTGGCCATGATGCGGAGCGCCTCGCTGACGACGTACATGTCGTTGCGGACGTTCTGCTGCTGGTTCCTGCGGACATGGGTGGATAACGCTCCTGCGGAGTGTAGAGAGGTTTCGCCAAACTAGCAGTGGGCAACCGCGGGAAGCATGAATACCGTATGAACAGACGGTGAATCGAGGGACGGGTAACGGGACGGGACCGAGAGACTGAACGTCAGGAGGGCTGCCCTAACGCCATTCCCATTCGACGTGGTCGCTGTGCTCCCGTGCTCAGGGCAGGCACGGGCGCGACGACGGTCGCTTAGGGCTTTCGCCTTAGCTCCAGTCCCATTCGACGTGGTCGCTGCGCTCCCGTGCTCAGGGCAGGCACGGGCGCGACGACGGTCGCTTACGGCTTTCGCCTTAGCTCCAGTCGTCGCGTGAGGAGAGGCGCTCGTTGATGACCTGCTCGAACTGCTCGTGCTTCTTGACGTAAATCTCGCCGAAGCCGCTGTCCTGACGGAGCAGGATGGCCTGGAGGCGGACGAGTTCGAGCAGCGCGAGGAACATCGCGACGATGGCGTTGACCGAGCGCGTGTTCGAGAGCAGTTTGGACAGGCCGACGGGGCGATCTTCCATCATGAGGCGGCGGCGAATGAAGTCGATCATCTGGCGGACGGTGACGGCGTCTTCGGAGACATCGAGGATGGGGCGGTTCTTCGCGCGTTCGAGGATCTCACGGAAGACGCGGACGAGGTCGAGGGTGTCGGCGGCGATGTCCTGATCGGCGTCTGCGGTCTCGCGGAACTCGCGCATGCCGGGATTGGTCCAGGTGGCCTCTTCGAGCTGACGTTTCTGCTGCAGCATCTGCGCGGCGTTGCGGAAGCGCTCGTGCTCGAGCAAGCGCTCGACGAGCTCGCGGCGGGGATCCTCGGCGGTGCCTTCGGCGGCTTCGAGGGGATCGCGCGGGAGGAGCATCCTGCTCTTGATGTGAATAAGCAGCGCCGACATGTAGATGAACTCGCCGGCGGTGTCGACGTCGGAGGCCTTGAGGTGCTCGACATAGGCGAGGAACTGCGCGGTGATCTTCGCCATAGGGATGTCGTAGACGTCGATGTTCTGTTTGCGGACCAGGTCGAGGAGGAGGTCGTAGGGGCCTTCGTAGACCTGGTCGACGGCGACGGAGAAGGGGAAGGCGGATTCTTCTTCCTTGCGGAGGTCGGCTGCGGACTTCTCGTAAGGGTGCGGCTTGTCGGACGGACCTTCGCGGTCGGCGGGGACAGCGCGTCCAGCGAGGGGCGCTTCGCCCTTCACGTCCTGGACACGGGCATCGGCTCGGGGCTCGGCAGCGGGATCGGGCGTGTTCGGATCGGGAGCGGGGGCGGGATGCTGATCGGTCATGCAGGAGAAGTTCCTGGGGAGGACGAGCCAAGACCCATGGCGGAGCGGACGTCGTGCATCGTTTGTTCGGCACGGGTAGTGGCGCGGCGTGCGCCATCGGCGAGGATGTCGGTGACGAGTGTGGGGTTCTGCTCGAAGTGCACGCGCCGCTCCTGGGTGGGGGCCAGCGTCGAGACGATGGCGTCGGCGACCCAGCTTTTACATTCGATGCAGCCGATGCCGGCGGTCGTGCAGCCCTCGTAGACTTTGGCGATGGTTTCCTGGGTGGAGAAGATCTTGTGCAGGTCGCCGACGGGGCACTTGTCGGGGTTCCCGGGATCTTTGCGGCGGATGCGCGCGGGGTCCGTGACCATGGGCTTGATCTTCGCGCGGATCTCGGCTTCGGGGTCCGAAAGCAGGATGGTGTTGCCGTAGCTCTTGGACATCTTGCGGCCATCGGTGCCGGGGAGTTTGGGCGATGGAGTCAGGAGGACCTTGGGTTCGGGGAGGATCTCGGAACCGTCGGAGCGCTTGTAGAACTGGTTGAAGCGGCGCGCGACTTCGCGCGTGAGTTCGACGTGCGCGACCTGGTCCTGGCCGACGGGCACGAAGTCCGCCTGGTAGAGCAGAATGTCGGACGACATGAGGACGGGGTAGCCAAGGAATCCGTAGGTGGTGAGGTCCTTGCCGGCGAGGTTCTCCTGCTGCTCCTTGTAGGTAGGCACGCGTTCGAGCCAGCCGAGGGGAGTGATCATGCCGAGCAGCAGGGGGAGCTCGAAATGCTGTTTGACGTGGCTTTGGATGAAGAGCACGGATTTGGCTGGATCGAGGCCGGCGGCGAGGTAGTCGAGGATGACCTCACGGGTGTTGGCAGCGATCTGGGAGGGGTCGGCGTAGTCGGTGGTGAGGGCGTGGACGTCGGCGATGAAGAAGAAGCACTCGTAGGAGTCCTGCAGGCGGACCCAGTTGTGGAGGGCGCCCATATAGTTGCCGAGGTGAAGTTTGCCGGTGGGGCGCATGCCGCTGAGGACGCGCTTACGGAGAGAAACGGGAGTGGACACGGATTCCTTCAAGAGGGAATGGCTCTGGCTATTGTACGGGACGAGAAGCGGCGATCCTCACTCAGACGCCATCCGACATTGAACGGTCTGTGGAGAAAAATCGCATGCAGGATCTTGACAGATTAGAATAGATAGATACAATATGGACATTAAGGCGTAAAGGTTCTATCTATGCAGAGCAATATGAGCGACAAAATCCGCACCTATGCGGAGCGCGAGTACGTTATTCCGGCCAGACGCCAGGGGCGCAGAGCGTTCACGATTGCCGTCCGAGATGTTTTGAACACGCTTGTGGAGCGTGAGGGGTTGCCTCGCCAGAACGTTCCCCAGATATGCCAGGCCCTGCGATCGCCAAGAAAGTTTCTGGTTCCGCTTGGCCTGGAGATTGAGAAGGTGGAAGGTCCGGAAAAACAGACCAGCACAACGGTTGTTTTTCACTACCGCTTTTTGGGCGAGCCGTCTGGAGATCAGCGCAGCGTGTACGGAACAAAGCACTCGGAGGCGGCCAACGGAACGGAGCAAGATTCGCCCATTGCGAAGTTGTGGGGTCTGATGAGAAAAGAGTTCGCGGACCTCGGCGGGGGGGAAGCTTTTCTGAAACGGTTGCGGACCGATCCTGAGAAGGACAGGCGATGAGCAGGGTCTATTGGGACACGATGCTGTTTATCTATTTGCTGGAAGGCAACCGACAATTCGGACCGGTGGTGAAGGCGATCTATGGCCGCATGCGCCTGCGGGGGGATTCGCTGTGCACCAGTTACCTCAGTCTCGGCGAAATTCTTGCAGGTTCACCGCGGTCGTCGCAAACCGCACAGATGGTGCGCCAGGGATTCGCGGAGATGAAGGTTCAGGTTCTGTCCTTCGATGGAGGTGCTGTTGACACGTTCGCCTCTCTGCGCGCCGTGCAGAAGCTGGCCACGGCTGACGCAATTCACCTGGCCTGTGCCGCTTCAAAGAGCGTCGACCTCTTCCTGACCGGGGACCGGCATTTGACAAAGCAGATTGTGCCCGGGATTCAATTCATTTCCAGCATTGAAACCAGTCCGATTTGATCGTGGCTCCTTTCTGCGCTGTAAGCTAGGAGCCGGGACATCCAGTGAAGACGGCCATCAGCGTTTCGAAAGAGGACTACCTCAAGGCGATTCTCGAAGCCGAGAGCGAGGGGCAGACGGTGATCTCGGCGACGCTGGCGCACTGGCTGGCGGTGTCGCCACCGGCGGTTTCGATGGCGCTGCGGCGGCTGAAGCGCGATGGTTTCGTCGAGGTGCGTCCGGATGGCGTGGTCCGGCTGACGGCAAAGGGACACGAGACGGCGTATCGAACGGCGCTGCGGCATCACCTGATCGAGCGCATGCTGTCGGAGATGTTCGGGATGCCGTGGTACGAGGTACACGACGAGGCGGAGCGGCTGGAGCATGCTGTGTCGCCGGCGTTCGAAGCGCTGCTGATGAGGAAGCTGGGGGAGAAGGGGACCTGTCCGCATGGGAATGCGGTTTTGCCGGAGAGCGATACGACGCGGAAGAGGCATGGCATCCGCCCCCTGGCGGAGGTGGCCGCGGGAACGGACTACACCGTGACCAGTCTCTATGAGCGCGATGAGAAGCTACTGCGCTTCCTGCAGCAGGCGGGGATTGAGCCGGGCGGCTCGGTCCGCGTGATGCAGCGGAACTACGATCAAACGGTGGGGATCGAGACGGCAGCGGGGCAGTTCACGATCGGGCCGGCGGCGGCGGAGAAGGTGCGGGTGAAAAGGAGTCTGGGCCGAACAGCGCGCAACGGACACTGAACCGAAAGGCTTCTCCACAAGAAAAGTGAACCGGTTGTGCCGCGCGCATGTAGCATTTTCACAGTGTTTCCAGCTATGTCCACGCAGCGGGCTGCCGGTGCGATGTGTGCCGCGATAATGGCGATGGCGGCGGTTCCGGCGCAGGCGCTCGATTCGCATACGGCTCTGGCGCAGTACGGCTATCAGTCCTGGCAGACCGACACGGGACTGCCGCAGAACACCGTGCACGCGATTGTGCAGGGGCGCGGCGGATTCTTGTGGATTGCCACCGAAGGCGGTCTGGTGCGTTTCGACGGAGTGGAGTTCAGAACTTATACGCGAGCGGACACACCGGGGTTGCCGAGCGATCTGATCGACGATCTGATGGAGGATCGCGCGGGCGCTGTGTGGATCAGCACGTCGGGCGGGCTCGCGCGAATGCAGCGGGACAAGGTCGAGCCGTTCGGGCCGGGGAAGGGGATTCCGACGACGCAGGTTTGGCGGACGTTCGAGGACAAGAACGGAGGGGTGTGGGCGCTGACGGCGTCGGGACTGTTTCGCATCGAGGGCGATCACGCTGAAGGTATCGCGCTGGACGCAGCTCTGACGGAGAACAGCCGGATGGTGGAGGGTCCGGACGGATCGCTGTGGCTGGGGACGGCCGATGGGCTGATGCGATGGAACGGCGAGGGCGAATTCCAGCGGCTGGGCGATGCAGGAGAAGTTATGGCGCTGGCGACCGATGGGATGGGGCGTGGGTGGGCAGGCACGCGATCGGCTCTGGAAATGTGCGCGAGGGGCGGCGATTGCCAGCACCTGGCGATTCCTCCGGTTGCGGGCGCCGTCCACGCGATTGTGCGGGACGGGCAGGGCCGCATGTGGGTTGGGACCGACGACGGGCTGTATGCGATCACGAACAGGATTGTGAACGTGGCCTCGGCCGGGCGCGTGGACTTTCTGCATATCGATCGGCAGGGCATGCTGTGGGCGGGAACCGCGCGCGGTCTGATGCGCGTCGATCCCGATCGCCCGGGCTCCGCAGAGTTGGTGCGGGGGAGCGATGTTTTTCTGACGGCGGCGGAGGATCGCGAAGGCGACCTGTGGCTGGGCACCGAGTCCGGTGGGCTGGGGGTGCTGCGGGACCGCAAGTTTTCGACGCTGACGGCGGAGGACGGGCTGACCGATGAGTACGTGCTGGCGCTGGCACAGGCGTCGAACGGCCATGTGGGCGCGGGCACGAAGGGCGGTGGACTCAACGTGTTTCGCGAGGGAAGGTTTCACGCCCTGACGACGGCGCAGGGGTTATCGAGTAATGTGGTGCTGGCGGTGGCGGGGATGCCCAATGGCGATGTGTGGGTGGGAACGCCGGATGGGCTGGACCTGCTCCACAAGGGCGACGTGGCACGGGTGTTCACGACGGCGGACGGGCTGGCGGATGATTTTGTGCGGTCGCTGTTGGTGGGCAGCCGGGGTGAGTTGTGGATCGGAACGCGGCGGGGTTTGTCGCGCTACGAGGGCGGGAAGTTTGAGACGTGGACGGCGCTGGATGGGCTGGGCAGCGATCTGGTCGGCGCGATGGTCGAAAGCAAAGACGGATCGCTGTGGATCGGCACGCTGGGCGGGCTGAGCCGCTTTCGCGATGGGAAGATCGCGAATCTGACGACGAAAGAAGGACTGTCCAGCAATGTGGTGACGGCTCTGCACGAAGAGGACGACAGGACGCTGTGGATTGGGACCAACGATGGAGGCCTGAACCGGTGGCGAAAGGGGAAGATTGTCAGCGTCGCTTCGGGCCTGATCCCAAAGCGGGTGATTGGCATTCTGGAGGATGGCAACGGCTACTTGTGGATCAGTTCGAACAGCGGCGTGTATCGCGTGAGCCGCGATGAACTGAATCGCATGGCAGACGGAGGCGCGCCGGCGCAGGTGATGCGGTTTGGGGTAGCGGACGGGATGCGCATCAGCGAGTGCTCCAGTGGCGGACACCCGGCGGCTCTGCGTCTGAGCGACGGCAGTTTGTGGTTTGCGACGCTGAAGGGCATCGCGTGTGTCGATCCGGAGCATATGCCGATGAATCGCGTGGCGCCGCAGGTGGCTATCGAACAGGTGAGCGTGGACGATGTGCCGGAAGCGTCGGCAGCGGAGGTGACTGTTCCGCCTGGGCACAGTCACTACGAGTTCGACTATGCGGGGTTGAGCTTTGTTGCGCCGCAGAAGGTCGAGTACCGGTATCAGCTGGTGGGATTCGATCGGGATTGGGTGGATGCGGGGACGCGCCGGGCGGCGTACTACACAAATTTGCCCCACGGACACTATACGTTTCGCGTGATCGCACGCAACAACGATGGAGTGTGGAGCGCGGCCGCGGCGACGGCGGAGCTGACCGTAGAGCCGCACTACTACCAGACATGGTGGTTCCGGCTGCTGATGGCGGCGGCGTTTGCGGGTCTGGCGTTTGCGGCGTGGCGGCGGCGTTTAATGCATGTGGAGCGGCAGTTCCAGGCGGTGCTGGGAGAGCGGGCGCGCATCGCGCGCGAGATTCACGATACGCTGGCTCAGGGCTTCGTTGCGGTTTCGGTCCATCTGGAACTGGTGGCGCAGCTGATGAGGAGTTCGGCGGATGCGGCGAGAGAGCAGTTGGAACGGGCGCAGGCGCTGGTGCGCAGCAGCCTGGAAGATGCGCGGACTTCGATCTGGGAGCTGCGATCGCAGGGCGGCGAGCGGGAAGATCTGGCGGCGCGCATTCTGAAGATGGCCGAAGAGGTGACCGGGCGGGCGCATGCGCGGGCGCGGGTGCAGATGCACGTATCGGGAATGAATCATCCGCTGGATGAGGATGTGGAGCGGGAGCTGACGCGGATCGCGCGCGAAGCCGTGACGAATGCGGTGCGTCACGGCGATCCTGAGAACATCGCGGTGAGGCTGGAGTTTGAGGGGAGTATGTTCGGGATGGAGATTCGTGACGATGGCCACGGGTTTGCCGGCGCACCGCCGGATGGATCGAGCGGCCATTTCGGACTCACGGGCATGCGGGAGCGCGCGGATGCAATTGGCGCGACGCTGGCGGTGGAAAGCAGTGCCGGCCGAGGCACAACCGTGCGGCTGGGGCTGGCACTGAGCGGCGCGCGGGCTGGGGAAACGGAGAAACAAACGTAACGATGACGGATACAATTAAGATCCTGCTGGTGGACGACCACCACATTGTGCGCCAGGGGTTCGCAGCTCTGCTGAAAACGGTGCCGGGATTCGAGGTGGTGGCTGAGGCTTCCGATGGAGAGCAGGCGGTGGAGGCTTTCCGGAAACACCGGCCCCATGTGACGCTGATGGATCTGCGGCTGCCGAAGATGAACGGCGTGGAAGCCATCGGAAAGATCCGCCAGGAATTTCCGGCGGCGCGGATCATCGTGCTGACGACCTTTGACGGCGACGAGGACATCTACCGGGCGATGCAGGCGGGAGCCAAGGGCTATCTGCTGAAGGGCATGGACCTGAACGAGCTGACTGAAGCGGTGAGGGTTGTTCACGCGGGTAAGTCGCGCATTCCCTCCCGAGTGGCGGAGAAGCTGGCGGAGCGGATGGGCGGGGCGACGCTGACAGCGCGCGAACTGGAGGTGCTGCAGCAGATCGTGGCCGGCAAGAGCAACAAGGAAATCGGGAACGTGCTGTTCATCTCCGAGGCAACGGTGAAAACGCACGTGAACAGTCTGCTGAGCAAGCTGGGTGTGGAGGATCGTACGCAGGCGGCAACCACGGCGCTGCAGCGCGGCATCGTGCATCTGGACTGAGAGAACAGGGTACAGGGAGCAGGGAGCCGGGATGGGACGATTGATGGTGGCTGAGCGCAGGAAGTGGGCGATTGCTACGGGGCTGATTGCGATGCTGGCCGTCGGTACATTAGCGCAGGAGAAGCGCGTTACGGAGTGGCGCGCGGCTACGGATGCGGAGCTGCGCTCGGTCATTCCGGCGCGGGCGCCGGTGGTGCAGGAGCGGATCGAAACCGAGATGCGGTCGGCCTCGGGCATCACCAATGGGCACGGCAAATACATTGCGGGTGTAGTGCTGATCACCGCCGGATATTCAGCGGAAGGAAAGTACTCGCACTTCTTCCTGACGCAGGTCCCGCTCCGGCTGGGGGCCGATATGCGGCTGGCGGCCGGGGAGTACGTGATCGGTTACGAACACGAAGAGAATAACGCGCTGTTGATTCATTTCTACCAGGCCGCGACCGGGCGGCACGTGGGCGATGTGGCGGCCACACTGCTGGCCGGCAGCACGCGTGTAGAATCGTTTCGCATCTGGCCGCCCGCGGAGCGCGCTACGATCCAGATTGGACGATTCGGCTTCAACTATCAGATCGGGAGCTAGCAGGCATGGCGCAGACGCTGTCGCAAAAAGAGCGGAAGGTGCTGGAGGCGCTGAGCGAGAACTGGCAGGCGGAGATGCGCGGCTTCCACACCTACAACACGCTGGCCGAGCGCGACGACGATGCGGTGCGGAGGAAGACGCTGCGGCACATGGCCGAGCAGGAGGCGCAGCACGCGGCGCTGTGGGCGAAGCGGATTCGCGAGCTGGGTGCAGAGCTGCCGAAGTACGAAGGCAAAGACAGCGGCGATGCGGATACGCTGGTGAACCGACTGGGCGGACCACAGATGGCGCTGCGGCGACTGGAGATCGATGAGAGCCGCGATATAGCGCGCTATGGGCAGCAGCTGAAAGAGCTGGGCGACGAGCCAAGCGTCGCCATTCTCAAACAGGTGATTGCGGACGAGCAGGAGCACTATCGAGAGCTGAGCGAGTTGGTCCGCCATCGGTACCCCAAGACGGCAATCACTTCGGAGATGGCGCGCCAGGAGCTGGACGAGCTGCTGACGCGGCGCAACCGCTCGGGGCGGCAGACGGCGGGCTGGATCGGCGATGCGATCTACGGCGTGAACGACGGGCTGGGCGCGATCTTTGGCATCGTTTCCGGTGTGTCGGGCGCCACGCTGGGCAACGCCAAGTGGGTGCTGCTCTCGGGACTGGCCGGCATGATCGCGAGCGCGCTGTCAATGGGCTCAGGCGCGTATCTGGCGGCGAAGAGCGAGCGCGAGATCTACGAGGCCGAGCTGACGCGGGAGCGGGAAGCCGTGGAGATGAACGGGCCGGAGGCGCGCGAGCTGCTGTCCCTCTACTACCAGGTGAAGGGGATCCCGCGGGACGATGCGGACCACGTTGTGGAGCACCTGGCGGAGTCGCCGCAGCAGTTCACGCGAGCGCTTGCGGCCGAGCGGTTGAACATGACCGAAGAAGGGCTCAACCAGCCCTGGGTTTCTGCCTGGTCTGGAGCGCTGTCGACGGCGGTTGGGGCGTTCATACCCATCCTGCCGTTCTTCTTCATGAGTGGCTATCCAGCGGTAATTGTCTCAGCGATCATTTCATTGATTGCGCATTTCGCGGTGGGCGCGGCGAAGTCGCTGATCACGGTGCGCAGCTGGTGGGCCAGTGGACTTGAGATGACCTTTGTCGGGGCGCTGGAAGGTGCCGCCACCTACGTTATCGGCATCGGGCTTGGCCACATCGGGGCATAGACGCGTTCCGGCGTGCCTGGTTAGTCTCGGATTCATGGAAAATTCTGCTGTGCTGCTCATCGACTGCCCCGATCGACGAGGGCTGGTAGCCGGGGTTTCGTCGCTGCTTTACAAGCACGGCGCCAATATTCTTCACGCGGACCAGCACCGCGACCAGGAACTCGGCCTATTCTTCATGCGCGTGGAGTGGGCCCTGGGTGGAGACGGCGAGCCGGAGCTGTTCGATATGGCGGCTTTCGAGCGGGAGTTTGCCGCGATGGCGCAGGAATTTCAGATGCGCTGGACGCTAACGACGAACAATCATCGGCTGCGCGTGGCGCTCTTCTGTTCGCACTACCTCCATTGCGTCGCGGACCTACTGCACCGATGGAAGAGCGGTGAACTGGCCTGCGACTTCAGTGTGATTGTCTCCAATCATCGTGAAGCTGAACCGCTGGCGAATTTTTACGGTGTTCCCTTCGAGCATGGAGCGGTGAATGCGGCGACGCGCGAGGCAGCGGAGCAGCGGCAACTGGCGCGGCTGGAGGAATATGGGGTTGAACTGGTGGTGCTGGCGCGCTACATGCAGATTCTGTCGCCCGCTTTCGTGAGCCGGTATCCGGCTGCGATTATCAACGTGCATCATTCGTTTCTGCCGGCATTCACCGGTGCGCGGCCTTATCACGCGGCACACGGCCGGGGTGTGAAGCTGATTGGAGCGACGAGCCACTATGTAACAGAAGCGCTGGATGAAGGTCCGATCATCGAACAGGATGTTGCACGGATTTCGCATCGCGATCAGGTGGAGGATCTGGTGGCGCGGGGGCGCGATCTGGAGCGCATTGTTCTGTCACGCGCGGTGCGCTGGCACCTGGAACGGCGGATCCTCAGCTACGGAAACAAGACGGTCGTTTTCGACTGAGGCCTGTGCCGGGGGGCGGGCCGTAGTTCCTTCCGCGAATCAGCGTTGCATCTTCGCGTAGTAGTCCTGCAGGGTGAAGAACGCCTTTTTCTTTTCGCCTTTGTCGGAGACGAGGCCCTTGCGGTTGTAGTCGTCCTGAATGCCTGGGAGCTGGCGCATCGGCGAACGGAAGTCCATCAGCGCCCACGGCGTCATGCCGCGCAGGAACGGGATTTTGCTGAGCATTTGGAACTGTTGCCGATACACATTGTCCTGATATTCCTCCGTGAACATTTCGGTGGCGGGGCCGTGAAGGCCGGCTTTGGCTCCGGCGCCGAATTCGCTCAAGATGACGGGCTTACCCATCGGATTCTGCCAGGTGTAGTCGGGAATGGTCGCCGCCGAGCCCTGGTACCAGCCGAGATATTCGTTGTAGCCGAGGACGTCGAGGTCCTGACCCAATGGGTCGTCGAGGGTGGCGGTGGTTCCTTTGAAGTGCGTGACGATGGCGGAGGTGATGAGCCGGGTCGGATCTTCGCGGCGGGCCTCGACAGCGAGCTGATGGATGAAGGCATTGCGCTCAGGACTTTCCGGCGTTTCGTTGGACATGGACCAGAGAATCACGGACGGGTGGTTGTGGTCGCGGCGAATCATTTCCAAGAGCTGGTGTTTGGCGACGTCGAGCGTGTGGGGGTTGGTCCAGTCGATGCCCCAGTAGACAGGAATCTCTGACCAGACCATGAGGCCGAGCTTGTCCGCCAGGCGATATTCGTTTT
The DNA here is from genome assembly GCA_963819725.1 of uncultured Acidobacteriaceae bacterium. Classification (GTDB taxonomy): domain Bacteria; phylum Acidobacteriota; class Terriglobia; order Terriglobales; family Acidobacteriaceae; genus Palsa-343. Next base: position 325,009 of record CAWFXK010000002.1, read on the forward strand.
CGGTGTGGGGATAGTGCGCCATGCGCACAAAGTTGCAGTGCAACTCCTGCGCCCAGCCGAGAAGAGTGCTGGCATCTTTGTCGGACCAGGCGCGACCGGAGCGGATGGGGGCTTCATCGTGGAAGCTGATTCCACGCAGGAAGACGGGTTTGCCGTTGAGGAGAATCTGGTCGCCCTGGACTTCGATGGTCCGGAAGCCGATTTCGTCTTTGAGGTCGTCGGAGCCGGCATGCAGTGCAATTTCGTAGAGGCGCGGATGCTCGGGCGACCAGAGCTCGAGGCCAGATGCTGCAAAACTAAATGCGGCGCGTCCATTTGTATCCGTGACTGCATCTTTTTCGATGCGCAGGTCCGGAATGTGGAGCGTGACGTGGCTTCCTGGGTCAGCGCCTACGAGGTGCACGTAACCTTCGATCTGATCCTGGGTGCCACGCTTCAGCTGGAGCGAGTAGCCATCGATCCAGGTATTGGGAACTTCGACCAGCGATACGGGCCGCGTTAGGCCTCCGTAATTCCACCAGTCCGTGCGCAGCGTGGGCACGCGGTCAACGGTGCGGGTGTCGTCGACGGCGACGACGATGAAGTTGTCGCCGTCTTTCGCGAGGCTGGTGATCTCGCAGTCGAAGGGGGTGAAACCGCCCTCGTGATCGCAGACGTGCTGGTCATTGACGAAGACGGAAGTCGCATAGTTGGCGGCGCCGAAGTGAATGAAGAGATGGGTGTGCGGCTTTGGATGAACGGTGAAGTCGCGCTGATACCAGAGAAGGCCTTCGTAGTAGAAGAGCGAGTCCTTCTGGGAGTTCCAGTCGCCGGGGACGTTCAGCGTTGGCGATTTAGCGAAGTCGTACTGGACGAGCGGGCCGCCGGGGACGTAGTGGGCGTTCGCGGCATACCCGTGGGGGTTCGCATGATCGGGGTTGGATCCCCAGCCCTCGCGGTAAGGATCGGCGATGTAGTGCCAGGGTCCGTCGAGACTGATTTGCGGGCGGTGGTCGACATCGACCAGGAGCGTGGGCTGCTGAGCGGAAGCGAAAGAAGCGAAGGCGGCGCAGAAAGCGAAGCAGAAGGCAGGACGGCGGGACATGCCCACCATGTTAATGCGCAAAGCAAGGGCCGGAGCAGCGCTCCAGCCCCGAGTTTCGCATGGCGGGATGGCTTAGTGAATGCCGAGGCCGTCGTGCTCGTGGTAGTTGGGGTAGGGTGGTTTGGGATACGTCGGGAGCGGGTGCTCTTTGAGTTGTTCCATTTCGTACTGAACGGCTCGCTCGAGTTGCGGGTCGTGTCCCCCGGCGACTTCTTTCGGAAGGTATTCGACCTCGATGTCCGGGGGGATGCCGTGGTTCTCGACCTCAAACTGCCCGTGCAGGCCATAGAGCGCGGTGCGCGGCGCAGTGATCGTGCCGCCGTCGAGCAGGACGGGATAGCCGCCAATCCCAACGAGTCCGCCCCAGGTGCGGACGCCGATGAGGGGCCCGAGGCCTGCTTTGCGGAAGTACCAGGGCATGAGGTCGCCGCCCGAGCCGGCCGACTGGTTGATGAGCATCGTCTTCGGTCCGAAGATAGCGCCCTCAGGGTCAGTGACGTCCTGACCCTCGCGCGTCTCGTAGCGCGCCATGGGAACGCGGCGGAGCGTGTCGATGACGTAGTCGGCGATCTGGCCGCCTTCGTTATAGCGCTCGTCGATAATGACTCCCTTCTTCTCGATCTGCGCGAAGAAATAGCGGTTGAAGTTGGTGAATCCGGCACCGGCGGTGTTGGGAATGTACACGTAGGCGACCTGGCCATCGGTCATCTTGTCGACCTTGCGGCGGGTGCCTTCGATGAAGGCGAGATTGCGCAGGCCGTGTTCGGAGTCGATGGCGACCACAGTTACGTCGCGCGCTCCGGTGCCGTCAGGATTGGGTCCGACGTGGAGCACGACCTGTTTGCCGGCCGTGCCTTCAAAGAAACTGTAGATGTTGTCGCCGGCGTGGAGGTCGCGGCCGTTGACGGCGAGCAAATACTCGCCTTCCTTCACATTGACGCCGGGTTGCGTGAGCGGCGCGTGCAGGGCGGGGTTCCAGTTTTCGCCGTTGTAAATGTGGGCGAATTTGTAGCGGTCGTGATCGACAGAATAGTCGGCGCCGAGCAGTCCTGCTTTGGGTGAGTGGTCGGGCGTGCGCGGGCCGCGAACGAACATGTGGCCGATTGTGATTTCGCCGAGCATTTCCTCGAACAGGTAATTCAGCTCATCGCGGGAACCGATGCCGTCGAGATAAGGTTCATAGCGCTTCTCGATTTTGGCGATATCGAGGCCATGGTGATTGGGGTCGTAGAGAAAATCGCGCTCGACCCGCCAGGTTTCGTGGTACATCTGCCGGTACTCGGCGCGTGGATCGATATTGGCCTGGAGGTTGCCGAGGTTCAGCGTTTTGCCGGGGGTGGTCTTGACTTCGTCGGCAGTGGCAATGAGCCAGGAGTCACCCTTCTTGTAGAGCATTTTTTCGCCGTTGGCGGAGATAGTGAAGGCGTCGATGCCGGAGAGGACTTCAGTGGCTTCACGTTTTTCGAGCGAGAAACGCCACAGGGCATGAATGCCGCGACCGCCCTCGTGCGAGGAGTTCGCTACGGGGCTGCCTTCGGCGAGATAGAGCACACCTTCCTTGCCGGCCTGGATGTCGACGTAGTTGCGGGCCGGAATGGGCAGGGCGAGGGTGCGCTGGTCGATGCCATCGAAGTCGACCTTAACAACGGGCGGCTTCTTTTCGTCTTTCTTCTCCTTGCCTGCCGCTTCTTCCTTCTTTTCAGTCTCAGGCTTTTCGTCAGATTTCTTCGCATCGTCGGCCGCGGGTTTGCTCTCATCCTTTGCCTTTTCGTCGTCACTCTCGGGAGGCAACGGCGACGGCAGGTCTTTCGACAGAACGACGATGTAGGCGTCGCTGCTGACGGCGCGATCGAGGCTGGAGAGGTCGAAACCGGCGACCGATGGCCCGACGTTGGTGCTGGCGGTGAAGTAGAGATACTTGCCGTTGCGATCGAAGGTGAGGGTCTCGACGTCGCTCATGCCGTCAGTGACCTGGGTGAATTTCTGCGTGTCGAGCGAGTAGAGAAAGACAGCATTCATGTGGTTGTGCAGCTCTTTGAGATACCCAATCCACTTGCTGTCAGGAGACCAGATGGAACTCCCCGCGAATCCGAAGCCCTCGAAGTCCTGCGTGTCCACTTTGACCGGGTGGGGATTGTCTACGTCGACGTACCAGAGGTTGAGCTTCTTGTCGGCGTAGAGGATGCGCTTCGAATCCGGGGACCAGCGTGGTCCGTAGAAAAACGAAGGTGATGGGCCGAGGTCGATGATCTTCGGCTTTGCGATGCCATCCTGATCGCGGATGAACAGCTGGTACTCGCCGGATGCGTCGCTGAAATACGCGATGGACTTGCCATCGGGCGACCACGACGGGTCACGCTCGGCGGCGTTCGATGTGTCGGTAAGATTGCGGGCGTCACCCTTCTCCGCCGGGACGGTAAAGATATCGCCGTGGGCTTCGAAGACGGCGCGCTGACCCGTCGGCGAGACGGCGGCGTGGAGGATGATGTGCGGGTCGATCACGGTGAGCGCCGGTTCGAGCGCGGGCAGATCGCCGTGCAGCGTGATGTCGACTGCGTGCTGTGTTTTCGTGGCCGGGTCATACAGGTGGATACTGCCGAACTGTTCGTAAACGATGCCACCTGGTCCGGCACTGGCGGACTTGAGGTCGAAGGTCTTGTTCTCGACGGCCTGCTCGACTTGTTTTGACTTCGTATCGTAGCTGAAGAGAGTGACGGGACCGTTGCGATCGGAGAGGAAGTAGACTTTGTCGCCGACCCAAAGGGGGTTCCTGTCGTTGGAGTTGTCGCGGGGGACTTTGGTCAGGTCGAGGGTGGCGAGATCGACGATCCAGATGGGCTCAGTTTGCCCGCCGTGATAGCGCTTCCAGGCGACCTGCCACTGATTGAAGGGCGTGTAGGCAATCTGCTTTCCGTCGGGGGAAAGCGAGCCGCTGTCGGCGGATGGGAGCGGGAACGGGACAGGCAGGCCGGAGCCGTCGGCGCGGATGCGGAAGAGCTGGGCGAAGTCATTCCAGGCGGCGCGGCCACTGAGGAAGAGAATGTCTTTGCCATCGGGGGACCAGCCGACGACGGTGTCGGCGTCGGGATGATAAGTGAGGCGGTGGGGAACGCCGCCGGCCGAGGGCACGGTGTAGACATCGATGTTGCCGCGGACGCGCGCGGAGTATGCGATGGTCTGGCCGTCGGGCGAGTAGAAGGGGCCGTCGACGACCGAAGCGGTGGAGGTGAGGCGGATGGCTTCGCCGCCGGCGCGGGCTACGGTCCAGATGTCATCGGCGTGGCGAAAGGCGATCTGATCTTTGCTGAGCGATGGATGCAGCAGCAGCAGAGGCGCAGCGTGGGAAGCGAACGGCAGGACGAGGAGCGCAAAAAGCACAGTACACATACGTCGAAGCACAGGGCCTCCAAAGCGACAGAAATTGTGAAGGGAAAGTCTACTCGGCTTGTTTCAAGTACGCCATGGTCTTGGGATCAGGGGCCCTGTTCGGTCCTGAGGGGGAGTCATGGATTCCGGGGATCACGCAGGCGGAAGCGATTGGCGCGTTCAAATTCGTCGCGCAGCTGAGGGGTCTTGAGATTTTCGCGTATGTGGGCGATGCGCTGCTCGAGCGCGTCGAGGGAACGCGCGATGGCCTCGGAATTGGTGTGCGCGATGTCGCGCCACATGGAAAACGGGCTGGCCCCGAGACGGGTCATCTCCCGCAGAGCGCGGCCGCCGATGGGGAGGAGATCAGCGTTGGCCGCAAATTCATCTTCGAGGAGCGCGCACATCGCGGTGGAGACGAATTGCGGGAGATGGCTGATCCAGGCGCAGAGGACGTCGTGGCGGATGGGATCGAGATCGATGACGCGGGAGCCGAAGCGGGCGACCCAGGAGCGCCAGGCCTGGGCGGCCGGCGCCTCCGCGGCGGTGCGAACTGCCTTCGGCCTGATTCCATGGAGTGAATAACCACACCGCATCGTCGAAGAGGTCGGCGTCGGCATTTTCGGCGCCGCTGACTTCCTTGCCGGCCATCGGATGACCAGGGAGGAAGCCTGGTTGATCGGGGCCGTTGTATTTGCCGCGGGCGTGCCCGCAGAGCGCGCCTTTGACGCTGCCGACGTCAGTGACGAGCTGATCGTCTCGCAGAACCGACGCGAGGCGGTCGAGCCACTCGAGGATGGTGAAGACGGGGCCGCCGAGAATCACCAACTGCGCGTCGGTTACGGCCGCGAGGGGGTCGTCGGCGATCACGGTGATGGCTTCGCGACGGAGCGCGACATGGACCTGACCGGGGTTTGGGTCCCAGCCCGCGATGGAACCGGAAAATCCGTGGGCACGCAGCGCGAGACCGATCGAGGAGCCAATGAGTCCGGTGCCGAGAATCGCGATGCGTTCGATGGGCATGGCGTCTAGAGGGTGCGGCCGACAGCCGAGGCGATGATGCGGAGTGAATCCATCAGCTCGGCGAACTTGTCGGGGAACATGGACTGCGCGCCGTCGGAGAGGGCCTTGTCGGGGTTGGGGTGGACTTCGATGAGCAGGCCATCGCCGCCGGCAGCCACGGTGGCGCGCGCCATGGCAGGCACCTTGTCGCGGCGGCCGGTGCCGTGCGAGGGGTCGCCGACAATCGGCAGGTGGGAAAGCTTCTTCACGACGGGGATGGCGGAGATGTCCATCGTGTTGCGGGTGTAGGTTTCGAAGGTGCGAATGCCACGCTCGCAGAGGATAACGTCGTAGTTGCCGCCGGCGAGAAGATACTCCGCGCTGAGCAGGAGCTCTTCGATGGTGGCAGCGATGCCGCGCTTGAGGAGGACCGGCCGGCGCACTTCGCCGAGTTCGCGGAGCAGGTTGAAGTTCTGCATGTTGCGCGCGCCCACCTGGAAGAGGTCGACGTGAGGCATCATCAGCTCGATCTGCGAAATTTCCATTACTTCGCTGACGATGAGCAGGCCGTGCGCATCGCCGGCTTCACGCAGCAGTTTGAGCGCGTCGAGGCCAAGGCCCTGGAAGGAGTACGGCGAGCTGCGCGGCTTGAATGCGCCGCCGCGCAGGAATTTCGCGCCTGCGTCTTTGACAATTTTTGCGCAGGCAAAGATCTGCTCGCGACCTTCGACCGAGCAGGGGCCGGCCATGACGATGACCTGCTCGGCGCCGACGCTGACGCCGTTGCGGAATCGGACGATGGTGCCTTCGGGGCGAAAGCTGCGCCCGGCGAGTTTGTACGGCGAGCTGATGCGGATGACCTCCGCAACCCCGGCGAGGACTTCGAATTCCTTGTGGTCGAAGGCGCCGGGCGTTCCGACGCCGGCGAGGATGGTCTGGACGGTCCCGGTGGTGCGGTGCACGTTGAAGCCGACTTCCGTCATGCGCTCGACGACGTTCTGGATCTCTTCTTCGGTCGCGCGGTCCTGCATGGCAACGATCATTGGTCTTTTCCTGTCTGTTGCGAATGGGCTTCGCTGGCCGTGACGCCGGGGCGTGAGGCAAGCTCATTGCGCTGCAGTGCGCGCATGACGTCGACGATTCGCTCGTAGATGTGCACGAGCTCGATGTCGGGCAGCGGGCCGGGATTGTGGGTGCGGACGTTCTCGAAGATGACGCGTTCGCGGTTCGGTTCGTAGACGGGCAGATCGGTTGTGCGCTTGAGACGGCCGATTTCCTGCGCGGCCGCGGCACGCTCGCTGATCAGCAGCACGATCTGCCGATCCAGTTCGTCGATTTTGCGTCGCCAAGTTTCGATATCCATGATCTTCCTGGGCCCGGCGCAAGGGCGCGGCGGGGGTTGAGAATCCGCAAGAACCATCGTATACGGGTGAGAATTAAAGGGCGGGCACGACGGGTTCTTTCACAACGCCGCGCAGACCCTGAATAAATCGTGCGATGGAACTGGCGGCATGTTTCGGCCCCGCCTGCTCGATGGTCGCGACCAGCGCACTGCCGATGACGGCGGCGTCGGCGAATTCGCCCACGGCGGCGAACTGCTCGGGGGTCGAAATGCCAAAGCCGACGGCGATGGGGAGTTTCGTAAAGCGGCGGAGGCGGCGAACGAGCTGGTCTGCGTCGGAGGCGAGGGATTTTTGCGCGCCGGTGATGCCGGTGCGGGAGATGGCGTAGACGAATCCCTGAGACGCTGCGGCGATACGCTCGAGACGATCGTCGGGGCTGGTGGGGGCGGCGAGAAAGATGGGCGCGAGATGATGCCGGTGCAGTGCCGCGAGATACTCGCCGGCCTCTTCGACGATCAAGTCGATGACGAGGACGCCGTCGAGGCCGGCCTGTTCGGCTGCGGCGCAGAAATTTTCCAGGCCGAAGCGAAGGACAGGGTTGTAGTAGGTGAAGATGATGAGGCCCGCGCGGGGGCGCTCGATGCGGAGGCCTGCGGCAATGGCAAGCACATCGTGCAGGCGTGTGCCATTTTTCACGGCACGCTCGCTGGCGCGCTGAATCACGGGGCCGTCGGCCAGGGGATCGCTGAAGGGAACACCGAGTTCGAGGACATCGGCGCCGGCGTCGATCGCGGCCACGGCGATGTCGTGGGTGGTCTGGAGGTCGGGATCGCCGACGGTAAGGTAGGCAACGAGGCCGGGCTTGCGGGCGAACTGGATTGGCATCGCCGTTACTCCCCGGAAAGCTTCAGCTCACGGACGAGGATGCCCATGTCCTTGTCGCCGCGGCCGGAGACGTTGACGAGGAGGATGTCGCGCGGCGAAAGCGTGGGCGCGAAGCGGATGCATTCGGCGACAGCGTGCGCGCTTTCGAGCGCCGGGATGATGCCTTCGGTGCGGGCGAGGCGCAGGGTTGCGTCGAGGGCTTCGGTATCGGTGGCGGAGGTGTATTCTGCACGGCCGGAGTCGTGCAGAGCTGCGTGCTCGGGTCCGATGGAGGCGTAGTCGAGGCCGGCGGAAACGGAGTGGGTGAGAGCGATCTGGCCGTTGTCGTCCTGCAGAACGTAGGAATAGGTGCCCTGAAGGACGCCGGGCGATCCACCGCTGAATCGTGCTGCGTGTTCGCCAAGCTGCGAGCTTCGTCCGCCGGCTTCGACACCGATGAGGCGGACGTCTTTGTCGGGGATGAATTCGTAGAACGCGCCAATGGCGTTGGAACCGCCGCCGACGCAGGCGATGATCGCAGTGGGCAGACGGTTTTCCTTCTCGAGAATTTGTCCGCGCGCTTCGCGGCTGATGACGCGGTGGAAGTCCCGGACCATGGTCGGGTAGGGGTGCGCGCCAAGGACGCTGCCTAGAAGGTAGTGCGTGGTGCGGACGTTCGTGACCCAGTCGCGCATCGCCTCGTTGATGGCGTCCTTCAGGGTGCGCGAGCCGGAGGAGACGCCGCGGACTTCGGCGCCGAGCATGCGCATGCGGTAGACATTGAGCTGCTGGCGCGCCATGTCCTCTTCGCCCATGTAGACGACGCAGTCAAGGCCGAAGAGCGCGCAGACGGTGGCAGTGGCGACACCGTGCTGGCCAGCCCCGGTTTCTGCGATGATGCGCTTTTTTCCCATGCGCACCGCGAGCAGCGCCTGGCCCAGGCAGTTGTTGATCTTGTGCGCGCCGGTGTGGAGCAGGTCTTCGCGCTTGAGGTAGATCTTTGCGCCACCCAGCGATTCTGTCAGTCGTGCCGCAAAATAAAGCGGCGTGGGGCGGCCGGCGTAGTCGCGGAGCAGTAAGTCGAGCTTGAGGTGGAAGTCGGGGTCGGCCTGAGCCTCGGCATAGGCGTGCTCCAGCTCGTCGAGCGCGGCGACGAGGGTCTCGGGGACGTAGCGTCCGCCATAAAGGCCGAAGCGTCCGGCAATTGTGGTTGCGCTGGCTGCCATAGATTCAGGGTACAGGGTACAGGGCGCAGGGTATAGGGTACAGGGTCGGATAGGGCTTGGTGGTTCATTGGTATTTCAGAGGCAGCTTTTGATTGCCATAATTCCAAACTACACCGGACCCGCTTCGACGGGGCTCATGACGGGCGGCTCAATTTCGCGGAAGGCGAGCCGAGCGTTGCGGATGAAGTCTTTGACAATCTGAGGATGTTTTTTGCCGGGTGCGTATTCAACTCCGCTGGCAACGTCGACGCCCCACGGGCGAAGGGTGAGGATGGCCTCGCGCACATTGCCTGGATGAAGGCCGCCGGCGACGATGATGCGCATCGGTCCAGCCTCGGCGGAGAGAATTTCTTTGGCGTGATTCCAGTCAAAGGTTTTGCCCGTGCCTCCTGACGCAATGGCCGTCCTTGCGTCGAGCAGGGTCGCATCGATATCGGAGTGGCGCGCAAGGGCGCGCAGTTCGTTGCGGAGTCGCTCTGCGGCGCGCGCGGGATCGCCCTCGATATCCCAGTGAAGGGTTTGGATGAGAAAGAACCGCGGGCCAAATTCGCGGCGCAGGCGGTCGGCAAGCGAAAAATCGAGCTGGCCATGCAGCTGAACTCCGTGCAGTCCGGCAGTGCGGAGGGCGAAGGCGATTTCGTCGAAATCCTGGGTGTTAAAAACGCCGATTTGGGTGAGATCGATGGGTGCGTCCGGCATCATGGCCGCGATCTCACCGGCCGTGACCCGGCGCGGGCTGGATGCGAAGACGAAGCCGGCGGCATCGGCACCGGCCTCTGCGACCAGGTGCACATCTTCGAGATTCGTGTTGCCGCAGATTTTGATCCACATGAGTCAGGCCTGTTGGGCAGTGGGTTCGGATGCGTTGGATTCAACGGAGAGAAGCAGCTCTTCGAGGGCTGCGCCGGGTTGGGGCTGGCGCATCAGCGATTCGCCGATGAGGAAGGCCTGAAAACCGGCGCTGCGCAGTTTCTGGATGTCGGCCGCAGTGTGGATACCGCTTTCGGCGACGCGCACAGCGTTCGGGGGAAGCCGCGGGGCGAGCTCCAGCGAAGTCTCGAGGCGGACGTCGAAGGTCTTCAGGTCGCGGTTGTTGACGCCATACGCGTCGCAACCGATGTCGTGGACGAGCTGGATTTCGTCAGCCGTGTGCACCTCGCAGAGAACGTCGAGACCGTAGCGCCTTTGGGCCATCATGGTGAAGTAGTGGAGGTAGCCGTAGCCGAGGGCGGCTGCGATCAGCAGGATGGCGTCGGCACGGTAGGCGCGGGCTTCGACCAGCTGATACTCATCGACGATGAAGTCCTTGCGCAGGCAGGGAATTCTTGTGGCCGCGGAAGCGATTTCGAGATTTTGCAGGCTGCCCTGGAAAAACGGCTCGTCGGTGAGGACGGAAAGAGCGGTCGCTCCGGAACGTTCCAGATCCGCGGCAAGCGATTGTGGGTCGAAGTCGGGACGGATGAGGCCCTTCGAGGGCGAGGCTTTCTTTAGTTCGGCGATGATCGCCGGCCCGCTGGCGCTGGCTTCGCGGAGCGCGCGGGCGAATCCGCGAGGTGTGTGTTCGGCGGCGCGTTTTTCCAGCTCGGCGACGGATACGCGCTCGCGGCGAAGCGCCACGTCGGCGCGGGTTTGATCGAGAATGCGGTCGAGATGCAGACGGAAAGCCCTCTGTTTCCAGTATAGCGACGCGATCCGCGATGGCCGGGGCGAATGAGTCCTTCCCGCTCCCCGGCCAAATCCTGACATTTGTCACGTGCGATTGCTGACGAAGCGCACTGCCAGAAGTGGGCGGGCTGAGCGATTCTGATCGTGTCAGGAGGCGTTATGAACAACCCGGTTCCCAACCCCGTTCCCACTCATCAGGATCAATCGTGGTTCGAAGGCCGTTGTTCCGGATCGAATGGAGTCTTCGCCCTCGGCGTGGTGTTGTTGTGCTTCGGCGCTGCGATCACCGGGCGTCACGAGACGACGATGATTGGGCTGGCGCTGATCGTCTTCAGCAGCCTGTGCGAGTGGTAGTTTGCGGCACTCTGGTCCGCGCGGCTAGCCCAGGATCCCCAGCGGCCGAGCGGTTCTCTCCAGAATCTCGAGAGCCTGATCCAGTTGTTCGCGGGTGTGCTCGCTGGTCATGATGGTGCGGATGCGGGCTTTGCCTTCAGGCACGGTTGGATAGGCAATACCGGTGCCCAGAACGCCCGCGTCAAACAGCGCGCGCGAGAAATCCATGGTGAGGCGGCCGTCGCCGATGATGATGGGCGTGATGGGTGTTTCGCTTGCCGGCGTGTTGATGCCGCCGATGTTGAAGCCGAGGCGTCCGAGTTCGGTTTTGAAGTAGCGGGTGTTGTCCCAGAGACGTTCGATGCGCTCAGGTTCCGATTCCAGCAGGTCAAATGCGGCGATGCAGGTGGCCGTGACCGACGGCGGATGCGAGGTAGAGAAAAGGAACGGCCGCGCGCGGTGGTAGAGGTAGTCGATCAGATCCTTCGAGCCGCAAACGTAGCCCCCGATGGCGCCGATGGCCTTGGAAAGCGTGCCGACCTGGATGTCGACGCGCCCGTTGCAGTGGAAGTGGTCGATGGAACCGCGGCCATTGCGGCCCAGCACGCCTGAGGCATGGGCGTCATCGACCATCATGATGGCGCCGTACTTCGCCGCCAGATCGGCGAGCTTATCCACCGGGCCGATGTCGCCATCCATGGAAAAGACGCCGTCGGTGATGAGCAGCTTGTGCCCGGGCTCGTTCTGGATTTCGCGCAGCAGTTCTTCGGCGTGGGCGATGTCTTTGTGTCGAAAAACCTTGATCTTCGCGCGCGACAGGCGGGCGCCGTCGATGATGGAGGCGTGGTTGAGCTCGTCGGAGACGATGAAGTCTTCTTTGCCGAGGATGGCGGAGACGGTGCCGGCATTGGCGGTGAATCCGCTCTGGAAGACGACGCAGGCCTCGACGTTCTTGAAGCGTGCGATTTTTTCTTCGAGGACCATGTGGATCTTCATGGTTCCGGCGATGGTGCGGACGGCTCCGGAGCCGACGCCGTAGTCCTTGATGGCCTGGATGGCGGCTTCGCGCAGCTTTGGGTGGTTGCACAGGCCAAGGTAGTTGTTCGACGCGAGATTTATGACCCGCTTGCCGTCGTAGGTGCAGACCGGAGCCTGAATGTCGTCGAGGATGCGGAGGCGGAAGTGCGTGCCTTTCTGTTTGAGTTCTTTGATCTGGGTGGTGAGGTACTGGAGCTGGGGGCGCTGGGAGAGCGAAGTGGCCATGAAGGACCTCGGGAAATGCGAATGGGCAACCTTCGATCCTAACTCCAGACGCCGACAGAGGGCTGCGAACGAGAGGGATGCTCACGTGCCGGAGGTTGATGCGGTCAGATACAATGAGTCTTCCACCGCAGGAGCGAGCGAACGGATTCGGCCAGGCACGGCCTGCCCCGAATTCAGCAACGCTCTGGGCGGACGCCTGACAGGAGAGAGTTCCTCACGAATGATTTCGCAGTTCCGGAAACACGCCCGTCAACGGATCGCCACCCTAGGAGTTTGCTTCGGCATTTTTGCCGCGGCCGGATTGGCGCATGCCCAGGTGGCCACTCGCACCCAACTTGCGGCGCAGAACAACGGCGGAACCCTGTCGTTCACCGCGAAGGTGGCCGATGTGCAGGGGGCTCCGGTTTCGCAGGGGTCGGTCAGTTTTGAGACGGCGAAAGGTTCGCTGGGGTCGGTCTTTGTCCGGGACGGCGCGGCAACGCTGAACCTGACGAATCCGCCGCAGTGGGCGAAGATGGTGACGGCGGTCTATCACGGCAATGACGCGTTCGCGAATTCGTCGGCCAGCACCGGGGTGTCACCGGATGCCACAGGCACGGTGCCGGGCTTTACCGTCACTGCGAGTCCGTCATCGCTGTCGCTGACGCCGGGGCAGTACGGAACGCTGAATCTGACTGTGACCTCGCAGAACGGCTTTTCCGAGACGGTGAATCTGTCGTGTTCTGGTTTGCCCGGCGCTTCCACGTGCGACTTTAGCCCGGTTGTAGTCACGCCGCCGGCGAATGGCCCGGTGAACAGCGCTTTGCAGATCACAACGACGGCGGTATCGGGCGTTTTTGCGAAGAATCAGCCTCCGGGTCACTCCGGCGCTTTGTATGCGGTGCTGATTCCGGGTGTGCTGGCCCTGGCCGGCGTGGGCGCCATCCGGCGGAAGAATTACCGCGCATTACGGGTCCTGGGCCTGGTGATGCTGCTGGCGGCAGGTACGCTGGGGTTGACCGCGTGCAACGTGCGCTACAGGTATTTGCACTATCAGCCTTCGCCGAACCCTGGAACGGCTGCCGGCAATTACACCGTCGTGGTCGCGGCCTACTCCAGCAACGGCACGGCGATCACCTACGCGACCTCGTCGGATGCGAACTGCGCGGGTGCGGTGTGCGTGGCGCTGACGGTGCAGTAGAAGAGCAGGGAATAGGCAATAGGCAATAGCTGCTGTCCGAACTGCGCAGGTTGTACTAAAAGCCAGTCCTCCCATAATCCAGTCATTCGGCCAACCGGCAGACCGCAACCACGGTGTTGCGGTAAGGGCAGGGGAATGCTGTTTGTGTGCCTGGCAGCAGCAGGAACCAGGTTGCGCCGAGGGGTGTGAGGGCGGCGATGCGTTGGGCGTCGGTCATGCGGTCGACATTGAGCTGCGCATTGCGTTGCGCCGCCCAGCCTTCTGCGAGTCGCGGCATTACAGCGGCAATGCCAGCGTCCTTGTCATCGGCGAGATGGTCGCGCTGGGCGATGGCGCGGAAACCCTGCTCGTCTTCTTCGGGCAGGTAGACCAGCTCCGGATTGAAGGCAAAGACGGCGTTGCGGGGCGTGTGGTCGCGAATCCAGAGGAAAGCCTGCTGGTATGGGTTGGAGGGCCGAGTCCAGGGCCACTCGATCCGATCACAACCGGGCCAGGCAATATTTTGTGCGGCGAACATCCCGGCAAAGAGAAGAACGACAAGCGAGATTCCGGCAGGGCGCGAGCGCGACGTCAGGGCGGCGAGCAGTCCGCCGCAGAGAACCAGACCGACCGCATAAATCAGGTGGAAGCTGCGCAGGACCTGGATCGGGACCAGGGCATACGGGCCGCCCGGCGGAACGAAGAGCATCGCGACCAGAGTGCTTGTGGTGCCCAGCAGCAGGCACGCCAGGCAGAGCACGCGCTTCGGATCGGCGGCGCTGGATCGGCGAACCGCCAATCCAAGAATTCCCAGCGGCAGCAGGAGACCGAGCATTTCATACCAGTGCCAGCGCGCGAGAAAGAGAAACATCCGCGCTGGCAGCGAAACCGCTTCCCGATACGACGCCGAAGCCGGCGTGCGATGCGTCAGCGCAAAGACCGCGCCGCCAATCACCAACAGCGCAAAGCAGAACGCAGTTGCCGCGCGCACTCTTTCGCACGCGATCAGTGCATAGACGACCACAAAGGCGACCGCATACGCAGCCATCAGGGGATGGATCAACGCCGCGAGCGCCAGCAGGATCGTGGCTCGCAACCAGGCACGGTCGAGTGCGGCGGCAACCGCAAACAGAGTCAGCGGAGTCGAGAAGGAGCGCGCCGTGACATAGGGATCCATGATGAAGAGCGCGGTTCCGGCGACCGGCAGAGTGAAGCACGCAGCGGCAACGAGCGTGGAGCACCATCTCGACGCTTCGCCATAGAAGAGGCGCACCGCCAACTGGCGGCAGGCGAAGAGGAACAGGCCGACCGAGAGCACGTGCGCTGCCAGGAGAATCCACGAGAGGCGCAAGTGCGTCAGGCGGACGAGCGCAGCCAGAATCCACGGGAAGATGGACAGCCTGGTGAATGCCGCCGGAAAGGCCGCGTTCACAGGGTAGAGCGAGGGATCGAGGATGTGGCGGACGCCGGCGACGTAGATGCCCGCGTCGTCAGCGAAAGGATGGTAGCCGTGAATCCAAAGGACCAGCGGCGTGAGGAGGATCGGGGCGAAGAATGAGCGGATCCCAAAGACGCGGCGGCGCCCGGAGCGATCGGTCGCTGGCGTAGAGCGTTGCAGCGGAGGAGCGTTGAGTGCGGGCGCCGATGGCATGCGGTCACAGATTCTGTTGTACAAGCTCGGCGGCCTGCGAGGCGATGGCGAGATCGTCGCCGAAACCGGAGAGCCAGCGCACATCGGGTTCGCGTCGAAACCAGGTGAGCTGGCGCTTGGCGTAATTGCGATGCGCCTGAGCGGTGGCGGCGGCTGCGAGGCGTTCGGTGGTTTCGCCGCGGAGGACGGCGCGCGCCTGGCGATAGCCGAGGGAATCGAAAGCCCGCGGCGAGTCGCCATATTTTGCGATGAGCGAGCGGGTCTCTTCCACGAGGCCCTGCGCGAACATCTGTTCGGCGCGAGCGTTGAGGCGCAGGTAGAGCTGCGGGCGAGGCGGATCGAGGCCGATACGGAAAATGCGAAAACCGGTGAGCGGATAGCGGCCGGATTGCCAGGCCTCGGTCAATGGCTGCCGGGCGGCGAGGCAGACTTCGATGGCACGGATCAGCTTGGGCTGATCGTTCGCGTGGATGCGTCCGGCGGCCGCGGGGTCGAGGCGCCGCAGGAGCCGATGCAGCCAATTCGGGCCGTGGCGTTCGGCGCTGCTCCGCAGGCGGGCGCGAATTTCCTCCGAGCGCTGCGGGCCGGCGAAGAGGCCGTCGAGGAGAGCACGCAGATACAGGCCGGTGCCGCCGGTGACGATGGGCAGGTGGCGGCGGGCGACGATGCCGGCGAGGGCTTCGCGGGCCAGGCGCGCGTAGTCGCCGGCGGTCATGAACTGGTCCGGAGGCAGAACATCGATCAGGTAGTGCGGGATCTGGCTGCGGTCGGACTGCGATGGTTTTGCGGTGCCGATTTTCATATCGCGGTAGACGGCAACCGAGTCGCAGCTGACGATTTCTCCCTGGAAGCGGCGGGCGAGGTCGAGCGAGAGCGCGGTTTTGCCGCTGCCGGTGGGTCCGAGGAGAACGACGAGGGGAGGTTCGGCGGAGAGATGGGGGAAGGTTTCCGGCTGAGGACGGCTCGCGACGAGCGGCCCCCCCTCCCCCCCTGGGGTGGAGGTGTGGCAAGCCGTTGAATCTTCAGGACCTTGTTTTGTTGTCGAGCTCGACAACCCCAATCGGGTCTCGGATTGCGGGACGAAGGCGCAGTTGCGAATTGTCGGGACCCAGCAGCCGGCAGCGCCCATTTTATTGTGACTCACAACGAAAAGCCCCATCCGAGCTGGATGAGGCTTTTTCCCACTATAGATTCAGAATATCAGGTTGAGGCGTAAGACCTGCCAAACTTGTTGGTTTGTAAGTTGCCCGTCATGAGCAAAAGTGACTTTGGTGAAGCGGTGGAAACTTGACAGGAAAAGGCAAATCTGGATTTTTAGCCCGAAGATGAGGGGATGCGTGAGCTTTGCAGGCTCTCAACTGTCATGGGGGTACAGGCGGGGGGAGCGGGCTTTCCTGGAACGGTTCACGGGAGGACTCAGCCATTACTTCCATGTGGAATTGGTAAGAAAGCATTTGAACATCTCGCGGCGAGGGAGTTAGCTTCTTGCTATGGGGTGAACCTGGCCATCCGCAACCGGGTGGGCGCGGCGGGAGTGGGCGTGGCGGGAGGTGGGGGTGGCGGGAGGTGAGGGTGGCGGGAGGTGAGAAGCGAGAGCCTTTCGAATGGTTCGAGAGCCGAGCCCCTTCGATTTCCTTTACGAGAGCCGAGCCCCCTTCGATTCCTTAGCGGTTCGCCATTCCACGGGCGTTGCGCATGGGAAGCGTGGGGCCATCGGAAATGACGTAGCGCCGGTGCTCAGGGACGACTCTGCGGGTGGTTCGCGGGCGCACGATGGGCGTAAAGGGGCTGAGGCTGATGGAGGGAAGAGCGGTTCGGGGGCCGATTGTGGGAGCTGCGGGGTCGGGATCGAATTCTTTTCTTCCGCCGATGGCGGCGACCATAGCGGGAATTGCGACCATCGCAACAAATGCGACAGCAAAAATCAGGTCATGCATGCCCGTACTTCCTCGGAAAAGAGAGCCACTGGCCTCGAAGCGCCATTAGTATGAGCGACGAGGCGATGGTCCATCTATAGCACTTCCATGGAGGACGCAACAACGAGAAAGTACCCAATTTGCCAGTTACTTATGACCGACGTACCGAAACTTTTGTACTTATCGGGCCTATCTGCCCAAAACGGTGCGCGACGGACCCGTCACTCCACCTGCTGCTTTGCCTTGTAGCCGTCGCGGGCGACGATGTCGTACTTCACCGGTTTATGTTTTTGGTCCTGCATGCGGAGCGGGTGGCCTTCCTGGTCGACCAGCTCGACATGAACGCGGCGATAAGTGCCGTCCATCTTGGTATTCGAGGGCCTGTAGGTAATCTGATACTGGTTACGAATGGATTCGTTGATTTCGGCGAAGTCGTCGGGCAATTCCGCCGTGAATCGAGGCTCGAAGTACATCCCGCCAGTCATGCGGGCGAAGCTCTGGAGCTGGTTCTGAGCCTGGAGCATGGTGATGCTGTTCATGCGGCCGCTGGCGAATCCGCCGCCGCCCATCATGCCGGCGCCGCCGGTGGCGATGGAGAAGATGGTGACGTTCGGGGTTTCTTTGATCTTCTGCAGGCATTTATCGAGGGTGATTTTGGAGAAGGTGTCGTTGCCCGAGGAGACCAGAATGACGTACTTGCGGCCGTCGATGCGGGAGAGCCGGTCGAGGGTTTCGTAGACGGCGTCGAAGAGGTTGGTCTCCTGCCAGGTGGGGATCTGGAGGGACTGGACCGCCTGCTGGATCATCATCTTGTTCTGGGTGAAGTCGGTGAGGATGGTGGTGTGCATGTCGTACATGACGACGGCGATGTAGTCATCGGGGCGCAGCTGCTGGGTAAAGGCGATGGCGGAATTCCACATGTCGAAGATGAAATTCCAGTCGGTGGAGGCGAACTCGACCAGCAGAACCGCGGTGATGGGTGCTTTGACCTGATGGAAGCTGACGATTTCCTGGGGAGCGCCATCCTCAAAGACGCGGAAGTTCTCTTCTTTGAGATTGGGGATGAACTGGTGGGTCTTGTCGGTAAAGACATTGACGTCGACATTGACGACCGGGACATCGACGCGGAGGGAGAGGTTGCCAAGCCCGGGAGGGTTCTTGACCGCGGGCGGTGGCGCCGGGGGCGGAGTCGTGGTGGGCGCCTTTTTGGGCAGAGCGATGGGACCGTTGTCGTTGCCGGGGCCACCCGCTTCGGGCGCGGTCTGGTCGGCGGGCTGCTGCTGTTGCTGCTGGGGCTGGGTTTGCGGATTGCTGGGGGGCGTAGTTTGCTGCGCACATAACCCGCGACCGGGCAAAAGCGTCTGTAAGAGCAGCACAGCGACGGCGAAGGCTGGGAAACGCAGGTGGGATTTCCTCATGGAACAACCTCTGGAACAATCTTCGTGCCGCAGATGCCTTTGCGGCAAGCGTGGGAGCAGCATAGTCTATGGACGTGTATAAGCGACTGAAAGATATCCGCCGGGGAGCCGCCGCGCTGGTGGCGGGCGCCGGTGTGGCGTTTCTTGTGTCTGCGACTTCTGCGCTCGCGCAGCCGGCGGCGGTGGCGGCGCTGCCTCCGCATCCGCCTGAGGTGACGAAGTTTTTTCCGCTCAGCGAGGTCCGCAGGGGCCAGCTGGGCGTGGCTTACACGGTTTTTGAGGGGACGAAACCAGAGCCGATGGGCGTGGAGATTCTGGGCGTGCTGCACGACGCGCTGGGCCCGCGGCAGGACATGATTCTGGCGCGGCTGAAAGGCACGAAGCCCGAGTACACGGGCGTGGTGGCGGGCATGAGCGGGAGCCCGGTGTACATCGACGGGCGGTTGGTGGGCGCGCTGTCTTACCGGATCGGGCAGTTCAGCAAGGAGCCGATCTGCGGGATCACGCCGATCGAGTCGATGCTGGGGGTGGAGAAGCAGCAGTCTTCGCCGGTGACGGAGCTGGCGAGTGCCGACGCGGGACAACCGGGCGCGGGTGCGATCAGCAGTCCAGGCGCGGCCGGCGGGCTGATGCAGCCGATGGATACGCCGCTGGTGTTCAGCGGGTTTAGTGCGGGGGCGCTGCGGCTGTGGAAGGAGCATGCTCCGGCGGGGCTGGTACCGGTGGAAGGCGTGGGCGGCTCGGCGAGCAGCGAGAAGCAGCCGGATCCGCTGATGCCGGGCTCGGCGGTGAGCGCGGTACTGCTGCGCGGGGATCTGAACATCGCGGCGACCTGCACGGTGACGTACATCGATCCGAAGCGGATGCTGGCGTGCGGGCACCCGATCACGCAGTTTGGGCCGGTATCGATGCCGATGACGAAGGCGGATGTGGTAGCGACGCTGCCGTCGCCGCTGGAGGCGTTCAAGATCATCAACACGACGGAGACGGTGGGCTCGATCACGGAGGATCGCGCTTCGGCGATCCTGGGCGAGTTCGGCAAGACAGCGCGCATGATTCCGGTGACACTGCGGGTGACGCGGGGAAGCGCGGTGGGTGGGGCGGAAGGGAAGGACCTCGACGCGCTGCATTTTGAGGTGATCGATCAGCCGCAGATTACACCGATGGCGGTGATGGTGGCGGTGTACCAGGCGCTGATGCAGGAGAACACCTATTCGGCGGAGACGACGTATCACGTGCAGGGGTCGGTGAAGCTGAGCGGGTATCCGCTGGTGAAGCTGAACAGCCTGGTGGCGCCAACCGATGCGCTTCCGGCGAATCTGCAGACGGCGCTGACGCTGGGAGAGCGCTTCACGCGGCTGTACGACAATGCGGCGCGGCGCACGCCGGTGGAGAGCGTGGATCTGGAGGTGGCTGCGATTCCACGGCGGCTGACGGCGGAGATCCAGAGCGCGCATACGAGCCGGGTGGAGGTCCACCCCGGTGATACGGTCACGGTGGAGGCGACCATTCTTCCCTGGCACGGCGAGCCGCACAATGTGCGGGTGCCGGTGAAGCTACCGTCGAACCTGCCCGAGGGGCCAGTGCGGCTGCTGGTAAGCGATGCGGGCACGCTGGACCGGCTACTGCAGCCGCCGCAGTTCAACGCGCAGCCGCTGGATGTGGCGGCGACGATTGCGCAGCTGAACAGCGTGCACACGAGCGATCAGCTGTACATCACGCTGCTGGCGCCGGAGGCGCAGGCGGCGGTGGATGGACGGACGTTGTCCGCGATCCCCATGACGGTGGCGAATGCGCTTGCGCCGCTGCGGGAAAACAAAGGGATGGCGCTGAACGGGGAGTCGGCGGTGCCGATGGCATCGCTGCCGATGGATGCGGTGGTGACGGGCCAGCAGGTGGTGACGCTACAGGTGGAGGATCAGTAGCGTTTTCTCGGGGACTGGGGGGGCGTTCGGGTTCGGACGGCTTTTCGCGGAATGGACATCCGAGGGGTGGCCAGGTACGGATTCCTCCCTGTCGTAACCCTTGTGCCGGAGCGGTTGAGCCCGTTCGTCACTCCTGGCTTGCGGTGGTCCCCGGCGTGCAGTCTAATAGGCGCCAAACGGTGAGGTTCAGACAGGGAGGCTTCGCATGGCTTACGTAGAACGGATCCGCGACATGATTGGTCAGCCGATCCTGGAAGAAATTGTGCGGCAGCGGGTGGCGGCGGGATGGCACCTGGTTTCGGTAGAGTGGCGGCGTGAACTGCCTGAGTCGGAAATGCCCACCGACGGTGCGTTTCCGGAGGACATTCCTTACGGGCTGCGGATTTCGGAAGACTGCAAGGGGCTGGAGATCGATCCGAATGAGCAGCAGGCGCTGCTGCAGATGATGGAGATGCTGGTGCAGGACTTTCCCTTCTCCAACATTGCGAGCCACCTGAACGAAATGGGCTTCCGCACGCGCGATGGCAAGCGCTGGAGTCCGGTGGCGATCTTCAACATGATTCCGCGGCTGATCGATGTGGGGCCGCGGCTGTTCTCGCTGGAGGAGTGGGAGAAGCGGCGGGAGAAGTTTGCGCGCATGATCTGATTTTGCGTATTGAGGTTGTCGGTGAAGGGCAGGGACTGGTCCCTGCCCTTTGCATTGGCGGGGCGCGAAGGGTGGAAGCTTCGTTCCACACGGCTATACGCATCCCACCAAACTGAGACGCGCGATTTAATACCCCGCACAGGAGCGAGAGCTATGAAGGTTTTTTCCGCGAATCTCGATAATTTGCGCAAGCTTTACATCAACCAACTGCAGATGCTGCTTTCGACCGAGCAGCAGATCACCGAAACGCTGCCGAAGATGATCGACAAGGCATCGGATACGCAACTAAAGCAGGCCTTCCAGTCGCACCTGCAGGAGACGGAGGTGCACGTTCAGCGGCTGGAGCAGATTCTGAATCAGGCAGCCGGCGAAGCCAAAGAGGTGAAGTGCAAGGTGATGGCGGCGCTGGCGACCGAAGGCGAAGACGCAGTGAAGGATGCCGCGGACGACGCAGTGCGCGATGCGGCACTGATCTCGGCCGGGCAGCGCGTGGAGCATTACGAGATCGCCGTCTACGGCGCCGTTCGCCGCTGGGCGCAGCTGCTGGGCGAGACGTCGCATGTGGAACTGCTCGACAAGACCATCAAGGAAGAAGGACACGCCGACCATCTGCTGACGGAGATTGCCGAGCGGGTAAATCCCTATGCGCAGAGGGCAGCGTAAACATACGAGAAAAGGGAGGAGCTGGGCCGAAGCCGTTCCAGCTCCTCCGACCTGCGCGACCCCCACTGGAGGAAAAAGGAGAGCCGCGCAGGGATGAAGATCACCCCGGACGGTCAGCCGTCAGGCGGGCGGCTCAACAGTTCGGATCGAGAGTCCGGGTGTTGCGTCGCGGCGGGTCAGGCCTCCTGCCGAAAGGAGAACGATGACCCGCCGGACGGTGCGTGGGTACTCGCCGCGCGAGTTCGGCCCCGCAATAGTGACGGATGGTAGCTCCGTTTGAGCGCGAAGCGAAAGTTACGAAAGGGGGCGAATTTAGAGGGCTGAGGAAATCTTGTGGCGCACTTGTGGTAAGCGTGGCCGCTGCGTCGCTACGCGGGGACCGTCGGATTCCGTCGCGGCCGCCGGTTCGACTGCAGGATCTTTTTGCGCAGGCGCAGGGATTTGGGCGTGACTTCGACCATCTCGTCGTCGGCGATGAACTCGATGGCCTGTTCGAGGTTGAGCAGGCGCGGCGGGGCGAGGCGAATGGCTTCGTCGGCGGTGGAGGCGCGCATGTTGGTGAGCTTCTTTTCGCGGACGACGTTGACGTCGAGATCGTTGTCGCGGGAGTGCTCGCCGATGACCATGCCCTCGTAGACCTCGACGCCGGGCGGAGTGAAGAGAATGCCGCGGTCTTCCAGGCCTTCGAGGGCGTAGGCGGTGGTGAGGCCGGGACGATCGGCGACGAGCGCGCCGGTGGGGCGCTGCGGGATCTGTCCCTGGTGCGGCATGTAGCCGTCGAAGAGAGAATTCATCACCATGGTGCCGCGGGTTTCTGTGAGCAGATCGCCACGCAGGCCGATGAGGCCGCGGGAAGGCACGCGGAACTCCAGCCGCACGCGCCCGTAGCCGTGGTTGTGCATCTTGACCATCTCGCCGCGGCGAGGGCCGAGGTGCTCGATGACCGTACCGATGAAGCTTTCGGGAATGTCGATGGTGAGGTGCTCGACGGGTTCCATCAGCTGGCCATTCACTTCTTTGGTCACAATTTCAGGGCGGCCGACCATCAGCTCGAAGCCTTCGCGGCGCATCATTTCGATGAGGATGGAGAGCTGCAGTTCGCCGCGGCCGAGGACCTTGAAGCTGTCCGGGCTGCCGGATTCTTCCACGCGAATGGAGACGTTGGTGAGCAGCTCCTTTTCGAGGCGCTCGCGGAGATTGCGCGAGGTCACCCACTGGCCTTCGCGGCCCACCATGGGCGAGTTGTTGATGGAGAACTGCATGGCGATGGTGGGCTCGTCGATGATGATGGCGGGCAAAGGCGCGGGATTTTCGACGCTGGTGATGGTTTCGCCGATGGTGATGCCTTCGACGCCGGCAATGGCGACAATGTCGTCGATCTCGGTGGCTTCGATGTCCACACGATGGAGACCGCTGAAACTGAACATCTTCGTGATGCGGGTTTTCTGGAGCGAGCCGTCGCGTTTGGAGATCGCGACGTCGTCGCCGGTATGGAGCGTTCCCTGGAAGACGCGCGCGATCGCGAGGCGGCCCAGGTAGTCCGAGTAGTCGAGGTTGGTGACCTGAATCTGCAGAATGCCGTCGGGATCGCCTTTGCCGGTGGGGATCGTCGAGAGGATGGCGTCGAATAGGGGCATGAGATCGGCGCCGGGGACGGTGGGGTCGATGCTGGCCTGGCCGAGTTTCGCGTTGGTGTAGAGAACGGGGAAGTCGAGCTGATCCTCGCTGGCATCAAGATCGATGAAGAGGTCGTAGACCTCGTTGAGCACTTCCTGGTGGCGCGCGTCGGGGCGGTCGATCTTGTTGATGACGAGGATGGGAGGTAGCTTCGCCTCGAGGGCTTTGGATAAGACGTAGCGCGTCTGCGGCAGGGGGCCTTCGGAGGCGTCGACGAGGAGCATGACGCCGTCGACCATCTTGAGGGCGCGCTCGACCTCGCCGCCGAAGTCGGCGTGGCCAGGGGTGTCGACGATGTTGATCTTCTCCTTGTGGTAGAAGACGGCGGTGTTCTTCGCGAGGATGGTGATGCCGCGCTCGCGCTCGAGCTCGTTGGAGTCCATAACGCGCTCGGTGAGAGTTTCGTTGGCGCGAAACGTTCCGGCCTGGCGCAGCAGCTGATCGACGAGCGTGGTCTTGCCATGGTCGACGTGGGCGATGATGGCGATATTGCGAATGCTCACTGGGATTCTTTTTCTGTTGGGGTGTGGGACTGAAATTGCAGTTGCAGTGTGATGGATAAGTGCTGCGGTTGCAGGCCGAATCCGTTCATGCAGGGGTTCTGGATGCGGGTGCGGACGCTGAAGTGTCTCAGAGCCGTTGCTCTAAGTTTACCAGTCCCGGGCAACACCCCTCGGTGTGCGCGGCGTCCTCCTAAGGGAGGGAACGGGGCGCGCTGGAGGTGGGTTTATGAATGGACTTCTTCGCCGGACTCTGGCGACGGGAACAGGCGTGGCTCTCAGCATGCTGCTGGGGCCCGTGGCCTGGTCGCAAAACCAGCCGGCTGCACAGCCAAGTCAACCGTCTGCGCAGCAGTCTCAACCGGCTGCGCAGAACGCGTCGCAACCGCAGCGCACCATTCAGATGGTGCCGGTGCAGGCACAGCTGGACAAGACACTGGACGCAAAGAAGGCCAAACAGGGCGACCCTGTGACGGCGAAGCTGGTGCAGGGAGTGCAGATTCCCGATGCGGAGGCGCTGCCGAAGAACACGGTGCTGGAGGGGCATGTTGACCAGGTGCAGGCCTCGGATCACAAAAGCGATTCGATGGTCACGGTCACCTTCGACAAAGCGAAGCTGAAGGACGGAAAGGAACTGCCGATCAAGGCGACGGTTCTCGCGGTTTCCGAGCCGGTCTATGCACAGCAGCAGGGCGGCAGCGGCGCGCCTTCCGGTGGACCTTCAGCGATGCCCAGCGCCTCACCGAGCGCGGGAGCGCCCTCCGGTGGCGGGTCTATGGGCGGCGGATCATCGACCCCAGCTCCGGCTCCGCAGCCGATGAACGTACCGGGCGCGAGTCAGGGGCCTTCGCAGCCGACCCAGAGCCACGGCGGCGTGCCGGACGTGATGCTGAAGAGCGACATTCACGAGCAGACTTCGGCAACGTTCAGTTCCAAAGGCAAGAATGTGCATGTGCCGGACGGGACGCAGATGCAGTTCGCGCTGGCGGTCATTCCTGCTGGGGTGACGGTGCAGTAAGCGCGGGCGCCAGCCCGCTAACCCGGCCGCCAACCCGGCCCGCTATTCGTAGCGCAGCGACTCGATAGGGTCCATGGCTGCTGCACGATTGGCGGGCAGGGTGCCGAAGACGATGCCGACCGACGCCGATGCGATGAGTCCGATGACGGCGGACCAGCCCGACACCGGCACGCGCCAGGCAGTGAAGAAGCGGACGGAGAAGGGGATCGCCAGGCCGAGGATTGCGCCGATGAGGCCTCCGAACAGCGAGACGAACATCGCCTCCATCAGGAACTGGAGCTTGATCTCGCGCCGGGTGGCGCCAAGAGCCTTGCGAATGCCGATCTCGCGGGTGCGGGCGCGCACGGTGGCCAGCATGATGTTCATGATGCCGACGCCGCCGACGGCGAGGGTGACGCCGGAGACGAGGAGCAGCATGGCGGTCAGCGCGTTGACGACCTGACCGGCGAGGGTGATGAGCGCGGTCATGGTCTGCGTCTGATAGACGGAGCTGGGCTGGTGGCGTCCGTCGGTTTTGATCGCATTGACGATCTGCCGGGCTGCATCTTCGACGTCGGTCTGATCGCGAATGGAGAAGTACATCTCCTTCACGTTGTCGGTTCCGCTGAAGTAGCGGCCGACGGAGTAAGGAATGAGAACGGTTTGATTGGCGATCTCGGTTTCGCCGAATGTTTCGACGCGCTCTTTGAAGATGCCGATGATGGTGAAGGGAAGGCCGTTGATAGTAAATGTGCCGCCAATGGCCTGGGCGGTGGTGCCAAACATCTCGCGCGCAAAGGGCTCGGTGACGACCGCGACTTTGCTGTCGGAGCTTTCATCCTCTTCGTCGAAGAAGCGGCCGGCCAGGGTGACCAGGTTGCGCACCTGGCGGTACTGCGGCTCGACACCGAGAACCAGCACTTCGTGGGTGATGCCTCCGAGGCTGATGTTCTGGTGCATCTCCAGCACGACCGAGGATGCGGCGACCGATGGCACCTGCTCGTCGACGGTGTGCTCGTCATCGAAGACGAGAAAGTCGGACTGAACATTGGTGACAGCGCCTGAGCCGCCACCGGCGTATTCCAGCTCGACCAGGTTGGTGCCGATTCCCTGGATCTCGCTCAGGATGTACTGGCGGCCGGTCTGCGAAATCGCCACCACCAGGATCACTGAAGCGGTGCCGATGACCATGCCGAGGGCCGTGAGCACAAAACGCACCTTCGAGCTGCGGAAGCTGTCGATCGCCAACTTGGCGATCTCGCTGAGCATGATCGTCTGGCGAGCGCTGGCGATGGTTCGCTCAAAGGAGCGCAGGCGTGTTGTGCGATCAGGGACCATCTGTTTTACAGGATGCCACAGCTGGTGGGGCGGGTTCCGAGGGAGGCGCCGGGAGTGTGGCGGGATATCTCATTTGTCATCACGATGTCGTCCTTTTTTCGACAAGCGGTGCGGGAGGGGTGCTGATTCGGTGGTGGTTGGAGAGGGGGCATTGGGTTGACAAGTTAGATAGGGGCTTCGACGCAGTTTGTTGAAGAGTAAACAGGCCGTTCGTATTGCGGATTGGGTTTTCGTACCTGGGTCTCTTGCAGAGATTTTCGAGCGAAAGGGGATTCAGGGGTATCGGTGCGCATGTATTTGATTCCACTGGATCGCCGATTTTGGAGTGCAGCTATGCATTTGATTTCACGATTGGTTGCGGGTAAGTATTTTGGTTTGTTATTCGTAGCTGCACGGTTGAACGTGGGCGGCGACTATGTATTTGATTCGGAAGTGCAAGTTGTCTCTGCATTTGATTGCAAAGTTCTTAGCCGGTAGCCGGTAGCCGGTAGCCGGAGTAGCCAGTAGCCGGAGCCGGTAGCGGGTAGCGGGTAGCTTCGGGTCCTGGCTGCGCTTGCGGTCGGACCGCATTGGCCAACGCGACGCATTGAAGCGGGCCGAGACAAAGCAAGGGAAATCGGAGGGTGGGACGGTACGAAGGTCATGGGCGCGCCGGAAGCGAGAGGTGAGTGGGTGAAGTTTCCGTGTTGCCGACATCCCGGCCACGATCAAATGTCGAGATGATTCTCTCGTTCGTGCTGTCCTTCGGTTCGAACCCGTGTTAAATTATCTCCCCGTTGCCGGAATGCGACCGGGTTGTCCCGCTCCTGTTCTCGCTCATCTTGACTCCCCAGGAATCAAACACACTCATCCCTGACGAATCTGTCCGAGAGGCTTCTATGAATCGGCGATCTTTCCTCTGGCAGGGCCTTTGTTCTTCGCTTCCGTATTTCGCGAGGTTCGATTTCGATTTTTCTCAACAAGCTCCGTCTCGCCCCTCGCGGCAGCTGAACGAAGCCGGCATCACAGCTTTCGCTCGCGGGCTTACGGGATCGATCTTTCGTCCAGGCGACACGCAATATGAACGGCTGCGAAAAGTCTATGCAGCCAAATATGCCGCACATCCCGCGCTTATCGTGCGCCCTCGAAGCCCAAAGGACATTCAGGCCAGCCTGAGTTTTGCAAAATCGAACGGCCTTCCCATCGCCGTCCGTTGCGGAGGGCACAGCTATGCCGGCTACTCCGTCTGCGAGGGCGGCCTCGTGCTCGACATGTCCGGCTTTCACAACATCACCATCGCTCCCAGCAAAAACTCCGTCCGTCTCGGTGGGGGCATGCTGTGCGGCGATGTAGAAATCGCAACCGCCCGGGTGGGAACCGCAACCGTGCTCGGCCAGTGTCCCTCTGTCGGCGTCGGCGGATTTCTCCTCGGCGGAGGCGTCAGCCCGCTCATGAGCAAATACGGACTCGGCTGCGACAACATCATCGCCGCTGAGCTTGTGCTCGCCGACGGAAGCCAGGCGCGGGCGAGCGCGCAGGAGAACCCGGATCTTTATTGGGCCATCCGTGGCGGTGGCGGCAATTTTGGCGTCGTCACTTCGTTTGAAGTGGCGTTGCACCCCGTTTCCACCGTCTACGCCGGAATCCTCTCGCTTCAGTCAAACGACCCGCGCGAGCTTCTGCAGGCCTTCCGCGATGTCGTCTTAACCGTGCCCGAGGATCTCACTCTCATTGCCGTCGCCTCCGCCGGACCTGATCGCAAACCGCGCATCGATATTCAGGCCTGCCATGTCGGTGACCTGAGCGAGGCAGAGAAGGCACTCGCACCGCTCCGTCATCATCGCGCCCTCTTGCATGACGGCGTCCAGACGATGCCTTATCTCAAACTTGAACAGATGACACCCGCCGAGATTCCTCCCAGCTATGAGGAACATTACAGCGGCTTCTTCGCCGAATTCGATGGTCGCAGGATCGAAACCCTCGCCCAAGCGTTCACCAACCCGCAGTTACCCGTCAACTGCTTCCTCATCCATCTTCACGGAGCAGTGACCCGCGTCCCTGCAACCGCCACACCGTTTCCAATCCGCCGCGAGGGCATCGCCATCGACGCAGCCGCTTACTGGAAGCCGCCCCACGGCCAGCCAGCCGCCGTCCAGTGGGTAGAGTCCCTTAAATCGAAAATGCCTGCCGACCGGGACGGCGACTACGTGAACGTCATGGACCGCGTCGGCGAGAGTGAGGTTCGCCGCGCCTATGGCGGCAATTACGCGCGGCTCCAGCACCTCAAAGCGAAATACGACCCCAAAAATCAGTTCTCACTCAACCAGAACATAAGACCTGCGTGACGAGATCTGGAATGCCAAATTTCCCGACCGAGAAACGAGCTGGCACCCAGAATTCGAGTTCGGAGAGGATCACCGGCAAACCGGAAGTTATCCTGCTCAGTGGGTGAAGTTTCCGTGTTGCCGACGATTCGTCCAGAACGCGCCCCTGACCGTCCAATATATTGGGGTGCGTGGTGAAGCTGCGGGTTCTCACTGCTCTCAGTGTCATTTCCGTGGTGACGCCGTCGGTCTTTGCCCAACCTAAGCCTATTTCACTTTGCATCGTGCATACTAAGTTGCAAACGGAACCCCCGTATGAACCGACCGCCGGTCCCTACGCCATCGGGTTGTACGAGCAACTGGCTGGCCGGAGACTGCGGGACGGTGCACGCCTCGATATCACTGTGCTCGCCGCAACAGCCCAGCAGGACATCCTGCCCGAGGTACGCCGCCTGCAGTGTTACTACGTTGTTCAGCTGTGGCACAACCCCCGTGTCGGAGACATCCTCTTCTTCTCCCTTTGGAACGGGGCCACCAGGAAGGTCATCGCCCAGGGGGCATCGCCTATCCGCCTCCTCCTCCCGCAGGACCCCCCTCCTCCCGGACCGCAGCCCGTGGAGCATGATCCCTGCGCTGACCTCGCCCAACAAATCGTGAGAAAACTGAACAAACTTCCGTGATTCATTCGGACGACCCAAGCCCGACCAACAACTCACCCCTTGGCCACTTCTTTTCATCATGCTCTATGGCTGTTGTTCGCCGGGTTGTTTCCGTGTTGCCGACTACACACTCGAAACCGAGACAAACTCTACTCGTTTTGTCGCATATGAACTGCTTAACCGTGCTCGTATTTGACGACTCATTGCGATAGCGTATGGGTGACCGGCAAACCGGAAGTTATCCTGCTCAGTGCGAAGAGCGAGAACGTCGATTCGCCGGGCGGCCGCCTTTTAACCAGGGAATTGCTTCTCTCGGAAGGTTTTAGGCTGGATAATCCGAACCTATGTTTGAAATTGCGAAGCCCACACAGCATTTCACCCGGCCGGCACCAGAAAACTCGATCTGGTACGGAACGGCGCTAATCACGATTCTGGCTACGAGCGAGATGACCGGAGGACATTACAGCATGCTGTCATGGCGGCTGAGAAAGGGCTTTGCCCCTGTGCCACACCATCACGGGCCGGAGGACTTCTACATCATCCGCGGCAGGCTCCGCTTCTGGGTCGGCGAAGAGGAACTCGTTGCTGAAGGCGGCGACCTCGTCCGCACTCGTCCGCATGTGTGGCACACCTTTCAGGTCGAGTCGGACGAGGCGGAGTTTCTCACCCTATTCTCGCCCCCGGGCCTTGAGGGATTTTTCCTTGAATTGGGAAGCCCTGCAGCGGCGATGGAACTGCCAGCGGGGCGCGTCGGCCCGCCTGACATCAACCGCCTCCGTGAGCTCGCCCCGAAGTACGGGATCGTTTTCTCTGCTCCGGGCACGACCCCTCAGGACATCGGCAAACTTCCCAAAATATAGCGGCCAAACCAGAATCGCCAGAGTTCAGCGACAGTACAAAGGGCCACTCGATTCTGAGTGGCCCTAAATCATTGGGGGCGGATTTGAGGTCGCGGAGGCGTCCGCTGCTTGCTATGGGGTGAACCTGGTCCCAGCGCAGGGGGCGTCGCGTTTGTTGGCGGAGGGGGCTGGTGCGGGGAACGAAACGGGCGGAAGTCATGCCTCCGCCCGCTCATGCAATTCGATGCGAGTAATCCGCTGCTCACACGAGCTTCGCTCGTTTGGCGGTTCGTGCTGGACTGGGTGGGGGGTCGAGGAGTTTCGGCCGTGATGCATTCTGCTCTGGTAACTGGTCGTGCAAAACCACCTTGAGCAGCGACCTGTGAACCCGAATGCCGCCGTTGTAATGAATGTAGCCGAGCTTCCTGAAACGATTCATGAAGAAGCTGACACGTGATCGAGTCGTACCGATCATCGCGGCAAGAGTGCCCTGCGTTACCGGTGGGAGCAGTGTCTCCGGCGCACCCGGTTCACCATATTCCGCCATCAACAAGAGCGTCCGCGCCAACCGCCTCTCGCTGGAGTTGAATAGCTGATCGATGAGATCCGCCTGGGTTCTCATGCCCCGAATCACGATGAACTTCAGGAAAAAGGTGGAGAAATCATGCTCCTTCTGCAGGACGCGGAGTATTTCCGCCGTCTCGATCCTGAGTACCGTACAGTCGGTAATGGCTGAGGCGGTGACCGTTCGCCGCGTTCCCGCTCCGGCTATCGACTCCTCGCCAAAGAAATCCCCGGTGGAGAGCAGCGTAACCGTCGCTTCTTTGCCGCTCCTGGAAATGACGGCGAGCTTCGCCCGGCCAGTCTGAAGATAAAACACAGCGTCGGCTGGGCCGCCCTGGGAGAAGAAAATCTGCTTTGCCGCGTGCTTGCTGATGGTTCGTCCCGGCCCTTCTGCCGCGAGAAAAGCAGCGGTTTTAAAGGGCTTCCTGGTTACTCTACCCATCTCTAGACAGCCTCTTCCTGAGTTTGGTCTGGTCGCGGATAATCTTCAGCAGCGCTGCGACGGGGCCATCATTCCGTTCCAGAGCGCGCGACTCTTCCTCGGCCTGACGATAGCATTGCAATGGGAAATTGTCTGTTCCGTATAGCACACCTCGTTGCATCGATTCGTACAGGCACCGAGAACCGACCTCTCAAGATCAGTCCGGCTCACAATTACGCGGTGAATCGAACACCTGTGCTGACCGCGCGGTTGGTTTCGGGGCGGCTGGTACTCAGGGCTTTGAAGCCCGGATTTTTCCCGTGGTTTTAGCGGCACGACTGAAAGTCATGCCCTGACACGTATCGTGGCTGAACCCAGAGTGGCATGAGTGCGGCAGCAAGAATCAAACGCAGATGCCGTTCGACGCGCCGCCTGCGGCTGCTTGCTCAGGCAAGGCTCTTCCGCCTCGCAATGCGCGGCATCAGGATGACAGCCTGGTGGGGTGGGATGACTGACGCGGGAAAAGGAAACGGGCGGAGGCCAGGCCTCCGCCCGCTCTGTCGAAGCAGAACCAGAGATCAGAGCGCCACGGTGACGGCTTTGATCTCGGTGTAGTTGTGCAGCACCTCTTCGCCCATTTCGCGGCCCCAACCGGACTGTTTATAGCCGCCGAAGGGGAGTGAGGCGTCGAAGACGTTGTGGCAGTTGACCCAGACGGTTCCGGCGCGCAGACCGCGAGCAACCTTGTGGGCGAGGCTGAGGTTCTGCGTCCAGACGGAAGCTGCGAGGCCGTAGACGGTATCGTTGGCGCGTTTGACGATCGCGTCGACGTCTTTGTCGGAGAAGGGGACCGCGCAGACGACCGGGCCGAAGATCTCTTCCTGGACGACCCTCATGCGCGGGTTGGTGTTGGTGAGCACGGTGGGGCGGACGAAGTATCCGCGATCGAAGCCGGAGACCGGTCCACCGGCGGCAATCTTCGCGCCTTCCGCCACCCCTGACTCGATGTAGCCGACGACCTTGCGGTACTGCTCGTCGCTGACCAGCGGCCCCATCTGGCAGGAGGGATCGAGGCCGGGCGCGAGCTTGATGTCGGAGGCCACCTGGCTGACGCCTTCGACGACGCGGTCGAAGACCTTCTCGTGGATGTAGAGGCGGGATCCGGCGCAGCAGCACTGGCCATGGTTGAAGAAGATGGCGCTGGCGGTGCCGGAGACGGCTTGGTCGATGGGCGCGTCGGGGAAGACGATGGACGGGGATTTGCCGCCGAGTTCGAGCGAGACCTTCTTGAGGTTTCCTGTGGCGGCTTTGACGATTAGCTTGCCAACTTCGGTTGAGCCGGTGAAGGCGACCTTGTCGACCAGATCGTGTGCGGCGAGGGGAGCGCCCGCGCCTTCGCCGTAGCCGGTGAGGATGTTAACGACTCCCGGCGGGAATCCGGCTTCGTCGATCAACTGGGCGAGGCGGATGCCGGAGAGCGGGGTCTGCTCGGCGAGCTTGAGGACGATGGTGCAGCCGCACGCGAGCGCGGGAGCGAGCTTCCAGGCGGCCATCAGCAGGGGGAAGTTCCAGGGGATGATTTGCGCGACGACGCCGATGGGCTCGCGCAGGGTGTAGGAGTGGAAGTCGTTTCCAGCGGAGAGCGGGAGGGTGCTGCCGGTGATTTTGGTGGCCCATCCGGCCATGTAGCGGAACATGTCGACGGCAAGGGGCACGTCGGCCACGCGCGCGATGCTGCGCGGTTTGCCGTTGTCGAGCGACTCGATCTCGGCGAATTCCTCGAGATGCTGTTCGAGCAGGTCGGCGAGCTTCCAGATTTTGCGGCCGCGTTCGGAGGGCGACATGCGGGGCCACGGGCCTTCATCGAAGGCGCGGCGGGCGGCGAGGACAGCGCGGTTGACGTCCTCCTCTTCGGCTTCGGGGACTTCGGTGATGACTTCTCCCGTGGCGGGGTTGAAGACGGGAAAACTCTTGCCGGACGCCGCTTTGACGAAGCGGCCGTCGATGTACATCTGATGACGCTGGGAGACGAAATCGGCGGTGGTGCCGCTGATGCGGGGATCGATTGCGATCGTAGCCATAGCTAAACCTCGTGTGCAGCAGGTCACGGGCAGGCTCTGGACTTCGAGAGGGTGCGGGGGTCAGCGGGGACGCTTTTTTGCCAGAGCCAGGCCGCGCCGGATTTTTGCACCGGAGAACACTACCACCGGAAGTTGTGCATTGGCCAGGGGGGCGGGGTAGGGCTGGGTTATGGCGGGTTCTGGTGCATCCGGCGGCCTAGTCGTGAAGGTGGGACTTTTCCCGAAACGGTCCAGGGGATCTGCAACGGGTTACGTTCGTATGAAGTTCGAGAGTGTCGCCCTTGATTTGCGGGCCGCAAAAGCTTTCGCTACTTGCTATGGGGTGAACCTGGCCTGGAAATGGAGGTTGCGGTTGCGGTTGCGGTGCGGTTTCAAAATGGGAGAACGGGAGATTGGGGCGGTACTCTCGTGGGGAGTCTGACGAAAAATTGGTTGAAAAAGCAGAGGACGGAGGCATCTTCTGCTTGCTGTGGGGTGAACCTGGTCGGGGAATGGCGGTTGGTTTGGTTTTTTTCGGGAAGCGGTGCCGGTGCCGGTGCCGGTGTCGGTGCCGGTGCTGGTGCCCATGCCCATGCCGGTGCCGGTGCCGCTGAGACCGGGAGCCTTCGCGGGTCGAGTTGATATCGTGGTGCTGTGATCATCAATCTTGCCCGGCGCGCGCACGACCATAACTGGGAGCTGGATCCGATCATCCGGTCTCTGCTGGACACGGATTTTTACAAGCTGCTGATGCTGCAGTTCATCTGGAAGCACTTTCGGCATACGCAGGTGACGTTTACGCTGATCGATCGTTCCGCCGATCAGCGTTACGCCAGCCTGATCGAGATGGATGAGCTGAGGGCGCAGCTGGAGCAGGTGAGGAGCCTGCGCTTCCACAAGTCGGAGATCATCTGGCTCGCCGGGAACACGTTCTACGGCAAGCGGGGCATCTTCGAGCCGGGGTTTCTGGACTGGCTGGAGAACCGGTTTCGTCTGTCGAACTATGAGCTGACCGCGCAGGATGGCCGCTTCTCTCTGGCTTTCCACGGCTCGTGGCCTGAGGCGACGCTGTGGGAGATTTACGCGCTGGCCATCATGAGCGAGCTGAGCACACGGGCGCATCTCAAGCAACTGAGCGAGCTGGAACTGGACATTCTGTATGCGCGCGCGAAGGCCAGGCTGTGGGACAAGATGGACCGTCTACGCGGCGTGCCCGACCTGCACGTGAGCGATTTTGGCACGCGCCGGCGGCACAGCTTTCTGTGGCAGGAATATGTTGTGACAGCGATGCGCGACACGCTCGGCGAAGGGTTCCGAGGGACATCGAATACGTACCTGGCTTACAAGCATGACGTGGAGGCGATCGGGACCAATGCGCACGAACTGCCCATGGCGCTGGCGGCGATGGCGCGCAACGATGAAGAGCTGCAATCTTCACAGTATCGGTTACTGGATTTGTGGCAGCAGACCTACGGAGGCGAGCTGCTGATCCTGCTGCCGGACACCTTTGGCACGACGCAGTTCCTGCGCCACGCGCCGAACTGGGTGGCGGACTGGACGGGGCAGCGCGCCGACAGCAAGGATCCGTTCCTTGCCGGGGAGGAGTACATCGCATGGCTGGAGGAGCGGGGGCGCGATCCTCGCAGGAAGCTGTTCATCGCGTCGGATTCGCTGGATGTGGACGAGATTCTACAGCTGCACGCCACGTTTGCCGGGCGGATCCGCGACGGTGTTTCGCGCGAGGAATTCCGGCGGGCTGAGGATTTCCTCGACAGCAGCAAGTGGATTCCGGAGCGGCGGATTCGCTTCAGCGGCGGATGGGGCACACTGCTGACCAACGATTTCCGCGAATGCAATCCGCAGGGCGGCACGGGGTTCGATCCGCCGCGCCTGGTGTGCAAGCTCAACGACGCCGAGGGCCGGCCGGCGGTGAAGCTGTCGGACAATCTGGTGAAGGCGCTCGGCCCGACGTCGGAGATCGAGCGCTACAAACGGGTGTTTGGCACCGAGGGGATCGGCGAAAAGCCAGTCATCACCTGAAGGTGGGAGACAGCGGAGAACACAACCTCACGGCGCCCCCGGGTCCGCAACCACTCCGCCATCTACAACTTCTGCGGCATGGGGGTGCGGTTCCGGCCTCGCTATGGTTAGTGCAGGATGCTGGGGCCCGGCGCGACTGGGAGGTACTGAATCTCTCTTCGGCTGATGGGACAGAGGCAATCGTTTTAACGAGATGTTCGTGTCACTGCAGGCACGAACCTGGGTCAGTCCGCAGTCGGCCTAAGCGGGCCTATTTGTTCTTTGCCAACCTTCCACCGACCGAATTCCGCACACCCGAGTACGCATGTACCCGAAATGGGCGATGTTCTTCGTAATTGCACGAACGATGGATTCATTCTTCAGTTACCGCCGCTTACCCTTAATTGCAGGCCCGGACAGGCGAGCCTGACGGGATGAATGCGTGACGACTGAGAGGGTTGTGTGATCGACTGGACCAAAGTGCCGGACCTGGCGGCGATCGGCTTGCTGGCGTGCGCTTTCGGATCGGTGGCGCGGCGCTGCCGGTCCTCGGTGTCAGGCCTTTGGCTGACCGGCTGGGGCATGATTGCGCTGCACTTTGCGGCGTTCACAGTGGCGCCCACCAGTGTGTGGGCAACGAATCTGCTTCAGATCGTCGGGCTTGCTTCACTGACCTGGGCGGGCGTGTTGTTCATGTGGGCGGCGGTTCCGTATCGCAAGAGTTACTCCAGCCCATGGATGCTGATTGCTCTTCTGAGCTCAAATACGATTTACATCACGATCATAGTCATCGGGCCAAGCGCACGGTGGCCTCTGACGCTGGCGGCGCTGTTGTTCGGATTCCTGCCGCTGGCGGTGGCTATATCCGCCCTGCCACGATTTGCGCATCGGCTGCGCTGGATCACGGTGTGTCTCTACGTGGATCTTTGCATTTTCCT
Source organism: uncultured Acidobacteriaceae bacterium (assembly GCA_963819725.1). Taxonomy (GTDB): domain Bacteria; phylum Acidobacteriota; class Terriglobia; order Terriglobales; family Acidobacteriaceae; genus Palsa-343. The sequence continues at coordinate 360,848 of CAWFXK010000002.1, forward strand.
GCTGGCGTTCCAGCATCGACCTGTTCTGGGTCCTGAACTGGCGCTGAACGCGGTGCTATTCGCGGTTTACCTTGGCTGCGGAATTCACTTCTGGTATACCTACCGGCGCTCGACAGCCGGAGCGTTCATCACGATCGCAGGCTTCTTCTGCTGGGCGGCGGTGTTCGTAGTGGCTCCTTTGCTGGGGTCCTACTTTCCGCACGTTCAGCTGCAGAGCGAAGTCTGGAATCTGCCCAAGTATGTGGTGGCGGTAGGCATGATCCTGCTGCTGCTTGAGGATCAGATCGATTACGCAAAGTATCTGGCCCTGCACGACGAACTGACCGGTTTGCCCAATCGCCGGCTCTTTCAGGACCGGTTGTCGGTGGCGCTGGAGCGCTGCCGGCGTCACGGGTCAAACGCTGCGCTGCTGCTGATCGATCTGAACGATTTCAAGCGGGTCAACGACGGTGCCGGCCATCATATCGGTGATCAGCTTCTTCGCAGGGTCGGACAGATTTTTCTGAGCCGCGTGCGCCGCTCGGATACGGTGGCGCGCACGGGCGGCGACGAATTTGCAGTGATTCTCGAGGAACCGGGGAGCCGGGAGGGTGCAGTTCATGTGGCAGCAGAACTGACGAAGGCGCTGGCCCCTCCGCTCCTGATCGAGGGGCACCATGTCCAGATCGGGGCGAGTATCGGGATCGCCATCTTCCCCGAAGACGCGAACAGCTGCGAGGCGATGTTCGTTGCTGCGGATTCCGACATGTACGCACAGAAGCGCGGCTCCCGAAAGAGGGGTCTGCGGAACTCCGGGTTTGCGGTGGCGGGTTCCGAGGCGCCGGCGCGGGACTGGTCCGAAACGCCGGTCTGATCGGCGGAGAGCCCGAATAGCCGTCTACAGCTGGATGTTGACGAGGCCTTCGGCGTTGGCCGCCGGGGGCGTGGTCGGACGCTGCGGGGCGCGCCAGAAATCAATGAATGAAATTTGGTGGACGCAGCTGACGGTGCAGTTGGGTGCGCAGCCTTTTTCGCTCGTGAACTCGCGCTTCAGGTCCTCTTTCGTGTAACCGGCGAGCGGGACGCCAGGATAGCCGCGCTGCTGCGAGCAGTAGTGGACGAGGCCGTTTTCACAGATGTAGAGGAAGCGGGAGCCCGCTCGGCAGCGCCAGTCGTTGGGCTGGCCGTTGGCGATATTGGTCTGGAAGTGGTTGAAGCGGGAATAATTTTTCTTCTTCCAGGAGCGCATCTCCTGCCAGACCTTGCGTTCATGGTCACCGAGAGGTTTGAGCTGGCCGTCGCCGTCGTGGATGATGCCGATGGTCGAGGTAAATCCGAGGCCGAGCGCGCGGCGGCCAATGACAAGCGCATCGTTCGGATTCTTGATGCCGCCGCCGACGACGGAGTTGATATTGACGTGGAAGTCGGCATGTTCGGAGAGGAACTCGAGCTTCTTGTCGAGGACCTTGAGGGACTTTTTGGAGATCTCGTCGGGGTTGACGTTATCGATGGAAATCTGCAGGTGGTCGAGGCCGGCTCGGTTGAGGCGCTGGATGCGCTCGGGGACGAGCAGGTAGCCGTTAGTGATCATGCCGGCCATGCGGCCATGGTGGCGGATGCGGGCGATGATCTGGTCGAGATCGGGGTGGAGCAGGGGCTCGCCGCCGGAGATGGTGATGATGGAGGTGCCGAGGCGGGCGAGGTGGTCGATGCGGCGGAGCATCTCGTCGAGGGGGACGGGTTTGGAGACGTCGTCGTACTCGTTGCAGTAGGCGCAGGAGAGGTTGCAACGGCGCATGGGCACAATCTGGGCCATGACGGCGTGACGCGTGGAGGCCAGCGCGTGCGTGACGAGGGAGATTTCGCGCATCTTGCGGGAGGCGGCCTTGAGGCGGCGGCGAACCGTCATTTTGCGGGCCTGGGGCATGTCACTTCTATTGTAGCGGGTGGCTGGTAGCCAATAGCCAATAGCCAATAGCCAATAGCCAATAGCCAATAGCGCCTGGGCGACACTTTCAGGTTGCCTATCGGCCAGGTGTTTGTGGTGTCAGGTGATGTTTCCCGAAACGGGTCTAAGGAGCCGACAAGCGTTACTTTCGTCTGAAGGCCAAACGCTTCCATCTTGGTTTTTGTGCCGGAAGAGCTTTCGCTACTTGCTGTGGGATGAACCTGGCCGGGGGAACGGCGGGGGTAACTGCGGACGGTGGGGTGGCCCGGGACGGCGGGGGCCGGGAGGCGCTTGCCAGGAGCTGTGCTTTTGCTGGAGCTTTGCTTTTGCTTAAGACGCGGGCGCGTAGTCGGGGTCGGGCTCGTCCTGGGATTTGGCGAATCCGTAGTGCGAGGCGAGGTAACGCGGGCCCTTCGAGGACTGGGCGAGGGCGCGTACGTCCATGCCGCCGCCGCGAAGGCGGATTTGCACGCTCGTCCCGGGAGGCAGATGGTCGAGAACGTTGTCACCGGGCAGGGAGAGCGAGGCTCGGTTCCACGGCGTGATCAGGAGGTGCACCATCGTCCGCAGCGGCAGGCTGAAGCCGGGGCGCAGGACGAAGGGCCGGCCGTCGAGGACGATGGTGTAGAGCGGGTCACCGCGGTGTTCGCAGTTGGCGTAGTAGGGATCGGGTTTGCAGGGAGCGGCGCCGAGAAACGTGGCGCGCTGAAATTCCGGCATAGGCGGACGGCGGAAGGAAGGCACCTGGGCCGCGGAGGCTGTGCCACAGAGCAAGGCGCAGACGGCGAAAATCGGAGCGTGCTGGGGCACGCGCGCAGTGTAGCAGAATCCGCCCCTCGCGAAATCCGACGAGCGTGCTCGTCGGATTTACTGACGCTCGGGAGGTTCCCGCTCGACACGCGCCTCATTGCTTCGGCGCTTGCTCAGGGCAGGCTTTCGACTGCGATCGGCTCGCTGGCGAGCCGATCATCGCTCAGAATGACAGGGGTGGGAAGGCTCTAGCTCTTCTTGGGGCGGCCGGCGATCATGCTGACGGTGCCTTCGTGCTTCTCGCGGATGACGGTGAGCTGGATCTGCTTGCCACGGTTGGCATGGATGTCGTGGACCCACTGGCTGGTGGTCGCGACGTTCTCGCCGTTGACTCGGGTGATCACGTCGCCGGCGCGCAGTCCGGCAACGGCCGCTGGGCTGTTGTCGTCCACGCGCTTGACCAGAAGGCCCTGGCCATCATGTACGCCAAAGAAGTTGGCCAGCTGGGGGCCGAGCATGTCGAGGTCGAGGCCGGTGTAGAAGGGGTTCGAGGTCAGCGAAGAGAAGATGCCGTTGCCGAAGCTGTTGCCGGTGCCGGAGGGCAGGGCGATATCGCTGTCGGGGTCGGGCACGGGAATGTGCTGGGACCAGGCGTCGGCTTCGATGGTGGCGCGATCGGCGAGCTGGAGGGAAAGGGTCTGCTGCTGGCCGTCGCGACTGATGAGGAACGTAACCGCCCGACCCGCGGGCGTATCGTGCAGCATGCGGGTGAGCTGCGCCTGGCCGACAATGGCCTGGCCGTTCATGCCGAGGATCACGTCGTGGACCCTGAGGCCGGCCTTGGCGGCGGGCGCGTCGTGGTCGATGGTGGTGACTTCGACGCCGCGAGCCTCTTTCAGCTTCAGCTGGGCCGCGCGTTCGGTATCGACGTCATGCAGACCCACGCCCAGATAACCCTGGGAGGCGCTGGCAATGGCGGGGTCCTGGCCGGGAAAGCCGATGTGCTGTTCGCCGGGCCCGGAACCCGGGAAGGAGCCATCGAGCAGGCCCTGCTGGCCGTGCGTGACATGCGGCAGGGAAAGGGCCGCCGCAGCGACAGCGATTACGGGAAGGAATTTCACAACCGGCCTCAGAAAAGCTTTCATACCGCGCCTCGAATCGGTCCTGCTTTGTCTGACGAACGAGTCCTGCGCTGGTCAACTCAGGCTACCCGCGAACATAGTACGAAACGGGCAGCCTGCTTGTCTCTATTGAATTTGTGAAACTTGCTCGAGATATTGCCGGGAAACGGTTCGGATGTGCTGATCCTGATCGCGGTCGGCGACCGTCTGCAGGACTTCGCGAACGGCCGAATCGGCGTCAACCGGTTCGAGCAAGCCGATGGCTTCGGCGCGGACATCCGCGTTGGAATCGTGCATGACCGCTTCCAGGACCGCGTCGCGCACCCGGGTATCGGCCGAGATATAGGATTCGAGGCCTTCGAGGGCCTTGCGGCGGACGCGGGCGTCCTTATCGTAGCGAAGAGCGACCATGAGCGCGTTGCGGACCGGACCGCCGCTGCACTGGTGGCCGGCCTGGCATTCCTTTGCCAGCAGGTTCACCGAGTCATCATGGGCGGCGGGATTGGCGAAGTTGCGCGCGGCCAGCACGAGGAGCTGGCGGATCTGCGGGTCGTCGAGGGTGCCGAAGGCGGTTTCCGGGGTCATGCGCTCGAAGCGGACTTCGACGTTCTCCGAGCCAGGCTCGAGGGTGATGCTGCTGATGCCGGCGATCTGGGCAGAATCCGGATCGGCCAGGACGGGCACAGCGGTGTTCTGGGCGACGGCCGGGATGGCGTGGACATTGTGCTGGGCCACGCGGTAGCCGCCGTAACCGCCGATGGCGCCCCCGGCAAGGAGCACGAGGCTGGCCATGACGGGCGCACCCTGCAGGGCTCCGAAGCCCCGGTGGATGCGCTGACTCAGACGGCGAAAAAAGCTGGCCTGGGGCAGGGCGTCGAGGGCTTCATCGAGACGCACCCGGGTGCGCGCCAGCAGGCTGGGAGACGGCTCTACGACGGGAGCCGCGGACAGGGCTTTATGGAGCGCGGAGACGGCTTCCATTTCCTGCCGGCAAGGCTCGCACTGGGCCAGATGTTGTTCGAGCAGGTGAGCCCGGTCGTCAGGCAACTCTCCATAAACGGACAGGACGATGTGTTCCTGTGCCAATTGGCAGTTCATACTTACGTGCCTCACTTCGCCTCAAAGGTTTTGACGTGCAGAATCAGCTTTCAGCTTTTAGCTCTTAGCCTTTAGTTTCTTCGTTACCGCAGTTCGGCGAGCTTGGCCCGCAGTTTTTTGGTGGCACGGAAGAGCGTGTTCTTGGCTGTCTCTTCCGTCGTGTTCAGCATTTCTCCGATGGTTCGCAGGCGGAGACCCTGGTAGTGCTTGAGTTCAAAGACCATACGTTCGCGGGGGGTGAGCTCGTCGAGGGCCATGAGGATGCGCTGGCCGAGATATTTGCGGTCGAGCTCGCGGCTTGGGTTAGCGCCGGCGCGCTCGTCGGAAATGTTGGTGAGCAGATCCATCTCCTCGCCTGAAGAGTCGATGACGACGGCCTGATCTTCGCGGCGTGACTTGCGGCGGCGCAGGTGATCGAGGCAGAGGTTGGTGACGATGCGATAGATCCACGTGTAGAAGGAGCACTCAAAGCGGAAGTTGCCGAGGTAGCGGTAGGCCTTAAGGAAGGCCTCCTGCTGAATGTCCTGGGCGTCCTGCTCGGAACCGGTGAGGTGCATGGCCAGGCGGAGAACGGCCTGGTCGTACTGACGAACCAGCGCGTCGAAGGCGGTGCGGTTGCCAGCCTGCGCTTCGCGGATCAGATCGGTTTCGTGGAGGTTCTCCCGGACGGGACCACCCATACGGGTGGATTGTATTCGAGGCCTGGAGGGGGATGGCCGCGCTGAGGACAAAAACCGAAGCACATCAGCAGGCATTGAGGCTCCTGGGACGTGGGTTGCGACGACGGTGCACAACTATAGACGAGTGAGACGGGATTTCGTGAGCGGGACTGGCCGTCCAGGCGGGCGCGCTTCGCGCCAGAGGGCCCCGAATCAGGAAGGGGACTCGCCTCGGCAGAGGGCGCAGATGGTGGCGCCGTAGCGGTCGGCTTTGTTGGGGCCGATGCCGCGGATGGTGAGGAGTTGGGGAATGGTCTGCGGGGCGGCGTGCACCAGGGCTTTGAGAATTGCGTCGGAGAAGACGAAGAAGGCGGGTTTGCCGGCCTGGGCGGCCTCGGCTTTGCGCCATTCGCGGAGCCGCTGTTCCAGTTCGGTCTGGGAGCCGGTATAGGTGGTAGGCACTTCGGCGGGTGGTGTGCGGTCGCGGGCACGGCGTCGAAGGGGAGTAGAGTCGCTTTCTTCGGGGAGCAGAACGCAGGGAGGATCTTCGATGCCGACGTGGCGTCCTTCTTCAGTGAGGTTCACGCGCTTGTAGGTGACTTCGCGGCCCAGCGGGTTGACCCAGCTTTCGGAGGCGAGGGTGACGAGGCCCGCGCGTGCCAGTCCGTCGAGGAGGCGGTCGAAGGCGCGGCGATCGGCGACCCTGGAGGCGTCGAAGAGGCGGCCGGCGGAGGTTGAGGGGGTCATTTTCAGGATCGCGAGCAGAGCCCGCAGGTCGCGCTCTTCGGCGGAAGTGGGACTGCGGTATTGCTGCGCGACGGCGGTGTGGGGCGAGCAGAAATCGCACTGGCCGCAGGGGCGGCTGGCGCCGGGGCGGTCGCCGAAGTGGCGGACGAGGGCTGACATGCGGCACTGCGGGGTTTCCGCGAAGTGAATCATGGCGTTGAGCTGGGCGCGCCGGTGTTCGAGCTGAGCTTTGTATCCTGCACGCCAGCCGGCGGCGTTCGCAGCACGTACACGGCCCTCCATGTCGAACTGCGCGGCGCCCTGGGCGGCCAGCTTTTCAACGGCGCGGGCGATGGTGTCGGGGTCGAGGAGAAGCCGGGCGCCCAGGGACTCCGGGTCCTGGAATTCGGCAGTGAGGGCGCGCGCGACTTTGTCCAGATTCTCGACCGGAGGGTAGTCGCGCTCGAAAAAGCTCTCGTGGATACGGCGGTCGGCGAAGTTGTGAAGGAGGATGGCGCGGGAGGGCAGGCCGTCACGTCCGGCGCGGCCGATTTCCTGGTAATAGGCCTCAACGGAGCCTGGGAGAGCGGTGTGGATGATGGTGCGGACGTTGGCCTTGTCGATGCCCATGCCGAAGGCGATGGTTGCCACCACGACGTCCAGAGCTCCGTCCTGGAAGTGGCGCTGCACGCGTTCGCGGGTGGCGGCGTCGAGACCGGCGTGGTAGGCCGCGGCGTGAAGCTTCGCGCCGAGGCGGAGGGCCAGATCGTTGGCCTCGTTGCGCGACGGAGCATAGACGATGGCGGGGCGAGTGGCGGGCGCGTCGAGGAAGTGGGCGACAAATTCGGCGCGCTGCGGTTTCGACATTTCGACCACCTCGACGGCGAGGTTGTCGCGGCGGAAGCCGTGGATGTAGAGGACCGGGTCGGTCAGGGCGAGTTGGGCGACGATGTCCTGCTGCACTGTAGGCGTGGCGGTGGCGGTGAGAGCGATGACGGGAGCGGGGCGCAGCAGGGGCAGGTAGTCGCCGAGGGTGCGATAGTCGGGGCGGAAATCGTGGCCCCATCCGGAGATGCAGTGCGCTTCATCGATGGCGATGAGGGAGGGCTTGCGGCGGGCGAGCATCTCGGGAAAGCCGGGGACGCGCAGGCGCTCCGGTGCGATGAAGAGGAACTGGATGGAACCGTCGAGGTAAGCGCGACAGGCTTGGCGGGCGTCGTCGCGGGAGAGGCCGGAGTGGATGCGCGCGACGCGAAGGCCGTGTGAGGCGAGTTTCGCGGCCTGGTCGTCCATGAGCGCGATGAGCGGACTGACGACGAGGGCGGTGCCCTGGCGGGCGACGGCGGGAAGCTGATAGCAGAGGCTCTTGCCGGCGCCGGTGGGCATGACGAGGAGCACGTCGCGTCCGTCGGCCACGGAGCGGCAAACGGACTCCTGGTTCTCGCGGAAGGCGGGAAAGCCGAATGTGGTGCGGAGGAGGGGGAGCAGATCCATGGACACCCTATTTTCGCGTGAGCGGGTGCGCGGTTGTGTGGAAAGAGGGGCTCGACCGTGACGGATGTCATCTCTTCCGCTAAGGGGCGGTCAGCGGAAAAGCGGTCGGCGAAACCGCGGTTCGCTACACTCGGACTATGTTTTCTGAGCAGGGCGGATTATTTGGCGGGGAGAGTCCGCGGCGCGGCGCGGCGGAGTGGGTCACGGCTTACTGCGACGGCGGGTCGCGGGGGAATCCTGGGCCCGCGGGGTTCGGGGTCTATATTGAGGGGCCGGATGGAGAGAAGCTGGCCGAACTGAGCGAATACCTGGGGAAGGCGACGAACAACGTCGCTGAGTATTCGGCGCTGCTGGCAGCGCTGGAGTGGGCGCTGAAGTCGGGCCGAGCGCGGCTGCGTGTGGTAGCCGATTCCGAGTTGCTGGTGAAGCAGATGCAGGGGCGGTACAAGGTGGCAAGCCCGGATCTGCGCCCGCTGTATGAAGAGGCAAAACGGCGGGTGGCGCAGCTGGAGGGTTTCCGGATCGAGCACGTGCTGCGCGGGAAGAACCAGAAGGCGGACCGACTGGCGAATCTGGCGATGGACAAGGGGATGGGACGCGCGGCTGGTGTTTCGGGCGCGTCGGGTGCAGCGAACCGTAGTGCAGGGACGAGCGCTCGGAGACAGCCGACGGCTCCACAATCGGCGAAAGGCTACGTGAAGGGCGGAGTGGTGCACCTGATCGAGGGGGAATTGCCGGATGGGGCGTTCGTAAAGGTGACGGTCGACCGGCAGTAAGGGATGAGACTTTAGAGTTCAGGGATTGGAGTTTAGATCGCAGCACGCGCGGTGGAGTCGCGTGTTGGGTGGAGGGCGCAATGTCTTCCGCATGGATTCGTCCAGCGCGGCTTGACGATCTGCCGCGGCTGACGGAGATCTACAACCATTACGTGGCGCATTCACCGGCGACCTTCGATCTGGAAGCGAAGACGCTGGAGCAGCGGTACGAGTGGTTTGCGCAGTTCAAAGAGACCGGGCGGCATCGGCTACTGGTGGCCGAAGAGGGCGGCGTGGTTCTCGGCTATGCGGGGACAACGCGGTGGCGTCCGAAGCCGGCGTATGACACGACGGTGGAGACGACGGTCTACTGCGCGCCGGAGGCGGTGGGGCGAGGGATCGGGGCACGATTGTTTGCGGCGCTTTTCGAGGCGATCGCGGCGAGGATGTGCATCGGATTGTGGCGGGATATGTGCCGCCGAATCCGGCGTCCGCGGCGCTGCATGAGAGGTTTGGATTTCGGCCGGTGGGGACGTTCAGCGAGGTGGGATACAAGTTCGGAAAGTACTGGGATGTGTGTTGGGTGGAGAGAAGAACAGGCAATAGGGAATAGGCAATAGCAAGTAGACGGTCGCCGAGGGCGGTTGCTAGACCTTCCGTTTCGCGCGACTTGCCGACGATTTTCTGGCGAGGGTGCGGCTGGAGCGGCGATGGTACGACGCGGTGCGGAGGGTGGCGCGGTGGTGCCGGACGGGGCGCAGGACTGCGGCGATACGCGCTTCCGAAACGGAAGGATCGTCGAGGTAACGTGGGTCGAGCATTGCGATAACGGCGACGGCGCGGACGCGGTAGAGGCGCGCCCACTGGCTCTGCATCAGGGATTGCTGCACTCCGCGCCAATGTTCGACGTCGGCGGTTGGCGTTTCCATTTGCGGTTCGGCACCGGGATCGGCCAGGGGTGAAGTCCGCACGGGTTCGTTGTTGATCAGCGACAGGAATGTCGAGAACTCGCCGAGGTTCACTCCCATCTGATAGACGAGCTGGCTGACGGCCATCTGCTGGGGCCCGGTGAGCTGGTCGAAGTCGCGGCACCAGGCGCGCGCGTTGACGATGGCCTGGATGGCGGAGATGCGCAACAGCGCGGCGGCTTGTTCGTCGGTGATCTGCGGATCGAGGGTCCAGATTTTATGGCGGTATCGACGGGTGGTGCGCCAGCCGGCCAGGTTGTCGTTGAATTGATCGAGGACCTGCTGGAGAAGAGCGGGGTCGAGGCCGGCAGCCTGCCAGAGCTGCGCGGACGAAGGTTCGACGAAAGCGTGCGGGTTGAGCGGGTCGGTTTGCGGGTGCTCGCGTTCAGGAAGATCGAGGCTAACGCCAGCGCCGATGAGAGGGCGGCCGGTTTTGGGGTCGGGATAGGCGGCGAGGACCCAGCCCTCGTGGCGGCGGTCACGGAGCAGGTCCATCAGGTCGGCGAGGCTGAACTTGACATCGGAGGGTCGGAAGTCGAGCAGCGGCTGGATGGAAGAAGGCACTGCCACGGGCTCGGACGTGGTCGCCGCGGCTGGTGCGGTGAGTGCGGCAGGAGAAACGGGGTTCAGTTGAGCCAGTGGAGCAGAGCGCGCAGCGATGACAGGGTTTTGAGCAAGGACCGGCAGTGCAGCTGTGAGCATCAGCACCCCGCAGAAAGAGAGCAGGGGCGGCCAACGGGCTCGGGACGAGGCTTGCAGTCGCATGAGTTCCGTACACGATGACGGAAACGGATCGCAAAGACAATCACAAAAAAGGATCACCGATAAGGATCATCGGCAGTAACGTTCCGATTGTGACTAGAACCGGTCTCATAAATAGCCCCCGGGGTCGGGCTGGGACCGGTTGGCTATCATTTGGACATGCGCATAACTCGGATCATCGTGGCGGCGTTGTTGGCAGTGCTGACCGGATGTCACGTAGCTGATCGGTCAGGCACCTGCGGGCCCATTCAGGGCGCGACGCGGATTGTGATACACGTCGGACAGGGGGAGCCAGATCGCGTTGTCACCGATCCGGGCCGCATTCTTCAGTTGGTTTCATTTGCAAACACGCGCCGGGAAGTCTCACAGCCTCGGTTCTACACGATCCCAGCGCCAACGAAGACCGTCACCTTTTTCAGAGACGATGAGTTTGTGTGTTCGTTCGGCGAGGGGTCGAACTTCTTTTCTGCAGCCTGTCCTGGCTGGCGGGGCATACGAGATGCGAAGCCTTCAGAGATCCGGGATTTTGACCGGCTGATTGGCGATGCGAAGTAGGCTGCTCCTCAGATGTTTCTGAGCAGGATTTGCAGGCAGGCGAGGTGGACGAAGCCGAGGAAGTTTTCGATGTGGTATTCCCATCGAGTGACGAGTCGGCGGAAGTTGTGCATCCATGCGAAGAGTCTCTCCACTTTCCAGCGTCTACGGTAGCGGCGCAGCTTACGGGCATCCTGACTCCTGCTGCGGTTGCGCCGGTTGGGCGCGATCATCTCGATGCCGTACTCGTCCTGAAGCGTGCGATCGAGCGGGTCTGAATCGTAGGCTTTATCGCCGACGAGCCGGGCGGGGAGTTCGTCGAGGAAGCTTCCAGCCAGAACGTACTCCACAAGCTGGCACTCGGCGGGCGAAGCGCTGTCGACAGATACGGCGAGAGGAAGACTGTTATCAGCGGCGACAGCGATGATCTTCGTGCCCTTGCCACGGCGGGTGGGGCCGACTGCGAAGCCCCCTTTTTGGCGCTCGCGAAAGTGGCATCGACGAACGCCTCATCCAGATTCAGCTTTCCCCGCTCGTGCAGATGCCGAGCCAGGAGCTTCAGCGCCCGTTCCAACGTGCCATTGCGCACCCACTGCTGAAACCGGCGATGGCAGGTCTGGTACGGAGGATACTTCTCCGGCAGTTCACGCCACTGCGCCCCGGTGCCCAACACCCAGAGCACACCGTTCAGCACCGAGCGGGTATCGTGCCACGGACGGCCACGTCCATCCGCCCGCCGCGCTGGCCGTAGCACCGGCTCAACCACGGCCCATTGTTCATCCTTCAGTTCCCAGCGTCCTGTCACGGCGCTTCGCGGTCATCCCAGAGCAACCCCAGGATCGCACAAAATCGCCCTTCAGGTATTTATGAGACTGGTTCTAGTGAGGGATGGGTGTTTTTTGGGATGGGCCGGCGCAGGGTGTACAGCGGTGTAGATTCCAGGTAACGTGTTGGGCAATGGGGGGAACCCATATTGGGGAGAACCATGGCGACGGTATCTGTACAGAGTTCGGCTGCGACAGCAACGAAGCGCATGCTTTCGCTTGACGTGCTGCGCGGCGTAACGATTGCGTTCATGATCATGGTGAACAACAACGGCGGGCACGCCTGGTGGCCGTTCGAGCACTCCGACTGGAACGGGTGGACGCCGACGGACATGGTGTTTCCGACGTTCCTGTTTCTGGTTGGCGTCACGATCGTGTTTTCGACGGAATCGCGCCTGCAGCGAGGCGAGGCAACCGGGCCCCTGGTGGGGCACATCTTCCGCCGCTTCGTCATCCTCTTCGCACTCGGCCTGGTGGTCAACAGCTTCCCGCTCTTTCACCTGTCGCAGCTGCGCGTGTGGGGCGTGCTGCAGCGCATCGCGTTGTGTTATCTGGCGTGCAGCCTACTTTACGTCGCAACGCGGAGAGCCGCGAGCAAGGTGGCGCTCTATGCGAGCCTGGTCGCGGTTCTGCTCGTTGGCTACTACATCCTGATGCGGTTCGTGCCGGTGCCGGGCTACGGAATGCCGGGGCGGGACATTCCCTTTCTCGATAAAGACGCGAATATGGTGGCGTGGCTGGACCGCACAATGCACATCGGGCGTCTCTATGAGACGACGCGCGATCCGGAGGGGCTGCTGAGCACCTTTCCTGCGATTGGGACAGCGCTGCTGGGCATGGTGGCCGCACTGTGGCTGCGGACGCAGCGCACGATCGAGCAGAAATGCGCCGGTCTGCTGGGTGCGGGTGTGGTGCTGATCCTGCTGGGGGAGCTGTGGAATCCGTGGTTCCCGATCAACAAGAAACTGTGGACCAGCTCCTTTGTGCTCTTCATGGCGGGATGCTCGGCGGTCTTCTGGGCTGTGCTGATGTGGCTGATGGAAATCAGAGGCTGGCGGAAGGGCTCGGGGTTCTGGCTGGTCTTCGGCATGAACGCCATCGCCAGCTACGTGCTGTCGGAGCTGCTCGCGTCAGCGCTGTCGACGATTCACGTAAGCCCGCATATCACCGTGGCGCAATCGGCCGAGACGTGGACCTGGACGCATATCCACCCGGCGGGTCTGGGGTCGCTGACGTACTCGATCGGCTACACCCTTGTCTGCTGGCTGGTCATGCTGGTGCTGTACAGGAAGAAGATCTTCATTAAGGTCTAGCCAATAGCATAGCCAGTAGCCAGTAGCCGATCGCAGCAAGTCGCCGGAAGGTCTCCTCGCCGCGCGAGGAATGCTCTAGACTGGCCACACATGGGAAGGCTGCTGCGCAAGTTTGAGGTCGCGGTGTTTCGTCTGGTGCGCCGCGATCCGCCGGTCGGCTTCGTGCATCGCGGAGCCTTCTGGCTATTTGTCGGGTATCTCGCGCTCTCGCTGCCGGGGTGGCTGCCGGGGACGGTGGGGAAGTTCTTCAGCGATCTGGCCTCGGTGGATTTCTTCCTGCTGCTGATCATCTGCGTGCCGCTGCTGTGGCGATTCATCTTCCTGCGGCTGTTGTGGAAGGTGCGCAACCGGTTGATCGTGACCTATCTGCTGATGGGACTGACGCCGGTGGTGCTGTTTGTGACGCTGGCGCTGATGCTGCTGTACGCGTTTGCGGGGCAGTTCGCGATCTTCGCGGCCACGAGCGTGGTCCACGATGAACTGGACCGCATCGCCTCGATGAATCGCAGTCTGAGCATGCACATGGTGCATGTGTTCGATCAGAACCCGCGGGTACGGACGGTTGAAGTGCCGCCGGAGGCGACTCGTCCGTCGCAACGGGAGTACACGGGGATGACGGTCGCGGTGTATCTGGACGGCAAACGTGTGCCGCTGGCGCCGGCGGGATGGGAATCGAGCGATCCGCCGGTGGTGCCAGCCTGGTTCCACGGGAACTTCTCCAACCTGACTTTCGATCGCGGACAGTTGTGGCTGCGTGCCGCCGATGAGCAAGTGATGAACGGCCACAGCACGGTGGTGATCTCCAGCGTTCCTCTGGAAAAGGAGAACGTGGAGGCGATCGCCGAGGGACTAGGGACTGTATCGATCTATCCCGGGGTGAGCTTCGGAGAACTGCAACAGGGGGCGCAGTCTCAGCCGAAGGGCGGTTTCGAGTACAAAATGGCCCGGCCGGATGAGGCCCCCGCCCACGTGGAGATCAACGGCGAGGATGTCACGCAGGCGCGCAAGCGGGCGATTGTGGCCGGAACGTTGCCGGCGCCGCTTCATATTTACGACATTCCGGTGGGCTTCCTCGCGCCCCTGAGCACGGTTGAGTGGGCGAATGGGCAAAAAACCAGCGTTTATACCGATGTGACCTCGCGGCCATCGCTGCTCTACCGGCGGCTGTTCATCACTTCGCTGGGGGTCGGGGATGTGATTCGCGAAGTGCTGATCGCGATTGCGATTGCCTTTGGCGTGCTGGAACTGCTGGCGTTTCTGGCAGCGGTGCGACTGAATCAGACGATCACGAAGTCGGTGCACGATCTGTACGAGGCGACGCTGGCCATCGACGGCGGCAATCTCGAGCACCGGATCAAAGTGAAGCGCCGCGATCAACTGGGGGCGCTGAGCCGGTCGTTCAACAGCATGGCAGCATCGCTGGCGCGGCTGCTGGCCGGGCAACGCGAGAAGGAACGGCTGCAGAACGAGCTGAACATCGCGCACGAGGTGCAGGCGAACCTGTTTCCGCATGGGCGGATTTCGCTGCCGATGCTGGAACTGCACGGGGTTTGCTTGCCGGCGCGCACGGTCAGTGGCGACTACTACGACTTTCTGCTCTTCGGAAACACCGGCCTGGGTATCGCGCTGGGCGATATCAGCGGCAAGGGAATTTCTGCAGCACTGCTGATGGCGACGCTGCACTCAGCAGTGCGCGCGTACCGATTTGCGGGTGAAGAGCTGGTGACGGAAGGCGCGATGGCGCTGGCGAATCCGCGGACGCGCCGGGTGGGCGAGCAGGAAGTGGAGTGCGCCGAGCTTTTTGAGGAGCCGGCAAGAATTCTCTCGCTGCTGAATCGGCATTTGTATCGCAGCACACAGCCGGAGAAATACGCCACGTTGTTTCTGGCGCACTACGACGGGTTGAGCCGGCGGCTGGTCTATTCGAACGGCGGACACCTGCCGCCTCTTCTGCTGCGCGCCAACGACACGGTGACGCGTCTGGATCAGGGCGGGTCGGTTGTGGGGCTGCTGGATGAGCTGGAGTGGGACCAGGGGATCGTGCACCTGGGCATGGGCGACATTCTGATTGCGTACAGCGACGGAGTGACGGAGCCGGAGAACGACTTCGGCGAATTCGGCGAATCGCGCCTGCTCGAAGTGGTTCGCCGGCATCGGCATTTGAGCCTGGAGGCAATCTCCGAGCAGGTGATTCAGACGCTGAAGAGCTGGATTGGCGATCAGGAGCAGCCGGACGATGTGACGCTGGTGCTGGCGCGGCAGCGGTGATGAAGACAGGGAATAGGGAATAGGGATTAGGGCACGGGGACTTCTGCGCCGGCGCGTTCGGCGGAAACGTACGCGGCGTAGATGGTGGCCATGGTGTCGCGAGCCAGTTCGGCGTTGGCCTGGGGCTCGCGTCCGGCGGCGATGCTTTCGATGAAATCCTGAAACTCGTGCGGGTAGCCATGCTGCCACGCTTCGTCGGGGGCGGGGTGGCTCCAGCCGAGTTTGGTTTCGATCTTCTCCGTGAGGTAGATGTCGCGGAAGGCGTCGGGCGTGGGGTTGAAGGTGGTCAACGCGTCGATGGGGTTGAGCTGGCATCGCGTGCGGTGGTTGTTCGCCATGATTTCGATCCAGTTCGATACGCCGCCCAGGACGAGTTCCGAGGCGAAGATGTCCGCGACCGAGCCATCGGTGAAGACGATGTGCATCTGGCCATAGTCCTCGATGTCCTGATAAGCGGTGCGAAGGAAACCGGCGTCGCGATAGCCCGCCATTTTGGTGATTTCGTGAGTGCGAGCACTCACGGTAGCCGGGCGAATGGGCTTGCCGTCGCGGGCCGTGCCCTCTGCGCGCTTGAGGAACAGTGCGGCGCTCAGCGGATGGCAGCCCTTTCCGACCAGCGAACCGCCGCCGGAGTGGCGCCAGATGCCGTAGTAGCGGGAGTGGGAGCCGGAGTGCGACTGGTTGCCGAGGATCCAGAGAATCTGGCCGCCGGATTTTGTAACCATCTCAGTTGCTTTTTGGACGGCGGGCGCATAAACCCAGTTTTCGGCGTAGCAGATGATCCTGCCGGCGGCCTGGGCGGCTTCGATCATGCGATTGCAGCTGGCGATGGCGTGCTGCAGCATGGGGTCTTTGGGCGAAGTGTTGCCGCGGAACGAATCAGCTCCGTCGCCAAAATATCCGGTGAATGGTTTTTCGACGATGATGTGTTTGCCGCGGCGCAGGGCATCGATGGCAAGTTGCTCATGGGTGGAAGGAGGACTGCAGAGGTCGATGACGTCGGAGGCATCGCAGAGGGCTTCGAAGGAGTCGAAGGACGGGATGGAGGTTTCGCGGGCAAAGGTCTCGCGACTCTCGGGCGAGCGCGAGGTTACGCCGGCAATCTGGACCGGAATGGTGTGAGCGCGCCGCAGATTGAGCGCGTGGAAACGAGCGGCAAATCCTGCGCCGACGATGCCGATGCGAATGGGTGACGTCATGTTGGACATTATCCACCTGCCATCGGCTGATCGAAGTGAGGGGAAATGATTCGTGGAGACAACAATTGCAGAGAATTCTGGCGCAGCGGGCGATGGACGCAAGGGCTGCATGCGTGGATGCTTTCCAGGATTGGTGTTTCGCCACGGAAGACAGCTGCCACGGGCGCGGCTACAGTTCGTTGACAGCCCGAGCGATGGTGGATAAAGTGTGGCTCGCGTACTAAATCGTCCCAGCGCGTCGGACAGAAGAGTGGGAGGCAGAGGGATGTGGGAAACGAAGTTTGCTGAAGGCCTTCGGAGAGGCGCCGCGGTTGGTGCTGCGGCCGTGTTGTTGATGCTGGGCGAAGTGGGCGTGCACGCGCACACGGCAAAGGCCGGGGGTGGGCTGGCGCTGGATGGGCGGCTGATGATTGTGGTGAACGCCGATGAGCCCGGACCTGTGCATCGGGCCGCGGAGGATCTGGCTTCGGATTTGGGCAAAGTTTTCGGTACGAAGCCGAAGATTGCCGAGCAGGAAGCCGGTAGCGGAGTGACGGTGCTGATCGGGGAGGCGGCGAAGCTGCCGGAGGCGACGCGTCCGGAAAATGTAACCGACGCTGAGTCTTTTTCGATTGCGGTGAAGGGGAAGACAGTAGTGCTGGCCGGTGCTGACATGCGCGGCACGATTTACGCGGTCTACCAGTTCTCCCAGGAGTATCTGGGGGTCGATCCGCTGTATTACTGGACGGATCACGAACCGGAACGGCGGGCGCGGGTGGAGTTGCCGGCGGGGTTAGGCAAAGGGTATCCGGCGCCGGCGTTCAAATACCGCGGCTTCTTTATTAATGATGAGGACCTGCTGACCGGGTGGGCGCCAGGCGCGAAGGATCACGCGGGGATTTCGCTGGCGGCGTGGGACAAGGTGTTCGAGACGATTCTGCGGCTGAAGGGGAACATGGTGGTGCCGGGGACGTGGATTTTCCCGGACGATCCGCAGATCAAGGCGGCGGCGGAGCATGGGCTGATCGTGACCCAGCATCACGCGATCCCGCTGGGGCTGAATGTGGCGCGCTGGCCGAGGGATGTGCCCTACAACTTCTCGACGCATCCGGAGATCATCGAGCGGGCGTGGAAGGATGCGGTGGCGGAGTATCCGCCGAACATCGAGATGCTGTGGGATGTGGGGTTGCGCGGGCTGTCGGACACAAGCTACGCGTCGATGGACCCGAGCGTACAGGGCAACGACGAACTGCTGGGGAAACGGATCAGTAGCGCGATCGAGGAGCAGATGAAGATCGTGCGGGCGGCGCATCCGGACGCGAAGTTCGTAACGGACCTGTGGCAGGAGGGCGCGCGGCTGGAACAGGAAGGCTACCTGAAGATTCCGCCGGAAGTGACAACGGTGTGGGCGGATGACGGGTACGGCTACATCCAGGACGAGGGCGAGGTGAAGGCCGGCCAGGGAACGTATTATCACGTTGCAATGATGAACAATCGCACGAACCAGCTGACAGAGATGGTGCCGATTGAGCGCATCGCTGAAGAACTGGGACGGTACGAGAAGGCGGGGGCGACGCAGTATTTTCTGGTGAACACGAGCGACATTCGTCCGTATGCGCTGACGATCAGCGCGGTGATGGACTATGTGTGGCTGGGAAAGTTGCCGGGGGTGGAGAAGGAGCCGGCAGATTTCTACCGGCACTACGCGGCGGAGGAGTTTGGCGCGAAGGCCGCTCCAGCGATTGCGGACATGTATAAGGACTACTTCGCGGCGCCGGCGCGGCTGGAAACCTTACACCAGGGCGATCCGCCGCGGGAGTACGGCGACCAGATCTACCACACCGAGGGGCGGCAGATGCTGGAGACGTACATGATTGACGCGCCGCTGTACGCGATCCCGGGGCAGTCTCCGAAGTGGACGATGCCGCGGCTCATCGGAGAGGGGTTCGGGCGGCCGGGCTTTGGCGGGAAAGAATGGCTGACGACGGCGGCGCCACGGGAGATCCAGCAGTGCGGCGAGGCGCAGCCGCGCTGGGATGCGGTGTGGAAGAAGGCGGTGGCGGCGGAGGCGCTGGTTCCGGCGTCGCGGCGGGAGTTCTATCGGTCATCTGTGCTGACGATGGTTACAATTCAGCGCGAGAGCAACCGGATGCTGGCGGATATTGCGAAGTCGATCGAGGACGCGCAAAAGGACGACATGACCGGAGCGCAGCAGGAGGCGGCCGATGCGCTGATGGCGGTTGGCGAAGTCCGAAAAGCGCAGGCAGCGGCGGAGTATGGCAAGTGGAAGAACTGGTATCGCGGGGACTGGCTGACGGGCGTGTATCGGACGCAGCAGGTGCTCGAGGACTACGCGGGATTTTTGAAGGATCCGGAGTCGCACCTGCCGCCTCCGATTGTGTGGAGCGGGTGGGAAGCGTATTACCACATCATGCAGTACGAGGGAGACCGGTCGGCGGACACGAAGTGAAGAAAGCCGGTAGCCTGTAGCCTCAATCGGTCCGCGATGCGAACCCGGACCCTCATCGCGTCATGGCGTAGTCGACGTCTTCCTCGATAGCCGCAATGTGGATCGGCTCACGGTGTGCCGCGGAGAGGGCGGTGTTGAGCGTGGCCAGGTCGGCCGTCTTGAAGTGCTGCCAGGCGGCAATACCGTCCGCTGAGGCTTTCTTCATTTGAGTGAAGATCTCGAGGGCCGAGGCAGGAGCTTCGCGGTCGCCGCTTTCAACCACGCGGAGAACGGAGCCGAGACCGGACGTGGCTTCGGCAAGGCCGGGTGCAGATTCGGCGTGGCCGCCGCTGCGGATTGCGTTGAGCTTCGCCTCGGCGGTCTGGATAGCGCTCTTCAAGTCATCGGGAGTGTCAGACGCAGCCGTGAATTTCTTCAGCTGATTGTCGACGCTCTCCAGCTCCGCCATGGCTTTGCGGCTCTGCAGAACCTGCGCGTAGATGGATTCGGCGAGTGCATACTGCTGGGCGAGGACTGCGGTTGGTGAGGGGCAGCGTGGATCCATGACGACGCGGAGGGGGCGGTCGGAATTCGTTCCATCGACGATGAGGCGCAGCGTGTAGTTGCCGGGCGGAACTTTGGGGCCGCCGCCCGATGGCGCGTCGTCGTCGTCGGGAGCGGCGCTGGCCGCACCTGCCGCGAGGTCCCAGATGAAGCGGTGCTCGCCGGGTGTGGTGGCGAGAGTGAGCGGCGCGGGGAACCAGCGGTCGGCGATGGGCATAGGCGGACGCTTGGGCTGCTTGTCGGCGCTTGAGAAATGGCGCAGTATCTTGCCCTGAGCGTCGAGGATCTGGAGGGTAACTTTGGTGGCGGTGTCGGGCAGGTAGTAGTCCACTATGGCGCCATTGGGAGGATTGTCGGCCTGGGGCTCTTCCGGCGGCAGCGGCGAGCCAAGGAAGCCGTCGTTATCGACGCGGACGGTGGTGGGGGGTGTGTAGAGGAAGGCAGTGGAGGCGTGCTCGGCAGCGGCTGCGGCCTGGCGCAGGGGCGCGATGTCATCAAGGACCCAGAAGGAGCGGCCGTGGGTGGCGACGATTAAGTCACCGTCATGGATACAAATGTCGCGAATGGAGGTGACAGGAAGGTTGAGCTGGAGGGGTTGCCAGTTCTGGCCGCCATTGAAGGAGACGTAGATGCCGAATTCGGTTCCGGCGTAGAGGAGATTGCGCTGCTCGGGGTCTTCGCGGACTGCGTAAACAAAGTGATGGGGGGCGATGCCGTCGACGGAGAGGGTCCAGGTCTTGCCGGAATCGTGGGTGATGTAGATGTACGGAGCCTGGTCGTCGAGGCGATGGCGATCGACGGCGGCCCAGGCGGTGGCAGGATCGAAATGCGAGGCCTCAATGAGGGCGATTTTCGACCACGGAGAGAGGTTGGGCGGCGTGACGTCGCTCCACGTCTTACCGCCGTCCTTCGTGACATGGATGCGGCCGGTGTCGCTGCCGGCCCAGATCAGGTCGGCGCGAAGCGGAGAGGGTGCGATGGTGTAGACGACGCCATAGCCGCGCTGCATCGCGTTGTCGGGGGTCGTGGGGCCATCGGCCGGCGCGTCTTTGACGGCGCCGGTGAGGTCAGGAGAAATTTCGGACCAGTGGAGACCGCCGTCGGTGGTCTTCATGACGTACTGTGTGCCGAGGTAGAGCGAAGTTTTGTCGGCGGGGGAGAAGACGAGGACGGGTGTCCAGGGATCGCGATAGCGGCGTTTGTTGATTTCTGTGTCGAAGCCGCCGAGCGGCCAGGGCGTGACGTTCTGGCTGAAGGAGGTGCGGAGGTCCTCGCGGGCCACGCCACCATAGGTTCCGGAGAAGTAGACGATGTTTTCGTCTTTGGGATCGATGGCGATATAGCCGCTCTCGCTGCCGCCGGGGAGGAACCAGTCGCGCGTATCGATGTGACCGTGGTCGGAGCGCGAATGGACGGCGATGGCACCGGAGTCCTGCTGCGCGCCGTAGAGGGTGTAGGGAAATTTGTGGTCGGTGGTGACGTGGTAGAGCTGGGCGGTGGGCTGGTTGTACCACGTGGTCCAGGTGAGGCCGCGATCGAGCGAGACGCTGGTGCCCTGGTCGACACCAAGGACGAGATGATTCGAATCTTTCGGATCGACCCAGACCTGGTGGTAGTCGTCGCCGCCGGGCGCACCGCGGACAATGTGGATGGTCTTGCCGCCGTCGTCGGCACGGTAGAGAGCGACGTTGGGGATGTAGAGAGTGTCGGGGTTTTCCGGATCGATTGTGATGGAGTTGAAGTACCAGGCGCGCGAGGTGAGGCGCGGATCGGAGTTGGCGAGCATCCAGCTGTCGCCGCCGTCGTCGGAGCGGTAGAGACCGGCGTGGCCTTTGGCATCGATGGTGACGTAAGCACGGCGGCCGTCGGCGGAGACGGCGATGCCGGTGCGGCCCCAGGTTTCGCTGGGCAGGCCGTGGCCGGAGATTTCCGTCCAGGTGGCGCCCGCGTCCGTGGAGCGGTAGAGAGCGTTGCCGGGGCCTTCGAGTGGCGCGTAGGTGGACCACGGCGGACGGTGCGCGTTCCAGGTGGTGGCAAAGAGGATGTTGGGCGCATTGACGGCGATGGCGAGGTCGGCGATGCCGACGTCGGGGCCTTTGTCGAGGACGCGCGTCCAGTGCTCGCCTGCGTCAGTGGATTTATAGATGCCGCGCTCAGGGCTGGGCCCGTAGGCGTGGCCGAGCGCTGCAACGTAGACGGTGCGGGGATCGGTGGGCGAGACGAGGATGCGGGAGATTTGGCGCGTGTCGTCGAGGCCGACGTGCGTCCAGGACTTACCGGCGTCGTCGCTGCGATAGACGCCATTGCCGGATGCGAGGTCGGAGCGGATGTCGGACTCGCCGGTGCCGGCGTAAATAACGTTGGGGTCGGAGGGAGCGACGGCGATGGAGCCGATGGAGGCGACTGGCTCATGGTCGAAGACTGGCTCCCAGACTGTGCCCGCGTCGGTGGTCTTCCAGACGCCGCCGTCGACGCCGCCGAAGTAATACGTGGTGGCGCTGCCGGGGACGCCGCTGACGGCGACGACACGGCCGGCGCGGAAAGGCCCGACGAGACGCCAGTGCAGGCCGCTGAAGAATTGCGGTGCGACGGTCTGAGCGGCGAGAGGTAAGGCCAGAGAAAGCAGGAGGGCGGAAAAGCGCAGAGTGCGCGGGCGGACGATGTTCATCGGTGATTGAAATTGTGACGGCCAAGGGGGAATTGCGCAACTACGTTGCGCGCGGGCCTGCTCAGGCCGAGCCGAGGTGGAGGAGGCGCTCGGAGAGCGTGTAGATCCAAGGAGACAGAGCGCATGCGGCGGTTGCAGCGAAAACGACGATCGCGGCGAAGGCCAAAATCATGGAGGAACTGGAGGGATGTACGCCGGGCCGTGGATGGATGAGGTGGTCGATGCGGGCGGCGAGTCCGGCGTCGGCAGCGGTGAGGGCAGTGCAGAGGTACGCGCGCGAAGCCTTGATGGAGTTGACCGCACGCGCGGCAGCCATGAGAGCTTCGGCGAGCAGAAGGGAGCGGGCGCGGTCGCTCTGAACGGCATCGTCATCAGCGGCCCAGTCGGCGGCTTCTTGCCAGGGCTGGAGCCACGGATCGCCGCCGGGGAGCAGGCGATCGAAATGAGGAAGAAAACTCAGGGTGAGAAGTTTCCAGTTGTCACGATGCGTTACGTGGGAACGCTCGTGGGCGAGCGCGAGATCGAACGTGCCGGGCGCAAATGCGGGGCTGGAGGAGACGAGGATCAGCGGGCGGAAGAAGCCGATGAGGCGGACCGGCGGTCCGGAATCGGGAACCGCGAGCACAGGGATGCCGCTGTGATGCGTGATGAGCCGGCCGGAGCGGCGGCAGGCGCGGGCCATGCGAATCGTGCGGAGCGTGATGCGGACGCCGCCGAGAAGACTGAAGGCGAACCACACGATCATGACGACAGCAAGGAGTAGGCACAGCGCGCTGACACTCTCGGACTCGAGATTGGTTTCGCCGCGCAGGTATGCGGGCAGACAAAGGGCTGCGGCAACGAAGGCGGCAAAGAGTGCGGGGCCGATCTGAAGAAGATAGAGGATGCGCTCGCGCCAGCGTGCGGCGATGGCGTCGAGGCGGCGGAGAATCCAGCGAGCCGCGAGGGCCAGGGAGATCTGCGAGGTCGCAAGAACGATGCCGGCGACGACGGCGAGAACGCAGAGCAGACGCGGCGTCCAGGAGAGGGTCATCTCTGGTGCTCCTTGTGCGGGATCGCGGGAGCAGAGGGGGAGTGCGGTTGACCTGCCTGGGCGCGCGCAGTGCGGATGCTGGATTCAAGCTGATCGAGGAGATCGGTGTCGTAGTGGTGGACGGCGTCGACGAGACAGGAAACGAGGACATCGGGCTTGACGTCGGATTCAGAGAAGAAGCGACGGATCAAGTGGGCGGCGCGGCGGTCTTCGAGGTCGCGCGCGGAAAGTGCCACAGAGTAGAGAAACGCGCGATTCTGTTTGCGGCGTGCGAGCAGGCCCTTGCGGAAGAGGCGGTCGAGCGTCGTCATGACGGTGGTATAGGCGAGGCCGGTGTCGAGACGATCGGCGACCTGCTGCACGGTGGCGCTGCCGAGCTGGCGGAGGACGGACAGCACTTCGCGCTCACGGCGTCCGAGGATGCCGAGCGCCGGAGAAGAGGAAGTGTTTTCGGCGCCGGGTCCCGCTGCTGCGTCAGGTCTGGTCATGCGGAGCATTTCGAAGGTGACTTCGATCATAGACCGAAAGCGAACGGGCGTGGAGATGCGCGGATCGAGCTACTACCTCTGGTAGTAGGTGAAGGAATCCCGTACTCCTGATCTTGCAAGCCCTTTCCCTGTTTTCTGGATCAGCATTAACGGAGAGATATGCGCAAGTATTGCCTCGGGCTCTTGCTGTTCATTTCCGGCCCTGCGCTGTTGATTGGCCAGAATCCGAACGCCGCGCTCCGCGGGGAGGTTCAGGACGCTACGGCGGCGCGCGTGGCCGGCGCTCAGGTCGTCCTCCATGCCGCCGGTTCCTCGTTGAGCCGTGTCGCCGCGACCAACGGTGAGGGAGAATTTTTTATTGACGGCCTCCTTCCCGGCCCTTACCAGGTGGTGGTGAGCGCGAGGGGTTTTGCGGAGGCCACGACGAACGTTGAGGTCGCCGTCAGCGACGTTCGCGACATCAGGGTCACATTGAATCCGCGGGGCGGCCGCGAGACCGTGAACGTCCACGGCGGTCCGTCCTCGATCACCCCGGCACCGGTGAACACGGCGAGCGCCGTCCAGGGAGGGGTTGTCGGGAGCCAGGATCTCGAGACGCTTCCGCTTGCGGCGCGCAGCTTCGCCAACATCGCCTATCTGGTGCCCGGCACGGAGCCGGTCGAACCCTCCGATCCAACCAAGGCGCGTATCACTGCGGTCTCCACAGGCGGCAGCTCCGGGCCTGAACAACGAGCTTTCGGTCGACGGCGCCGACAACTCCGACGACTGGATCGGAGGTTTCCTGCAAAACTTCTCGCCTGACGGAATTCAGGAGTTCGCGGTCCGCACCTCGAACGAGGATGCCGACACCGGCTGGACCACCGCCGGCTCGGTGGTGATCACCACCCGGCGCGGCACCAACGACTGGCACGGCGACGCTGCCTTCTACGAGCGCGCCGCGGCGCTGAACGCCCGCTTCCCCATCGAGAATCCGGCCGAGACCTGCGGCGGATGGAAGCTGCGTCGCACAATCCCAAGCAGCCGTTCTCGCGACAGAACTACGTCGGCACCCTCGGCGGTCCGATCGCCGAGAACAAGGTCTGGTTCTTCAGCTCGTTCGAGAACGTCCACGAGAACGCCAGCATCGCCTACAGCCCCGCGAGCATGGAGCAGTTCGAGGCGCTGAGCCAGATCGCTTCTCAGGGACTGATCCCCGGCGTGCCGTCGATCGCCGTGCCCGCCACGGTTCCCATTCCATTCCGCGACTATCTCGGCTCGGTGCGTTTCGACTGGGCGCAGTCGGACAAGTCGCAGTGGTTCCTGCGCACATCGGAAGACTCATACCTGACGCGCAACGCGCTGGTGGCAGCAAGGCACGCTGCCCTCCACCGGACTGCTGACGCACAACAACTACTGGAACGCGGTCCTCAGCAATCCTATATCTTCAGCCCCACGTGGTTGGGCAACTTGGTGCTGGCCGCCAGCCTGCTGCATCTTACCCAGACGCGCAACTCCGATCTGGGCTTCGCGCTGGCTTTCCCCTTCAGTTCCACCGCGCTGACCATCTCCGGATTCGAGACCTTCGGCGACAACCAATTCGCAACGCCGATCACACTGTTTCCGGATGTGCGCAATCAGGATAAGTACCAGGCACGCTACGATCTGAGCCATGTTGCCGGGAACCACGCGCTCCGGTTCGGCGTCGACTTCATCCACGAACCGGTGCTCGGCGGCGCGTTCGCGTCGACCGCGGAGCAGTTCATCCAGTATCCGTCCAACCCGGACTGCTACATCAAGCCAGCCGGGCGCGGACTGCGGGGGTATCACCATCGCCGCTGCCGTTCTACGACGTGGCGGCGTCGGCGCAGTGCAACCCCGCGCCCGATCCGGCTTCCGGCATCACCTGCACGCTACACGCCGGCCAGCGACGGCAGCTTTTCGCAGAATGTGCAGCGGCTCGCGTTTTACGGGGAAGACTCCTGGCGGGTGTCCCATCGCTTCACCCTCAATTACGGCCTGCGCTACCAGAGCACCTTCGGACTGTTCGAGGGATCGGGCCGAACCCAACTCCAGAACAGCGCTTACATCACGCTGCAGGCGCTGCAGATTCCGATCGTGCCCGGCTGTGCCGCACGACTACCACAAGCAGATCGCGCCGCGCCTTGGCGTCGCCTGGTCGCCGCAGCGGCAGCGAAAACACCGTTTTTCGCGCCGGCTTCGGTCTCTACTACGACGACCTCGCGCAGAACGGGTGGGCCACCGCGTTTCAGGGAGTCAACAACACCAACGCGGTGACCGGCAGCTGCACGCTGACCGGAGGCCCCGGCACCTACGCGCTCGCCGGTCCAGGCTGCCTCGAGGGCGGCACCGGAGCCACCGGCAATCTCATCGGCTCCGGCTACAAGACGCCCTATGCCATCCACATTACCGGCGGCGCCGAGCACGCCTTCAATCAGCACTGGCTGGCCAGCGCCGACTACGTCCACGAGCAGGGCAATCACGGCTACCGCGCCTTCCCCTATGCCGGCGGCTGCCAACCTGTTCACTCCGCTCATTTCCACGTCGGACCCGGACTACGCCACCGACCAGGCCAACGTGGTGCCCAACGTCAATGTGTTCCAATCCGACAACCGCTCCAGTTACAACGCGCTCATGGTCCACGTGCAGGGCAACATGCGCCGCTTCAGTCTGGTCGCGAACTACACGCTCTCCAAAGCGCAGACCTGGGGCTGCCTGCTGGGCGAACTCTTCGACTATGTTGACGGCGTCTGCACGCTGCAGAACGGGCCCGAGGCCGGGCAACTGGATGCGTTTGGGCCCGGCGACTACGGCCCATCCGGCGAAGACGTCCGCCATCGCTTCGTGCTCGCCGGCACCCTGCATATTCGCGGTGGGTTCGAGGTGAGCGGCGTCTCCCAGCTCGAGAGCGCTCGCCCCATCACCATCACCAACGCCGACAACACCGCGCGCATCTGGGTGAACGGCGTTTACACCAGCCTCGACGAATTCCGCGGAACGCCTTACCTGCAAACCGATCTGCGCGTTACCCGTCCCTTCAAGATCGGCGAGCGCTGGCAGATCGACCCGTTCGTCGAGTTCTTCAATCTCTTCAACCGCAACAATCCCGGCGCGAACTATGCCGTCAACGTCGCGCAGCTTCCGATTCCCGCGGCGCAAATGCAGCCCAACCAGGACGGCATCACCAATGTCACCCAGCGTCTGCACGAGTCGCCGACTGCTCGCAGACCGAACCCATCACCAGCCTGAAGCAACTGGAGATCCCCGAGGGCGCGCTGGGAGATTTCTTTGGTCCGGGCACAACGGTTGGCATTCCGTTCGCTGCGCAGGTCGGGTGTGCGGGCGACGTTCTGATCGGACAACAGCTGCGCATACGGAGGGCCCCCCGATTTCTTTCGTGGCCGAAAGAGCCGGCGGTGGCCGCATTTGGCCTTTGCGCCGTTACAATGGCGGCTTGACCAAAATGCCGCAGAATGAGAGCGGCGCCAAAGGAACAACACCTCATGAGAAAGCGCTTCGCCTTCCTGCTTGCCGCCGCGTGCCTGTTTTTGCCCGCTTCTCTGCTGATTGCGCAAACTACAACGACAATGCCGGACATGCACTGGCGCATGATTGGGCCGTTCCGCGGCGGCAGAACGCGCGCGGTGGCAGGTGTTCCGGACCAGCCGAGTGTTTTCTACATCGGACAGGTGAACGGCGGGGCGTGGAAGTCGACCGACTACGGGCGGACGTGGGCGCCGATCTTCGATCACGAAGACACGCAGTCGGTGGGCGCGATCGCCGTGGCACCATCGAACGACAACATTGTTTACGTGGCGAGCGGCGAGGGGCTGCACCGGCCGGACCTGTCGGTGGGCGATGGAATTTACCGTTCGGACGATGCGGGGAAGACGTGGACACACCTGGGCCTGCGTGCCGGCGAACAAATTCCGGCGATTGCGGTGGATCCGGGGAATCCGAATCGGCTGTTCGCAGCGGTTCTGGGGCATCCGTATGGGCCGAATAAGGATCGCGGGATCTTCCGGTCCGACGATGGCGGCAAGACGTGGAAGAAGGTGCTGTACAAGGGGGAGCGGATTGGCGGGTCGGATGTGGTGCTCGATCCGAAGAATCCGCGGATCGTCTATGCGGCGATGTGGGAAGACACGCTGGGGCCGTGGGAGGACGCGAATCAGTATTCGGGGACGGGCGGCGGGCTGTTCAAGTCCACCGACGGCGGCAACACCTGGAAGCAGTTGACGAAGGGACTACCGGAGGGGCTGGAGCAGATCAACGTCGCGTTGGCGGACAGCAATCCGAACCGCTTGTACGCGACTCTGCAATTCAAGGCCGAGGGTGGCGGCGGATATGGATCAGGCCGGGGCCTGGGTGTCTATCGGTCCGACGATGCGGGCGAGAGCTGGTTGAAGATTACCGACGACCCGCGGCCGGCGATGAAGATCGGCGGCGGAGACCTGTCGGTTCCGGTGGCAGACCCGAAGAATCCGGACACCGTTTATGTAACGAGCATTGTTACGTGTAAGTCGACTGACGGGGGGAAGACGTGGATCAGCCTGCGTGGTGCTCCGGGCGGCGACGACTACCAGAACATGTGGGTCAACCCGCGAAACCCGGAGATTCTGGCTTTGGTGGCCGATCAGGGCGCGGTGATCACGGTGAATGGTGGGGAGAGTTGGAGCAGCTGGTACAACCAGCCGACGGCGCAGCTATATCACGTCGCAGCCACGGATACATTTCCTTACCTGGTATGTGCCGGGCAGCAGGAAAGCGGGTCGGTGTGCATGGCTTCGCGCGGCAACGACGGCTATGTCGATTACAGAAACTGGCATCCGGCGGGGATCATTGAATACGGATATGCCGCGCCCGATCCGCTGCATCCGGAGATTATTTACGGTGCCGGGCGGACGGAGGTTTCGCGTTACAACAGCATCACCGGCGAAGTGCAGAACGTAACGCCGCTTCCGATGCGGAAGAAGGATTTCCGCGCCGACCGCACAGAGCCGATTCTGTTTTCCCCGGTCGATCCGCACACGATGTACTACGCGGCGAACCATCTCTTCAAAACAACCGACTATGGGCATACGTGGCAGACGATCAGCCCGGACCTGAGCCAGGAGAAGAGCGGGCAACCAGAGTCGCTGCCGGCGTTGCCTGCGGATCAGCAGAATCAGCGCCGCGGCGTGATCTACTCGGTCGCGGCTTCGTTCAAAAATATGCAGACGATCTGGGCGGGAACGGACGACGGCTTCGTCTGGATCACCCGCGACGGCGGAGCGAACTGGTCGAATATCACGCCGCCGGGACTGACTCCGTGGAGCAAGATCGCGCAGATCGACGCCTCGCGTTTCGACGATGACACGGCGTATGTGGCAGTGAACCGTATGCGCATCGACGACATGAAGCCGTACGCGTTCCGCACGCACGACGGCGGCAAGTCGTGGCAGTCGATCAGCGCAGGTCTGCCGGACGACGCGCCGGTCGATGCGGTGCGGGCCGATCCTGTGCAGCCGGGACTGCTGTATGCAGCGACGGAGAGGGCGGTGTGGGTGTCGTTCGACGATGGCGGGCACTGGCGGTCGATTGAGTACAACCTGCCGCACACATCGATGCGCGATGTGCTGGTGAAGGGCGATGACCTGGTCGTGGCGACGCACGGGCGGTCATTCTGGATCCTCGACGACGTTGCTCCGCTGCGCGAGATGGCCGCGCAGGCCGGTGAGAAAATGCCGATGCTCTTCAAGCCCGCGGATGCATGGCGCGTTCGCAGCATGGAGTACACCGACACGCCGGTGCCTCCGGATGAACCGCTCGGTGAGAATCCGCCGGATGGGGCGCTGATCGACTACGATCTGTCGGCCGAGGCGCAGGACCTCACGCTGGAGGTGTTGGCCTCGGACGGCTCCGTTCTGCGGAAGTATTCGGGCAAGGACCCGGTGACGCCGAAGCCGGAAGAGATGAAGAAAGATCTCATTCCGCCCTACTGGCCCCTGGTGCACGGTCCGCTGTCCACAACCACTGGCATGCACCGATGGGTGTGGGATCTGCGATCGACGACGCCGACGGCGACACGGTACTCGTATCCGATTTCGGCGGTGCCATATCGAACGCCCCTGAAACCGCAGGGCCCGCTGGTGCTGCCGGGCGAGTACACGGTGCGGCTGACCGTGGACGGGCACAGCGAGACGCAAACCATCACCGTGAAGATGGATCCGCGCGTACACACCTCACCGTCGGATCTGGAAGCGCTGCACGCGGCGCAGGTGACGATGGGGCAGGCACTGGACGGGGTGGCGAAGGCCGATCTCGCGGCGCATGCGGTGGCCGAGCAGATGAACGCGCCGCAGAATGTTTCGCTGGCATCTCAGCTGCAGCCCTTCAAGGATGCGTTGAAGCTGGTGCTGGAGGGCGACCACGCGCAGCATCGGCCTGGCATCGATGAAGTGAACGGGGAAGCCGGCCAGCTCTATGGCGAGCTGGAGCAGTCGGACAATCCGCCGACCGAGGCGCTGACCCAGGCCGCCGCACATGTGCAGGACGAAGTGAAAGAAGTTGTGCCGGCATGGGAGTCGTTCCGCGATCAGCAACTGCCGGCGCTGAACAAGGTGCTGGAGGCGGCGCATCACGCGCGCATCAATCTGGCAAGGCCGCCGGGAGATATGCCGGACGAGGGGGACGAAGACTGACCGCCGCCGGACTAGTTGGCCGCGAGTGAGCGCTCTGGCGCAGAGGGAGCGAGCGCCTCGCGGAGCTTCCTGAGCGAGAGGAAGACGACGCAAAGGGAAGCTGCGAGAACGACACAGGTGAAGGCGAATGCCCGATCGAGGCCGGTTTCATTGATGGGATGCGCAGTGAATGTTCCGGCGATCCCTGTCCACCAGTACGCGAAGAGACCGATATCCATGATGGTGTGGCCGATGATGCAGGGGATCAGCGAGGCGGAGGCGCGCGCAAGGAACCCGAGAAGTAGGCCCGCACCGAAGACGATGGGCACCATTCCCGCTAAGGCCCAGCCTTTGGTGAGGTGAACCACGGTGAAGAAGACAGAAGAAACAAGCACGCCGGCCACAGCGCCGTAGCGCTGCTCAATGGGCCGCTGCATGTAACCGCGGAAGCCAACTTCTTCGCAGACGCCGGCGCTGGCCGCCGACACGATTACTGCGATCCAGCGGAGCGGAAGCGTGGGGATGAAGCTGAAGTCGTATCCCTTGCGAAAGGCCGCGACTGGAAACGGTACCAGGCGGAAGAGGAGTGCGATGGAGGCGTGCACCGTGATTGCGAAGCTGACCGCGGCAATCATGCCCCAGAACCACTGTCGGGATGAAAGCTTGGTGGAGCGGAAGGAATTGGCGCGGGCGTCATGCGTGCGGCGCGGTTGGCCGCCGCCGGCAGCCCACCAGAGGTAGAGCGCCAGGAACAGCACTTCGGCGGGTGCGGCGAGCGGAACTCCCAGACGAAGGAGGAAGAGCGGCCAGACGTTGGCGGCCACCAGTCCGATGAGCAGGCCGGCGACGATGGCTCGCAACCAGACAGGCAGGGTTGTCCAGGGATTGCGCGGAGCAGGACTCGCGGTCATCGCAGCAACCTCATCACTGGAAATGCTGGCAGCCATTGTAGCCTCGGGTTCGGGCGCCGGTTGTCTCCGCTTTGTCATGGCGTCGCCGAGCCAGAGCGCAGGCGGCGACCGATGTGATCTACTGGACTGCCCGCCCTGGACGGAGCGTTTCAGGTGGCGAGGTGCGCTCTGCCCATGGACCCGATGAATCCCAGCGAAGCTGATCTGCGCAAGCGGTGGACTCGAGTCCTGCCCGCGGTGTTCATCACCTACAGCCTGGCGTATCTGGACCGGACCAACTATGGCTTTGGAGCGGCGGCCGGGCTGGCGCAGACACTGCACATCAACGGCTATCAGTCGTCGCTGCTGGGGGCGCTCTTTTTTCTCGGATACTGTCTGCCGCAGATTCCCGGCATCATCCTGGTGCAGCGACACAGCGCGCGGCTGCTCATCTTTCTCGCACTGGTGGCGTGGGGGGCTTTCGCAGCGCTGACAGGAGTGATCCGCAGCTTCTGGATGCTGGCCGTGGATCGCATGCTGCTGGGCGTGGCGGAGAGCTTCGTGTTTCCGGCGTTGCTCATCCTGCTGACTCGCTGGTTCACGCGCACGGAACGATCGCGAGCGAATGCGCTGATGATCCTGGCGAATCCGGTGACGGTGCTGTGGATGTCGGCGGCGACCGGATTCCTGATTCGCGCGTGGGGATGGCAAGTGGCCTTTATCATCGAAGGCGTTGTCGCGGTGGTTTGGGGATTCTTCTGGATCGCGCTGATGCGCGATCGTCCGGCGCAGGCGTTGTGGCTCAGCGCAGAAGCGCGTGCAACTCTGGAAGACACGCTGGAACACGAGCAGCGGCAGCTGCCTCAGTTCGAGAATTTCTGGCCGGCGTTTCGTGAGCCCAACGTGATCCGCCTGTGCATCAACTATTTCTTCTGGAGCCTGGGCATCTACGGCTTCGTGCTGTGGCTGCCGGTGGTGATCCGCAACGCGACGAAAGCAGGGATGGGGACAACAGGTCTGGTCACGGCTGTTCCGTATCTGGTAGCCGTGGTGGTCATGATGACGGTTTCGCACTTCTCCGACCGGCGCGGACAGCGGCGCAAGTACGTCTGGCCACTGCTGATGCTGGGTGGCGTTGCCCTGGCCGGATCGTTTTTCACCGTGGACCGGTCGTTTGTTGCGGCCTATGCGTGTCTGATCGTGTCGGCGTGTTGCATGTACGCGCCCTACGGGCCCTTCTGGGCGATGGTGCCGGAGCTGCTCCCGCGCAATGTTGCCGGAGAGACGATGGCGCTGATCAACTGTGTCGGCGCGCTGGGTGGTTTTTTCGGGACGTATTTCGTCGGCGTGCTGCAGACTTATACGGGCAGCTCGGCGTCGGGGTTTCTGCTGATGTCGCTGTCGCTTATTCTGTCGGGAGCGGTGTTGCTCGGCGTGAGGCTGCCCGCGCCGCAGCCAGTAGCCAGTAGCCAGTAGCCAGTAGCCCCAAAAGGTATTTCTGCGGCGACAGGTTGCCTGTTGGTGTTCAAGTGAGTGAGTTGCGATGAAGTCGATTGGCGTCGGTGAAGTACTCGAGTCGCAGGACCTGGATCTGCGCGCGGTGGCGACGCATGCGCGCGGACCGGCGGGTGTGCTGGCGCTGACGCCCGAAATGCTGCTGACGCAGCCTTCGGGCAATTTGTTTGGCATGACAATGAATGCGGGCATGGGCTGGGATCCAGCGCGGATGGGCGGGCCGGAGGTTCTCATCCTGAGCACGCACGGTGGTTTGCGCGCCGAAGACGGCACGCCAATCGCGCTCGGCTTTCACACCGGCCACTGGGAAGTGGGACTGCTGGTAGCGGCGGCGGCTCGCGCCCTGAAGGCGCTCGATGCCGTCCCGTTTGCAGGAGCGTGCACTGATCCATGCGACGGGCGCACGCAGGGCACAACGGGCATGCTGGATTCGCTGCCCTATCGCAACGATGCGGCGATCGTGCTGCGCCGCCTGATGCGGTCGCTGCCCACGCGCGCCGGCGTGCTGGGCATTGCCACGTGCGACAAGGGGCTACCCGCGATGATGATGGCGCTGGCATCGTCGCGCGAATTGCCTGCGGTGCTGATTCCCGGCGGCGTGACGCTGCTGCCGGAGAACGGTGAGGACGCCGGAAAGATTCAAAGCATCGGCGCGCGCTTTGCGCAGGGACAGATCAGCCTGGATTACGCCGCGGAGATGGGTTGCCGGGCGTGCGCGTCGCCCGGCGGCGGCTGCCAGTTTCTGGGGACCGCGGCTACCTCGCAGGTGGTGGGCGAAGCGCTGGGGCTGGCGTTGCCGCACACCGCGCTGGCT
This sequence comes from uncultured Acidobacteriaceae bacterium, assembly GCA_963819725.1. GTDB lineage: Bacteria > Acidobacteriota > Terriglobia > Terriglobales > Acidobacteriaceae > Palsa-343. The sequence continues at coordinate 394,305 of CAWFXK010000002.1, forward strand.
CCTTCCGGACAGCCGATCTGGCTCGACGCTGCGAAGCGGTCAGCGGCGGCATTGCTTCGATTGCGGGAAATAAGGATCGGGACCCAGGACATCCTGACCCAGGCGGCGATTGAGAATGCGATGGTGGTGTATGCGGCGTTTGGCGGGTCAACGAATCTGCTGCTGCACGTTCCGGCCATCGCGCATGCGGCGGGCCGCAAGCGGCCCGAGGTGGCGGACTGGATGCGGGTGAATCGCGAGGTGCCGCGACTGGTGGATGCGCTGCCGAATGGGCCGCGCGGATTTGCAACGGTGCAGGTGTTCCTGGCCGGAGGAGTACCGGAGGTAATGCTGCATCTGCGCGCCGCGGGATTGCTGCATACCAAGGCGCTGACAGCGGCGGGCGTGACGCTGGGAGCATGCCTCGACTGGTGGGAGCAGAGCGAACGGCGGCGGGCGCTCAAACAGAATTTGCTGGAACGCGACGGGATCGATGCGGATGAGGTGATTTGCTCGCCGGACCGAGCGCGATCGCGCGGGCTGACGTCGACGGTGTGCTTCCCGAAGGGAAATCTGGCACCCGATGGCTCGGTAGTGAAGAGCACGGCGATCGACCCGGGTCTGATCCGCGAAGACGGAGTCTTCCTGCATCGCGGGCCGGCGCGTGTGTTTACGCTGGAGAGCGATGCGATTGAGGCGATCCGCAAGGGGCAGATTGGGGCGGGCGATGTGATGGCGTTGCTGTGCTGCGGGCCGCTGGGGGCCGGCATGCAGGAGATCTACCAGATCACCGCGGCGCTGAAGGCCTTGCCGCATTGCCGGCACGTCGCGCTCATCACGGACGGGCGGTTCAGCGGCGTCTCGACGGGTCCATGCATCGGACACATTTCACCGGAGGCCCTGGCGGGAGGTCCCGTAGGGAAGATTCGCGAAGGGGACACGATCGAGATCCGTATCGACAGCAACAAGCTGAGCGCAACGGTCGATCTGGTGGGAGAGAACGGCGAGATCTTCGGTCCGGAGGAAGGACGGAGGCGCCTGGCGGCGCGCGATCCTCGTCCCGATCTGCGGCCGCATCCGGCGCTGCCCGACGATACGCGCCTGTGGGCCGCCATGGTGGAGGCGAGCGGCGGCATCTGGGGCGGATGCGTTTATGACGTGGATGCGATCACGTCACGGCTGGCGTCGGGCGCGACGCGAAACAGAGCAGAGACCGAGGAAGTGAGGGAGACAACGTGATCCTGTATCGAACGGCAGAAGGTCTTGTCCTGCAGGAGGGCGACCAGAGATTTGTCATTGAAGACACACTCGACGGCTTATTGATGCAGCCCGATGTGCACGAGTATCTGGCGCAGAAGACACAGGGCGCCGGGACTGCTCGAGCCCTCGATGCGACGAAGCTGCTGGCACCGATCGGAAGCCAGGAAGTGTGGGCGGCGGGCGTGACCTATCTGCGCAGCCGCGCCGCACGCATGGCGGAGTCGAAGGACGCCGGCGGTGGCGACTTCTACGATCGCGTCTATACAGCAGAGCGGCCGGAGCTGTTTTTCAAGTCGCTGGCGCACAAAGTCGTGGGGCCCGGCGGGACGGTGGGATTACGCAGCGACGCAACCTGGTCGGTGCCGGAGCCGGAGCTGGCGCTGCTGATCAGCCCGCGTGGCGAGATTGTCGGATACACCATCGGCAACGACATGAGCTCGCGCGATATCGAGGGCCAGAATCCTCTCTATCTGCCGCAGGCCAAGGTCTACAACCGCAGCTGCGCTCTGGGGCCCGGAATCCTCATCTCGAAGGAACCGCTGCCGCGCGAGACGCGGATCTCCATTGAGATTGCGCGCGGAGGCAGCACGGCTTTTGCCGGGGAAACCTCATTGGCGCAGATCAAGCGGCCCTTCGAGGAACTGGCTATGTACCTGTATCGCGACCAGACATTTCACTTCGGCTGCTTTCTGCTGACCGGGACGGGCATTGTGCCGCCCGATTCCTTTACGCTGGAGAAGGGCGATACGGTGCGGATCAGGATCGACGGAATCGGCGAACTGATGAATCCCGTGGGCTGACCAGCTCATCCCACGCGAGGAGGGAAGCGATGCAGACGGCAGTGGCGACGGCGAAGGTTTTAATTGGCGGGGAGTGGCGGGAGTCGGACGCCGAAGGCGTTTTCGAGCCGGAGAATCCGGCGACGGGCGAAAAGCTGGGGCGGGAATTCCCGGTGAGCCGGTGGAGCGATTGCGATCGCGCTCTGTCGGCGGCGGCGGAAGCGGCGCATGCGCTGGAGAAAACGCCGCCGGAGAAGATTGGCGCTTTTCTCGAGGCGTACGCGAAGGAACTGGAGGCGAATGCCGAGGCGATTGCGCAGGCTGCGCATGAAGAGACGGCGCTGCCGGTGTCTCCACGGCTGAAGGATGTGGAGCTGCCGCGGACGACGGATCAGCTGCGCCAGGCAGCGGCTGCGGCGCGGCAGGGCACGTGGCGGCGGCCGATCATCGATCAGGCGAAGAATTTGCGCTCGTGCTACGCGCCGATCGGGCCGGTCGTGGTTTTTGGACCCAACAATTTTCCGTTTGCGTTCAACGGGGTGAGCGGCGGCGACTTTGCGGCGGCAATTGCGGCGGGAAATCCGGTGATCGCGAAGGCGCATCCGCTGCATGCCTACACATCCCAATTGATGGCAGAGGCCGCGGCCAGGGCGCTGAAGAGCACCGGGTTGCCGGCGGCGACGGTGCAGATGATCTATAAGCTGAACCACGAAAACGGCGCGCGCCTGGTCAGCGATCCGCGCATTGGCGCTACGGGGTTCACGGGTAGCAAAGGCGCGGGACTAAAGCTAAAGCACGCAGCGGACACTGCGGGGAAGCCGATTTATCTCGAGATGTCGAGCCTGAACCCGGTGATCTTTTTGCCCGAGGGTCTGAAGGAAAACGCGCAGAAGTGGGCGCGCGAGCTGGCGGACAGCTGCACACTGGGTTCGGGGCAGTTCTGCACGCGGCCGAATGTGGCAATGGTGATTGCCAGCGACGCAACTGAGGTATTCCTGCAGGAGTTGGCGTCGGCGATGGCCAGCCGCGAGCCCCATGCGCTTCTTTCGTCGACGACCAGGGACCAGCTGGACGAGTCGATTCGCGCGTTACAGCACGCGGGCGCGAAGCTCCTGACGGGCGGGAAGAAAGTGCCGGGCCAGGGCTATCGCTACGCGAGCACGCTGCTGCGGGTTTCCGGCCAGGCGTTTCTGGCTGCGCCGGAGGAGCTGCAGCGGGAGGCGTTCGGTAACGAGGTGATGGCGATCGTTGCTGCTGACGAAGCTGAGCTGCTGCAGGTGCTGGAGCATCTGGAAGGGCAGTTGACGGGCACGGTGTATTCGGCGGCGTCAGGCGCGGACGATGCGCTTTATGCGCGGCTGGAGCCGGTGTTGCGGCGTAAAGTCGGTCGATTACTGAACGACAAGATGCCAACTGGCGTGGCGGTGAGTCCCGCGATGAATCACGGCGGGCCGTATCCGGCGACGGGGCATCCGGGATTCACGGCAGTTGGGATTCCAGCGTCGATTGCGCGGTTCACAGTGCTGCAGAGTTACGACAACGTGCGGCCCGAGCGGCTGCCTGAGTTTCTTCGCAACTGAGCGATCCTATGGGACCATTCGCCCTTCACCTTCGCTGAGGGTCCAGAAGTGCGAGCCGTCTTCACGCCGCGAGAGGGCGTGGCGGAGACGATCCATAGGATCCGTTTCACCGTCGTCAGCGAGCGCGAAAGTCCCAAAGTGAATCCCCATCGCCGTCAATGCGCCGAGGATCTCGCGTGCCTCGACGGCTTGCTCTGGCGTCATGTGGACGGGGCCCATGAACCACTCCGGTTCGTATGCGCCGATGGGCAGCAGCGCGAGCCGGATCGATTCGAAACGCTGCCGCAGCGCGGAGAAGACGTCAGAAAAGCCGGTGTCACCGGCGAAGTAGATGTTGCCGCGTTCGGATTCAATCACCCAGCCGCACCATAGGGTCCGGTTGCGATCGAATGGCGTGCGCGCGGAGAAATGCTGCGCGGGGACGCAGTGCACGCGCAAGCCGTGCCATGGTTGCGATTGCCACCAGTCCAGTTCATGAACATCGGCAAAGCCGAGTCGGCGCAACGGAGCTGCGAGGCCGAGGGGGCAGAAGACCACAGGCCGGTGTGTTGCCGCGATGCGCTTCAGCGTCGGCACATCGAAGTGGTCGTAGTGGTTGTGGCTGATGAGCAGGAGTTGAATCGGAGGCAGGTCCTCGAAGCGGATGCCGGGCGCGCGATGGCGCTGCGGGCCCGCGAACTGCACCGGGCTGACGCGCCTTGACCACACGGGGTCGGTGAGGATGTTGACGCCAGAGGTCTGCAGCAGGACCGTGGAGTGATTCACGAATGTAGCCCGGAGCGCAGCGCCATCCACCTGCGCGGGCGGTGGAGGGCCAGGGGTGGATTCGATCCAGCGGCGCCACGGGCCCGGTTTGCGATGGGTCATCCACTGTAGCGCAGCTCGGAAATCGTGTTCGGCCGCGCCGGGGTTGAAGAATCGCCCGTTGCGAAAGTGTTCGATTGGGGGAGCCGATTCGATCAGGCCGGGCAGGACGTTCGTGGTGTCAGCCATGGAGGTCTGCTTATAAGGATGCGGTTGGGACGCCAGAGGTGCAAATGGCCATGGTCCGGAAAAGAAAAAGCCATGGCGGCTGCGTGGAGCTGCGGAGCAACCGGTTTGGGCTATAGTGTTGCAGTCACGCAATCTGTAGCGTCCCCTGCACCTTATTCTTTGCAACCGAGAGAGGAACCATCGTATGCGTCTGCCGATCGCCGCCCTCTGCCTGTTCGCCCTGGGGGCTTATGCCGTCGATGCCGGGCACACCCTGCGCGGCTACACTCCCGAGGATTCGGCCACGGAGATCAGCTGGGAGCAGAAGTTCCGCGCAATGCCGGATCGCGACCACATCCGCGAGAACATGCGGCGGCTGTCGGCGCGGCCGCACCATGTCGGCTCGCCCTACGACAAGGACAACGCCGAGTGGTTGCTGGCGCAACTGACATCGTACGGACTCAACGCTCAGATCGAGGAGTTTTCGGCGCTCTTCCCCACGCCGAAGTCGCGCAAGCTGGAACTGCTGGGGTCGACGCCCTTCACCGCGAAGCTGCAGGAGCCCGTCATCAGCGTCGATCCCACGTCCGGACAGATCAGCGAGCAGCTGCCGACGTACAACGCCTACTCGCGCGACGGCGACGTGACCGCGCCACTGGTCTACGTGAACTACGGCCGCCCTGAAGATTACGAAGATCTGGACCGGATGGGAGTTTCGGTGAAGGGCGCCATCGTGATCGCACGCTACGGCATGAGCTGGCGCGGCATTAAGCCGAAGGTGGCGGCGGAGCACGGCGCTGTGGGCTGCATCATCTACTCCGATCCCCGCGACGATGGGTTTTATCGCGGCGATCCCTATCCGGAAGGGCCGATGCGTCCGTCGGAAGGAGTGCAGCGCGGCAGCGTTATGGATATGCCTGTGTATCCGGGCGATCCGCAGACTCCAGGGGTGGGCGCAGTGCCGGGCGTGAAGCTGATACCGCTGGAGCAGGTGCAGACCATTACGAAGATTCCGGTGCTGCCCATTTCCTGGGCGGATGCGACACCCTTCCTGAAAGCTCTCGGAGGGCAGACGGTTCCGGAGTCGTGGCGGGGCGCGTTGCCGTTCACGTATCACGTGGGGCCGAGCACGGTGAAAGCGCACCTTGCGCTGAGCTTCAATTGGGATCGCAAGCCACTGTATGACGTGGTCGCGAAGATTCCGGGGAAGAAATATCCGGATCAGTGGGTGATCCGTGGCAATCATCATGACGCGTGGGTCAATGGCGCGGGCGATCCGCTTTCGGGGACGAGTCCGGAGCTGGAGGAGGCGCGCACGTTCGGCGAGCTGCTTAAGCAGGGGTGGCAGCCGGACCGGACCATCATCTACTGCTTCTGGGATGGCGAGGAGCCGGCGCTGCTGGGCTCGACGGAATGGGCCGAAACGCACGCCGATGAGCTGAAACAGCATGCGGTGGCCTACTTCAACTCCGACGGCAACGGGCGCGGCTATTTTCGGGCGGAAGGATCGCATTCGCTGGAAAACTTTGTGAACGACATTGCGAAGGACATCCAGGATCCCGAGACGGGGATGACCGTGTGGAAGCGTGTGCGGCTGGTGGACCTGTCGCGCGCGAAGGGCCAGGAGCGCAGCGAAATTCATTCGCGAGCCGATCTGCGGATTCCGGCGCTCGGTTCAGGGTCGGATTACACCGTCTTCATCGATCACCTCGGCATCGCCAGCGTGAACCTCGGCTACGGTGGCGAAGACCAGGGAGGCGGGGAGTATCACTCGGTGTACGACGACTTCTACTGGTACACGCATTTCTCCGACACGGACTTCAGCTATGGGCGCGCGCTGGCGCAAACCACTGGCACGATGGTGATGCGCATGGCCGATGCCGACGCGCTTCCCTTCCAGTTCGCCGACCTGGCCGACACCGTCCACATGTACGACACGCAGCTGAAGACGCTGCTGACCGAGAAACGGGACGAGGCAAAGGAGCGCGACGAGGAGATCGCCGATGGAGTGTATAAGGCGCTGCAGGATCCGAAGAAGCCCATGGTGCCTCCGCCGGTGGAAGCGATTCCGCCGTACCTGAATTTCGCACCGCTCGATCAGGCGTCGGACGATCTGACGGATGCCGCAAAAGCCTTCGACCAGGCGTTCAATGCGGCCAACGGCAATGCGCCTGAGGGGCTCAACGCCGATCTTATCCGCAGCGAGCGCGTACTGACCGATGAGCGCGGATTGCCCAACCGGCAGTGGTTCGAGCATCTGCTCTACGCTCCGGGCTTCTACACCGGCTACGGCGTGAAGACGATCCCCGGCGTCCGAGAAGCGATCGAGCAGAAGAAGTGGACTGAGGCCGACGAACAAATCGGACGCGTCTCCGCGGCGCTGGAACGCGAGGCTGACTTGCTGAAGCAGGCGACGAAGCTGCTGCCGGAAAAGAAGGCTGAACAGGCCGGATTCTGAGCTTCATTTTGTAACAGTAGTTGATACGAGTGAGGAGAAGGCCATGAGGTTTGCAGGTGTGGTGCGGGTGGTTGTGTTGGGGTCCGCGTGTTTGCCAGTGGCGGTGGCGCTGGGTCAGGATGCGCCCGCGGCGGTGACGGTCGTTCATTGCCCGAGTCTGTTCGACAGCGCTGCCGGCAAGATGCTGGGACCGACAACGATCGTCATCTCGGGCGACAAGTTCGACAAGGTCGAGTCCGGAACGCAGAGCGATGCGGGGGCGAAGGTGATCGAGCTGGCCGGGGCGACGTGTTTGCCGGGGCTGATTGATGACCACGTACACCTGGACATGGAGTTTGGCAGGAACGCATACATGGAAGCGGCCCACCTCAACTTCGCCAACATGGTGCTGCGCTCCACGCTGTACGCGCGCCGCACGCTGCTGGCGGGGTTCACGACAGTGCGCACCGTGGGCGACCACGACTACGACACTGTGTCCCTGCGGGATGAAATAGCGGCCGGGCGGGTGATCGGTCCGCGAATCTTCACCGCCGGTCCACCGATCAGCACGACCGGTGGCCATGCCGACTGGTCGAACGGCCTCAGCATGGATCTGCAGGGCGATCCGGGCCCGCTGCAGTCGATCTTCAACGGTCCCGACGAGGCGCGGAAGGTGGTCCGCCTGCACTATAAGGAAGGCGCGGACCTGATCAAGGCGATGCCTTCCGGCGGCGTGATGGACCTGGGGACCAACGGCTCCGGGCCGCAAATGAGCGAGGACGAGATCAAGGCCCTGGTGGACACGGCACACGACTACGGCATGAAGGTGGCGGTGCACGCGCACGGGGCTGAGGCGATTCGCCGTTCGGTGGTTGCGGGCGTGGATTCGGTCGAGCACGGCACCTTCATGGACGACGAGGACATCCGGCTGATGAAGGAGCACGGGACGTTCTACTGCCCGACGGTCTACACGGGTCAATACGTTGCTGAGCAGGCGAAGAAAGGCATGTATCCGCCGGCGGTGACGCGGAAGGCTCTCGAAGTCGGACCGCAGATCATGAAGACGGTAACGCGTGCGTATCAGGGCGGTGTGAAGTTCGCCTATGGCACGGACGCGGGCGTCTATCCTCACGGGCAAAACTGGGAAGACTTCATCTATCTGGTGAAGGCCGGGCTGCCGCCCGCCTATACGCTGCAGATGGCCACGATCAATGCGGCGGAGTTGCTGGGGCATCAGGATGAGCTGGGGACGGTGAGCGTGGGCAAGTATGCGGACCTCGTTGCGGTGCCGGGCAATCCGCTGGACGATATCAGCGTGATGAGCAAAGTCAGCTTCGTAATGAAGGCAGGCGTGATCTACAAGCGGGACGGCCAGGAAGTGCTGACGCAATAGCGAGAGAGGCGCGGTTTGCGACGCCCGCTTTCACCCCAGTGGTATAGTTCTGGCGTTGAACCCACCTTCTGCTTATGCGAAAAGCCCTCACCGCCTTCCTGTTCGCGTCGCTTGCCTCCGTAGCCTTGTTTGCGATCGCTCCAGAGTCGAGCCCGCAACTGGAGTTCAATCGCTATCTCAGCGGGATCGCGCGCGCCGACATTGCGAAGCGCGACGCGACGATTCAGGCAATCCAGACGCGCACGCAGGCGGAAAAGCGCAGGGCCGAAATACGCGAAACCGTGCTGCGCCTGATCGGCGGCCTGCCGGCTAAACCAGGACCACTGCGCGTCCAGTCGGTTGGGACGCTGCCCGAGGATGGATTCCACGTCGAGCGCCTCATCTACGACAGCCTCCCGGACTTCCACGTGACGGCGGACTTGTACATTCCCGACAAGGGCAAGGGGCCGTACCCGGCGATCCTCTACACGCCGGGTCACTATCCGGCGGGCAAGCTCGAGGCCTGGCTCTTCAGCGCGAACATGGCGCGCAACGGCGTCGCAGTGCTGGCGTACGACCCCATCGGCGAGGGCGAGCGGCTGCAGTATTTCGATAGCGCGACGGAGAAGTCGCTCGCCGGGGCTCCGACGGGCGAGCACAGCGAGGCCAGCGTGCAGGCGATGCTCACCGGCAATCACATCGCGCGCTACTTCATTCAGGATGCGATGCGCGGCATCGACTATTTGCGCAGCCGGCCGGACATCGACGCGACGCGGATCGGTGCGATGGGCTGCTCGGGCGGGGGGACCGTGACCGCGTATCTTGCCGCGCTCGATCCGCGTGTCAAGGTCGCGGGCGTGGCGTGTTATATCACCGGCTTCGACGAGTTGCTGAGCAGCATCGGTCCCCAGGAAGCCGAGCAGACCATTCCGGATTTCCTTGAGGAGGGGCTGAGTTTTCCAGACTGGATCGAGACGGCGGCGCCGATGCCCTACGCTGTGATCTCGACGACCGAAGACATGTTCCCCTTTGCCGGCGCGCGCAAGTCGGTCGAGGAGGCACGGCGGATCTATGGGCTCTACGACGCTGACGATCACTTGCAGTGGATCACCGGCCCAGGACATCACGGCAATCTGCGGCCGATCTATCCGCAGATCATGGGTTTCTTCCTGCACTGGCTCACAGGGAGCAGCGAGACGCCGGCCGTGGAGGCTTTGCCGCCGCCACCGGCGCAGGATCTGCTCTGCACGAAGACCGGGCAGGTGGCGAACTCGATCGGCGGGGCGACGGTGTATAGCCTGAATCGGGCCTACGCGCCAGCGCCGCAGCCCAGGCCGCCGCTGGCGACCGCAGCGCAACTCGGGCAGTTCCGCGAACACATTACCGGGGAAGTGCGCGCCACACTGCGACTGGTTGTGGCCGAGAATTCTGCCGCGCCGCAGGTAAGAGTCGTCTCGGACAAGCAGGAGACGGGATATCGCGTTCAGACGCTCCGCTTCGTCGGCACGACAGGGGTCGAGTGGCCTGCCTCGCTGGTGATTCCTGACGGCGAGGGGAAGAAGCCCGCGCTCCTCGTGCTGGACCCCGAGCCTCCGAGCGATGACGACCTGGGCCATCTCGCCAAAGCGGGGAACATCGTGTTCACGCTCCAGCTGCCGCCGGGCGCGAAGGACGCCGAGGGCACGAAGTCTCCTCTGCTGGGACCGTTTTACATGGCGACGCTGCGCGCGTTCCTGGTAGGCAGGACCCTGGTGGCGATGCGTGTGGAAGATGTGCTGCGCGCAGTGGAGTGGCTGAGCAAGCAGCCCAACGTCGATCCGGCGCAGTTGAGCGCACGCGGAACCGGGCCGATGGGGATCGTGCTGCTGCATGCGGCGGTGCTCGATCCGCGAATCGCGAGCATCACGCTGGATCGCACGCTGGTGAGCTATCGCAACGCGGTTGAGGAGCCGGTGACTCGGGATCTGGCGCAGAGCGTGATTCCTGGCGTGCTCGGGCATTACGACCTTGACGATCTGGTGATGGCCATCGCGCCGCGGACTGTGGTGGTGACGGATCCGATCGACGCAGCCGGGAAGACGGTCGAGACCGATGCTCTGCAAAAGCAATATGCGTGGGTATTGGCAACGGACAAAAAGCTACACATGCCAGGCCAGCTGCGTATCGTTGCTGCCGCGCATCGAGTCGAAACGTCGGTGAACTGAGAAACGCCTCAGGTTTAGCCCATGAAGCCCATGTAGGGGCTGGAGCCGAAGTTGCCGAAGTTGGGGAAGACGGTTTTGACCTGGCCGTCGGAGAGGCCGAACCAGCGGGCGAGGGTTCCGCCGTACTGATCGACGGAAGTGGTGGGGATGAGGCGGCCGGCGCCGACGTCGTTGGCCTGGTTGGCGCCGACGACCGGGTACTGGCCGTACATGTCGCTGCCTTTAACCGCTCCGCCGACGACGAAGTGATGGCTGCCCCAGCCGTGATCCGTGCCATCGCTGTTGGAGGTGAGGGTGCGGCCGAAGTCCGAGGCCGTAAAGGTGGTGACGTTATTGCCAAGACCGAAGGACTGCATCTGGGTGTCGAAGTACTCCAGTGCCTGGCCGAGCTGGGTGAGGAGTTTCGCGTGCGTGGTGGCCTGGCCGTCGTGCGTATCGAAGCTACCGATCTGTACATAGAAGATCTGGCGATTGACGCCGAGGCTCATGCGGCCACCGATGATGCGGGCAACGGTCTGGAGCGAGGCGGCGAGCGAATTGTCGGCGAGCATGTTGGTGGTGGGGTCGAGGTACTGAGGCGGATTGGGGACACCGGTGGGCCCGGCGGGGAGCATCGACGAAGCCAGCAGCGCCTGGGCCTGCATGGAGCGGTTGACGACCACTTCGTATTCCTTCGCGAAGAGGTTGGTCTCCTCGGCCGTGAGGATGGAGTTGAGGGCGTCGGTTCCGGCCTGGGAGCCGAAGAGCGGACGAGCGAGTCCGGAGATGGGGATGGGCCCGGCGGGCGTGACGTTGAGCTGGAAGGAGGCTTCGCCGGCGAGGAAGAGCGCGATGCCGGCGGTGGAGATGCAGGTGAACATGGAGTTGGAATTCATGTTCATGCTCTCGATGAGGTCGGCGACGGCGCCGCCCCAGCCGACATGCTCGCCGGAGCCGCCGTTGGAGGCGATGGCCTGCCACGCGGCGGTCTGATCGAAGTGGGAGAAGAGGGAAGAGGGCAGGGGAACGGAGTTCGCCTGGACCTGCGCTTTGGTGGCGGGGGCGATGAGGGTGCCGACATTGGCGACGACAGCGGCGCGACCGGAGTTGAAAAGGGTCTGCAGGCCGGTGAGATAAGGGTTGAGGGCGAAGGTGCGTCCAGATTGGGGAGTGTTGGGCGCGATGGGCAGCAGGTTCGCGAGAGGGTAAGCGAGGCCAGGCGCGCCGGAGCGAGCGGCGGTGAAGGCGGAGAAGGAACTGGCGTCAGTGGCGATGACGGTGCCATGGCCATCATTGCCGCCCTGCAGAAAGACGCACACCAGCGCCTTGTAGTCGGAAGAGCCATAGCCCTGGGCCATGGCGGCCATGGAGTTGAGCCCGAGAATGATGGGGCTGGCATACATGCCGGACATGGTGGCGAGCGACGCGGTGCGGAGGAACTGGCGGCGCGAGAGCTGCTGTTTGTCCTTCAGGCAGGTGCACATTGGGGGAGGCTCCTAACTGATTTGAGAAGATGGTCCGGTTCTAGAACTGGGCGCAAAACGCGGGTGAGGCCATGGTGAGATAGATCGCAGTCTGAACGCGGGCGGTGAGCGCGGCGGTTTGATCGCCGCTGCTGGGGATCGCGATCGCGTTGACGGCGCCTAGAATTTCGGTGCGCAGGTTGTCGTCCATCTCGCCGGCCATGAGGAGAAGGTTGAGGCGGTCGAGCAGGGCGTCGGGGTCGGAGGCCAGGGCGATCTCCGCTCCGTAGTTCGAGAAGATGTCGGAGCCGCTCTTTGAGTCGCTGCCGATGGCGCTCTCGATGGAATTGAGATAACCGACCACCGTGCTCACATTGGTCATCTGCATCTCGGGAGCGACGAGTTTGGCCTGCTCAATGCTGGTGCCGGGCGGAACGTAGCCGGGGGCAAACCAGTTGAAGACGGTGGGCGCGCGCAGGGTCATTTGGCCGAGGCCCCAGATGGGGTCTTCGGTCGAGCCGATGCCGTACGAGCCGGTGCGCGATTGGGCAGTGAAGGCGCGGGCCCATTCGGTGTAGCGGAGGAGGGCCTCACGGACCTTGCCGTATTGCGGGTTGGCGAAGTCGGTGGCGGAGTCGCGCGCTTCGGGGTCGAGGAGGATGGCGGTCATGACGGCTTTGAGGTTGCCGCGGACACCGGTGCCGTCGTTCTGAAAAACGTCGGCGACACGCTGGACGTAGGCAGGGCTGGGATTGCTGGTGACGAGGTGCTGGATGAGCTGCTTCGAGAAAAAGGCGGGCAGGTTGGGGTGGTTGAAGAGAGTATCGAGGGCGATTTTGAGGTCGCCATTGGGGTCCGCATTGCCGGAGGAGCCAATGGTGACGCCGAGGAAGTCTTTCTCGCCGGTGGAGTGGTGGCTGGGGTAGCTGGTCATCGGCAGGATGTCTTCGCCGGCTCCGGGAGCGACGTAGACGCAGCAATCGGACCATGCAGTGTCGGAGTTGTTGCCAGGGACATTCCAGCTGAAGCCGGTAAAGACTTTGGCGAGGCCCTGCACATCGGTATTGGAGTAGGTGGGAATGGGATTGCCGGAGCCGTCGAGCTTGCGGGTGCCGTCGTCGTTGAGCTGGTAGAGGCCGATGGTGAAGAGCTGCATGACTTCGCGGGCGTAGTTCTCGTCCGGGTCGGTGTTGGCGTTGCCTTTGTCGTTGGCGAGCACGGAGAGGTAATTGCCCATCATGGGGCTGAGTGTCACGTCGTTGAGCAAGGTGCGGAAGTTGCCGAAAGCGTCCTGGCCGAGCAGGTCGTAGTAGCCGGCTTCGCCGCGCGGGAAATTTTCGATGGCGGAGTTGTTGGAGGAGGTGACAAAGATCTCGGAGAGCGCGTACCGGACGCGCTGGCGGAGCTGGTCGGGGGCGGCAAGGGCGTCCTGCCAGTAGGCGTCCTGGAAGTAGATCTCACCCTGGTTGTTTCCCGTGAAGAGGGCGGCGTTGCATTTGACGTCGCCAGAGGCGCAGGGCGGGTTGTTGATGAGGATGGACTGCTCGACGAAGGGCTCGTCGGGCGTGGCGGGGAGGGCGAACTGCGCATTGAGCCAGGCCTGGTAGCCGTTCATGGAGACGTCGTGGATGTCGGCGTCGGTGGCGCCGAAGGTGGCTTGCTCGAGGAAGCGGGAGGCATCCGCGGGATTGACGATGGGCGGGGGAGGATTGCCGTTGACGATGCCGATGAGGTCGGAGGAGGTCGCCGCGCCGGGGTCCGGGTTGAGGACCTGGATGTCGAAGGTGCCGGGTTGGGTGAGGGTGAAGGTGGCGGTGAGCTGCGTTCCGCTATTGAAGGTGGTGGGCACGGGCGCACCGTTTTGCAGGACCTGCGCGCCGCTGATGAACTTTTGTCCGGTCACGACGACGGTCGCGGTGCCGGGATTGAAGATGTTGGGCGTGGCGGCGGTGAGGATGGGGATGGGGTTGAGGACGGAGATGTTCTGGTTGACGGAGACCGTGGGGTCGTCAACGCTGGTGACGGTGAGCTGGACGATGTTGTTCGGGGTGGGGACGACGGCGGGAGCGGTGTAGGTGATTGATCCGTTGTTGTAAACGGCGGTGCCGACGGTGGCGTTGCCGCCGGGGACGCCATTGACGGCGAGGGTGACGCCGGTGTTCAGGGTGCCGGTGACTTGAACGCCGAGGCTGAGGGAATTGGTGACGCGAACGTCGGTGTTGCCGGGATCGATCTTGATGACGACCTTGCCGGGGAGGACGGGGACGTTGAGGGTGGCGGAGTTGGCGGAGCCGGGGTTGGGGTTGCTGACCAGCAGCGGGTAGGTTCCGGGCGTGGGCGCGCTGATGGCGGCGGCGACTTCGGTGGAGGAGACGAAGGTGGTGGCGACGGGGGAGCCGTTCCAGAGAATCTGCGCGCCGAAGACGAACTGCGAACCCTGGACGGTGATGAGGGTGACGCCTTCGGTGGGATTGGTTGGCGCGATGCTGTTGAGCACCGGGATGGGGTTGAGGACGGCAATGGCAACGCTGCCGGGGGCGGCCTCAGGATGGCCGTTCGCCGTGGCCGTGATGGTGACGGTGTTGGGCGCGGGCACCTGGGCGGGGGCGGTGTAGATGCCGGCGGCGTTGATGGTGCCAAGCTGCGCATTGCCGCCCTCGACGCCGTTGACGAAAAAGGTGAGCGGCACTGCGGTCACGGTCATGCGGCTCTGAATCTGGAGCTGCTGATTGACGCGGACGGAGGCGGA
>CAWFXK010000003.1:0-240786 GCA_963819725.1 uncultured Acidobacteriaceae bacterium
GGCGTAGGAGATTTGCGGGGGGCTGTCCTTAGTACGAGAGGACCGGGATGGACGAACCTCTTGTGTTCCAGTTGTCATGCCAATGGCACGGCTGGGTAGCGAAGTTCGGTTGTGATAACCGCTGAATGCATATAAGCGGGAAGCACGCCCCAAGATGAGATCTCCCCGAAGGGCCCAGGAAGACCACCTGGTTGATAGGCTGGAGGTGAAAGCGCAGTAATGCGTGCAGCTGACCAGTACTAATCGCCCGTTCGGCTTATCCATAGAATTAACTCTGCGCAGTCCCTGCTCAGCGTCGATCGATTGACGCAAGCAGCTCTGCAGGAGGCGCTCAACACGCCTTGTACCCAATCGATTTTCGTTCCCTGTCCGGGAGCTCGGAGTTCGCTCCTCAGTCTCCCGGAACAGCTAAGTTGTGACGCTAGTCTGCCGACACGCGGTCCGAAGAAGAAACTGTCCGGACCCCTCGGCTGCGGGAGAAACTACCCGCCAGGCGTCGCTCGACTTTGCCGGTGACCTTACCGCGAGGGTCCCACCCGTTCCCATCCCGAACACGGAAGTTAAGCCTCGTTGGGCCGATGGTACTGCACGCGAAAGTGTGTGGGAGATTAGGTGATCGCCGGCATAATCATGTAATGCGGCAACTACCCCTTGCCGCACCCCCGAAAGCCCGCCTCCACCCACCCCGGAGCGGGCTTTCCCCTTTTCCGGGCCTTCTCCTTACCGCCTCGACCTCAACTCCGCCGCTCGCACAAACAAGCCCAGCGGAATAAAACAAATCATCCCCATCCCCAGAACTACCGCCACGTCCGCGGCACGACGAGGTCCGCCCGTCCAGTGCGGCGCTGCCAGCACGAAAGCCGCGAGCCCCAGGAACAGCAGGCTGGCCTGAGCCAGAAGAACAAAACCCGTCACGTACCCGAGCGCCCGTTTTCGGAACAGAAGAATACCGGCGGCCATCCAGGCTGGCGCAACCAGCACATCCGTCAGATCCACAGCGAACTCAGGCCGGCTGAGCAGCCGCAGGCCCGCAAGCGCTCGCAGCACCTCTTCCACGCCCCGCGCGAAAAACAAGAAGCCCAGACCGCCAAGAACCGCACCCGAGAACCTTGCCGGCACGGCCCCCATCAGGCGCTGCCGCACTGCGGCTCCATCGATGTGCACCACAAGAGCGATCGATGCTGCCCCGCTCAACAGCACCTCAACGACATAAACCGGAAACGCCGGGCGGAACGCCAAAGCAAACGCGTACGCCAGAGAGTTGTACGTAACAAAAAGGAGCGCTCCCGGCAGCGACAGCAACCCCGCCCAGCTACCGCGCCAGCTCAACAACAGCGAAACCAGCAGCAGCGGCAACCCCACGCACAGGTTCGCCACGTCGTTCGGCAGAAAGGCCCGGCGCACTTCTTCGGTCGGATAAACGCTGCTGGCTGCTGCCAGTGCCGCAACTGAGCACGCCGCGGTCAGGATTGAAACCAGCACAGCCAGCGCATAGGTTGTCCCGAGCCCGCCCCTGACGGGCAGATCGATCGTTCTGCCTGAGCGTCCCGGCATCCCCTTCAGCCTAAACCCTGACAACCCGATCACCCGCGTATTTCACCACGCCGCCATCGCTGGGCAGGATTCCCACCCGTCCTCTGCCTGACACTGGAAAACTGCGCTACCATTCCCGCACCATGCCTCCTGCCAAAGCCAGGTCCGCCAAAAAGAGGGCAGCGACAAGATCCTCTTCTGCCCCTGCAGCTTCGTCCCTCTCCCCAGCCAAACAACTCGACGCCTTCCTCGATAAATTCATCCCCGAGATTGCCGCCCAGGCCCGCGTCGCCCTTCGCCGCATGCGCGCCCGCCTGCCCGGCGCCCAGGAACTCGTCTACGACAACTACAACGCGCTGGCCATCGGCTTCGCCCCCACCGACCGAACCTCCGAGGCGCTGTTTTCCATCGCCGTCTTTCCCCGCTGGGTCAGCCTCTTTTTTCTCCTGAACGGCACCCGCCTCCGCGATCCCGACTGCTACCTTGAGGGAACCGGCAACCAGGCCCGCCACATCAAGCTCGACAACGGCGCCATGATCGACGACCCCGGCGTCCAGGACCTGATCGCTCAGGCCCTCGAACTCGCCCCCCAACCCATCGACCCCGGCCAGCCCCGCCGCCTCATCATCAAATCGATTTCGCCCAAACAGCGTCCCCGCCATCCCGCGGGAAAATAGGCAGCGCCCGGGTTCCGGACTCTCTACTTCCGCTCGCTCTTCCGGATCACCAGCTTCAGCCCCGACCACACCGCGTCTACCGCGCACACCTTCACGTCGACAAACCCCAGCGGCAGACATGCTGCGCGCACCGCGTCCTCCGTAATGTCCGCCGCCACCCCTGCCGACTTCTTCGGCCACGAAACCCAAACCGTTCCATCCTGCGCCAACAGGCCGCGCAACCACACCAGATATTCCGCTAGTTCCCCCTTCCGCGTCACAAACAAGTGCGCCATCTCGAGTCCCGCCTTCGGCGCCTTCACCAACTTCGGCGCAACGCCGCCCGCTGCGATCTCTTCCGCCACACTCGCCGGCATCTTCAGCCGCCACGTCAGCTGCCCATCCTTCACGCCCAGCTTCTTCCATAGCGGCGTCCCCGAATACCCAGTCGACGCCGGCGCGGTCTTCGCATCACCCGAACCCGCCAACCGCACGTTCTTGCTCGCACCCGCCATGATCACACCTGCGAATACGCCGTCGGGCTCAGCACCAGATTCGTAATGTTGACGACAAGCTGGTCATAGCTGAACCGAGGATCCGCCTGCAGCTTCTTCCATCCCGCATCGTTCCGGAACGCGTCCCACATCGCATTCATGTGCTCCAGATCCGGGAAGCTCAGCATGTAGGTCAGGTGCGGCAGCCGCTCCCCGATCAGCGCATCGCCAAAGAACACCCGCCAGAATCCGGCCCTCTCGAACGCCTCAAACTCTCCGGACTGGAACATCTCCACCTTGCGCACATGATCCCGCTCACTCGCGCTCTCATAGCTGCGCAGCTGGAACACGCGCTTGCCTTTCGTCGCTGTCGGCGGCGGCACCACCAGCTGCGGCCAACCCGCGAACGCAATCAGCAGCGTGCTCTCCACGCGCTGAAACGCCGGGCTGGTGTCCGGCGCATTCCAGAACGGCTCCGCCGCCGCCAGGAAAGTCGCATCCTCGCGCAGTCGCAACCCTGCCCCCACCAGCGTCTCCAGATTCTCCGACGGCAGCAACAGATACACCGTCGGCGTCTCCGGACCGATGTCCACTGTGAACGCGCCCACCGGCCCAATCCCCATCCGGTTCAGAGCCGGCACCAGCGCCTCCGACAAATACTTCGTCGTCGTCTGCATCTGCGCATCGCGCCGCAGCAGATACTTCCGCAGTTCGTAATACTGCCGGCTCTTTCCAATGCCACCGGCGCCGGCCGCCATCTCTGGACGAGCCGCTCGCTCCGCCATCATCGCGGCAGACGCCGCCAGTCCCGACTTTAGAAAATCTCTCCGCCTCACTGACATGTTCAACCCGCCTCCTGTGCTCAAAGATAATTCCGCTTGATCGGCCAGTCCCTGCGCGGCCAGTCCTCACCACGTGAGCCCGCCCGAAGGCGGCGGCCAACTACCCAGCAACTGCCGCAGCAGCACCACGCGTCCCAGATGATAGGCGTTGTGCGCTGCGAAGCTCTCCAGCTGCTCGCGGACCGTCATACTCCGCGTCGGATTAGACGGTGAAGGACAAAGCACCACGCTTTGCAACTTCTGCACATCCCCGTCCGCCATCGCCGCCGCTTCATCTACGCCGCTCAGGAACCGCCCACACAAGTCCGCCCACGCCTCCGCCCGCACCGCAGCCTCATCCGGAAAGCTCATCGCGTTGTGTTCCGGAGAGGGCGTCCCCCTGCCATGCACCCGGCCCAGCATCACATCCTGCCAGTACGCCGCATGCCACACCTCGGCATAGATGCTGTGCGGGGCGCCCGCAAAGTTGCGGTGCGCCAGCTCCTCACTCAGATTTTCCAGGATATGCGACGGCGGCGTGTGCGCACTGTCCCCATTGAATGTCAGTGCCAGTTCATTCATGCACCGATTCTCGCACGGAGCAACCAGCACCCAAACTCCGCATCGAACCAGTTCGCTGAACGCTAAACGCTAAACGCTACCGCCTCCTCTTCAACTCCTTCCAGTCCCGCTCCGTCTGATCCGCATACGCCTCCGCGAACTCCGCCAGTGCCGCGCCAAACTTCGTCCCACTCCCCATATACCCCGCGATTAAACACGCGTCGCCCGACCGCGCATGTCCGCGCGCCAGCAGCTCGCCGCACATCTCCGCGTAATCGATCAGCCCCTGACCTGCAAGATCCTCAATCGCAATCGATCCCTTGTGATCGTTCAGTTGCCGCACCAAATAGTCCCGGTTCGCGATCGTCGTCCATCCCAGAAACGGATCCGACTGAAACTGCATCGCCCGCTGTCCATCCGCCGTGCGCTTCCCCTGGTTTCCGGATCCGCCGCCTGTAGTCCCGACCGCCCCAGCCACGTACGGCGCGTACGCCGATCCCGGCTCCTCCTTGATCTGCACAAACAGCGGATCCCGCGCCCCGTTTCCCTCCAGATAAATCAGGTAGTCGCGCAGCCCCACGCTCCCCGTCCCCACCACCTTGAACGCCACATCCAGCGGCCGATACTGCCCCAGAAAATGTTGCCGCTCCGGCAACAGATTCTCCCGATACGTCTTCAGCGACGCCAGCACCGGTCGCGCCTGCTGCGGCGTCAGTCTCTTCAGCACCGGAGGCTGATCCTTGAACACGCGCCCCTTCTTCGTCTCCACTGTCAACGCATCCAGCGTATGCAGCGGCGTTGCCCTCTCCGCCTTCAGCAGCGCATCGGATATCGGGGAGATCCGCTGCAGCCGGTGCACCTGATATCGCGCCACGTCGATCACCGGCATCCGCGCCAGCGTGTCGATCAGCTTCCGATAGCTCGCCACAAACTGCAGCACCGCCTTCGCTCCATTTTTGACCTTTTCCTTCGGCGCGCACGTCTCGCGCGCAGCCAGCACCAGGCTCGTCGCCAGCCGCTTCAGATCCCACTCAAAGGGCCCGCGAATCGTCTCGTCGAAATCGTTGATGTCGAACAGCAGCCGCCCATCCGGCGCCGCAAACGCACCCAGGTTCCGCACGTGCGCATCGCCGCAAATCTGGTTCACGATCCCTGTATGCGGCAGCAGCGCCAGGTCCGCCGCCATCACCGGCACCGCCCCGCGAAAGAACCCGAACGGCGACGCCAGCATCCGCTCGTACTTCAGCCCCACCAGCCCCGGCACGCGCCCGCGCATCGACTCGGCCACCAGCGCCACCGGATCGTGCTGCCGCAGCTTCGCATCCCACCGCCCGTGATCCTGCCGCGGCACCTGCTTGCGCCGCGCCTGCCCCAGCGCCCGCCGCTCCCTCGCTGTCGGAATATGCGTCATCACTCAATACCATACGCCGCGACCGTAGAACCGCTCACTCCGCGGCGCATCCGTATAGAACAAGGACCAAAACGCATCCTGCGAGTGCCCATCCTGCCGCCCGCTTACGCCTCTCTGCAAACGAGCCCACGATCCCAACGATGACGGGCGCAAGCAGAGAACACGCAAGTGCAGTCGTATAAAGGTTGACGGAACGTGGCACATGGTTTCGATACGCGAAATGTACGTTGATCCCGAGGGAGCCAGGCACGTGAACGCTGACAACAAGGACCACCAAATTGAGAAAGGCCAGAAGCAAGGCAGTAAATCCCCACGCCCGACCGCCGAAGTTCTCTCTGATAATTTTCCGATCCATATGTGCTCGGAATGAAACGCGTCCATTATCTGCTGCGAAGCGTCCTGCGCCAGCAGGACGACGGAGAAAGCCTCGGGCCTTCAGGCCGGTAAATAGGGCGCCAACAAATTAGAAGGCTTCACAGCCCCGGCGTGCCAGAAGCCCCACACTGTGACAGACCCAACTGCGCCTGGGCGCCCCAGCCTGCTTCCGACAGCGGATCGCAGGCTACACGGCCAGCGCAAAAAAACCCACCGCCCCAAAAGCAGCGAAGGCCAGGTTCACCCCATAGCAAGAAGCGTGCTCCCCCTTCCAACCAAACGTCCATTCAATTCGATCCCGATTCATCCCGAAAGTACTGTCTCATCCCATTTTGGGAACGACATCTCTGGAGCGCCCGTCGCTCCCCCGACGTCGGAATATGTGCCATACCACCCCAATGATAAGTTCTCAGCAATAGAGACTACGCCGGCGCTGTCGCCGCCTTGTACTCCTTCTGTATCATTACGGAAAATTGCGAGGATGGATGCACAAACGCAAAGCAGCTTTTCGCCTGTCAGTGATCTCGCTGTTTCTCCCCATCCTCGTCGGTTGCACCCTGTCGCCGCTTTCGCAGCGGACAACTACCTTTTCAACGGCCGCTTGCGCGACGATCCTGCAGGTCAGGAATGGCTATCAGGTCGTGGAGCAGTCTTACTACGACGCGCAGGCCGCGCACCTGGTCATCACCTTCGACAAACAGGGCTTTGATCCTTCTCAAATCCAGCCCTTCATGCGCCCTGCTGACATGAAAGTCCGCAACGAGCTGCTGGCCGGCCTGCAGCAATACGCCACCCTGCTCGCGGAAGTCAGCGGCAACGACCCCATCGAGGAGCTGGACAAGCAGTCCCAGGCGCTGGGAACTCAGCTGCAGGCCCTCAGCTCTGACGCCAATCTCGCGGCTTTGACTAAAAGCACCTCCATCGACTCTGGCCTGGTTGCGACGGCCGTCGATGCCCTCGGCCGCGCTCTGATCGAACACAAGCGCGCGAGCGAGCTGCCAGCGATCCTCGAAAGAATGCAGAAGCCCATCGATCAGATTTGCCAACTTCTGGAAGAAGACATCGGCGACCCCGGAAAGAGCGGCCTTCGCAATCAGTTAAGCAACGACTTCGACGAGCTGGTCAAATTTCAGACCACCTTCATCTTTCAAAACGAAGGCCACATGACCGCCGAGGAGAAGCGGAACCAAATTGAAATGCTGCCGAAGCTGGTCGTCGAGGCCAGGCAGGCCGACGCCGCACTCGAGCAAACGCAGGACGCCCTCCAGCAGCTGGCCGCCGCTCACGACGCTCTCGCGCAGACCCGAAACAGCAAGGATGCTCCCGCTTTCCGTTCCCTGATTTCGCAATTGGTAACCCAGAGTCAGCAGCTCGGCTCCGTCTACGCGGCCGTGACCGCGAAGAAATAGAGGAGGGAGGCATGGCAACGAATTCGCAAGCGTGGCAACAGGCTCATGATGCCGCGCAGACCCTCCACAATCAGCTGAAAGCCACGCGTACAACGAACGCCGCAGACAGCGAGACGGTCGGCGATGCCATATTCGCCGTCGGTACCATTCTGACCGCCCTGAACCAGGAGGACATGGCCTCTCGCACCGGTCAGATGCAGGCCGCCGGCAACGACCTCACGTCAGCCGTGAAAGATCTCTCCGACCTGAAAGATCAGCTCGCCGACATTGCAAATCGCATTGCGTCGCTGGCCGATATTGCCGGCAAAGTGGATTCCGTGCTCAACACCTGTAAGCAGATCTTTGCCCTCTGACGCAGACGCCCTACGGCTCCAGATCAAACGCCGGCCGCGTTGTCGCGTCCATGTAGAACGGCACCGACGTGTGCTCGTGCACGATTTTCCACCCGCCGCCCTCCCGCTCCAGACACAGCGTCTCTCGCATCCAGAAGTTCACGTCGTGATCCGCGCCCTTCTTCCGCCCCTGCATCCGCATGAACCCATACGCGAACGCCGTGTCCCCGGCGATCCTCACTTCGAAATCCCGCGGCTCAATCGTGATCGGTCCGGCCCACGTGTCGAGCCAGGCCTGTGTCTCCACCAGATCGATGCCCCAGTGCGCCAGCGGCGGCGCCAGATTGTAGATCGCCGCGTCTTTCGCGTACGGCGCAGCGATCGCTCTCGCATTCTTCTCGAACCGGGCCTTCGCCATCCCGGCTATCAGCATCAGGACATCAGCCTTGTCCTGTGTCGTACTGAACATCATCGCGGTCGCCATACTCCTCTCCTCTCCAAAGGAACGGCGCGCTCTCGACGCCGCTCCTTGCTTTGTTGAACCCTGTCTCCAGCTTCCTTCACTCCACCGGAAACAGAATCTCCGTCCTCAGCTGATCCTCCGGCGTCACCCGCGGATCATCCACGTAGTTCTCAATGTTGAAAGCAACCCGCAGCGGCAGCTTCAGTTCTCGAACCCGCTCCACCGTCCGCCCTGTCGCTTCGCCCAGCTGCGAGAACGGCCCGGTTAGCACGAACTTCGCGTACTTTCCGCCCGCAAACTTCTCATACGCGACGCCCGCCGGCAGTTCCTTCGGCTCGGCCGCCACCGCAACGCCCGCCCGATAGATCTGCTTCTCCATGTCGTACAGGCTCATGTAACCGGTAACCTGGTTGTTCTTCGCGATCTCCGGCACCAGCGGATGAATCGCATTCCACGCCTGCGGCGCGTTGATCTGGAAGGGCCCCACCTTCTCGATAAATACGTAATGCGTCTCCGGCCACTGCACGGTTTCCGGATTCGTGGTCAGATTCAAGCTCTTCTCTGCTGTCGCTGTCATAGCAATTTCCTCCTCGTATGTTTTGGTTCCTAATTCCTAATCCCTAATCCCTATTCCCTGTCCTTCCAAACAGCCCTTCCAGATACCGCCGCAAATGATCGATCGACTCCGCGGCCACCTCCGGCCCGCCGTGCGCTTTGGCCAGAATGAACGACCCCTGAATCACCGCCTGCGTGTGCAATGCCAGACTGCGCGCCGTCCACTCGCCCCGCACGCCATACATCCGAATCGCCTCCGCGATGTCCGGCTCCAGCGTCGCCGCGTGTCCCCAAATGCTCGCCTCACACGCCTCGCGCAGCTGCGGATGCGTCTCGTACACCTCCTGCACCATCGTTCCCACCAGGCAGGTGAACTCCGGCAGCTCCCCCTTCATCAGCGCCTTGCGAAAGTCCACATAGGCCAGCAGCCGGTCCACCGGATCGGCCGCCGCGTGATACTCCGCGCCCCGAAACAGCTGCCCCGTCCTCAGGCTCCAGTACTCCGCCGCCGCCACGGCCAGCTCTTCCTTGCTCTTGAAATGATGGAAGAAGCTGCCCTTGGTCAACCCCGCCTCCTCACACACATCCTCCACCCGCGTCGCCGTATATCCCTTGGATCGAATGACATGCAGAGCAGCATCGAGCAGCTTCCGTTTCGATTCGTGTTGTATTTGCGTCGCGATCATCTACATACCTACCGGTTGGTATGTAGTGTAGCCAGCCCTCTTCTGACCCGTCAAGCCCAAGCTGTGGAAATCTTTAGGCTGTCATTCTGAGGCCGCGCATCGCGCGGCAGAAGAACCTGCGGTTGCTTCTCCGCACATCTTGTCTCGAAACTTCCCAATTGCCGCCATACAGAAATTTCGTCCGGGCGGCGGCCTCATGAACCGAATACTCGTTCGGGATGTTCGCGGACGTAGGCTACCCATGCTTCGTAGATGGCCGAATCTCCAGTGCTCGATTTACTCAGATCCCATGCCTTGCGGTCGATTTCCCGACCCCGTTCCATCAGGCCCGCTTTCTCAAGGAGTTCGTCAGGAGGGTGCTCGGGACTCATCTGATCGACGAAGGGCCGCATCAGATCGGCGGCCTCACGAAAGATCCCGGCAAGATCATTCAGATCCAGTTCCAGCAGGGCCTCTTCTGTCTGCGTCACTAAGGCATGTTCTCCGAAGTTTCCGAAATGCCAGGTGAGGCTGTCGAGAGCCAGACTGACGTCCAGCCAATGGGTAGCGGCCATCGCTCGCAGTCCTCTCGGCAGCGATGAAAGTCGTTGGCGTATGACCCGTCGCTGCTGTACGGATCGCCGTGAACTCGATTCTTCAGCGAGTCCAGTAGCTCGTTCAGCAGGTCATCGTTGTTCTTGGCTAGGTGTGAGGTTTCAACAGGTTGTTCATCGGATCAAGAACTGGGAAGCTGGGTTTGCGAAGACTCAGAGATCCAGGAGACCCGATGGACTACCACCAGAATGCCCGACTGACGATTCACAGTCGAGAGCAGTTAGCCAGAAGAGTTGTGATGGAGGGATGCACGCTGAAGCAGGCGGCGGCCTGCTTCGGCGTGAGCGCGAAGACGGCGGCCAAGTGGGTGCGGCGTTTTCGCGAACAGGGTTCAGCCGGGCTGCGCGATCGCCGCTCGCGTCCGCATCGGCTGCATCGTCCGACGTCGGCCGAGCTGGTGGAACGGGTCGAACAACTGCGCCGCCAGCGCTGGACCGGGCTGCGCATCTCGCAGCAGACTGGGTTAAGCCGGGCCACGGTCAGCCGCATCCTGCGCCGGCTGAGGCTCAGCCGCATGCGCGATCTGGAGCCGAAGCCCGTGGTCAGGCGTTATGAGCACGCTGAGGCCGGGGATCTGCTCCACCTGGATATCAAGAAGCTGGGGCGCATTGCGCGGCCTTCGCACCGCGTAACCGGTGATCGTCGCGACTCCGTTTCCGGCATCGGCTGGGAGTATCTGCAGGTAGCCGTCGATGACCACTCCCGCATCGCCTTCTCCGCTCTTTATCCGGATGAGAAGCAGACTTCGGTGCTGGCCTTCCTGGCCGATGCGCTGGCTTACTATGCCCGCTTCGGCATCCGCTTCCGCGCCGTGCTCACCGACAACGGACCGGCCTATCGCTCCCATGCCTTCGCCCAGGCCTGCCGCGCACTGGGTCTGAAGCATCGCTTCACCCGTCCCTACACACCGCAAACCAACGGCAAGGCGGAACGGTTTATCCAGACTATTCTCCGCGAATGGGCCTACGCCCGTACCTATCAGAACTCAGACGAACGCAGCCAGGAGCTTCGCCCCTGGCTGCACCAGTACAACTGGCATCGACCGCATGGTAGTCTCGGCTCGTCGCCACCCATCAGCCGATCAGCTCTCGATCGGAACAACCTATTGAGACTCCACAGCTAGCGCGGGCCATCGCTGGGCTTGGTCCATGGGCGAGAGTTTATCCGATTCTTGCTGAAACACCGGCAACGCGGAACATTCAAGATGGCCACGAACCTCTCCGGTCTGCCATTTGTGCCGCCTACCCCCGCCTCAACCCAATCTCCCCGCTCACCCGCTCCAGCGTCTTTGCCTCCAGCGGCGGCATCCCGCCCGCCTGCGATGCCACCCACGCCCCCCAGCGGTTCCCCGCCTCATTCAATACCGCCAGCGGCGCGCCCTCCAGGTAGTAGTGCGTCAGCGCCGCCGTGAACGCATCCCCCGCACCCACCGTGTCCTTCACCCGCGCCGCCAGTCCATCATGCCGATGATGCTCCCTCCGCGTCACCAGCAAACTCCCTTTCGCCCCCAGCGTGATGCACACCAGCTCCACCGGATACCGCTCCAGCAACCGCCGCGCCCCACGCAACATCTCGTCCTCATCGACTTCCTCCAGCGGATGCGGGCACACACCCGTTCCCATCAGCACATGCCGCAGCTCCCCCGCATTCAGTTTCAGAATCGTCGCCCGCCCCAGTCCCCCGCGCAGCGTCTCGCCTGACCAGTGCGGCGCCCGCAGATTCACATCGAACACCCGCACGCACTCCCGCCGCGTCGAGTCCAGAAACTCGAGAATCGTTCTCTGCGACAACTCCGCCCGCTGCGCCAGGGTCCCAAAGCACACCCCATCCGCCTGCTGCGCCAGCTCGCGCCACTCCGGCGTCATCGCCAGGCGGTCCCACGCCACCGGCTCGTCGATCGTGTACTCCGGCTCTCCGCCTTCCAGCCGAACTGTAACCGTCCCGGTTGCATATTCCGAATCCGACTGCAGAAATTCGCCCTCCGCCGGCAGCTCCGCCAGTTCATCCCGCGCCTGTCGCCCCAGCGCATCGGTGCCCACGCGGCTCGCCACCACCGCCCGATTCCCCAGCCGTCCCGCCATCACCGCAAAATTCGCCGGCGCTCCCCCCAGTCGCGCGCCTTCAGGCAGCAGATCCCATAGCAACTCCCCCAGCCCAACCACGATCTTCTGTCCCGTCTTCCCGTTTCCCATCGGCCTTTGCTCGATCCTCAGCGAATCTACCGCATAGACGAATGTGGCCTCGCCCCCGCCGTGCGTTTCTTTCATCTCATCAACACTCACCCCGGCTTTGCCGCGAACCGCCCGCGCCCTGCGACTTGCGCAACGAGAATAACTCCTCACAGCACCCGCCGCGTACAGCCCCCCAGCCCCCGCGTGTCTCTAACCACACAGACCCGCATCCAGGTCCACAATCAGAACGAAGGCTCGAAGAGTGACTCAACCCACCGAAACCGCAACTCCGCCTGCGCAGCGGCGCCGCCATCACCGTCTCGTCGTCGCTCTCCTCTGGGTCGCCTCCGTCCTCCTCATCCTCGTCATCGTCGCCCTCATCGCCGGCAACATCTATCTCCGCCGCGCCGAACCCATCCTCAAAGCCAAAGTCATTGAAACCCTCAGCACCCGTTTCGACAGCCGCGTCGAACTCGCCCAGTTCCACGCCGTCTTCACCGGCGGCTTCCAGGTCTCCGGCGACGGCCTCAAGCTCTACCCCAACCACCTCGACGCCAGCGAACCCATGATCGCCGTCGACCATTTTGGCTTCCGCATCTTCGACTGGCGTCAGCTCCTCCACACCCCCATCATCGTTAACCACGTCCAGGTCAACGGCCTCAGCATCCACGTCCCGCCCAAAAACCAGCGCGCCAACATGCCCCACGTCGGCGGCCACGGTAACGGCAAAATCGATATCCTCGTCCGCGTCATCGACGTCGACCAGGCTGACCTCGTGATCGAAAACGGCAAGCCCGGCAAAGTCCCCCTCAACTTCGTCATCAACAAGCTCCGTCTCCAGTCCGTCGGCGCCGGCCGCCCCATGCGCTTCCACGCCATCCTCGTCAACCCCATGCCCATCGGCAACATCGACTCCACCGGCGACTTCGGCCCCTTCAATGCCGAAAGCCCTGGCGATACCCCGGTCGATGGCACTTACTCCTTCAGCCACGCCGACCTCAACACCATCAAAGGCATCGGCGGCATGCTCGCCTCCGACGGCAAGTACCAGGGCCAGCTCGACCACATCGTAGTCGACGGCAAAACCACCACCCCTGACTTCTCCCTCGACATCGCCAACCGTCCCGTTCCCCTCAACACCACGTTTCACGCGATCGTTGATGGCACCAACGGCGACACCTACCTCCAGCCCGTCGATGCCTGGCTCCTGCACAGCCACATCGTTGCCCAGGGCCGGGTCGTCCGCGTTCCCGGCGTCCAGGGCCGCGACGTCCGCCTCGACGTCACCGTCGACCCTGGCCACATCGACGACATGCTCCTGCTCGCCGTCAAAGATCAGGCGCCCATCATGGCCGGCCAACTCCAGCTCCACACCAAATTCGATTTGCCCCCCGGCCCCACCGCCGTCCTCGACAAGCTCCGCCTCCAGGGCACCTTCACCCTCACCGGCGTCCACTTCACCACCGACAATATCCAGAGCAAAGTCGACGAGCTCAGCCTCCGCGGCCAGGGCAAAGCGAAGCAAGCCAACGAAGAAGGCCAGGCCATGAAGGACGAAAAACAAAACAACGCATCGGCCAACGGCTCATCATCCGGCAACGGCTCTTCCAGCCAGAATCAGAATCAGAACCAGGCAGCGACCGCCGACATCGCCTCAGAAATGCGCGGCAACTTTACCTTCGCCGACGGCAAAATCACCCTCCCCGCCCTCAACTACCTCGTCCCCGGCGCCGACATCGCCATGCATGGCGTCTATAACCTCCACGACCAGTCCCTCGACTTCAGCGGCCAGGCCCGCCTCGACGCTCACGTCTCCCAGATGGTCACCGGCTGGAAATCCTGGCTCCTCAAACCCGTCGATCCGTTCTTCGCCAAAGACGGTGCCGGCACCCAGGTCCCCATCAAAGTCGGCGGCACCACCTCCCACCCCGACATCGGCCTCGACTTCCATCACAAAGACAAGGACAAGGATCAGAAGCAGCCCGACAACGGTCCGCAATCCGCCAACCACTGATGGGGCTGCACTCAGCCAACGTGGGCAAATTTGCTGCGTCGATTCCGGATACGCTCCGGGATCAGAGGCGCCAGCTTCGTCTCCAGGGCTGACTCACCGCTTGTACGCGATGCCAGCCACGATAAATCCCCGATACCCCTCTCCTCACTGACCAGCGCTCAAGCGACAGCCGCCCTTCGCTGACAGACTGACCCATGCCGCCTGGACACCACTCCTCCGCAACCAACCTATGTAGCATTCGCTATACCAAGCTCGCTCTCCCTGGCCTTGCACTGTCCCCTTTCGGACACCACGCTCCACCGCCGAACACCTCCCATCCCTCCGCGTAAAATCCTGCCCTGAAGATTCAGCACCTTGCCCCAACCGAAACATGGACCCCCGCTTGCCTCTTGTTCCTGTTTCGTCCCCTGCCTGCTCCACCAATTTGCGTCGAGGAGAGCCCATGGTCACCGCCCTGGTCCAGGACATTCGCTACGCGCTGCGTCAGCTGAAAAAGACCCCCGGCTTCACCGCCACCGCCGTCCTCACGCTTGCCCTTGGCATCGGGGCCAACGCCGCCATCTTCACCCTCGTCAATGCCGTTCTCATGCGCAATCTCCCCGTCGCCGACCCCGCCAGCCTCTTCCGCCTTGGCAACACCAACAACTGCTGCGTCAACTCCGGCGGAACCCCGGACGACGACTCCTATTCCCTGTTCTCCACCAACACCTGGCAGCAGCTGCGCAAAAATCTCCCCGAATTCCAGGACCTCGCCGCCGTCGAATCCGGCTTCACCTACCGCCCTGTCACCGCCCGCCGCAACGGCGCCCAGCAGGCTGCGCGCTCCATGATGGGCGAGTTCGTCTCCGGCAACTACTTCCGCACCTTCGGCCTTCGTCCCGCCTCCGGCCGCCTCTTCACCGACTCCGACGACACCACCGGCGCTCCCCTCACCGCCATCCTCAGCTATCAGAACTGGCACGATAACTACTCCGCCGACCCCTCCGTCATCGGCAGCACGTTCTGGATCAATACCAAACCCGTGC
This sequence comes from uncultured Acidobacteriaceae bacterium, assembly GCA_963819725.1. GTDB lineage: Bacteria > Acidobacteriota > Terriglobia > Terriglobales > Acidobacteriaceae > Palsa-343. The sequence goes on from CAWFXK010000003.1 coordinate 15,101, forward strand.
TCGTCATCGGCATCGCTCCCCAGGGGTTCTATGGTGACCGCCTCAGCTCCACTCCTCCCGATTACTACCTGCCGATCCAGTCCATGGACACCCTCCTCGGCGTCACCTACGTCCCTGATCCCAATACGCAGTGGATTTACATCATCGGCCGTCTTCGTCCCGGCGTCGCAACCGCGCCGTTGCAATCCAAAATCAACGGCCTCTTTCGCCAGATCGTTGCCGCCGATCCCACCTACGCCGGCGACAAAGGCAAAGCCGCCCTGGCGCGCGCGCACATCGTTCTAGCTCCTGCGGGCGGAGGCATCCAGAGCCTTCAGAACGAATACAAATCCAACCTCCACCTGCTGATGTGGATCTCCGGCCTCGTCCTCCTCATTGCTTGCGCCAACATCGCCAACCTGCTCCTCGTTCGCGGCATGGCCCGCAAAGCGGAAATGTCCCTCCGTACCGCCCTTGGCGCCGCGCGCTCCCGCATCATTCGCCAGCTCCTCACCGAAAGCCTCGTCCTCTCCGCGCTCAGCGGCGCCGCCGGTCTGGTCGTCGCCTGGCTCGGCTCCCGCGCTCTCCTGGTCATGACCTTCCCCGGTGACCAGAATGTCCCCATCGACGCCAGCCCGTCGCTCCCCGTGCTGCTCTTCGCCTGCGCGCTCTGCCTCGTCACCGGCATCCTCTTCGGCGTAGCTCCGGCATGGATCGCGGCCCGAGTCCAGCCCGCCGATGCGCTCCGCACCGGCTCGCGGACCACGTCCGCCAAAGCCTCCCTCCTCCAGCGCTCGCTTGTCATCCTTCAGGCCGCGCTCTCGCTCATCCTCCTCATCGGCGCAGGCCTCTTTGCTCAGAGCCTTCACAAACTCGAGAGCACCGACCTCAAGCTCGACTCCCGCAATCGCTACATCGTCCACATCAATCCCCAGGCGGCCGGTTATCGCGGCTCCCAGCTCGGCCCCCTTTACCAGGCCTTCGACGATCGCTTTCACGCCATCCCCGGCGTCGTCCACGTCTCCTGGGCTACCTACACCCCCATGGAGGACGACAACTGGGGATCGGGATTCAAAGCGGAAGGATCGACCGAACACACCTTCGGAGCTTCGACTGTCTGGGTCTCCCCTGAGTACTTCGACTCTGTCGGCACTCGCGTGCTCAGCGGCCGCGGTGTCGCCCGCCAGGATACCCCCACATCGCTCACCGTCGTCGTCGTCAACAAAACCTTCGTCAAGGACGCCTTCCCAAAAGGCGCTGACCCCATCGGCAAACGCATCGGCCGCGGCGGACCCGACTCTCCCCTTGAATTCCAGATCGTCGGCGTCGTCGATGACACTCCCTACGAAACCGTTCGCTGGAAAGATCACGCCATGGTTTTCTTCCCCATGCTCCAGCGTCCCGCGAGCAATAAGGGGCCCATCGACACCGACGGCTCCCTCTACGCCGGCGCCCTGGTGATCCAGACCGCGCACCCCATGCCAGACATGGAGTCCATCGCCCGCGAGACGTTGTCCAGCATCAACCCCAATCTCGCCGTCGTGAAATTCCAGACCTTCGACCAGCAGATCGCCGACCGCTTCACCGAAGAGCGCCTCGTCGCCCGCCTCACGACACTGTTCAGCGGACTGGCGCTGTTGCTCGCCACCATCGGCCTCTACGGCGTCACAGCGTACACGGTCGCGCGCCAGACCAGCGAAATCGGCATCCGCATGGCCCTTGGTGCCGAGCGCCTCCGCGTCGTCGGTATGGTCCTGCGCGGCGCCATCATCCAGACAGCCCTCGGCCTCGCCATCGGTATCCCCGTCGCTTATTTCTGCGTGCACTATGTCGAAGCCCAGCTCTACGAGACTAAAGGTGTCAACCCCGTCATCCTCGTCATCGCCGTCGCGACGCTCACACTCGCTGCTTCAGTCGCAGGACTCATCCCCGCCCGCCGCGCCGCTACCATCGACCCAGCAAAAGCCTTACGCAACGAATGAGCGGCTCCCAGCTACTGGCTATTGGCTATTGGCTACTGGCTATTCCCTGCTCTTAACAAACATCCGCGCCGCCACCAGGATCGCGGCGCATCCCATCACGGTCAGGATGACTGCCTCGCGCCACAGATCCGCCACTCCCGCACCGCGAAGAACTATCCCCCGCAGAATCCGGATGTAGTACGTCGCCGGAATCACATGGCTGATCCACTGGAACGGCAGCGGCATATTCTCGATCAGAAATATGTAGCCCGACAAAAACACTGACGGCAGAATCGTCCCCATCGAAAGTTGAAACGCCTCCGCCTGCGTCTTCGCCTTCGCCGAAATCATCAGCCCCAACCCCAGCACCGTCAGCAAAAACGGTAACGACAGCGCCAGCAGCAGCAGAACACTGCCGTGCACCGGCACCAGAAACACCACCCGCATCACCGCCAGAATCGCGCACAGCTCCCCAAACGCCAGCACTCCATAGGGAATCATCTTCCCCACCATCAGCCCCAGCGGGGCCACCGGCGTCATCTCCAGCTGCTCCAGCGTCCCGCGCTCGCGCTCCCGCACCAGGCTCAGCGCGATCAGCAGAATCGTCATCACCTGCAGCAGAATCGCTACCAGCCCCGGCACAAAGAAATTCGCCGACCGCGTCGCCGGGTTGTACAGCACCGACGGCCGCACCTCGATTGGCATGGTCCCATCCGGCAGCACCCGCACCAGCGACTGCTGCAGCGCCACCCCCGTCGACGTACTGATCGCCTGCGCCGCCACCGTCGAATCCGATCCGTCCACCAGCACCAGCACCGTCGCCCCCGTGCCATCCTGCAGCCGCCGCGCGTAGTCGTACGGAATCCGGATCCCCGCCCGCGCCTTTCCCGACCGGATCGCCTCGTACATCGCATCCGGCGACGTCACATAGCTCCGCAGCGCAAACACATCCGACCCCGCAAAGCTCTCCAGCAGCCTCCGGCTCTCCTGCGTCTGGCTCTCGTCCAGCACCACCGTCGCCATCTGGCCGGACATTTGTATCAACGGCGAATCCAAATAGGAACAACTGCAGCATCGGCAGCGCCAGCGCGAACACCAGCGTCCCCGGATCCCGCACGATGTGCAGAAATTCCTTCCGGCACACCGGCACCAGTCCCCGGAACAGAGTCAGAAACAGCGCCTTCATCGCGCCGCCTCCATAATTTGATACGTCAGTGTTACAAATACGTCCTCGAGCGACGGCTCAATCGCCTCCACCTTGGCTTGTGGCAATTCCGTCCGCAGTTCCCCCAGCCGATCCGTCTCCGCCAGGGCATGAATCGACCGCCCGAAGATCGTCGCCTCCCGCACCCCCTCCATCCCCCGCACCCGATCCAGCGTCGCCGCCGCATTCGCCGTCTCGATCTCCACCCGCGTCGTCCCCGCTGGATTCGCCTCCGGCAGCCGCTGCAGCTCTGCCACTGTCCCAATTGCGATGAGCTTCGACAAATAGATGTAGCCCACCCGCCCGCACCGCTCCGCCTCATCCATATAGTGCGTCGTCACAAAGAACGTCACGCCCTGCCCCGACAACTGAAACAGCAAATCCCACAGCGCCCGCCGCGCCACCGGGTCGATCCCCGCCGTCGGCTCGTCCAGAAACACCACCTCCGGCGAATGAATGATCGCGCACGCCAGCGCCAGCCGCTGCTTCCACCCGCCCGACAACTGCCCCGCCCGCCGCTTCATATACGGCGCAATCCCCGTCAGCTTCTGCACCTCCTGCGTCCGCTCTTCCGCCCGTTTTGCATCGAGCCCATAAACGCCCGCGTAGAACGCAATGTTCTCCGCCACCGTCAGATCCTCATACAGCCCAAACTTCTGCGACATGTAACCGACATGGCGACGAATTTCCGCCGCATCCTTCCGGATATCCATGCCCAGGATCCGCCCCGTCCCCTCGCTCGGCGTCAGCAGCCCGCACAGCGCCTTGATCAGCGTCGTCTTCCCCGACCCATTCGGCCCCAGAAACCCGAAGATCTCCCCCTTGTCCACCGTCAGGCTCACATCGTTCACCGCCGTGACCTGCCCAAAGCGGATCGTCAGATGATCGGCCTCGATGATCGCCGTCATTCCAGCCTCACTTGCGCCGACATCCCCGACTTCAGCACCCGCTCCGCATCATCGACGTACACCTTCACCCCGAACACCTCATGATCGCGATCGCTTTTCGTCTGCACGTTGCGCGGCAAAAACTCCGCCTCGCTCGCAATCATTCCCACGTGCCCCTGGAACGTGCGCCCAAAGCTGTCCACCTTCACCGTCGCCCGCTGCCCCAGCCGCACATGCGCCAGATCCGTCTCCGGCACATACACCTTCACCCACAGTTGCGAACTCTCCAGCATCGTCATCACAATGCGCCCCGCCGGAACCAGATCCCCCGGCCGCACGCTCACCGTCTCCACCACCGCGTCTGCCGGAGCCGTCAGTTCGGCCTCGCGCAGCCGCGCATCCAGCTCCGCCAGGTGCCCCTGCGCCTCCGCCAGCCGCCCCCGCGCCGCCTCAATGTCCTCTCGGCGGAATCCCTGCTTCGCCAGCACCGCCGCCGCTTGCGCCTGCTTGTACCGCGCCTCCGCCGCGTTCACATCTTCAACGCGCGTCCCCGCCTCCAGCAGCGCCAGCCGCTGCCGCGCGCTCTCCGTTCGCTGCGCCGCCGCGTCGCGCTTGTCTCTCGCATCGTCGAACTGCTGCTTCGAGATGATGTCGTTCTTCACCAGCTCCTGCATCCGCCGGTAGAACGACTCCGCATTGATCGAGTCGGCTGTTGCCGCTGCGAAATCCGCCTTCGCCTGTTCGATTTCCTGCCGCCGCGGTCCGTTCTGCGCCTCCTCCAGCGCTGCTTGCTGTGCATGCGCCGTCGCCACCGCCTGCGCAATCTCCTCTGGACGATTCCCACGCAGCATCTTCTCCATGTCCGCCTGCGCCTGCTCCACCGACGCCTGTGCCTGCGCCCGCTGCGCCTTCAGCTCATCGCATTCGAACCGCACCAGCACCGTCCCCGCCTTCACCGCCTGCCCTTCTTCGACGCCCACCTCCGTCACGCGCCCGCCCACCTTCGACCCAATCTGGATCTCCCGCGTCTCCACCGTCCCCGAGTAATCGTTCCGCCCGCGCCATCCCGCCCACGCAAACGCAATCCAGATCCCCGCAATCACCACCACCGCCACCGCGCCGCCCACGATCAGTCGCCGCTTCATGCCACTCCCTCCCGCAGCACCAGCAGCCGCTCCCGCATCCTCTCCACTAGCCACTTCGGCGGAACGCCCTCCCGCATCACCCACTCCAGCATCGTCGCCATGTAGATCGCGAAGGCCGTCTCGGCAACCCGGCGTGCTCTTTTCTCCGACCGCAAAGAACGCCCCAGCGACGACGTCAGCGCCTCCACTGCCTCAGCCCGCACTGTCAGCAGCACGCCCTGCGAGGCCTGCCGGAATATCGCCTCCAGAAACAGCTTCTTTGCTCCGCCGACGATCCGCGCGTTCTCCACCGTCAGCCGCACGATCAGCTCCGCAACATCGTCGTAGCGCGCCTTCTTCCCGCTCGCCGCAAACTCCTCGAGGATCGCCTTCAGCTTCGCCACCCGCGCCGCCGCAATCTCGCGCAGGATCAGCTCCTTCTGCGGAAAGTAGTTGAACAGCGTCGCCCGCGACACCCCCGCCGCCTCCGCGACGCTGTCCATCGAGACTTCCTCATACCCGCGCTGCCCAAACAGCTCAAACGCCGCCCGGATAATCTCCCCGCGCGTCTGCTGCTTCCGCCGCCCATGCAGCGTCGTCTGCCCACCCGTAGCCTTTACATTCCTGTCCACAACTTAGACTATAGTCCAGTTGTTGGACCAAAGACCGTCTTCAATTCCAACTCGCCCGGTACGGACGTAACCGCTTTTTAGCCGACTGGTGCTTAGCCGACCGCTTTTTAGCTGTTTCGCTTCCTGCTTCCTGCTCCCTGCTCCCTGCTCCCTGTACCCTGCTCCCTGTACCCTTGTCCTTCCGTCACTCTCCTCTTGACAATCAAGTGAACGCCGCGTTACCTCTTGACGATCGAGAGGAGGAACACTCCGCGCCATGCCCGAAAAACCCGGCGACCTCGTCCAGGGAACCCTCGAAATGCTCGTCCTCAAAACCCTCGCCCTCGAGCCCATGCACGGCTACGGCATTGCGCTCCGCCTCGAGCAGGTCAGCCACGGCGTCTTCCGCATCAACCCCGGCTCGCTCCTCCCCGCCCTCAGCCGCCTCGAGCGCGCCGGCCGGATCAAAGCCGAGTGGCGCGCCTCGGAGAACAACCGCCGCGCCCGCTACTACCAGCTCACCCACCGCGGCCGAAAAGCCCTCGAAGACGAACGCGCCCAGTGGGACCGCCAGATCGCCGCCATCAACCGCATCCTCGAAGCCTGACCCGGACACCGCCAACCCTGGAGCACCCACCCATGTTCGACCCCCTCATCGCCGGCCTCCGCGCTCTCTTCCGCCGCGACCGCCGCAACGCCGAAATCCAGAGCGAGCTCAACAGCTTCCTCCAGGCCTCGATCGACGACAAGATCCGCAAAGGCATGTCCCGCGACCAGGCCCTCCGCGCCGCCCGCGCTGAAATCGGCAGCGCCGAATCCGTCCGCCACAAAGTCTGGTCCGCCGGATGGGAATCCACCGCCGACTCCCTCCTCCAGGACCTGCGCTTCGCGCTTCGTCAGCTCCGTAAGAATCCCGGCTTTGCCACAACTGCGATCCTCGTTCTCACCCTTGGCATCGCAGCTGGCATCGCCATCTTCAGCTTCGTCGACGCCGCGCTGATTCGCCCTCTCCCCTACCAGAATCCCGCGCGCCTCGCCGTCCTCTACGAAACCAACACCCTCGGCCCTCGCTTCCACCTTTCCTGGTTCGACTACCTCGACTACCAGAGCCGCAACCATGTCTTCTCGTCTCTCGATGCCTACGCCGCCTACGGCTTCATGCTGCGGACCCCCGCCGGTCCCCAGCCCGCCGACGGCGCGCGCGTCAGCGCTGGCTTCTTCAGCACCCTCGGCGTCACGCCCATCCTCGGCCGTAACTTTCGCCCGAATGACGACCAGCCCAACTCCGCCTGGGTCACTCTCATCAGCTACGCCGCCTGGCAGCGCCGCTATGCCGGCCGCCCCGATGTTCTCGGTCAGACCGTCGTGCTCGATGACAAACCAGCGACCATCGTTGGCGTTCTGCCCCGCGGCTTCCACTTCGCTCCGGCGGAGCCCGCCGACTTCTGGGCCGCCGAGAACCCCACGGGCGCCTGCGAAAAGGTGCGCGCTTGCCACAACCTCGTCGGGATCGCGCGCCTTCGTCCCGGCGTTTCCCTGGCCACCGCCCTCGCTGACGTCCGGAGCATCGCCCTCGCCCTCGCCCAGCAATATCCCGACGACGATCACGGCCGTGGCGCATTCATGATGCCCGTCACCGACGTCATCGTCGGCAATATTCGGCCCATCCTTCTCACCCTCCTTGCCGGAGCCGCGCTCCTTCTCCTCATCGCTGACGTCAATGTCGCCAGCCTCCTGCTTCTACGCGCGGAGCAGCGCCGCCGCGAAATGGCCGTTCGCGGCGCTCTGGGCGCTTCACGCGCGCGGCTCGTCCGTCAATTCATCACCGAGGGCATCGTCCTCGCCGTCACCTCCGGGATTGCCGGCGTCGCCCTGGCTGCCGTCGTCATGCACCTCTTCCTCCGCCTCATTCCCAAAGACATTCTCGCCACCATGCCTTATCTGAACGGCATCGGTGTCAACTCGCACGTTCTGCTTTTCGCCGCACTGGTTTCCCTCGTCGCCGGCATTCTCTTCTCGCTGCTCCCCGCGCTGCGTGTCTCTCCCTCTGACCTGCGCGACAGCCTCGCTGAAGGGGGCCGCACCGCTTCCGGGACCCTCTGGCGCCGCTTCGGTTCGAACCTCGCCGTCCTCGAGCTCGCCATCGCCGTCGTACTCCTCACCGGAGCCGGCCTCCTCGGCAAGAGTTTTTACCGCCTCCTCCACGTCGACACCGGCCTCGAGCCGGACCACCTCGCTACGCTCCAGGTCGCCGCCACGGCCAACATGTACACCAGGGATTCCGAACAGATCGCCCTCGAGCGCCAGCTCCTCGCCCGGCTCTCCGCTCTTCCCGGAGCGCGTTCCGTCGCGCTTGCCAGCCAACTGCCCCTCGGCGACGGCGATGGCTCCAGCAACTTCCGCATCGTTGGCCGCGCCTGGCCCGTCGAGCACAATGAGGTCCTCGTCCGTGAGATCAGTTCCGGCTACTTCACCACCCTCCAGGCTCGCCTCCTCCGCGGCCGTTACTTCGCCGACGACGAGGACCAGTCCCATGCCCGCGTCGTCGTCATCAATCGCCGCATGGCTGACGCTTATTTCCCCGGCGAGAATCCCATCGGCCAGCGCATCTACATCGAAGGCCAGCAAAAGGACGCCATGGAAATCATCGGCATCGTCGACGATATTCAGGAGGGCCAGCTCGACGGCGCGCCCCAGGCCGGGATGTATCGCCCCTACAACCAGACCCCCGATAACAGCTTCGCTGTCGTCCTCCGCACCGCTACCTCCGAAGACTCGCTCCTTGCGTCCGCCGCCGTCGCCATTCATTCGGTCGATCCCGGTCTTGCCGTCTCCGATCCCGGCACCATGGCCGAGCGCATTCACGATTCCTCCTCGGCCACGCTGCATCGTTCCTCCGCGTGGATCGTCGGCGGCTTCGCCGCTCTCGCGCTCCTGCTCAGCGTCGTCGGTCTCTATGGCGTCATCGCTTATTCAGTCAGCCGGCGCACCCGCGAAATCGGCGTCCGCATGGCCCTCGGCGCCCAGCGCTCCGCCGTTTACCGCCTCATCCTGCGCGAAGCCGCACGCCTCGCCCTCATCGGCATCGCCGGCGGCCTCCTCTGCGCGCTTGTCGCCACCACGCTGCTCCGCTCGCTGCTCTTCCGCGTCCAGACCTGGGACGTGACCACCCTCGCCGCCGTCGCCCTCGTCCTCGGATCGGCTGCCCTCCTCGCCAGCTTCCTTCCCGCCCGCCGCGCCGCCTCCGTCAACCCCACCGAAGCCCTCCACGCCGAGTAGGCCTGTTCGCTGTTCCTGTTGAGTGTACAAATCAATCCGGACTTTAGTCCGCGCACCCCATTCCCCATCCCGGCCGCAATCTCACCTTCGCAACGGAAAGTGTCAGGGCATCCAGACCGCTCTTGGTCTCGCTATCGGTATCCCCACCGCGTATTTCTGCGCCCATTACATCGAGGCCCGGCTCTACGAGATCAAAGGCGTCAACCCGGCGATCCTCTTCGTCGCTATCGCCACCCTGGCCGTCGCCGCCGTCTTAGCAGGATTCATCCCCGCCCGCCGCGCCGCCTCCATCGATCCCTTCCAGGCCCTCCGCATCGAATGATCAACCCACCCCTGCTTCTCGCTTCCGCTTCACTCCTCTCGCAGCGCTTCCGCTGGATCCACCCGTAGCGCCCGCCCTGCCGGACTCACTACCGCCGCCATCGACGTCAGCACCAGCACCACCGTCACAAGCACAAGCGTCACAACATCCAGCGGACGCACGTCGTAGAGCAAACTCCGGATCAATCGCCCCACCACCAATGACAACCCTGTGCCGAGCACCACGCCGGCCAGCCGCCAGCTTCAGCCCCTCGACCACCACCGAAGCAAACACGCTCCCCCGCCGCGCGCCCAGCGCCATCCGCACTCCAATCTCGTGCGTTCGCCGCGACACCGCATACGCGCTCACCCCGTACAGCCCCACCATCGTCAGCAGCAGAGCCAGTCCGCCAAGCACTGCGGTCAGCCACGCGGCCATCCGGTTGTAGAACAGCGCCAGGTGAATCCGGTCCTTCATTGTATCGGTCGTCAGAATCAGAAAGTCCGAATCCTCCTCGCGAATCGCCCGCCGCACCGCCGGCAGTACGGCGTGCGGATCGCCCGCCGTCGTTGCGATCAGCGTCATATCCGACCACGCCTCCTGCGCCAGCGGACGATACAAATAGGGCTGCGCCGTCTCGCTTACGTCGCTGTACTTCCCGTCCCGCGCCACGCCCACAATCTCTGCATCCACCGGCTTCTGCCGCCCGACCCGCAGACGTCGTCCCACCACGTCCTCGCTGCCGAATAACCTCTTCGCCAGCGTCTGGTTCACGATCGCCACCAGCTCCCCGCCGGCGTGGTCCTGCCTTCCAAACGCGCGCCCCCGCACAATCGACACGCCCATCACCTTGAAATACTCCTGATCCACCTGGTTGAACCACACCGGCGTTCCCGCCGTTTCCGACGCAACCTCGCCCGGCGCCAGCACCACCTCGGTCCCGCCGCCACCGTTCAGCGGAAACGGCCCCACACGCGCCACGCTCGCATCGCGCACACCCGGCACCCCTCGCACCCGGCTCGCCAGCGCTTCCAGTTCGGCTGCCCGCTGCGCACCCTCCTTGCCTCCGGTAAAGACCACCAGCACCGCGTTCTCGTGGCTGCTGAAACCCATATCCATCGAGCCCAGATGCGCCAGTGTCTTCACCAGCAGCCCCGTCGCCATCAGCAGCGCCATCGAAATGGCCAGTTGCGCCGTCACGAAAACCTTCCGCGCCGGCATCCTCAACCTTCCCGCAACTGCCGGCTGGACCCGCATCGCCTCCAGCGGCGCCGTGCGCGTCGAAGCCAGCGCCGGCCACAACCCGCACAGCAGCGCGGCCACTACGCCAAGGACTGCCGTGAACAACAGCACCCGATGATCGATTCGAAAATCCAGCGCCAGCGGTATCCCCACGTTCGGTACCACCGCCGGAATCAGGATCATCAGTTCTCGCGCCAGAAACAGCGCGCCACCCAGGCCCATCGCCGCCAGCAGCCCGTACTCCGTCAACAGCGACCCCATCAGGTCCCTGCGTCTCGCCCCCAGCGCCGTGCGCATCGCGGTCTCCCGCCGCCTCCTGTCGTTCAGCGCCAGCAGCAGGCTCGCGATATTCGTGCACGCAATCAGCAGCACCGCGCCCGAAACCGCAAACAGCAGCAGGCTGATCGTCTTCGCCGGCGTCTCTTGCTCGTCTTTTTGCCATGCGGCCCGGAAATTCCGCCCTGCATTCGCCTGCGGATACGCCGCCGCCAAACGCGCGTCCAGCGCCTGCAACTGCTCTCCAGCCTCTTGCAACCTCGCGCCCCGCTTCAACCGCGCGAACAGCCTGTACTCGCGCCAGGTCCGCGGCGCCGCCCTTTCCTCGGCCCACCACGTCACCCATGTCGACCACGGCACCCACACCTGCGGATCGATCATCCGCTCCGTGCCCGTGAACCCTGCCGGCAGCACCGCCGCCACCGTCGCCGGCCGCCCGTGGAAAGTCACCCTCCGCCCTACCACGCTCGCATCTCCGGCAAACAGGCTCTTCCACGCGGCGTGGCTCAGTGCCACGACCGTGCCGCCGTTGCGCCGGATCTCATCCTCGCTCGGCAAACGTCCCAGCTCCGGCCGAACGCCCATCACAGCGAAGTAGTTGTCGCTGACCACCTCAGCCAGCAGCAGTTGCAGACCATCGCGAGTCTCCATCGCGACCCCGCGACCGTCGCTGGCCGCCACGTCGGCAAAGGCTGGCACTTCAGCCCGCACATCCTCATACTCTGCATACGAGGACTCCGTGTTCTCGCGTTCGGAATCCGCAACTGCATGGCTCTTGATGTTCTCGATCGCGATCAGGTGCCCAGGATCGCGGATGGACAAAGGCCGCATCCACAGAGCATCCGCCAGACTAAAGATGGCGGTGTTGGCCCCAATTCCCAACGCCAGCGTGATCACGGCAGCCGCCAGCGGCAACGGCGCACGCCGGAACCGGCGCACAGCAAAACGCGCATCGCGGATCGGATGAAACATCGGTTTCCCCTGTCCCGCCCTCTGCAACATCCAACAACAGCAAGCGTGAGTTTGTTAAGCGGTGATGTGCAAATCCCGTGCCACGCCCAATCTGCCAATAACGGGCGGTTTCACGCATTCGACGGACTTCCGATTGTTCATAAATAGAATGAGGTGCTCGCTTCTGAACACAGTACCTTCGTACCGCCTCACCCTCCGATTCTTCTTGCATTGCCGCCTCCACCTCGTTAGCCTCAAAAACAGAGGGGAATGTCTGCCTTGCAGACATTCCCCTTCGCATTTCCACGCGATCCCAGGATCGCCGTTGCGCTCTTTGAAAACTTCCGAACTACTCGCTTGCAGCGATGGCTTGTGTCTTTGCTCGTCCTGTTGCGCGTTCTCCGCTCGCCTCCCGCCTCCCGGCTACCGGCTACCGGCTACCGGCTACTGTAGGTACCGATTTTAGCCGGGATCGCCCCATGTTGTCAAGTTTGTAAACCACGCTCCGCATTTCAAAATAAAGGGCTTCCAACTTGTCCCCCCTGAAATCACAACAACCAGTCGCACAAAAGGCGAAAAGACCCTCCGCGACGACGCACCACGCGCTGCCGGCTACGCGCTACCAGCTACAGGCTGCCTTCGCCCGTTTACAATCCAGAAACAAGGGTCCAGGACCGAGCATGGTGAGTCTGTTCCGCAAAAAGAAGGACGAGGAGAGGCGTGGGCCGACGGTGCTTACCGGGCCCAGGATTCCCCGCCACTCCAGCGGCTGGGAGGCACTGCTCAAACATCTGCGCGCCGAAAACGGCCTGCGCGTCCTCGACATCGGACCCACTTCTCCGCAGAACATCAACTTCCTCACCGAGATGGGCCACAGCGTCTATATGGCCGACGTCGTCCACGAATCCCTGCGCGACGAATGGAAGCTCCCCCCGGAAGAGGAAGGCGGGCCCCCGCGCTTCAACGTGGACGGCTTCTTCGAGCAGAACCTCAACTTCCACGGCCGTCAGTTCGACGTCGTGCTCCTCTGGGCCACCCTGGACTACATTCCCGTCGGCCTCATCGAGCCGCTGGTCACCCACCTGAAAGATGCGACGCTCCGCGATGGCAAGGTGCTCGCCATCTTCCACTCCAAGCCCACCGGCCCCTACACCACCTACGGCCGCTACCACCTCACCGCGACCTCTGAGGTCGAGATGCAGGAGTCCGAGCCCTGGCCGGTCCAGCGCGTCTACACCAACCGCCAGATCGAAAAGCTCTTTACCGGCTGGTCGGGATACAGGTTCTTTCTCGCCAAGGACAATCTCTACGAGGTCATCATCACGCGCTAAACACGTCGCCAGCCGAGACGTCAGAATGGATTAACCAACTCGCCAATACCAGGGGGTTGACCCCTCCGGATGTTGTTGATTCCAGGTCCGCCCTACCCCCTCGACCCCCTCGATTTGCGAAATCCGCCAATCCCGCAACCCGCCTCGCTCAGTACGCCATCGCCCGCTTCCGGCGGAACCCGAACAGCGCCACCCCAACCGTGCCGATGATCGGCACCCCGATCGCACCCCAGGCAGCGTACCGCTCATTCTCCGTCAGATAGACCGTGTGCCGCGTGTCCGAGAACCGATAGACGTGTCCGGACGCCGGCTCTGCTACCCGAGGGGAGACCCTCTCCAGATGCAGGATCACCGCGGCGCCGGCGCCCCACAGCAGGATCACCAGAACCACCAGAGCGACGATCCGGCCGGCGGAGGGCCGCCGTGGAGTCTGGTCTGGGGTGCGGCCGGGATCGGTGATCGGGCCCAGACGCTCGCGAATGTCGGAGTCGGACAGCATGCTGAGGTCGACGATTCTGATCATACCAACCGGCGCATACGAACCGCCCGGCCAAATCGTCGCCGTCACGATTACTGATCCAGAGGCGGGGAGGGCGTGGCGTAGTAGCCGGGCCGATAGCGCAGCGTATAGGAGGAGTTGGACTTCAGAGTGACCTGGATGCGCCGGAAATCCGACTGGCTGCGCCTCTGCACCGGGTAATAGCCGATCAGATACTGCGTGCGCAGGTCTTCGGAGATCTTGCGAAACGCCCCCGAGATGTCGCCAAACTCCGCGTAGAAATACTTGCCGCCGGTCTCCTGCGACAGCGTGATCAGCGCGTGCTCGCCGCCCGTGTCCCGCCCCGCGTCGTTCAGAATCGGCAGGTCGATCAGCGAGTAGACCATCACCTCGCTGCGGATGGCCTGGTCCAGCGCTTCCTGAAAGTCGACGCCCTTAACCGTATTGCCCCCGTCGGAAATGACGATGAGCGCCTTGCGCCCGGACCGGCGGCCGAGCACCTGTGCGGACAGATAGATGGTGTCGTAGAGCGCCGTCGCGGGCCCGTAATCGAGGTTGTTCAGCCCCCACTCCAGGCGATGCACGTCCGACGTGAACGGAACCACCTCGCGCGCCGACGAGTTGAAGTCGATCAGGTCAACGCGATCCGCCGGACGGATCAGCGCGCGCATGAAGTCGCGCGCGGCATGCAGCTCGATGTCCGTGTCCTTGCGCACCGAACCGCTCGTGTCGATCGCCAGCACCAGCGACAGCGGCATATTGGTCTCGCGCTCAAAGTAGGCGATCTTCTGTGGCACCCCGTCCTCGGTCAGCGTGAAGTCGTTCTGCTGTAGTCCGCCGACCGGCGCCCCGTCCGCATCCGTCACGTTCACAAATACATTCACCAGGTGAACGTTGACATGGAACCTCGGCGGGTTCGAAGGGGGCGATTGCTGCGGGATCGCGGGGACCGCTCGCAGCAGCAGAGCCAGCACAACGGTGCACCCTGCCACACTGGGCCGGAACAGACTCAACGGGCACGCTCCTGTTGGCGGCGTTGCGCGGCCTTCGAACGCGCAGAACTGGAGGACCGGGTCCCGCGTCCTGGCGCGCTCTTCGCACGCGTCGCGGGTTTGCCCTTTCGATTCACCTGCACCGTTAGCTCCGGCGGAAAGGGATCGCCCTGGGCCCACACCGCTCCGTCCTCGAAGAACTCCTTCTTCCAGATCGGCACCGTCTGCTTGAGCCTATCGATGAGCCAGCGGCAGGCATCGAAGGCCGCCGCGCGGTGTGCCGAAAACACCGCGATCAGCACGCTCGATTCACCGATCTCCAGCCGCCCCAGCCGGTGAACGATGGCGAGGTCGCGGATGGGGAAGTCGGCGAACGCCTTGCCCGCGAGCAGCTGCATCTGTTTCAGCGCCATCGCCTCGTACGCCTCGTATTCGAGGTAGCGCGTCTTCCGTCCCCGGGAATTGTTGCGCACAATCCCGTCGAAGATCACGATGCCTCCGTCTTCCGGTCGCTCCAGTCGCGGGACGATGTCGTGCGGCAAGATCCGCTCATGGACCAGCCGTACAAAGGCCGCTTGGCGGCCGCCACCCTTTCCGCCGCTGACCGGCGGCAGAAGCGCAACCTCATCCCCATCGGCCAGAGGGTGCGTTGCAGGCACATATTCTTCGTTGACCGCAACGGCAATCGAGGACCAGGGCGCGTCCTTTCCCGGGGCCAGCGCCCGGCAGCGCTCGAGCAGATCGCGCACCGTCGATCCGGCCGGGAGTTCCAGCGTGCCGGTCGACGAACTCAGGTGGTCGCGCAGAATGCCAAAAGCAAGAAGGTTAACGCGCATGCGCTTCTATTATCCAGGATCGACCGTCCGGAATGCCCCCGGAAGTTGGACGGATCAGCCGCGTCTTCGGTGCGGGCCGCCTTTTAGCGCTCAGGGATTACAGTGGAGGGTTGGGATGGAGGGGACGGGGGAGCGCATGAGCTATATCACCAAAACACTGGTTCCGGGCGAAAAGGTTGTCTATCAAACGCGGCTGCACTGGATTGTCATGCTCGGCCACATCGTCGGGGCCATCGTGCTGTGGGGCCTGGGCGGCTACGTGCTCTGGTATGACTACGCGCATCCCCAGTTGGAGGCGTCGAGCCGGCACGTTGCGGCCTACGGCGGAGCCGCGCTGCTGCTGTGCGGGCTCATCGTGCTCTTGGCCGGAAGCATCCGCCGCAATACGACAGAAATGGCGGTCACGACGCGTCGCGTGGTGATCAAAACGGGCCTGGCCAGCCGGCGCACCATCGAGATGCTCCTGAATAAAGTGGAGACCATCGAGGTCAGCGAGCCCGGCTTCGGCCGTATGCTCGGCTACGGTTCGATCACCATGATCGGAACCGGCGGCACTTCCGAGCAGTTCCACAAGATGACAAAGCCTCTCCTCTTCCGCAACGAAGTGCAGCAGCAGATCGAGCGGCTGACGCCGGGCGAGGCAGCCACTTCTCCCCAGTCCCCTGCGAGACAATAGCCAGTGATGGAATTCGTCGACCTGAAGGCGCAATACCGCCACATTCGCGACCGCGTGGACGAGCGCATCCGCCGCGTCCTCGAGCATCAGCGCTTCATCCTGGGGCCGGAGGTTGCGGAGCTGGAGCAGCGGCTCGCCGCGCGCGTCGGCGCAAAACACTGCACCAGCTGCGCCAGCGGAACCGACGCGCTGCTCCTGGCCCTGCTGGCCCTGGAAATTCGACCGGGCGATGAGGTCATCACCTCGCCCTTCACCTTCTTCGCCACAGGCGAAATGATCACACTCGCCGGCGCGCGGCCGGTGTTCGTCGACATCGAGCCCCTCGCCTACAATCTCGATCCCGCGAAGATTGAAGCCGCCATCACACCCAGGACCAAAGCGATTCTGCCCGTCAGCCTCTACGGCCAGCCAGCGGAGATGGACGCCATCAACGACATCGCCGCGCGTCACGGCCTTGCCGTTATCGAAGACGCGGCACAGAGCTTCGGCGCGCTCTACAAAGGCCGCCACTCCGGAAACCTCAGCACCATCGGTTGCACCAGCTTCTTCCCCTCCAAGCCCCTGGGATGCTACGGCGATGGCGGTGCCTGCTTCACGAACGACGATGCGCTCGCCGCCGCCATGGAGCAACTCCGCAATCACGGCCAGGAAGGCCGCTACCGGCACACGCGCATCGGCATCAACGGCCGCCTCGACAGCCTGCAGGCCGCTGTGCTGCTCGCCAAGCTCGAGGTGTTCGACGAGGAGCTGACCGCGCGCGCCGAGATCGCCGACCGCTACACAGCGCTCCTGAAGGACTCCGTACCCACACCGCGGATCCTGCCCGAGCGCACCAGCGCGTGGGCGCAGTACACCATCGAAGCAGACGACCGCGAGTCGGTCGAGTCGTCGCTCAAAGGCGCAGGCATTCCGGCCGCCGTGCATTATCCAACGCCTCTCCACCTGCAGCCGGTCTACGCAAAGCTGGCGCGCGACATGGACTGGCACCGCGGAAGCTTTCCTGTTTCTGAGCACGCGGCCGATCGAGTATTGAGTCTCCCCATGCACCCCTACCTCGAACCGCGGCAGATCGAAGAGATCGCCGAGGCCCTCAAGTTGGCCGTACGCGGATCGGTAGGCGCGAGCGCACAGGGAGTTTGACCTCAGAGATTAGAGATTGGGCCATGAGGTTCGAGTAGCTGCCTGGCACCGCTTCTCAAACTCCAAACCCGGATGTCTGGACTCCGAACCTCCGCCACCTCGCTCTTAAGACGTCCAGATGAATGCCCTATGACACAAAAGTGATCACCAGGCCTGTGACCAGAGTGGGCCACAACCGTGGCGAACCTGGTGAGATAACCTGGCCCCAAAGTTGGCATTGACACTTCACGGCGCGGCACTGAGAATGGCGTCAACTGACGCGCTGCCAGGATTCGCGATGTTGCATCGTACCGGATCGAGGCGACCGTTGAGACGCCGCCTGTGATGCCCGAACGAGAGTCGAGCACGAGCAAGGCCGCCGCGCAACTGGCGGCACACGAGGCGCAATCCGGGAGCGCTCACTCCGAGCGCGGCAATTTTTCCCCACAACCAGGGTCTAACGGAGCAGGGAGTTTCCTGCTAAGGGCGGAGCTTTGGCTCCGTCGAGAAGAGGAGGCTGCGCCAAAGCCAGCACACTAAAAGGATGACCGCGATTCGATTCGGCGATTTCCCAGCGCCGGATGCAACAGCACACAGCACAACACAGGAGGTTTTATGCAGGAAGATCTTCAGATGCTGGACGAGTGGATACCGGAGCAGATGGAACCAGGAACGCTCTTTGTGCTGGAGAATGCGGCGCCCATGGGCGATGCACGGAATCCTTTTGTCGCCGTGCTGGCGTGTCCGAAATGCGGAGTCCTGGGGCTGATCACAAAAGCCCAGTACTACGGCCTCGAGTCGATGATCTGCGGTGGCGATGTCTGCTCTGCGGAATACTACCTCCGCGATGACGAGATCGAATACCGGAAACCTCACTAGATCCGGCCACCACACCGAAAAGAAAAGCGTGCCCCAGCGGCACGCTTTTCTATTTGCGGCTGTTCGTCGGCTTTTCCGTGGCGACCATCACCGGACGCCGCAGAGGCACCATCGCCGCGCTCGGCTCCGCGGCATGCTGCATGCGCGACAGCATCTCCGTGCGCACGTAATTCACAAATTCCTGCATTTGCTGGTTCATCGCCTCCATGCGCTCGCGCATCTGCAGGATGATCGCAATGCCCGCGATGTTCACGCCCAGATCGCGCGCCAGGTTCAGGATGAACTCCAGCCGCTCCAGATCCTCATCCGTGTACAGCCGCGTGTTGCCCTCCGTGCGCGACGGCTTCAGCAAACCCTCGCGCTCGTAGAGCCGCAGCGTCTGCGGATGAATGTCGTACATCTCGGCGACCGCCGAGATCATGTACGCGCCTTTGGATTTGCGTTTGGTGGGCATATCCGACTCACATTATGCACTGCCGGCCCTCGCACCGCGACGAGAATATGTCCGCGTCAGCGCATGTGCGTAAACAGCTGCGGGCGGGTCTCCTCCGAATCCAGCTTTCCCAGTGCAATGCGCCGCGGCAGCAGGTTATACAACTGGCCGCCCAAAATCCTGTAGGGAACCGTCACCTGCAAGGCGTGCCCGGACTCCAACTCGATCGTCAGATCGACGGCGTCGGTGTATCCCTCCTGCGATGGTGTGGCAAGGCTGACATTGGCGCACACCGCGACGCCCTGGATCAGGCCCCGACGGATGCGCTCCGCAATGTGCTCCGTCAGTAGCTTGAACATCCGTTCGGGATCGCGGGGCAGGCGGGGGATTTCAATCGTTTCACGCACAACATTGCCGTCCCGATCCATAGAGAACCCAAAAGGGGCAAGCTGCCCGTAGCGCTTCAGGATCAGCCGCGCGTACGCCATCGACGCATTCAGCAACTGCGTGGCGTGGCGAGTGTCGGCATCCAGAGCTTCGGGGGGCTTGGGCCAGGGCCCACGGAAGAGCGACATTAGGTGTCCGCCTTCCTGAGTTGATAGACGCAGTGCTCGTACCCGCGCCAAAAAATCGTACGGTTCACCGTCAGGCCGTTCTTCTCCGCAACCCGTCGCGAAGCGAGATTCTCCGGTCGAATCATCGAAATTACATGATCGCAGCCCAACGTGCCAAAAGCATAGTCGCGGACGGCGCGCACCGCTTCCGTCGCGTATCCACGGTGCTGATAGTCGCGATGGACGTGGTAGCCGATTTCCGGCTCCAGCACGCCCTCGACCTCCTGCCACACGAGCCCGCAGTCGCCGACGAACGCCCCCGAGTCTTTAAGGATCAGCGCAAGCAGTCCTGCGCGGCTGCGATAGCGTTCGATCTGGCGCGCGATCCACTCGTCGACTTCTACGCGTGTATACGGTCGCGGATAGAAACGCATGGTCACCGGATCGCCGAGAACCTCAAACAGCGCGGGCGCGTCGGCGGACGTGAGTTCGCGGAGCAGCATACGTGGAGTCGAGAAGGAGAGCACGGCTACCACTTCTTTCGATCCGGACGATTTGTGGCAACCAATGTTGTCTAGACCTTCGCCCAAATCGCCTCGCGCGGATCCTCGGGGTTGAGCTTCGCGAATTCCCGCAGGATCTCCCGCGAGCGCTCGTCGCGCACCTGCGGTACCGACACCTCGACCGTGACAATCTCGTCGCCGCGAGCCCCATCCTTCGTCGCCGACGGGACCCCGCGCTCCCTCATGCGCAGCTTCTGCCCGCTCTGCGTACCCGGAGGAATCCTCAGCTGCGCGCGCCCGTCGATCGTTGGCACCTCGATGCGCGCTCCCAGCGCCGCCTCCGACACTGTCACCGGCAGTGTGAGATAGATGTCGTCGCCCGTCCGCGTGAAGACCGGATGCGACCCGGCGCGGATGATCAGATAAAGGTCGCCCGCTGTGCCCCCGTGCATGCCGGCGTTGCCTTTCCCCGCCAGGCGGATGCGCTGCCCATCCCGCGTGCCCGGCTTGATGCGGAACTCCAGTGGCTCGGTGCGGTAGAGCACGCCTTCGCCATGGCACGTCGGGCATTGATTCTGAACCTTGCCGCTGCCCCCACACCGCGGACACTGGATGTTGAACTTCATCCGCCCGCCCATCTGCGTCACTTGTCCGGTCCCGTGGCATTCCGGGCAGGTCTGCGTGCCGCCCATCGAGCCGCGCCCGTGGCACGTCGCGCACACTTCCTGGCGCTGGATTTCAAGCCGCGCGACACCTCCGCGAATCGCCGTCCAGAAATCGACGTTGACCGTGTACTCCAGATCGGTGCCCGCCTGCGGCCCCTGCGCTCCCGCACGCTGCTCGCGCGAAAACATGCCCGAGAAGATGTCGCGGAAGTTCCCCCAGCCCTGGCCACCCGATGCGCCGGGCGCTTCTTCAGAGAAGTCGAAGCCGCCGAAGTCAAAGGGAACTCCCTCTTGCGCTCCGCCGCGTGCGCCGCCTCCCGGGCCGTATCCGCCTCGAGCCGCAGCCTCGGCGGTCGCCGGATCGATCTGATCGGAGTAGAACCCGAACTGGTCGTAAATCTTCCGCTTCTTCTCGTCGGAGAGAATATCGTTGGCTTCGGAGATTTCCTTGAACTTCTCCTCGGATTTCTTATCGCCGGGATTGACGTCGGGATGGTACTTCCGCGCAAGCTTGCGGAATGCCTTGCGAATCTCCTCAGAGGTGGCGGACTTCTTCACCCCGAGCATCGCGTAATAGTCTTTGTGCTGGGTCGGTGGCATTCTTCCGGATCCTTACGCGCTTGCCTTTTGCCGCAGTGTTCGAGATCCGCGATCTCGAGCCGCCGGCTTCACCTCGGCGCGAATCCGCGGCAACAACTCCCTGGTTGCGATGCCAACTTCCCAGGACTTCTGCATGTTGATCCAGAAGTCGGGCGAGGTACCGAAATACTGCGCCAGGCGCATCGCGGTCTCGATCGTGATGCCCCGGCGTTCCCGTATGATTTCCGAAATCCGGGTGACAGGAACGCGCAGTGCGAGGGCGAGAGCGTTTGCCGAGAGACCCATCGGTTTCATGAAATCCTCGCGGAGAAACTCCCCGGGATGAATCGGGATGCTGCGTTCGCCGGCTTTTACGGGAATGGGCATCGTTGTTCCTCTAGTGATAATCCGCTATCTCAACGTCCACGGCGTCTTTGTCTTCCCATCGGAAGCAGATCCGATACTGGTCGTTGATCCGGATACTGTATTGGCCTTCGCGATCTCCACGGAGCTTTTCCAGGCGATTGCCGGGCGGGATGTTGAGATCCTCGACCCGCGAGGCAAATCCGACGATCTGCAGTTTTCGAAGCGCCACCCGAGCGATATTGCCGAATCTTCTGCTTCGTCCGGTAAGCCAGAGCTCTCGCGTATCTTCATCCGCAAAAGACCGGATCACATCTTTAGCGTAGCACGTTTAACGCTGGGCGTTAAACCGATGATGAAGCTTTAGTTCCAAACCATCTGCGCATCCACCGGTTCAATCCGCCAGAAAATATCCGGCTCCACCTGCCGCATCTCGCGAACAAAATGCTGCGCTTGTTTCTCATCGTCGAACACAATCTGGTTGGTGACCTGGCCCCCGCGCAGCTGTTCGCATTTCCAAAGTGTGTTCGTCATACCGCTAGAACTCCTCAACTGCAACGCCTGAACTCCTTTACGTCTTGAACCCGCAGGGGCGTTCCGCAGAACGCCCCATTCAGCTCTGTAACCTGTGACCTGTAACCCGTTACTTTTTGTCCTCGACGTCCACGTACTCGGCGTCGATGACCCCTTCGTCCTTCTTCCCATCGGCGGTTCCGGCCGCTGCCGCCTCGCCGTCAGTCGGGGGAACGCCCGCACCGGTACCGGCACCCGAAGCGTTGGCCTTGTACATCGCCTCCGCCAGCTTGTGCGACGCCTGAGTCAGCTTTTCCCGCGCTGCATTCATATCGGCAGCAGTGGGCTGACCTTCCAGCACCTTCTTCGCGTCGGCCAGCGCCGTCTCAACGTCGGACTTGTCGGAGCCGGAGACTTTGTCCCCGTTCTCCTTCAGCATCTTCTCGATGTTGTAGACCAGGCCATCGAGCTGGTTGCGCGCCTCGATCTCCTCGCGCTTCTGCTTGTCCTCGGTCGAATGCGCTTCGGCTTCCTTCGCCATGCGCTCAACCTCTTCCTTGCTCAGACCGGAAGACGATGTGATCTGAATCTTCTGGTCCTTGCCGGTCGCGGTGTCTTTCGCCGTGACGTTCAGGATGCCGTTCGCGTCGATGTCGAAGGTGACCTCGATCTGCGGGACCCCGCGCGGAGCCGGCGGAATGCCGCTTAGCTTGAACTTGCCCAGCGTGCGGTTCTGCGCGGCCATGGGGCGCTCGCCCTGCAACACGTGCACTTCGACCTCGGTCTGTGAATCGGCCGCCGTCGAGAAGGTCTCCGTCTTCTTCGTCGGAATCGTCGTGTTGCGCGGAATCATCGTCGTCGCCACGCCGCCCAGCGTTTCAATCGACAGCGTCAGCGGCGTCACGTCGAGCAGCAGCAGGTCCTTCACTTCGCCCGCCAGCACCCCGGCCTGCACCGCCGCACCGATCGCCACCACTTCGTCCGGGTTCACGCCCTTGTGGCCTTCCTTGCCGAACAGATCCTTCACCAGCTGCTGAATCCGCGGCATGCGTGTCTGGCCGCCGACCAGCACAACCTCGTCGATTTTGCTGGCGTCCACGCCCGCATCGGCCATCGCCTTCTTGCACGGCTCTACCGAGCGCTGGACGATCTCCTCCACCAGTTGCTCCAGCTTCGCGCGCGTTAGCTTCTTCACCAGGTGCTTCGGACCGGCCGCGTCCGCCGTAATGAACGGCAGGTTGATCTCCGTCTCGATCGCCGTCGAAAGCTCGATCTTGGCGCGCTCCGCCGAATCGCGAAGCCGCTGCAGCGCCATTTCGTTGCCCTTGGCGCGCAAATCCAGCCCTTCCTCTTTCTTGAACTCATCGATCAGCCAGTCCACGATGCGCTGGTCGATGTTGTCGCCGCCCAGGTGCGTGTCGCCGTTGGTCGACTTCACCTCGATGACGCCCTCGCCCACTTCGAGGATGGAAATGTCGAACGTGCCGCCGCCAAAGTCGTACACAGCGATCGTCTCGTCCTTCTTCTTGTCCAGCCCGTAAGCCAGCGCAGCCGCCGTCGGTTCGTTGACGATGCGCTTTACGTCGAGCCCGGCAATCTTGCCGGCGTCCTTGGTGGCCTGGCGCTGCGCGTCGTTAAAATACGCGGGCACCGTGATTACTGCTTCGGTGACGGTGGTGCCGAGGTGGTCTTCCGCAGCCTTCTTCAGCTTCTGCAGAATCAGCGCCGAAATCTCCGGTGGTGTGTACAGCTTGCCCTGCGCCTCGATGGCCACGTGGTCGCCCTGCTGCACGACCTTGTACGGGACCATCTTCATTTCGTCAGAAACTTCATTGAAGCGGCGTCCCATGAACCGCTTGATCGAATAAACCGTGTTCGCGGGGTTGGTGATGGCCTGCCGTTTGGCGACCTGTCCGACAAGGCGCTCGCCCGACTTCGTGAACGCCACCACGGACGGCGTCGTCCGGCCGCCCTCTTCGTTGGCGATCACCTTTGGCTCACCGCCCTCCATCACGGCCACGACCGAGTTCGTCGTGCCGAGGTCAATACCGATAATCTTTGCCATTGTGTTGCTGCTCCTGAATGAGTGCCTTGCTTGGCCAGCATCGCACTTGAGTCACTTATTGTCAATCTATCTGATGCAGGAAATGGAGGACGCGATGCAGAAACGAAAGGCGCTCAAAATAAGCCAGTTACCCTCTGCGGCACGGCTCGGGACGACGTTTTCCATAGCCCCGCTGCATCCGACCCAGGCCTTTCCGTATCCAAAACGCAGCAAAGAGGATACGTCGCTCCACGCGGAGGACGCATCGTAGCAGTCATTCCCCGGTAGTCTTCACCCACGCAGCTTCAACAGTCAGGCAGGAACATGGCGGACGCCGGTAGCGGCCAGCAGGCGCAAAATTTTGGCATCAATCCATGGCTGATCGCGATCAGCGTGATGCTGGCTACCTTTATGGAGGTGCTGGACACCGCCATCGCCTCCGTGGCGCTGCCCTACATCGCCGGCTCTCTCTCCGCCTCGACCGACGAGGCCACCTGGGTCCTTACCAGCTATCTGGTCGCGAACGCCGTCATCCTCCCGGCGAGCAACTGGCTCTCCCTGCGCTTTGGACGCAAGCGCTTCCTCATCACCTGCGTCATCATCTTCACCATCGCCTCGTTCTTCTGCGGAGCCGCCCCCACCCTCGGCTTCATGCTGGTGGCCCGCGTCATCCAGGGCGCTGGTGGCGGAGCCCTCCAGCCCCTCTCGCAGTCCATCCTGCTCGAAAGCTTCCCCCCGGAAAAACGCGGCGCCGCCATGGCCTTCTTTGCCTTCGGCGTGGTTGTCGCTCCGGTGCTCGGCCCCACGCTCGGCGGCTGGCTCACCGATACCTACAGCTGGCGCTACGCCTTCTACATCAACATCCCCGTCGGCATCTTCGCGGTCTTCATGATGAGCCGCTACATCCGCGATCCGGAGTACATCACCAAAGCGAAGGTCACCAAGTTCGACAGCATTGGCCTCGGCACCCTCGCCATCTGGATCGGCTGCCTGCAGATCATCCTCGACAAGGGCCAGGAAGACGACTGGTTCGGCGCCATCTGGATCCGCTGGGCCACCCTGTTCCTCGTCGCCGCGCTCGCCTGGTTCCTCGTCCATTCCTGGCGGAGCAAAACGCCGCTGGTCAACCTCCGCACCCTCAAAGACCGCAACTTCGGCCTCGGCTGTGGACTCATGATCATGTTCGGCCTCTGCATCTACTCCATGATCACCGTGCTCCCGCTCTTCTATCAGGAGTTGCTCGGCTACACCGCCTTCGCCGCCGGCCTCGTTGTCGGGCCACGAGGCATCGGCTCCATCATCGGCATGCCCGTCATCGGCTACCTGGGCAACAAAGTCGATCCCCGGTATCTGCTCACCTTCGGCTTCATCGGCTTCGGCATCATGAGCCTCGTCTTCGGCAATCTCACGCTCGACATCAGCCCCTGGACCCTCCTCGTCCCCATCGTCGTCACCGGCTTTGCCCTCAGTTTCGTCTTCGTCCCCATCACCACCCAGGCCTACAGCACCCTTCGCAACGATCAGATCGGAAACGCCAGCGGCATCTTCAACCTCGTCCGCAACATCGGCGGCTCCATCGGCATCTCCATTGCGCAGACCCTTCTCGTGCGCCGCAGCGACACCCACCAGGTTGACATCGTTGGCTACGTCTCGCAAACCCAGTACTGGTTTGAGCAGCGGCTCAGCGCCCTCACCGGTTATCTCACCCAGCACACCGCGGCGCCCAACGCGCAGGGAGCCGCCGCCGGCACCCTCTATCAACAACTCGGCCGCCAGGCGCTGCTCTGGGCCTACGTCGACGTCTTCCGCTGGATGAGTCTGATCTGCTTTGCGTGCGTGGTACTGGTGTGGTTCTTCAAGAAGGCCCGCCCCGGAGCAAGACCCCCGGCCGGAGCCCATTAAGCCACCGCGAGTCTTCGCCGTCCCGCGCGCTCGCCCTTGTTATACTTCTGAAGTACGCTTCCGTGCGGAAGTGGTGAAATTGGCAGACACACCATCTTGAGGGGGTGGCGCCCAAAAGGCATGGGGGTTCAAGTCCCCCCTTCCGCACCAAATTCTCTCCGCTCGATTTCCGGCGCGCGCCTGGTTCCTTAAATGGTTCGTCAAAAATGAGGTCGTAAAAATACCGTGATCATCTTCGTCACTACCATCCACGTCATCGTCTGTCTGCTGCTCATCGTCATCATCCTGCTCCAGCAGGGTAAGAGCGCCGACCTCGCCGCGGCCTTCGGCGGCCAGGGCTCCCAGACCGCCTTCGGACCCCGTTCCGCCGCCAACCTGCTCACCAAATCCACTACCTGGCTCGCTGGCATCTTCGTCATCACGTCGATCTCACTAACCGTCCTGATGCAGCATCAGACCACGCATCGCCACTCCGTGTTGTCCGGCTCCACCGCCACCCAAAGCACGCCGAAGAGCAAGTAGTTCGTCCGCAAGGACGCGAAGGGCAGGCCTCGAGCCAGCCCTTTTGCATGCTCGCGCGATGGCCGACAATAGAACCATGATCCTCAAAACCTTTCCCGTCGGCCCGCTCCAGTGCAACTGCACCATCCTCGGCGATGAAACCACGGGCGAGGCCATGGTCGTCGATCCCGGCGACAACATCCCGCAGATCCTCGCCTTCCTCGCGAAACACAAACTCACGCTGAAGCAGATCGTGGTCACCCATGGTCACATCGACCACGTCGGCGGCGCGGCTCAACTGAAAAAAGCCACCGGTGCACCCGTCCTGCTCAACCAGAACGATCTCCCGCAGCTGGAAATAATGGATCAGCAGGCCGCCTGGCTCGGAGTCGCGACGCCGGAGATCGTGCAGCCCGACTTCAGCGCCGACGAAGGCATGACGGTCGGCATTGCCGGCCATACCGCGCAGGTGCTCTACACCCCGGGCCACACGCAGGGCAGCATCTGCCTACACTTTGCGCCGGAAGATCTGCTGTTCGCGGGCGATACCCTCTTCGCAGGCTCCATCGGCCGCACCGATCTGCCCGGCGGCGATTCGAACCTGATCCTGCGCTCGCTCCACGACCGGCTGCTCACCCTGCCCGACGAAACCCACGTCATCCCCGGTCACGGCCCGGGGACGACGATCGGCGAGGAGCGCCAGTCGAACCCGTTCCTGCAGCCGGGAGTGCGGCTCTAACCGGTGAGTGAAAGGAGCACGGTGAGTCAGACGTGGGTCAGCAATCCCTGTCTATTTGCTGCGAGTGGCTGATGTCGCCTTGAGGGTTGCGAGCAGCGTGCCGGCAGCCGCAGGCGCCTGCACGCCGCCCTCGAAGATTTCGCGGCCCGTGACCGACTTGCCGTAGATCTTCTCGTTCGAGTTCTCATCCGGGCCGAGCGACGTTCCCGAAAGAGAGATTCCGGCGAAGATCCCCTGCGAGCGCGAGTAAGAAAGCATCTCGGCGTTCATCGAGGCGTTGGTGGAGGCTTCGGCGGTGCGCCCTACCGGTCCCGCCGCAACGCTGGCGTCGGAACCAAGTTTTGCCTTGCCATTCATCACGGCCCTCGCACCCTGGTCGTTCATCACCAGCACCACGAAGTCCGTCGCCTGGCCACCGGCCTGGAAGCCGATGCTGCCGCCGCTGGACTGCATCATGATGGGAGCGCTCCAGGCTCCGTCGAAGTTGTTGCCGCTGCGGCAGGTCATGATGCCGCGGCCATATTGCGCGGCGACGATGAAGCCACCCTTCTTCACCGACGGCAGAATGATGACGCAGTACGCCTTGTTGAGCAGGTCGTGCGAGATCCCGCTGGGGCTGTCGAGGAGTTCCTTCAGGACGTCGCCCGAGGCCGTGATTCTGGCCGTGTCGGCGTCCTCGTCGGCAGCACGGGCGAGCAGGGGCGTGAGAAGGCACAGAAGTGTGACGGCGGCGGCGGCAATGGGCTGCATGCGGTAGCGATGCTGGATCATGAACATTCTCCTTTTCTGTTGCGGCCCGGTGAAGCGGGCAAGGCGGGCCGGACTGCAGATGAATGCGATGAGAACCGGGGACTGCGGGTTTGATCGTACTCCGTTTGTGTGAAGGCTAAGTGGGGGTCAGGGCAGATACTGGGCCGGAATCTGATTGGACGCGTTTTCAGCCTGCCACAGAATCTCGATCACGTGCCAGCTCTGCCCGTCGTTCGCTGCCTGAATGGAGTTGATGCCCCGCGCGAGGGGCTTGCCCGCCAGCGCAGTAGTGTAGGTGCTCCACAGATGGGCGATGGGACCAAAGGCTTCCGTTTGGTATTTGATCTGTTTCTCCGTGACGACCGCATCGCCGTTCTTCGCAACGGCGGCGATCCAGTCGTCGATGGTGAGAATGTGCGGCCCGTTGGGGCCGACGGGGATAAGCCGCGCCTCCGGGAGCAGGAGCTGCTTCATGCAGGAGCGGTCTTTGCTCGCCGGTCCGCTGACCGCGTCGTCGATGGCAACGATGAGTTGGTCCAGCGTGGCCGTGGGCGGGCAGGGGGTGGTCGGTGTTGGGGTTTGGGCGTGGAGGGTGGCGGTGAAAGCGATCAGGGCTAGCAGGATGGGCAGTCGGCGCATGGTGGGAGTTTAAACGGGCAGCGATCAGCGCTCAGCGTTTCAGGGATCAGGATAAGCGGCTGGGTGGGGAGCCTGGCGATCGGAAAATTCTCGGTCCGGCGGCGGCGGCCGGTCGATGCGAGGGATGGCGGGAGTGGCGTATAGTCCAGTCTGCCTCCCCCGAAGGAGTGACAAATGCGAGCAAGAAACCTGATCCTGATGGCGGCGTTGTGTTTTGTTGGAACCGCTGTATGCTTTGCCGATAACCCCAACATGGGCACGTGGAAACTGAACGCCGCCAAATCGAAAATTCCGGCAGGGTTGCCGATGAACACGACAGTGGTCTACGAGGCGGTTGGGGATCAGATCAAAGTGACCACGGATGGAACGGATAAGGACGGCAAGCCAACGCATACCGAGTGGCTTGGAAAGTGGGACGGCAAGGCCTATCCGCTGACCGGCGATTCGTCGGCCGATACGCGTTCGTACAAAGAGAGCGGGGCTTCGCTGACGTTTTCGAACATGAAGGACGGCAAGGCTGTGCTGACCGGACACATTACGGTGTCGGCGGACGGCAAGACCCGAACGCTGCACGCGACCGCCACCGACGCGAACGGCAAGAAGATAACGGGCACCCAGGTGTTCGACAAACAGTAAGACGCTCCATAGAGAGATTCCGGGCATGCAAGGCGGATGCCCGGGCTCTTCCCTCTTGCTTCGCCCTCTTCACAATTTTGCGTTGTTGCGCTGGTGCGCATTCGGGTTCACGACGAGCCTTCGGCGCGCGGCGTCTTCGCGCAGCGTTCAGCGATGACAAAACCGCGCTGCCTGCGAGGACAGTCTATCGCCATCGTCGCGTATCAGACGCCGGTGAGGTCTTTGGCGAATTCGTGGAGCGGCATTCCGTAGAAGTCCTGCACGCGGCCCGTGAATTTGTAACCGTTACGGCGATAAAAGCGGATGGCTCGGGCCAGAGGCGCGGTGCTGTCGAGAGTGATGCGACCGCATCCGCGGGAGCGGAGGAGAGATTCGGCTGCTTCAAGCAGACGTTGCGCGATGTCGTGACCCTGCCACGCGGTCTTCACCGCCATGCCTCGCAGATGGCCCTCTTCGCAGTCAATGCCCGCGCCAATGGTTCCGACGATGGATCCATCCGGCGTTGTAGCAACAAGTAGCGTCATCGTCGCGAAACGGGCGGCTAGCGCTTCCGCATCCAGGACGGTGTCGGCGAAAGCGCCGGCGGTGTACGTACCGCGGTAGGGCGCGAAGGCTTCGTGCAGACAAGCGAGGATCGCGGCCGAATCGTCCGGGGTCGCGGGGCGAATGTTGCAGGGCGCGGTCATCGAACCTCGGCGTGCCGTCCCGAATCAGGCCGACAACGCGGGCACCTGCGCCATCTCGTCGACGATGGATTGCGCTGCAGCGGCGGGGTCGGGGGCCTGCGTGATGGGGCGGCCGATGACGAGGTAGCTTGCCCCTGCCGCCAGCGCAGTGGCGGGTGTGGCGATGCGCTTCTGGTCGCCGGTCGCGGCCCCTGCGGGGCGGATGCCGGGAATGACCAGCGTCGCGGAGGGGAAACGGTGGCGGAGAGCCGAGACTTCTTCGGGGCTGGCGACAAAGCCATTGATCCCTGCCTCAGCGGCGGTGTCGGCGAGGCGCAGCACCTGGGTTTCCGGCGAGTGGTCGATGCCGATGGCGGAGAGCTGCAGCTGATCCATGCTGGTGAGCACTGTGACGGCGAGGAGCTGCGGCGGGTCGGGGAGGCAGTCGGCGGCTTCAGCGGCGGCTTGCAGCATGGCGGGTCCGCCGGCGGCGTGGACGGTGAGCAGCTGGGCGCCGACCGCTGCGGCGGAGCGAACCGCGCCGGCGACGGTGTTGGGGATGTCGTGAAACTTGAGATCCAGGAAGACGGAGAAGTCGCGGCTGCGAAGTTCGTGGACGATGGAGTTGCCTTCGGCGAGGTACAGTTCGAGACCAACTTTGAACCAGCGGCAAAGTCCCTGGAGGCGATCGGCCAGCGCGAGGGCGGGAGTGGCGCCGGGAAAATCGAGGGCGACGATGAGTCGGGGGTCCATCCAGTACAGGGTACAGGGTGCAGGGTACAGGAAGTAGAGGAGAGCGGCCGCTGGTTGGCGATCTGTTGGTGCCGAAATGGGAAGGCGGGTTGTGGCTATGCCAGATTGAGACAGCGCGCCCCGCAGCTGCGTGAATTCGGATCAAGTTTCAGGCTTTTTCTCCGATGATCGTTTGTGATTCCGCGCCTTCTGACTGAAGTGCGCAAGCGCCAGCGGCTGGAGAAAGAGGGTGTCATGCGCGGCACGATGCGGTGGGTGCTGTTGGTGGTGGCGGTGCTGGCGGTGTGCGTGATCTGCGGCTGCAAGGTGGGGTCCAGTGCAGGCGGCGCGGTGGTGAGTCAGGCGGACACTGGAGCGATCCCGGACAACAGCATCACGGGCACGGTGACGTTCAACGGGGCTCCTCTGGCCGGCGCGACAGTGACGCTGTTCAACACGAACTACAACGTCGTCGCAGCGACAGCGACGACCGATGCGAACGGGAACTACAGCTATACGGCGCGGCCGGCGACGGGGAATGTGTCTACCGAGTATCAGCTGTGGGCGGAGAAGGCCGGGTACGGGTTCTATCCGAGCGCGGGCTCAGGGGCGAAGGTGATGCGGTGGGATTACACGGGCCAGTTCCAGGGGAACGGCCTCATCGACACCGGAATTTACTTCACGATCCTCGACTACCTTTCACTCCCGCACGCGCCGCTGACGGGGGCTAACTTTGCGGCCTATGACGGAAGTACGCCGCGGGTGCGTCTGGCAGCGACGGGGCAAACCGCAAGCTACGCCGGGCGATGACGGAGCGCTGCACAGTGGAACAGGGTGGGGAGCTTCCCGCTTCACCGATAACGGCGACGGATCCGTCACCGACACCGTGACCGGCCTGGTGTGGCTGAAGGATGCGAGCTGCCTGCCGGCTGCCAACTGGGCGACTGCGATCGCGGATGCGAACGCCCTGGCGGCGGGCCAGTGCGGGTTGGCCGACGGATCGAAAGCGGGCGACTGGCGTTTGCCGAATCTGAAAGAGCTGGAGAGCTTGGTGGATGTTGCAGCGGCGCATCCGGCGCTGACCCCGGGGAATCCCTTCGCGCATGTCTCGACCGAAATCTACTGGTCGTCGACCAGTTACTTCGGCGGCCTGATAGGTTCGCCGAGTGCGTGGGCGATCCGGATGGACGATGGGCGTTACATCAACGACGGGAAGCTCAACAGCAAGACCGGCGCAACGAACGGAGTGTGGGCGGTACGCGGCTCGGGCAACGGAGGCGCGGTGCATCTTGCCGCGACAGGTTATTACGACGAGCCAGGCCAGGTAGTGCAAGGCGACGATGGCGACATCCAGGCCGGGGTAGGGCTGACATATCCGCGGTTTCTCGACAACGGCAACGGAACGCTGACGGACACGATGACGGGTCTGGTGTGGATGAGGGCGGCGGATTGCATCGAGGGCACCTGGTTCGATGCGCTGGCCGCGACCCAGTCGCTGGGGAATGGAACCTGTGGGCTGACCGACGGATCTAAACCCGGGGACTGGAGGATGCCGAACCGGAGCGAGATGCAGAGTCTCGAGGACCGGATGGTGAATAACGAAGCGGATTTCATGAACGCGACGTATGTATGGAGGAGCGATGCAGCGTTCTATCGGGGGCCGATCTTCGCGAACTTCCGCGGCTACCAGTACTACTGGACCTCGACCACCGATGCGGCGGATACGACGGAGGCGTGGGCGGTGTTCAGCTGCGATTTCGGCGTCTACGACGCGCCGAAGAGCAACGCGAGCTTCGCCCTGGCTGTCCGATGAGGCGCACTGCGGTAATTCGATGGGCAGTTCAGTGGGATTGCGCTGCCGAAAGTGACAGGGGTGGGACACCTTAACAACAAAGTAATTACCCGAAAGGGCAATCCTGTTTCGATTCCAAACGGCTTTTAATGGCCAGTGAAGAAAACGCCGAAGCAAAAACGAGGGGAAGAAATCTGTGAAGCCTATGGGAACATCGATCGAATCGCGTCTGAATTTCATTCGATCGGGAAATAGCTGCGCGAATGACGCCGTTGCGCCGCCCGCAATCGGTGCGATGCCCAGCATCCTGCGCGCGCCGGGGAAGGCCGCCGAGCCCGCCGACCGGCAGACAAGTCGGGAGCCTGGAACGGAGGCGGCCGAAGCAGTGAACCAGGCGGGTGCGTCCGTGACACCGGAACAGCGGCCACGTTCGGCCACGGAACTGGGGATGCGCCAATCGATTGTGGAAGACCTCGCGCTGAAGACGCTCTACATGGGCGGAACCATGTCCACGCGGGAGCTGGCCCGACAGATGCGCCTGAGCGTGAATGTGGCCGACGAGTTGGTGAACCGGATGCGCGCCGGGCAGCTGTGCCAGGTGACCGGCATGACGGCCAACCTGGCCACCGTGGCGCTGACCGACCAGGGTCGCAGGCGCGGGCAGGAGCTAATGGCGCTGTGTCAGTATGTGGGCGCGGCGCCGGTGTCGCTGGAAAGTTACGTCACCCTGGTGCGCAAGCAGAGCGTGCGCAAGATGGTGGTGCGCAAGGCGGACGTGGAGCGCGCGTTCGGCGACCTGGTGATCGACCCCAAAGTTCTCGGACAAATCGGAACGGGCCTTAATTCGGGCGCCTCCATCTTTGTCCACGGACCGGCCGGTGTCGGCAAAACCGCCATCGCGGAGACCATGTCGCGCGTGCTGGCCGAGGACAACGTCTGGATTCCGTATGCGGTGGAAGTGGACGGGCAGATGATCATGGTCTACGACCCGATGATCCACAAGCGGGTCGATGATCCGCAATTCGACAACTGCGATGAACGCTGGGTGCGCTGCCAGCGGCCTTCCGTTCTGGTGGGCGGCGAGCTGACCATCGACATGCTCGACCTGCAGTTCAACGCGACGACCAAGTTCTACAGCGGGCCGGTGCAGATGAAGGCGAACAACGGCGTGCTGATCATGGACGACTTTGGCCGGCAGCGCGTGCGCCCCGAAGACCTGCTGAATCGCTGGGTAGTCCCGCTGGATCGCGGCATCGACTTCCTCACCATGGCTGGCGGTCGAAAGATCGAAATCCCCTTCGAGATGCTGGTGGTGTTCTCAACCAACCTCGATCCCGCCGACCTGGTCGACGCGGCATTCCTGCGCAGAATGCAGACCAAGATTCGTGTGGATACCGCAACGGACGATCAGTTCCGTCAGATCTTCCGCAGAGTCGCGGCTCGCCGCGGCCTCAACGTCGACGAAGGCTCTCTGGATGACCTGATCCGCGCCATCCGCGAGGGTCTTCATCAGGAATTGCGCGCCTGCCAGCCGCGCGACCTGGTCAATCAGGTCTGCTGGGCAGCGCAGTACGAGGATCGCCGGCCGATCCTGGACCGCGCTTCCCTGTTCTGTGCAATGGAGGCCTATTTCCTGACGCCCAAGGCGTGAGAGGCGGCACCGAGCACAGTCGCGGGTTACAGATTACAGGGCCAGCTCCAGCACGCTGGGTCGCGGGCTAGAATCAGCATAGAGATGCGGCGGGTTTGCGCTATCGCTGTGCTGTTTTGTTTTGTTGCTGTGGGTGGGCGCGCCCAACACAGCCAATCCGGAGACGCGCCGCGACAGCAGGGACCGGATCCGCAGGCAGCCCCGCCAAATCCGCAGAATCCCACAACCCTGACCGTCCGCACCACGCTGGTGGAAATCCCGGTGCTCGTCACGACGAAGGGCGGCCAGGTCGTCTTCGCGCTCACGGCCGATGACTTCGCGATCAGCGACGACGGTCTGCCGCAGAAGATTCGCCTCGAGCAGGACACCGACCGCCAGCCGCTGGCACTGGCGCTGGTCGTCGAGACCGGCGGCGCGGGGGCGCACCATCTGGCGGACTACCAGTCGCTGGATGCGGTCCTCGATGCCCTGGTCGGAAACGTGGAGCATCGCGTCGCACTGATCGGGTTCGACAGCCAACCGCATTTGCTGCAGGGGTTCACGCATAACACCGCGGAGGTTTCCGAGCGTTTGTCGCGGTCAAACCCGGGGGACGCGGGCGCGGCGATCCTCGATGGCGTGGCGAAGGCGGTCGAGCAGCTGAAGGCGCAGCCGCCACGATTTCGGCGGGCGATCCTGCTGCTGAGCGAGACCCGCGATCAGAGCAGCAACACGACGATGAAAGAGGCGCTGCGCATGATCAGCGACGCCAACATCACCATGTACAGCTTCGGGTTTTCGAGCACCGGCGCTTCCGTGGCGCGTGAGGCGTCGAAGTTCAACCGTCCCGACGAGCCGGGGCCGGCGCACGGCTGCTTCAGCCGCGACGGGACCGATCCCGTCAGCGCCGCGGAGTACCAGGGGCACTACAGCAAACAGGTGCTGGACTGCATCAGCGATCTGGCGCCGCCGCTGCGGTTTGCGACAATGGCCTGGATTGCCGCGGCGGGCGGCCTGAGGAAGAACACGGCGGAGTCGATCGCGGGGCTGACCGGTGGGGAGTTCTTTCACTTCCATAACGCGAACACTCTGAAGGCAGGACTGATGCGGATCGCCAACGACGTCCCCAATTACTACGTGTTGAGTTTTAGGCCTTCGTCGGCAACGCCAGGGCTGCATGCGCTGAAGGTGGAGCTGAAGGGAAATCGGGATCTGATGATCCGGGCGAGGACGCAGTACTGGGTCGATTTGGACGCGGAGTGAGCGATGCGGTCGCACCGATACACCTTCACGCTTGCCTTGACCGGCATCAGCCGGATGCTGTTGGTGCGGGACTGGCTCACGGGGCGGAATCTGGGTCCCATTGAGGATGGCGGCAACGCTGACGTAACGGTCGACCGGCATCGGATCGCCAGCGGAAAGAACCAGCTCGATGCCGTGTGGGTGCGGCCGGCACGGGCTCCCGTGCGTGCTGTGGTTCTGGTCTGCCATGGCATCGCCGAGACGGTCAAACACTGGCTCGGAGTCCAGGAGCTGCTGGCGGCCCATGGGGCAGCATCGCTGGTCTTTGACTATTCGGGGTACGGCCAGAGCACCGGTCGGATCGAGGCAGCCCAGTGCGAGGCTGACTCTGTCGCCGCCTTCGAGTTCCTGGAGCAGCTCGCGCCAGGTCAGCAGATCACCGTATTGGGCTTCTCGCTCGGAAGCGGGATCGCCGCGGCGGTGATGGGCCGGGTTCGGGCGAGCCGGCTGGTCCTCTGCGCGGGATTCACGTCGTTTCGCGCTGCGGCCCACTCCCTCGGACTACCGCGAGGCCTGGGGCCTTTCGTTCC
Organism: uncultured Acidobacteriaceae bacterium; assembly: GCA_963819725.1. GTDB lineage: Bacteria > Acidobacteriota > Terriglobia > Terriglobales > Acidobacteriaceae > Palsa-343. Next base: position 50,720 of record CAWFXK010000003.1, read on the forward strand.
GCCGCTCTGGCACATCGAGCAGTCGCTGACGGACTGCCGCCTGCCCATCCTTGTGGTGCACGGGGAGAAGGACCGGCTGTTCCCAGTGAAGATGGCGACTGATCTGGCGAAGGGCTGCCAAGCGGAGACGATCATCGTGCCCGGATTGGGGCATGCGGAGCCCTGGTTTCGGCCGCAGGTCAGCTACTGGGCCCCGATCGTGGACTGGATCGAGAGCAACTCTCCCACGGATCCCGCGAACCCCAGTTCGTGACGGGTCCAGGCGGACTTGGCCGCGGAGGACAAGACTCTGGCAAAACCCGTGTTCAGACTGGGGTCCGGAAACCCTGGAGGATACCGTTGCTCAGCGCGACGGCTCGAGGCCGGCTGGCATCAGGAGCTGGGCCAGTTCGTCCTGCGGCCCGATCAGTTCGACCTTCACCGGCGCCAGGCCCTGGTCCGTGAAGTCGAGGACATTGGCGGCGGCCTTGGAAAGATCGATGACGCGGTCTTCCGGGACAGGGCCGCGGTCGTTCACGGTAACGATCACCGACTTATGGTTGCGGAGATTCGTTACACGAAGCACCGAGCCGAGTGGCAGGGTGCGATGAGCGCAAGTGAGGTCGTGTGGATTGAATGGCTCACCGCTCGCGGTGGCGCGGCCCTCAAAAAACTTGCCGTACCAGGAGGCGACGCCGAGCTGATACCAGTGATGGCGGCTGACGATGATCTGGGGGTTGAGATGAGTGGCCGGAGCAGCGGCCTGCGCGCCGGCGACGCCCAAAAGTGTGGCGAGAATTGCGCCGGCGAAAGTCCATAATCGATGGGGGCGAGTGGCGTTATCTGATCGTCCGATAGCGGTCATGCTCCTCCTCCTGAAATTGTAGGAATCCAGCGCCTGTAAGTCAAACGAGCAGAATAATTTAACTCAGCAGATCGCTTGCGTACTTCCAGCGTTTGTGGTAGTCCGGAAAGTGCATTTGGCTACCAAAATAACAATGGCCTTTTCTCCGGCCGCCTGGAGCGAACAACTGCACGGGAGAGAAGACCCAATAAGTACGATGATGAAATACGACAGCGTGCCGCCAACCTTTAAATATGGAACCCAATCTTGCGCGTCAAGACCAATGATGTCAAGCACTTGCCCGAATGGGCATTAACCCCCGCAATACTTACCGTCGCGGGTTACGATCCCTCCTCCGGTGCCGGGATCACGGCCGACCTCGAAGTCTTTCGAGATCATGGTGTTCGGGGCGTTTCTGCCGTTACAGCCCTCACCGTGCAGGCCAGAAGCGGCGTACGGCGAGTCGATCCCGTTGATTGCGGCATCTTGCTGGAAACGCTTGACTTGCTGTCTAAAGAAACGGAAATCGCCGGCGTGAAGATCGGCATGCTGGCGACAGCCGAACTGGCCAGGACGGTGACTAAATTTCTGTTGCGGGTCCAGATTCCCCGGCAGAAGGTAGTCCTGGATCCGGTGATCCGGTCGACTTCGGGCGCGGAACTACTGGATTCAGAAGGAGTTCAGGTGCTTCGCCAAGAGTTGTTACCGCTGGCAGGATGGGTTACTCCCAACGTGGATGAGGCAGCAGCACTGTCCGGAGAAGAGACACCTGCGCACTCGAAGGTGCCCGCATTGGCGAGACGGATCGCCCACCTGGGAGGCGCGGGCCTCAACGTCGTCATCACGGGTGGCCACCTGGATCCCCCCGACGATTTCCTGCTGGAGGCTGGCGGCCACGAGACCTGGTTCCCAGGGACCCGCGTCGAAGCGCGCTCGGTGCACGGGACCCACGGCACCGGCTGCGTCTTCTCGTCGGCCCTGCTCTGCCGCCTGGTGCTCGGCGATGGTCCCGTCGAGGCTGTCCGAGCAGCCAAGGACTGGGTCACAGGGCGTCTCCTCGGGCGGCACTGACCCGTTTCCGATCGAGGGCCGATCCTGGCTTACGTCGAGACCTGGTCACATCGGGATTTTGAGAGCAAGCTGGAACAGCCCGCCCGTTCTAAGGGAGGAGGATTCTTCGATGAAACGGCTCCCTGCTGCACTCTTGGCTATTCTGAGCACCGTTCCGGCACTCGCGGCGAAGCCTGCCTCAGTGAGTGCAACCGATCGGGAAGAGGTCACGAGGGGGAACAACGCCTTTGCGGTCGATCTCTACGGCCATTTGCGTCAGCAGAAGGGCAACCTGTTCTTCTCGCCCGAGAGCATATCGACCGCCTTCGCCATGGCCGACGCCGGCGCCCGCGGCCAGACTGCCGCGGAAATGGCGCGGGTCTTCCACTTCACGCTGCCGCCGGATCGGCTGCACCCGGCCATGGGCGCGCTGCTCGCGGGCATGAACGCCCCGAATCATGGCTATGAACTGCGCGTAGCCGACGCCCTCTGGGCGCAGCAGGATGCGCGCTTCCTGCCCGGCTATTTTGACCTGATGCAACGGGACTATGGAGCAGACTTCCATCGTGTCGACTTCAAAACCCAGCCCGAAGCGGTTCGCGGGACGATTAATCAGTGGGTCGAGCAGCAAACCAACAACAAGATCCAGAACCTCATCGGGCCCGGCGTGCTCACGCCCCTCACGCGGCTGGTCCTGACCAACGCGATCTACTTCAAGGGAACCTGGCGCGACCCGTTCGAGAAGGCAGCAACGCAGGACGGGGAGTTTCGTTTCTCCGCGGCGCAGACGGCAACGGTGCCGCTGATGCATCGCACGGGCAGCGGTTATCGATACTACGATGGCGGGACGTTCCAGGAGCTGGAGCTGCCGTACGATGGCGACCTGGCGATGGTAGTGCTGCTGCCCAAAGAGACAGACGGGCTGAGCGGGCTCGAGCAGCGGTTCACGGCGACGGCGGCACAGGAGTGGGTCGGAAAGCTGGCGCCGGTGCAGAAGGTGATCCTCACCTTCCCGCACTTCACCATGACGCAGCAATTCGAACTCAGCGGCACTCTGGCTGCCATGGGCATGCCGCAGGCATTCACTCCGGCGGCCGATTTCTCCGGCATGACTGGCAAGCCGGAGTTCTCCATCTCGGCAGCCATCCACAAAGCCTTCATCGATGTGAACGAACAGGGGACCGAGGCTGCGGCAGCGACATCAACGGTAATGGTGGCGACCGCGATGCTCAGGCCGGCACAGGAGCCTCCGCCCATTGTCTTCCGCGCCGACCATCCTTTCCTCTTCATGATCCGCGACACGAAAACGGGCGGCATTCTCTTCATGGGACGGATAGAGGATCCGCGGGACTGATCAGCGGGCAGGGGAGCAATTCCACTCAAGCCGTTGCCTTGGCGGACTTGACAGCTTGCGGAAAACTCATCGGGTGACAACTTTTGTGTCAGGGCACGACCTTGGTCGTGCCGTAAAGCGCCCAAAATAAACGTGGGCTTTCGCCCCTGAGGCTGTTTTCTCCTGTCGGCGTGCGAGCTTGAGCATTGGGAAATCTCCGCGGATAGTGCATCCGAGATCCCTTGACCTCGATTTCGATTGTGACGAGCGGCCCCTGCAGCAGCACTGAGCCCTCTGCTGAATTCAGATCGTCGTCCAGTCCAAAATCACCTTCCCCGTTTGCCCCCCAATCATCGCCTCGAACCCCTTCTCGTAATCCTTGTAGTTGAAGCGGTGCGTGATGACCGGCGAAATATCCACCCCCGACGTCACCAGCACCGACATCTTGTACCAGGTCTCGTACATCTCGCGCCCGTAAATGCCGCGCACGGTCAGCATGTTGAAGATGATCTTCCGCCAGTCCGTCTGCATCGGCTTCGATGGGATGCCGAGTACCGCGATGCGGCCACCGTGGCACATGTTCTCGAGCATCTCGGCGAACGCGACTGGCGAGCCGGACATCTCGAGGCCGACGTCGAAGCCCTCCTGCATGCCGAGCTGCTTCTGTACCTGGGCGACCGGAGTCTCGCGTGGATCCACCGCCAGCGTCGCGCCCATCCTGCGAGCCAGATCCAGGCGGAAGGGATTCAGATCCGTGGCGACCACATAGCGCGCCCCGGCGTGCCGCACAATCGGGATCGCCATCAGTCCGATCGGACCCGCGCCGGAGATGAGCACGTCTTCCCCGAGAACAGGAAACGCCAGCGCCGTGTGTACCGCGTTGCCGAAGGGATCGAAAATCGCCGCGATTTCTTCCGAGACACCCGCATGATGCCGCCAGATATTCGTCATCGGCAGCGCGATGTATTCGGCGAATGCGCCCGGACGATTCACGCCCACCCCCGACGTGTACGCGCAAAGGTGACGGCGGCCGGCGAGGCAGTTGCGGCAGCGTCCGCACGTGACGTGGCCTTCCCCCGACACCAGATCGCCAACTTTGAAATCGGATACGTTCGACCCGACCGCCGCAATTTCCCCGACGAACTCATGCCCGATCACCATCGGCACCGGGATCGTCTGCTGAGCCCACTCGTCCCATTGATAAATGTGTACGTCGGTGCCGCAGATGCCGGTGCGGCGAACGCGGATAAGAACGTCGTTGATGCCATATTCGGGCTCCGGCACATCCTGGAGCCACAGGCCGCGTTCCGCTCGGGCCTTCACCAGTGCTCGCATGCTTCTCCTGTTGGACGAAAATTCATGTTCCGCCCCTCGTTCCCTGCTGCGACGCCAATTCCCGACGCAGCGAGGAATCACCTCATTGAGGGTAAGGCATTCCGTCGCATCGCGCGGCGCAGGCGTCAGAGACTTTCGCGTGTGTCGCCAGCCCGACCCTGTATAGTGCCCTTGCCGGACTTCGAGGGCCTGGACGGGAGGGAGACCCATGACTGGACGAATGAAACTGGCCTGGCTGGCGATCCTGGCCGCAAGCATGTGCGCAGCGCATGCCGCAACCACAGAGCCGCCCGATCCATGCTCGCTGCTGTCGGCCGCTGAAGTCAGCCGCACCATGAGCGGGAGTTACAGCCCGCCCCAGGCAACCGTAGCGCCGCGCCCCTTCGCGAATACGGTGCAGGGCAAGGACTGCCGTTATCACGCCATGGGCGGCGAGCTTCTCTTCCGGATCTACTTCGATCCAACCCCCGACGAGGCCACCCGCCTCTTTGCGCAGCTGCGGATGTTCTACAGCCCGGCAAACCCGGTGTCCGGCGTCGGCGATGAAGCCTACTTCGACTCCGGTCGGGGACTCCACGTCCGCAAGGGCAACGTGCGCTACTTTCTGCAGGGTTCCGGCAGCCAGGATCGCCTGAAGGAACTCGGCCAGGTGGTTGCGAAGAAACTCTGAGGCAAGTGCAGCCGGACCGCCCATCGTACGGCTGCGAGTCCCGCCGCGCCCTTCGGGTCTATTTCGCGATTGCTTCCAGCGTCGAAGAGGCATGCTCGATCGCTCCGCTCAACACGGTCATTTGTGCCTGTGCCCGACCCAAATCTTTCGCGTCGATGGCTTCATTGACACCTGGGATCACCACGGCCGCGTATCCCGTGTATTCACCCGGCGCATAGATGGTGTGCTTAAACCACGGACGATTCGGCAGACCAGCCGATGACAGGAAGCCTTCCTCAACGTCGCGGAGCTGCCCATTGAGTGCAGTCAGCTGCTGCGGCGAATCGGACGCGGCGGCCTGCTGCTTCGCCCGCACATTTTCCGCCAGATGCGTGAACTTCTCTGCCGCGGCTTTGGCCTCGGTGAAGTTGAGCCCCGTCAGGTTCGCCTCCTCTGCCTTCTTCTGCGCCGCGTCGAGATACTCGGAGATTTCCTTGCCGTACGTCACATAATCGTAGGGCAGCACATCGGCGTCGGCCATGTGCAGCACTTCCAAACCGAAGACCCGCGCCATCTCCTGCTCGTAAACGAAGGTCGGGTCCGCGTTCATCACGAACCACGCATAGTTATCGAACACCGAGTGGTAGACCCCGTAAGGTCCGCCGGAGCCAATATCCGTCGAAGGAACCCCAAGGTGCTGGATGAAGGGCGTGAAGTCGGAACCGGAGCCAAGGTCGCCCACGTTCACGTCGTTGTCGACGTGCGCGTTGCCGCGGGCGCCGTGCTCCTCCACGCCATTGTTGTTGCGGCGATGCGCCGCTTCCGCCTGCGCCTTCTTCCACTGGTCGTAAACCGTGCCGCCCTTCGGGCTGGGAACATCCTTCGCAACCTCTCGCACAAACTCCTTCAGCGACGGCACCGCCGAGGCCTCAAAGTTGGGGCCGGAAACACCGACGTCGGTATTGAAATACGCGACCGCGTGCGCCAGATGGTTCGCGTGATCCTCCGCCCATTCCGTCGAACCGATCAGTCCCCACTCTTCGGCGTCCCACGAGCAGAAAACAATCCGCCGCTTCGGCTTCCAGCCAGTCTTGAGCAGCGCGCCCATGCCGTGGACAGCCTCGAGCATGGCGGCCGTGCCGCTGTTGGGATCTACAGCGCCATACACCCAGGCATCGCGATGATTGCCCGCAACCACCCACTCATCGGGAAACTCGGTGCCGTCAACTGTGCCAATCACGTCCCAGATGGTCGAGTATTCGTAGTCCATCTTGATATCCATGTGAACCTTCACTCCCGGGCCCACGTGGTAAGTGAAAGGCAGCGCGCCCTGCCACTCGCGTGGCGCGTCCGGTCCACTCAGGTGCTCGAGGATCGGTGAGGCATCGTAATAGCTCAGCGGCTCAGACGGAATCGCAGGCAGGCTCGTGACTTTATCCAGCGGCAGCCGCTCGGAGACAGGCAGATCGGGCTTCGAGGCGATGCCGGGGGTGAGCGCGTCGCCCGGATACTTGAACATGAACTGCACCGACCCGCGCTGCACCGCCGTCGCCGGGCGCCACGCGCCGTGGGGATACATGTCGCCGCGGTAGTACCCATCGTCGGCCGGATCGGAGTAGATCAGGACCCCGGCCGCGCCCTGCTGCTGCGCGATGTACACCTTCACGCCGCGGAAGTTCCCGCCGTAACGGCAGAGCACGATCTTGCCGTGGAAGTCGATGCCCAGCTCTTTTAGTTTCGTGAAGTCTTCGGGGCGACAGTAATTCGCGTAAACAACTTCGCCGGTCACGTCGCCGGAAGGAGACGAGCCATTGAACGCGGGCGTGACACGCGAATCGTTCTGGAAACGATCGTTGCCGTCGACGTGTTCAGGCGTGGGCCCGGTCATCAGCAACTTGCCGTCGGTGCCGTATGCCTCGACCTTCACCGATTTTGGAAAATTCAGCCAGGCTTTGTACGGAACGATGCTCGTCTCGAGCCCGGCCTCCTTGAATTTCGAGGCAACGTACTCCGCCGTCTTATAGTCCTCGGGCGAGGAGGCGATGTGCGGCTCAGCGGTCAGAGTCTTCAGCTCCTCGCCGGCGAGTTTGGCATCAGGAACGGCAAGAAACGTCTGATCCGTGTGCGCCTCTTCTGCCGCAAAGTCGTGGTAGCCGAGCACTGAGGACGTCGTCGTCGATTGGGCACCGAGGAAGAACAGCGTTGGAAGAACCAGAGCGGCAACGGAGAGGACAGGAACGCGCAATGACATTAGTCGGACTTCTCCTGGATGTGAGGATCGACGGCGGGCCGAACAAGCAGGGTACCACCGGCATTGCTCACGAACGCCTTTGACCTCAGGTCACCCGGTGTCAAAAGGGGCGTCGCCTGTCGTGGGCGTCGTCACAGCCGGTTGAGCCACTCGTCCTTCCACTTGATGTTGCAGCCGAGACTCGGGTGCTGGTCCGCGCTGACAGCTTCGCTCGCAATCACAGCCTTGAGAGCAGCACGCACGTCGCGGCCGGTGACCGGAATGTCGTTGCCGGGGCGGCTGGAGTCGAGTTGGCCTCGGTAGACCAGGCAGCCCGACGCGTCGAACAGGAAGAAATCCGGCGTGCAGGTGGCGTCGAAGGCGCGGGCGACCTCCTGGGTTTCGTCGTAGAGATAAGGAAAGACGAAACCAAGCTTCAAAGCTTGTTCGGCTAGCGACGCAGGCGCATCGTCGGGATAGTTCTCCGCATCGTTGGACGAGATGGCGACGAAGCCAACGCCGGAGTCGCGGAAATCGAGGGCCAGCCGCGCCAGTTGCTTCTCCACGTGCTTGACGAAGGGACAATGGCAACAGATGAACATCACCAGCAGGCCTTTGGGACCCATCAGCGAGGAATGAGTATGAAGCTGGTTGGTGCGAACCTCCTTCAGGGAAAAGGCCGGAATCTGCGTGCCGAGCGCGAGCATGGCGGATTCTGTGCGAGCCATCGATGAAACCTCCAACGGGTCTAGGGTAACGCGGCGACGGTGTGCAGAGAGTTGGCAGAGGTGCGTTCAGTGATCAGTCGAACGCGATAACAATAAACACAAGATGCACGCAATGGAACGCCGGATGCTGGCAGGCGGAGTGCGAAACTATTTCGGCAGAAGTCCGTCTTCGTGGACAGCAGTGGAACAAATGGAATCGATGAAAGCGACTTCCATTGCTGAGGTACGAGCATGGGACGTTCTTGTGGTTTTTCTGCCCTTGATTTCCGCAGCAGCTTTTCAAATCTGGCTGTTTGCGTCGCTTCTTTTCTGCTTGTTCTCGTGGCCCTTCCTCCCGAGGCTTTCGCGAGAGCCAGGCCGCTGAACGCAACGACCGTACACGCCCGCATTCTGAAACGGGGCATCGACAATCCGATTGCCGTCGAACTGAGCAATGGCGTCGAGCTGATGGGGAGAATTATCGCCATCAACACAGACTCCTTCACCATGCAGTTGTTCAACGATCCGGAGCCAGTCACGGTGAACTACCCCGATGTGATCGATCTGCGGACGGGCCCATCGCGCGGCTTCTGGGTGTTCACGGGAGTCGCGATCGGTGCAACCGTCGGGTTCGCGATTTGGGGCGCGGTGCACATGCACAACTTTGAACAGGAGAATCAACTGCCGAACATGCCGACGCCGCAACCGATCCCCTGACCCAGTCGCGGTTATGCTGAGGTCGTGAGCGCGAAGCGCACATTCGAGGGCACCCTGCGGCCGGATGGCACAGGGCTGAACTGGACCGTCATTACGGTTCCGTTCGATCCCACGAAGGCATGGCCGAAACGCCAGCGCCTGCGCGTGCGCGGCACGATCAACGGATTCGCGTTTCGCACCTCGCTGTTCCGCGCCCGCGATGGCAGCTACATTCTGCTGGTCAACAGAAAGATGCAGAAGGAAGCCGGAGTTCGGCAAGGACACATAGCCCAGGTGGTGCTCGAGCCGGATCTCGAGGAGCGCCCACAATCCACACCGCCGGAACTGGCGAAGCTGCTGGGGCAGGATCGGAAACTGCGGCGCTTCTATGAAGAGTTCAGCGATTCGATGCGGAAGGCAATCATCGATCAGATCGAGCAGCCGAAGAGCGGCGAGGTGCGCGCGGGACGAGCGGAGTTGTGGGTCGAGCGGATGATGTTGGCCATGGATGGCGAGCGCGTGACGCCGCCTATTCTGGAAGCAGCGTTTCAGCGGCATCCTCGAGCACGCGACGGGTGGCGGGCCATGACGCCGATCCAGCGGCGTGGCCACCTGATGGGGATCTTCTACTACCAAAGTCCGGAATCGCGGCAGAAACGGGCACAGAAAGCGATCGAAGAAGCAATTCGAGTTGTGAAGAAGGGGCGGCGAGACCGAGCACCCACAAAAAATGGCTTCAGCGACTAGATGTGGAGTCTCAATAGGTTGTTCCGATCGAGAGCTGATCGGCTGATGGGTGGCGACGAGCCGAGACTACCATGCGGTCGATGCCAGTTGTACTGGTGCAGCCAGGGGCGAAGCTCCTGGCTGCGTTCGTCTGAGTTCTGATAGGTACGGGCGTAGGCCCATTCGCGGAGAATAGTCTGGATAAACCGTTCCGCCTTGCCGTTGGTTTGCGGTGTGTAGGGACGGGTGAAGCGATGCTTCAGACCCAGTGCGCGGCAGGCCTGGGCGAAGGCATGGGAGCGATAGGCCGGTCCGTTGTCGGTGAGCACGGCGCGGAAGCGGATGCCGAAGCGGGCATAGTAAGCCAGCGCATCGGCCAGGAAGGCCAGCACCGAAGTCTGCTTCTCATCCGGATAAAGAGCGGAGAAGGCGATGCGGGAGTGGTCATCGACGGCTACCTGCAGATACTCCCAGCCGATGCCGGAAACGGAGTCGCGACGATCACCGGTTACGCGGTGCGAAGGCCGCGCAATGCGCCCCAGCTTCTTGATATCCAGGTGGAGCAGATCCCCGGCCTCAGCGTGCTCATAACGCCTGACCACGGGCTTCGGCTCCAGATCGCGCATGCGGCTGAGCCTCAGCCGGCGCAGGATGCGGCTGACCGTGGCCCGGCTTAACCCAGTCTGCTGCGAGATGCGCAGCCCGGTCCAGCGCTGGCGGCGCAGTTGTTCGACCCGTTCCACCAGCTCGGCCGACGTCGGACGATGCAGCCGATGCGGACGCGAGCGGCGATCGCGCAGCCCGGCTGAACCCTGTTCGCGAAAACGCCGCACCCACTTGGCCGCCGTCTTCGCGCTCACGCCGAAGCAGGCCGCCGCCTGCTTCAGCGTGCATCCCTCCATCACAACTCTTCTGGCTAACTGCTCTCGACTGTGAATCGTCAGTCGGGCATTCTGGTGGTAGTCCATCGGGTCTCCTGGATCTCTGAGTCTTCGCAAACCCAGCTTCCCAGTTCTTGATCCGATGAACAACCTGTTGAAACCTCACACCTAGAGATTGAGTTGAGCCGGCAGTCGCGAAGCGGCAGGGACCATTGTCACAGGTCGAACGTGCAGCGAGTCCCGAATGCCGCACTCAGAGCCAGCCATACGTCCGAGCGGTCGGCGGGCTCGCCCTCCTTACCGCTTGATTCAGAAAACCAATCGAGGTGGCGTTTGCGGGTGCCGGATTCTCAAATAACCTGGGGCAACTCTTGAGCTATCAATGAATTAATCGGCGTCTTCACCAGTTTCCCGAAAGACAGAGGGGGCTGCGGTGCAGGAGCTCGGAAGCGGTGGGGAAGGATCAGCCAGTACGTCGGTACTCGTCTCTGTTTGATACTTAGATAATACTGTCGAGGAAATATTTCAGCCCACTTTAGCAGCTATAGTCCTCAGTGTATGGCGGTGTCTGTACCACAGTAGTGGGCGGAGTCATACAACTTTTGTTGAGGAGTACTTCAGTCATGAAGGCCGTCAAGACCGTAATTCTCGGATTGTGTATTGTGGGCGCGACCGCTGCATTTGCGACCTCGCACATCGGCTCGGTTCCTATGAACTCGAGCCATCAGGCGATCACGGCAGCGATGCCGATGCCGCGTTGCAGCCCCGGCGCGAACTGCGGTGGACAGGGCGGAACAGGCTGGATTGCGGCGATGCCGATGCCGCGTTGCAGCCCCGGCGCCAACTGCGGTGGACAGGGTGGAACAGGCTGGATTGCAGCGATGCCGATGCCGCGTTGCAGCCCCGGCGCCAACTGCGGCGGACAGGGCGGAACAGGCTGGATTGCAGCGATGCCGATGCCGCGTTGCAGCCCCGGCGCCAACTGTGGCGGGCAGGGCGGAACCGGCTGGAAGGCCTAGGGATTTCGATAGGAACTACGGTAACCGCGCTACCACAAAAGTGGCAGCGCGGTTCTTTGTTTTCTAGAGCTTTTCGCTTGAGTCGGTCACGTTACTTCGCTATCCTCATAGCTCTGAGAGGAAGCGATGGTGCATCTTCAGGAGCTACTCATACGACTTGAGCCGATCCTTGTGGTGCTGGCGGCCTTTTCGTTTTTCAAATCCAGATCGGCACAGCGCCTGCCAGCAATGGCAACGTACTTGGTTGTGCGGCTCGGCTCCCTCGCCTATCTCGAGATTGTCTACAATTTCGGCGGCGGAATCGCAGCGACCAACACCATCCGCTACCAGGCCTATTTTTACGGCTATTGGATTACCTACGTCGCAATTACCGTCGCCATCTTCTTCGTCACCCAGGAAGTCTTTAAGAGGGTAATGGAACCCGTTCCAGGGCTGCGGCGCCTCGGCCTGCTCGCTTTTCGGTGGATCAGCGTGGTTTCGATCGTTGTTGCCGTAGGTGCCATCGCCCTGCCGAGCGCTCTCGCCGAGCACACCCAGAACGCTGACAAAATCGGCCCCATCTTGCTCCAGACCGTGCGCTGCGTCAGCGTGATGGAAATCTCCCTGCTCGCGTTTCTGGCACTTTCGATTCATTCTCTGGGTCGCTCCTTCCGCAGCCGTTTGTTCGGCCTTGGTCTGGGATTCGGATTGCAGGCTGCCGCCGATCTGGTTTCGGCCGCAATCCCTGTCCGTTGCCCGGGACTGATCTCGGCAGCCGACCTGCTCGATCAGGTGGCCACGACCGTGGTTCTGGTGACGTGGGCCGTCTACTTCCTGATGCCGGAGCCGGAGGCGGAGCGCAACATGATCGTTCTGCCCCCCAGCTCGATGCTGGCCCGCTGGAATGCTCTCGCCAAGGGTCTGGGACAGATGCCGGAGCCTGTGATGGTGGGTGCGCCAACCGGCTTCTTCCTGCAGGACATTGAAGGCGTCGTCGATCGGGTTCTGGCCAAGAACCCGGTGGTGGCTCCCCGATAACAGCTTCACTTCTCACGCAAAAGCCCCGAGGAATCTCGGGGCTTTTGCATTGGGCGAAGAGTCGAAAACCGGAAACAAAGCCGTTCGGCCCCTCATGAAAAGGGCCGGACTCGCGTCCGGCCCAGGGTACTTTCGAGTGCAGCCGCCTATTCGGCGGCGACGGGCTCCACGGCGACGTAGCGGCCCCGGGTGCCACGGTCGATGAACTTCACGCGACCAGCGATTTTGGCGAAGAGAGTGTCGTCCGTACCGCGGCCGACGTTGAGGCCGGGCTTGAGTTTCGTCCCGCGCTGGCGGACGATAATGGACCCGCCCGTGACCACCTGGCCGGCGAAGATCTTGACGCCGAGCCGCTGTGCGTTGGAATCGCGGCCGTTTTTCGAACTTCCTAAGCCTTTTTTGTGTGCCATGTCCTCAACCTGAATCCGCGCGTGGCGGAGTTGAATGGGCTACGCGCGGTTAGGCAGTGTAGCTGTTCCCGTCGATCTGAATCTCGCTGATGCGTACCTGGGTGTAACCCTGGCGATGTCCCTGGAGCTTCTTGTACTGCTTCTTGCGCTTGAAGTGGAAGACGAGAATCTTGTTGTCGCGATCCTGCTTCACAACGGTGCCCAGGACCTTTGCCGACTGCGGCTTGACCAGCGAACCGGACTCGCCGGAGAAGGCGAGGACGTCGGCAAACTCGACGGAGCCGTTGTTGCCGGGCGTGAGGCTCTCCACATTAACGACATCGCCGGGGGCGACCCGGTACTGCTTACCACCAGTGCGGATAACCGCGTACATAATTCCTCCGGCGCCCGGCGGCGGACTCCACCGAAAACGGCGGGCGCGATGAAAAACTGAGCTGGGCGGAAACTGTGCTTCGGCTCCGGCGCGTAAAGGCCGGAGAGTCCCTTCAGACACGCGGGACAGGCAGAATCGCCAAACCCTGTTAGTCTATCGGGAAATTGCGCGGTGGGTCAATGCAGTGGGATGGGATGGTTCGCTGCTGCTCGACTCCTACCCGCTGCTGGTGGGAAGCGACACGTGCCCGGTACCGGAGGGTGGAGGGCTGATCGCGTGCAGCCCGTTGGGGAACGCCGAGCTGCCGGCGGGCCAGCCGGTGTTGGCGTATGCGGCGGGCTCGGTACCGAGCGGGACGGCCATCGTCCGCATGGAGGTGTGGGTCGATGGCGTCAAGGAGTACTCGACCTTCGGCCAGAACACGCTGGAGACGGAGCTGAACGTCGGTCCGGGATGGCACCAGTTCGCCTACTTCATCGTAGATTCGAGCGGCGGCAAGCAGCTGGTGCTTTACTACGCGGCGGTCCAGTAATCGTCAGTGCGTCTTCCCTGTTCGGGAGGTGACTCCCCAATGCCACACCATCTCGACATAGCCGAACTGGATCGTTTTGTTGGTGGGGTAGATCGCGCCTATGACGCTCTTGCCCCATCCGTGGCTGTAGTAGAAGTTCAGGGCCACGTTCTTCGTTGCCTGCCAGTCGGAGCTGATGTCGGCGACCGAAGCGAACGACGTGTGACCGTTGGCTGGACGGCCGGTGAAGCCGAAAACCTTGTTGTCGAATGCGCCTCCGCCGAGATACCAGAGGTCGTGGCCCGAGGTGAGGTCGAGCCAGTGAAGATCGGTACGAAGATCCCAGTTTTTGCGGGGCTTATCCATCAGCTGAATAAAGGAGTCCGTCGAGTTCATCATGTTGTAGAAGGGTAGGCGGGCGTAGACGCGGGGCGTCGGGAGGACGACGAAGAAGGTGTTGTTCTTAGCGTCGGAGGGGTTGTTGTCTCCGGTCGAGCGCCACCATCCGCCGCGGAACCAGGGCATGGTCGCGACTTTCGTGAAGCGGTAGCCGCCTTCGAGCTGGGCGGCTCCGGCGCTCTGTGTAAGCTCGCCCCAGGCGCCGTTCTGCCAGGCGCCCCAGAAGACGAAGTCGAAGATGCCAGGGCCGGCGGGCTGGGTGGCGATAAGGTCGCCGCCGTAGCTGCCGACGCGGATGTTCTTGTGATCGGTGGCGCGAACCGCGGCGGGGCGGTTGTCGGTCTTCGTGATGCCGGTGCGGCCGTCGTGATAACCGATGGCGAAGGCGCGGGCCAGGACGCGGCCGTGATCCGCAATGCGGGAGTACGCGAGGTATTGCGTGTCGACGTTCAGCTCGGGATTGCCGTTCATGTTGAAGACGCCCTGATCCGCGCGGGCAGCCATGGCAGTGACGTCCCAGTCGCCGGAACCCAGGTGGGCGTCGATGCCATCGAGGCTGCGCTGGGCGTTGGCGAAACCGAAGTTGCCGATCAGGTGCTGCTGAACACGGTTGTTCTGGAGCCAGAGGACGGTCGAATCATTCGGGTGGAGCTCGACACCTTCGACGAATTCCATCCGGCCGACGCGGATGTTTTTGTCGGGCGCTGCGTCGTAACGGATGAATCCCTGCTTGAGGAAGGCGGCAGCGGGCTCGGTGTTGTTGCCGCCGGCGGCGTAATAGGTTCCACCGAGGCCGAGCTGCCCTTGTGCGCCAACGGATGAAATGGCATCGGCGGGGACGTGGAGGACAGCGGCCTGGCTCAGCTCGGCCTGCCAGTCCCAGTGGGTGAGACGCTGGGAGAGGCTGATGCGGAGGAGGGACTGAAGGTAGGAGTACGTGTCGGAGGCAGGCGGGGCGGCGAACCACTGCCAGGTGTCGTTGCGGGCGCGCTCGTAGACCGAGAAATTGAGGGGGTGTCGAGCGGGCGGCGCTGCGGCGGCAGGGGTTTGGGCGCCGGCACAGACACCGAGAGCGAAGCAGAGAACAGCTGGGGCGGTTCTGAGCATGATTCGGGCAAGGATGCCTGAAGCGAAGCCGGTCAACAAACAACCCTGGGTGGATTTACGGGTACGACTGACGGACGGCTTCCAGGATCGCCGGGGGCACTCCTCAGGGTACCCGTTGGAAAGCCCTTTGTTTTGTGGGTCTCGAGGGTAATAACTTTCGGCGATTACCGGGCAGCGCCAGGAAGCTGTGATTTTTTCAGGAGCGTTGATTCTCGCAAGTATTTGATTTTGAAAGAGATGTCGTATGTTTACAAATTTGACAACTTTGAAAGGCCCCGTCGCTCATCCGGCCCGCGCTTCGCATTTCATTTCAAAGGACTTATAGGCATCTATTTGATTCAAAGGAGCTTTCTTTCTGCGTTCTACTCGCCAGGATTCGGGTGCGCCCAGGCGGTGCGATGAAGGCCTGGCGCATTCGAGGATCGGCGCTCGGGATAGTCCAGGGACCTCCGGAGACGCCGAAGGGGATCGTGTGCGAGGCACACCATCCCCTTCTCTCTCAGAGTAGCGATGTGGGGAATCCGGGGCAAGGGAAATCGGTGGTCGGTACGGTACGAAGGTAAGGGTTCTAATCCCAAAAAAGACGACGTACTTTCAGTGGTTATCGTTCGATGGGCGGGTCAGCGACCTGACCATTCTCGCCACTGCACGCCGAATCGTTGCAGCGAAGCTCGTTTTTCGTTACGAATCCATTCGAAAGCCCAAACTGAAGCTGGATGAGCGCATTGCCCTTTGGTCAACAGTTGACTGCCAGACAATGTTCGATCCTAATTCGCGCCATCCGAGTTCGCGAAGTTCACGGTGAAGTCGCCGATCTGTTTGCCCTGGATGAGTCCGTATTTGATATCGGCCGGATAATGAATGCCGCCGTAGAGTCTCGACATTGCAGCCTCGTCTCTCTGTGA
This sequence comes from uncultured Acidobacteriaceae bacterium, assembly GCA_963819725.1. Lineage (GTDB taxonomy): Bacteria > Acidobacteriota > Terriglobia > Terriglobales > Acidobacteriaceae > Palsa-343. Next base: position 66,891 of record CAWFXK010000003.1, read on the forward strand.
GTCGAAGTAAGCTGCGTCACTCGGAAACAGATAGGACAAGACGTCGGCCGCCGCAGCAGAAAAATCAGAATGTCCGGAGATGTAGGAAGGAAAGTTGGGGAGACCGATCTCTACCTTGATGCTCGGGTCCATTTGCGATGGGCGTGGATTGAAGTAGGCGTATTTCGTATCCCAGCAACCGACACCTGAATCGTGAAGAGCCATGTTGAGCAATGCGAAAGCGCGAGCCGCCCTCACCTCGCTGAACGCGGCCTTGCTGATATACGGGACCGCAATCGCGTTCCAATGGCCGGGCGGAGTGACGGAGTTGGCGCCGTCATTCCACTTGTAGACGGTGGCGAGTTGCGCCCGGGTGATGTGTTCCACGGCGCTCTTAACAGCAGCCACTTCCTGTTTCATCTGATCGGACGAAGTTGAGGGCGGAGGCCCCGGCCGAACATTTACGACATCAGCCGCTGTTAACATCCAGGTCTTCACTTGTCCATACAAGGGCAGCATCGGCGGTCGGGGCGGAGTCTCCAGGCTCTTCCATGGGATCTCGCCACGCGCTGCCGTTTGATCGACGAGTTGCTGCCATTCAGCGGCATTCCCGGCAGCAGCCTTCATTCCATCGGTTTTGGCGCGAGCGACAAAAATAGCGGCGACCGCCTGGCCCAATGCGAATCCGGCTGCAACGTCGCTTGCCGAAGCTCTGCCCGAGAGTTGGATGGCCTCCTGCTGCTCAGCTACTTTCGTGTTGATCTCATCGACCGATGTTGGGAAGAGAAGCGTCAGGAGAGTGGCGTTGACGCCCGCCTCTACTGCATCTTCAGAGGGATAGGAAGGCAGGCCGGTCGCCGGCATGAGGGACTGAACACCGTTGTCGTTCATGTAAGGCGAAGGACGGTTATAGAGGTACTTGTAATACCATGCAGCCTTCAACGCCTCGTATTGGGCAACGGCGACATAACTGTAGGCGCGCACAGCGTACGGCGGATTGCTGAACGGATACGTGGGGTAGGCAAAGGGGTTGTTCGGGTCAGGAGCGGGATAGGTGCCATCGCTGCTCGGCGCGGGTGGCAGATCTGCACGTGCAACAAGCTCGCGGAGAATCTCGTTCCAGCGCAGCACTCCGCCGACACTCCAGTATTGAATCACCTCTGTCTCAGACTTATCGATATTCTTCTGATCGGACTTGATCGCTTGCAGCTCGGACTGATAGGTGGGGTCGCTCACGCCAGCCGGGGCTGCGACGGCGATTTGGGCAGGCGAGGAAAGGATAATCATCTTCCACGTGCCGGCTTTCGCGTCGGTGCTCGCAGGTGTCAAAGGAGACAACGGTTCGCTCGATGGGATCGACGTGCTGCAACCGGAACTCGCTAAAGCAAACCCAAGCAGAGTGACGAATAGCGCAACCCCTGGAATCGACTTTTTGTGCAATGTCACTGTGTGCCCCCTCTCCTGTGGAACCGAACGAGATACATAAGTCCAGTCGTAATCGTGTTGGATTGACCGACATTGCGTCCGTCGAAAGTGTTGGAATACGTAAACCAGTATTGGAGTCCCTTGAAGTGCGGAATCGGAACGGGCAGCACCGTGGATGCACCGGCCCTGGAGAAATTCATGCGATTGGAGACAAAGGGTATATCCTGCCGGCGAATATCTCCGCCGCCACGAGTTTGTTGTTCTGAAAAATTTCCAACAAACATCATATTGTGGCCGCGATAGCCGGCGCTGACGATGTAGTCGAACTGATTCGGCATCGCCACCTGATTGCTGAGATATAGTTGCCCGTTGGTGTAGTAGTAATTTCGATCGAGCGTTACGTTTCCCCGAAATACGTAGGCCGCTGAACCGTTCACATAAAGACCGCCCAGGCCCTGGAAATTAGCGGTCACCCGCGGGGCGATCGTTCTCGACGCCAAACCGATGGAAAGCGGCTGAAAATCGGGCGAATAGTTCGTCAGTGGGATGCTGCCGGACGCGACTGCAAAGATCTTTACCGCGCTGTTGTCCTTGAGCGGATAATCGAGCAGTTTGTATTTCGCTGCGAGCGTGATGTCCTGAAGCCCGCTCTGATCATGCAGAACGCCCTGGCTCGCATGGGTCCACACGTACGGGAGAGAACCAATCACATCGAGACGACTGAGGACACCATAATTCGCCGTATAGTCCAGCGTTTGGGTGGTCACGGTGCCGAGGTTGCCGTTGGTGCGATTGAGATCTCCCTCCCAGTAATGGTCCCAGGCATCGTGGGTATACAGAACGCCCGTACAGATCGTGCCCTTTGAGAGCATGACGCCGTCATCAATGGTCTGAGCGTGAGCGAAGGAGCAGAAACCGATGAACAGGAAAACTGCGAGCGAAGCCTTCCTGATCAGCTCTATAGACGGGGGCGGGTGTTGCAGGGATGGATTGACGCACAGATCTGTTGGCATTGTCCTTCTCCGTGAATGGAAACGGCTGAACAAAGAAAGACCGCGCACGTCCAGCTTTGGTCGACGTGTAGGGGAAGTCGGCCGATCTCCGGGGAAATAGTGAATTCGGTCCAGCGGCGAGAATACTGATGCCACACAACTGGTGTCATCGGAAGAAAGGATGTCTTACTTCTCGATCTAAAGTTGGAACGGATATGAGTTTCAGAATCACAAGAACGTTGTGTATGGAATTCAACATGAACGGAACCGCGGATACCGGAAGCAGTAGACGCCGGACGATTCTTGCGAAGGGCAAGTCATCAGTTCCCCTCGGTGCTCCTGTCAAATTCTCGCCACATCCGATTTCTTGTGATTTGGGCAAACCGGTCGGGTCAGATATCCAGAAGTCGGCAAGGGTCCTAGGATTCCGAGGGAGTGGACAGGTCGAATCAGGGTGGACTTTCTCGATGAGCGCCGAATCGCCGAGTCGCTCATTGAGATCGAAAAGGAACCGCAAGTCGGCTTGTCGCACCCTTTCAGAATCGAATTCCGCAGTTTGTCATGACCCCAGCTTGGGGTGGAGCTTTTCGAAGCCCGTCGCTTGTTGATATGCGCGGGCGAAGGCGCAGAGCTTCGCGTCCTGATAGTGGCCGGCGAGGAAGGTGAGCGAGACAGGGGTGCCGGGGCCGCCGATCTGGTCGTCGTCGCCGGTATCGGTGGCGGGTGGTGCGGGCGCGTCGTTGCCGCGCAGGCCGTTGGGCACGATGCACGACGGGTGGCCGGTGAGGTTGGTGACGACCAGCTGCTCGGAGTTGGTGGCGGCGACGATGATGTTGGCCTGGTCGAAGAGCTTTGACACGTCACGGATAGCAAGCGAGCGGGCGCGATTGGCCTGGATGTATTCGACCGCGGGGTAGAAGCGGGAGACGCGGAAGAGGTTGGGCCAGTCGTCGGGTTTTGCGCGGTGAGCAGCTTGTCGCGGCCGGAGCGGGTGAGGGTGTCGAAGGCGGCGGCGGCTTCGGCGGTGAGCAGGTCGGCCATAGGGCTGTACGGGAGTTTCGGGACTGCAAGTTAGCATGAACCCCGACGAGCTTGCTTCAGTTCCAACCCAGGGAGACAGAAAGTGATCACGCGAACCGCGAAGCTGTTGCTCCTTGCAGGAGTCGTTTTTTTCTACTCATGGGTCGCTCGTGTGCGATCTCGGTGGGTGAAAAATCGCCAATGCACTCATCGACCCCAGATTTGTACCGGGAAGTCGGCTTGCGGGAAGCTTTCGTTCATAAAAGGGACCGTTCATTGGGTAGTTTGTCGCCGTTGATGCGCCCGGGCAGCGCATCTCATTCCCATGAACGACGTTCATGAGGAGCATGGCGATGGCGGATGAGAATGGAGAAGCAGGGGCAGCCAACGATACGGTTCTGGTGGCATATGTGACGGTGCATCTGGAGTCGGGCGACTCGTTCGAGCTGCTGCCGTTCGAAGACACTCGCGACGTCAAGAGCAAGGTCTGCGAGCTGATGAAGGCCTGGGCAAAGTCCGGGTTTCTGATTCGGGGCAGCGAGATTTATCCGTGGCAACGGGTGCGGCGGATCGAAGCGACGCGGGTGGAGGAGATGTCACTGCACGACTCGAAGCTGCAACGGGAGGAATGGCAGGCGCGGGAAACGGCGCGGCTGCAGAACAGCTTCTGGAAGACGAAGCGGGCGCGTAAGGAGAAGGAAGAGGGCGAGGAGGAGAACGGCGGAGAGAGCGGGGAACACAACGGCCACGGCAAGCCGCCGCGACTGGCGGCGTGATGGGAGGCGGTGCGTTTCCGGGTTTGTTTTCCGGGCCGCGTCTCAGGGAAGACGGAGGCCGTCCATGCGCTGGGCCTCGAGCTCAGCCTCTTTCCAGATAGCGATGGCGTTTTTTCGTTCTTCCTTTTCCGGATCGATCGCACGGGGTGAGATGAGGATGCGCCATTCGCAATAACCGAGAGAGGATACCGCGAGCGCCTGTAGCAACTGGAAGACACTGGGACCGAGGCTGCCATAGTTGTCAGCAGCAACCGGCAGTGTGAGCCAGGCGGGCAGGATGGACACGAACATGCCGATTCTGAGGATGAGGACGAGGGTGGTAACGCAGACAACGTGAGCAAAGAGGATCTCGGGAAGGGATCGGGCCTCTTCGCCGCGAATCAGGCGGCGCCCGCGTTTGCGAATGGCGTGCGCGAAGACGACGACGGTGAAGGTGGCGCTGAGGGCGGCGTCGATGGAGAAGGACTGGCCGCGAAGAGAGAGGTAAACCGCGGCGAAGGCGAGGAACGCCGCCAGCAGAATGTATTCATGCCGGAAGAACTTCATGGAAAAGCCTCGAATGTAGCGGGACCCAGTCAACAGGCTACCTGTGGCTTCGGGGGCGGAGTATGACCAGAAGGTGGAGGGGCCATGGCGGGGAGGTGTTGTGTGCGAGAGAGCCAACAGGCCCGGATCCGAGGAGCAGGACCCGGGCTGTCCGCATCGATCCTGCCTACTGCTCCAGCGAGGCGGTGGCTTTGGCAGTGAGATTTTTGACGGAGTCGGGAGTGGTGAAGGACCAGGTGTCGGCAACAGCGGGGCCGGAGGATTCCTGGACAGAGCCGGCGGCGATTTTCGCTTTCTTTCCGACGACAACGTCGAAGCTGCTCTGACTGCCGGGCGCGAGCGCGGGCGAGAACTGCAGGCTGACGGAGTGATTGCCCTTGACGCCGGTGGGCGCGAAGGTGACGCGGGTGATCGATCCTGGCGAGCCGGCGATGGATTCTAAGACGCCGAGGGAGTTGTCGGTGAGGGTGGTATCGGCTCCGGCGGTGGCGAGGGCGAGGGTGTTGCCGGTGGAGTTGGTGAGAGAGCCGGCAGCGGATTTCCACGTGGTATCGCCGGGCGCGAAGGCGAGGATATGGACGCCGGTGGAGAGTGCACCGCGGTAGGGGACGAAATAGGGAGGCTGCGCGATTTCCTTCCAGACGTCGGCGGCGCTGGTGACGCCTCCGATCTGGAGCGCGGTGCCCTGATCGGCGAGTCCACCCTGCTCACGGTACATGAGGATGGGGATGGGCGCGGGGACAGGCGAGAGGCCGCTGCCCTGCTCGGACACGTCGGTGCCGAGGACGAACTGCCAGACGACGGGCGTGCCTTTTTCGGTGTTGAAGCGAAGCATGTACTGTGCGCCCTTTTCCGGTTCGGAGGGGCCGTCGAACTGCATGGCGACCTGGTGGGCGTCCTGGCCGGTGCGCTGGAGGATCGCGAACTGCTCGGCGGAGTTGGTGTAGTGGACGGGGCGGCCGGCGGGACGGGGGATCAGCTGCACGTCGTAAATAGCAGGTTTGCTGCGGTCGTCAATGTTGAGAACGATCATGGAGTACGGCAACTCGGGGCCGACCCACTGCACGATTTGCTCGGGCCAGTAGCGGTAATTGACGCCGGCGAGCGGGAGAGTGGGAGCAGTCTGCGCATTGAGCGCGAGGGGGAGAGCGACAAGGGCAGCGGTGGTGAGGGTGCGTACGAAGTTGGGGAACATGGCGATGATCCTTTGTGGTTAACGTTCGGTGCGGTTGAGGTTCAGAAGGTGAAGCGCGCGCCGAACTCGATGCGGCGGGCGGACTCTGCTGCGATGGGTTGGGCGAAGCTGGGCGCGGAGACAACGGTGCTGACGGCGGCGACGTTGGTGTGGTTGAGGAGATTGGCGGCGCGGACGTTGAGAGTGAGGGTGCGGGCGGTGTCGGCTTTGCCGAGTTTGAAGGCGCGGCTGAGGTTGGTGTCGATGTGGACGAGGGCGGGCATGGCGCCGAGGTTGCGGGGCACGTCGCCGTTGGCGGTGTTGGCGGAGAGCAGACCGAAGCGCGTGGCGAAAACGCCGGGGCCGGCGGCGGAGGCGTACGAAGGACGGTCGTTGAAGACGCCGTCGCCATTGTTGTCGGTGCCGGTGGTGACGTTGTAAGGCGCGCCGGACTGCGCATCCATTTGCGCGGAGAGCGAGAGCTTTTTGGGCATGTTGTAGTTGCCGAAGAAGAAAAGGCGCTGGCGGGCTTCCCAGTCGGGCGCGGCGGCTTCGCCCTGGTTGGAATAGGAGGACTGAGCGAACCCGGCGTTACTGACGCCGTCGGTGGTGAAGTGGAAGTAGAGATAGCCGAGGAAGAAGGCGAATCGCTTGTAGCTGTGCTGGTCGAGGCCGAGGAAGACGACGCGGCCGGTCAGATGGCCGGTGGACTGGAAGTCGAAGATGTTTTCGTTGGGCGCGAGGGGCCGCGGGGCAGCGAGAGCGCCGGCGAGGGTGGGTGAAGTGCTGGCGCTGAGCATGGGTGCGTTGATATTGCGCGAGCGAAGATCGTTCCAGTCTTCGCCGGAGTAGAAATTGGCCTGGGCGTGCCAGTGGTGGGGGAAATCGTGTTCGACGCCGAGGCCGCTCTGGAAGGCGGGGATCTGGGCGAGATCGCGCAGAGGCGCGCGGAGCGTGGTGATGTCGATGGACTGGCTGGTGGACGTCGTCGGCGCGGTGAAGGACGGTGAATAGATGATCTGCTCGGTTTGGCGCGTGCCGTTAAGGCGGTAGGCCTCGGTGGCGACGGCTTCAGGGACGACGGTGGAGAACAGGCCGGCGTGGAGGTGCACAACGGTCTTCGAGCGCTTGTCGATGGCCCAGGCCAGGCCGGCGCGCGGCGCGAAGTTGGCAAAGCTGGCAGGCGTGGTCTGAAGCGCGTAGCGAAGCCCGCCGGAGAGCGATAGGCGTGAGCTGAGCTTGAGGGTGTCTTCAACGTAGAGAGCAAGCTGCCACTGCGTTAAGGGGACCAGCGCCGTGCCGGTACTGAGGGCGAAGCTGGTTGGGGTGCCGCCGGGCAGGTTAAGGAGCGCGCGGCGGTACTGCTCGAGGCCGGAGATAGTGGTAGTGGCGCCGGTGGGATCATTGCCGGCGTCGAGCGCGGGCGCAGTGCCTCCGCCGAAGGTGAACGAGCCATTGAAGGTGTTGGGATCGGTTTCGTGAACGAAGATGCCGAGCGACTGCCCGCCGATCTTCCAGGTTTGCTTGTGGTGCGTGTAGAGGAAATCTTCGTCGACTTCGAGATTGCGCTCGCGGTCGTTCAGATTTTGCGCGGTGCTGCCGCCACCGAGGAAGAAACCGGCCACGTTGAGGCCGGGGGCGGTGGAGAGCGGCGACTGTGCAGTGTCTTTCCAGGTGAAGGCGGCGTGCGTTTCGTGGAGAAGGTTGATGCTGACGGTTTGCGTATTGGTGAAGCGGAGGTTGTACTCGCCGATGGTGGAGTCGTAGCCGGCGCTGGGGAGGACGAGTCCGCCGATGCCCTGGTTGGTGAGGTTTTTGGTGTTAGCGGCGAAGGAGGCGGTGACGACATCGGATGGGGTGGCCTGCCAGTCGGCGCGGGCGGAGGCGATCCAGAGGCGCTGCGGGGCGGAGAGGGTCTGGTGGAAGGCGGTCTGGTTCGCGTTGGCGTCGAGGGTGATGGCGTTGACGATGTTGAATTCATCGATGTCGCGTTTTTCGAGCGCGAGGAAGAAATCGCTGCGGGTTTTGGTGATGGGTCCGCTGAGCTCGAAGCCGTAGCGGCGGCGGCTGGCAGGCGTCGCGATGGTGGAGAAGGGATCGTTGGCGTTGAAGGGGCCTTCGCTGTCGGTGAGAAAAAGAGCGCCGTGAATTTTGGAAGCGCCGGGCTTGGTGTAGATCTCGACGCGGCCGCCGGCGTAGGGCGGGTCGTCGTACTCGGCGGAGAAGAGATCCGGCGCAGTTACAATTCGCGCGATCGAGGCCTTGGGTGGAAGAGCGCTGGAGTTCTGGAAGCCGTCGACGGTGATGCGGGCCGCACCGGGCGCGCCGCCGTTGGCGGCGGCCAGGATTTGAAGCTCGCGGCGAAAGTCGTCGGGATCGTCGGCAAGCTGGGCAACGTCCTTTTGCGTGAGGGTGTGGGTTCCGACGCCGTGGTCGGAGTCGAGACTGGCGCCGCTGTTGTCGTCGCCGACTTCGACGCTGGTATTGACAGTGGCGAGGGCGAGATGGAAGTCGAGGTGGAGGGTTTGGCCGGCGTGCGCGTGAACAGGAAGCTCTTTCGCGGAGAAACCGGGGGCGGTCGCAGTGAGGCGCGCGGCTCCGGCCGCGAGGCAGGGGAGAATGTAGTGGCCGGTGGCGTCGGTGGCGATCGCGGGGCCGTTCTTTACGGCGATGGTGGCGTTGGGGAGGGCAGCTCCGGTGGGATCGAGGACAGCGCCTTCGACGCGAAGGCCATCGGGGCAATGCTGCGCGCGAAGCGCGGCGGGAACGATGAGGCCAGTCGCGAGAGCGAGCGATACAAGGTTGCGGCTCCGCAGTGGGGAAGTGTGTTTCATCCTGCACCCATCCTGCGCGATGCGGTTGCGGGATGGCAGTGCCGATTGTCAGGAAAGGGAAATGACAATCGTCATGCAGGTTTGGACACACGCCGGGGGTGACATTCGATACGTGTTCCGCGGGGTATTCGTTCCGCTATGTGCGGTGGGTCACGGCGTTTTGTGACGGGCGGCCCGCAGACTGGGAGCGGAGGATGTTGCTGTCATGTTTCGGATGGATACGCTGTCGTGCGCGCTGACGGTTCTGTCGACGGTGCTGGTGGGGAGGAAGATGTGGGGTGGGCTAGTGGTGGCGGGGGTGAACAGCGTTGTGATCTGCGTGATCGGGGTCAGAACGCAGCAGTTCGGTTTCATCCCGGCAAACTTGTTTTGCATTGGGGTGTATGCGGTGAGTTTGCGGTCGTGGAGGGGAAGGACAGCCGGTAGCCGGTAGCCCGTAGCGGTCCGTGCTAAGGGACGGAGGCGCGCTGTTGCGCGTCGCCGGGAACGTACCAGCTGTGCCAGTCCTGGAGGAAGATCTCAGGATGTCCTTTGTAGAGGACGATTTTGCCGCTGGCGCAGATTTTTCCGGATTTCGGGAAATCGCCGATGTCGGCTTTCTTATCGCCCCACACGACGAGGTCGAAGACCTGGTTGGGCCAGGCCTGATCGATATCGAAGAAGGTGGGGGCGCCGCGGCTGGATTCGGCGATGTGGGTATTGACGATTGCGCCGCAGACGGTGCGGTTTTCACCGACGTGCTGAGCCGCTTCAGCCGTGGAGAGTACAGGCGAGGAGATTTGGGCGGCGGCGGGCAGAACAAGCCCGACAAATAATGCACTGGCCAGGACACGCATGCTGTTTACTCCGCTCACCGGAGTTCCAGGCAGAAAGCAAAGCAAAGGTACAAAACTGCATCGACTCGACGGGAGCACGGGAGAGCGGACCGTCTTCCAGGGTTTGGTGAGTATATTGCGATGGAATCAGGTGGAAAGGCAAGTGAATTTCCTGCGCGAGGTCATTTGCCTAGTCCGTGCGCAGGGCACGGACCGGGTCAATGGAGGCAGCGCGCTGGGCTGGAATGATGCTGGCGACGAGGGCGCAGATGCTTAGGGTGACAATCGCGGCAGCGAGGACGACGGGGTCCCATCCTTTGACCTGATAGAGTTGGGCGGAGATGAGGCGGGCGCAGCCGATCGAAGCCGGGATGCCGATGAGAAGCCCGATAAGGATTTGCAGGAAAGCTCCCCGGAGGACGAGGCGGACGATGCCGGGGCGGTCGGCGCCGAGGGCGATGCGGACGCCGATCTCACTGGTGCGGCGCGCGACAGAGTACGCGGTGACGCCATAGAGTCCGACCGCCGCGAGGATAAGGGCGAGGATGCCGAAGAGGCCGGTCATGTTGGCGACAGCGCGGCGCTGATCGAAGTTGGAGTCGACCTGCTCCCGCATGTTCTGAACGATGAGCAGGGTGAGATTGGGATCGACGTCGGAGAAGACGCGGCGAATCTGGGGCTCGAGGCCCTCCGTGCTGCCGCGGACCTGGAGAACGGCGCCTTCGATGTAGTGGGTCATATCGTCGATGCGGCCCATCATGGAGCCGTCTTCATATTTCACGTGCTGAGCGAGGGGAACGAAGAAGAGAGGCCGCGGCGGGTCAACGCCGGCGAGGTCGTTGTACTTCGCATTGCGGACCACGCCAACAATTTCATACGTGCCGCCGTAGCGTGGCAGATCGAGGCCGAAGTGCTGGCCGATGGGTTCTTCGCCGGGCTTAAAGAAGTTTTTGACGAAGGCCTCATTGACGACGGCGATGTTCTGGGTGGAGGCGGTGTCGTCTTCGGTTATGGAACGGCCGCGGAGGATGGGCTCGCCGAGCGTTTCAAGATAGCCGGGAGCGACGTGGTCCCAGGAAGAGCCGGAGTGCTCGTCGTTGTTGGGCATGGGATGACCCTGGCGGATGACCATCTCGCCCCAGTTGTCGGTGAGCGGCGTGTATTGCGCGAGGGCGGCGCGCCCGACGCCGGGGATGTGGGCGAGGCGATCCTGCAGCTCGCGATACATGGCATCGAGCTGGGGCTGTGAGTACGAGGACCAGGGGGCGGTGACGCCGAGGATGACGCGGTGGTCGGTGTCGTAGCCGAGGTCCTGATGCTGAAGATTGTTGAGGCTACGGGTAAGGAGGCCGGCTCCGCTGAGGAGAACAACAGAGAGGGTGGCCTGCACGATGACAAGGGTTTTCTGGGACCAGGAGGCGTGATCGCGGGTGCTGCGATTGGCGCCGCGGAGCGCTTCAGCCGGATCGGCGTGGGTGGCAAGCCAGGCGGGGGCGGTTCCAAAGATGATGCCGGTGACAAGGGAGAGCGCGAAGGCGAAGCCGAGCACGGGGATCGAGGGCGTTGCGGAAATCGGCACGAAGTGCGCATGGCGGAAGGCCATGGCGACGATGAGTTTGACTCCGAGAAAAGCCACAGCGATGGAGGCGATGCCACCGAAGACGGAGAGGAGGACGCTTTCGGTGAGGGTCTGGCGGACGATGCGCTTGCGCGATGCTCCGAGGGCGAGACGGATGGAGGTTTGCGTGCGGCGTGAGGCTCCGCGAGCGAGGAGGAGGTTGGCGATGTTGGCGCAGGCGATGAGGAGAACGAGACAGCAGACGGCAAGCAGGATGTGGAGGGAGTCGGCGTAGTTTTCCTTCATGACGGCCACGCCTGCGCCCGCCGGGATGACGCGGATGTTTTGTTTGGGGAGGTCAGCCTTGATGCCGGCCATCCAGTCCGCAGGCATGCCGCTGTCGTTCACGAGCCAGTGGCGAACGAGCGCGGTCATGCGCGGGGCGGTGGTGGCGGTGGAGGCTCCGGGCTTGAGGCGGCCGATGACGCGCAGCCATGCCTGGAAGTGATGGAGCAACGAGTTGGGTCCGGCGAAGACGGGCTCCTGATTGACGGGAATCCAGAGGTCGGCAGGATTGGCGCGAAGAGTTTCGCCGAAGAACCCGGGCGGCGTAATGCCGATGATGGTGACGGGGTGGTCCGCGATGATGAACGTAGAGCCAACGATGGAGGGGTCGGAGCCGTATTGCTGCTGCCAGGTGCGGTAGCTGAGCATGGCGACGGGCTGGGAGTTAGGTTGGTCATCGGAGGGGCTGATGGTGCGCCCTGAGAAGGCACCGAGTCCGAAGGTGGAAAAGTAGTTGCCGGTGACCATCTCGGTGCGGAGGGGCTTGGCAGCGCGATCGGTTTGGCCACGGCGAACACCCAGCGTCCAGCCGCCGGCCTGGAAGGCGGCGAGGGAGGAGAATTCAGGGGTGTTCTGCTGCATCTGGCGGTAGAAGTCGTAGGAGAAGAAGCCCCACTCGCCCTGGGCGTCGCCTTCGATGCAGCAGTCGTCGCCCTCGCCGATGCGGTAGAGGCTCCCCGGGTCGGCGACCGGGAGGGACTTGAGCATGACGGTGTTGATGAGGGAGAAGATGGCCGTCGTGGCGCCGATGCCAAGGGCGAGGGTGAGCATGGCGGTGAGGGTGAAGACGGGGGACAGGCGCATCTGGCGCAGGGCGTAGGCAAGGTCCTGGCGAAGGGTCTGCATGGGGTCAGCCTCTGCGGGGGATACGGGAGGATGGGCGGGACGGTTCCGGGAATGTGACGGACGGTCACATTGGACGAGCACCTGCGGCGGAGTGTGCTGGTTCCAGGCTGCAGGTTACAAACCCGAGAAATTGCTTCCGTATGATGGGCACATGGTGAAGTGGCTGGGCTTTGTGGTGCTGGTTTGTTGGGGCGTTACGGGTGTTGCGCAGAATCTCCCACCAGCGCCGGCGCCGAGGGGGGCACCGACTGTGCAGGGTCTTCCGCCGGAGTCAGATCGCCGGCAGTGCGATCTGAACGCGCTGATGGTCTGTGTGAAGCATGTGGCGGAGGATGAGAGAGGGATCGTGCTGAGCCCTCTGCGCGCTCCGGCGGAGGACCTGTTTTGGATCGTGCCGTTCGGCGTGGCGACGGGCGTGTCGATTCACTACGACACGGATGCGATACGAGACCTCGGGGTTCACACGTCGCGGGAAGACAAGTTCAACAAGCTGTCGGACTATGCAGGCCTGTACGGGCCTTTCGCGGCCACAGGCGCAGGGTATTTCGCAGGCCGGGTGAAGCGCGACGATTATCTGAAGGAAACCGCGATCCTGTCGGCCGAGGCGATGGCGGATGCGGGGATTCTGGATGAGGCGATGAAGTATGCGCTGGACCGGGAGTATCCGATGGCGCACAACGCAAGGGGTGGGTTCTGGCCAAACGGACCGAAGAACTGGCCCAACTATCCGTCGATGCCGTCGGAGCATGCGATGAACGTGTGGGCGTTTGCGCATGTGGTGGCGGGGCAGTACGACGGGATCGCGACGAAGAGCGTGGTGTACGGGTTGGCAACGACGGTGTCGGTCTCGCGCGTGCTGGCGCGGCAGCATTTTCCGTCGGATGTGGTGGTGGGGAGCACGTTCGGGTGGCTGATCGGCGGGTACGTGCTGCACCACCGGTCGCTGGAGCACGGGACGTTGCTGGATCTGTCGACGGTGCAGACGCCGCTGGGGAGCGGATTGCAGGTCCGCGTGAATTTGTCGCGCGGGCAGTGAGGGAGGTCGGGGTCAGGAAGCGGGCTGGTCGAGGCCGGCAGGGATCGAGGTCAGGTTCCGGTATTGGAAAAACATGTTCAGGCGCCAGCGGAGGATCATGCCGAAAGCCAGGATGAAGAAGAGGCCGCCGGTCTGCTCGACTGTCATGATGCGGTCGAAGTAGCCGCGGGCCGCGAAGCGAACAGCGGCGAGCACGATGATCACGACGAGGAACATGCTGGAGCGCTTCATCATGATGACTTCGCCTTCGCGGTGGAGACGCGAGGTGCGCAGCAGCGGCCAGGCCAGGAAGATGGCGCCGATGAGGAAGGAGACCAGCGCCCAGAGCCACGGGATGCGAAACAGCGGCACCACGAACATGGAGAAGCCGGTGGCCATGCCGGCGGGGGGAATGAGGATCTTTTTGAGGGTCACGGGAGTCTGGCCTTCGCGGACGCGCCAGATGATGACGGCGACGGCGCCGAAGGCGGAAGTGACCGCGTAGGTGAGTGGTGAAATGTGAATCATGGCGCAGGCCAGGAATTTGGGGCGGCCTGTCATTAAAAGGATACAGGGTGCGGGGTGTGCGGTGCAGAAGGGCCGGTTGCGATTTCTTGTGACGGCGGTCACGGCCCCGGCGGCGTCCGGCGCAGAACATAGCGGGTAACCAGAACCTTCTTCGGGGAGGTGCGCTATGAGTTTGTCACGCCGGGGTTTTGTCCAGCTGGCGGGGTCGAGTTTGCTGCTGCAGTCGCAGCTGCTGAAGGCGGAGCGTTCGCTGCGGTCGGGGATTCCGGGGGTTCGGGTGCAGGAACCGGGGCCCGCCGGTCCGGCGAAAGTCGCGCTGGTACAGGGCGAGGACCGGCGGAAGAATGTGCGCGCGGCGCTCGAGGCGATCGACGCGGAGATTCGTGCCGGGCTGCGCGGCAGGAAATCGGTGTTGATCAAACCGAACAATGTGTCGACAACGAACCAGCTGGCGGCGACCCATCTGGATGCGCTGGAGGGGATCCTCGATTATCTGGAGCCGCGGTTTCATGGGCCAGTGGTGATTGCCGAATCGTCGGCGGGAGACACGCTGGAGGGCTTCGAGCATTTCGGCTACAACCGGCTGGCCGGCGAACGGCGGGCGCAGAAGGTGAGCCTGGTGGATCTGAATCGCGAGGCGAAGTTCGGGACCGTCGAGGTGCTGGACGCCGATCTGCACATCACTCCGGTGCGGCTGGGGGCGCGGGTGCTAGATCCGGAAACCTTCGTGATCTCGAGCGCCATGCTGAAGACCCACAACACGGTGGTGGCAACGATGACCGTGAAGAACATGGTGCTGGGGTCGCCGTTGCACAGCGCGCCAGGCGAGCTGTTGTGGAGCGACAAGCGCAAGTACCACGTGGGCATCCGCCAGACGCACTACAACATGCTGGTGACGGCGCAGCGGCTGCAACCGCACTGGGGGCTGGCGCTGATCGATGGGTATGAAGGAATGGAGGGCAACGGGCCGGGCAATGGAACGGCGGTGGAGTCGCATGTGGCGATTGCGTCGACAGACTTCATTGCAGCGGATCGCGTGGGCCTCGAAGTGATGGGAATCGATCCGGACTGGGTCGGTTATCTGGCGTATTGCGGGCAAGCGGGGCTGGGGCAGTACGATCTGACGAAGATCCAGGTGGAAGGCGCGTCGATTGCGTCGGTGGCGAAAAAGTATCGGCTGCATCCGCAGATCCAGAGGGAGCTGGAGTGGATGGGGCCGCTGCAGAAGGGATCGCCAACGATGGGGAGCCTGGAAAGAGGGGATGAGATTTACGGGATGTAAAACTGCGCGGAAAGAGTGAATGCCGAAATCGGAGACATTATGGACGCAACAACAACCATCCGGATAGCTGCCGGACTGCTGGTCATCCTCGTTGTTTTGCCAATCGTCGTGATCCCCTATTGGAAGATTTTCTCGAAGGCGGGATTCGCTGGAGCGCTTTCGCTACTCATGCTTGTCCCCTTAGTCAACCTGATCGTTTTGTATGTGGTTGCGTTTTCAGAGTGGAAGATGAAGCCAGGCAACGCCGCCCCGCAGGGATGACATCTACCGCAAGCGACTCCCGACCAATTTTGCAGTCGTAATGGCCTGGCCGGTGTGACGCTGGGTGTGATCGGCGCAGTGAACGAGGAGGCCGCCGACTGTGGCAGGCAGGGCTTTGCGTCCGACGGCGCGAGGCTGATCGAGATCGGCGACGGCGAAGGCGCGAACGCGGCGGATGGCGTCGTCAATTCCGTTTCGAAATTCTGAGAACAGCTCGGCGTGCGAGGCGCCGGCGTCGAGTTCGGTTTTGAGCGCGGTGAGCTGCTCGGGGCGGAGTTGCTCGCCTTCGGCGTAGGTGAGCAGGCGGTCGAGGCTGCGCACGATGTGCCGCAGATGGAAGGCAACGGGAGCGAGCTGATCCGGGTCCTGGGCGGGGCGCGCGTTGAGGGCGTCATCGCTCAGGAGTGAGCACCACGTGTCGATGTCCTCGCCGGCGAGTTCCAGAGCGTGGACGACAGCCCGCAGGACGGCGGGGATTTCTGTGTGGGTGCCGCGGAGCCAGGGCTCGGGTTGCATCAGGTTTCAGGTTACAGGTTGCAGGTTACGGATACGGCGAGCACAGCGAACCGCGCGCGAGAAGCACACATCCCACTAAGAGAAGTGGAGGAGAACACGATGCCGGATCAGGAAGAACGGGAAACGCGGGAAAAGGCGCAGGAGGATTTGCGGGAGGGCAAGTCGCCGTCAACGGCGGCCGGGGAGTTTGTGCACGAAGAGATCGATCATGTGCGCGAGGGCAGGCATGGGGCGCGGTCTCCGCAACAGGCGATCGCGATCGGGCTCAGCAAGGCGCGGCGTGCGGGGATTCCGCTGAAGCGGCCGAAGAACGGCAAGGCGAGCACGAAGGAGAGCGCGGAGCGGGATTACGAGCGGGGACAAACGCATCCGCGGAAGAAGGCGTCGGCGAAGCGGTCGCGCGCGCGGATGAAGGCGCAGAAGAAGGAGCCGAAATCGACGGCCTCGCGGAGTGCGTTGTCGAAGCAGACGCGCTCGGCAGCACAGAAGCGCAGCGCGAGCAGCCGGAGCGCCGCTGCGAAAAAAGCGTCGAGGACGAAGGGCCCGGCGAAGCGTAGCCGTGCGGCGAAAAAGGCAGCGCGAACGCGGTCGCGGCACTGATTTCCGCCGTTGATCGATCTTCGCGGCGCCAGCAGAGATCGCAGAAAGCACGCGGCCACCCGAAGGTGACCGCGTGCTTCCCGGTTCACTGCGAAGTGTGTTCGCCTGGAGAGCGAGTTCTTACGCCGCGATCTTCTGTGCGCGATGCTCCGACAGCTTCGCCAGCAACACCGGCGCTCCGAACGCGACGGCCGTGATCAGCGTGGTCGCCAGCAGGTCGTTACGGTAGAACGGCAACGCGGCAGCGTAGCAGGTGCCCAGTCCGACCAGGGTATGGGGATACATCACACTGCCTACCCACACGACATAGTTGCTGATGAGGAAGAACGACGTCGAAGCCAGCACCGGAGCGCTGAGCACGCGCGACACCGTGACCTGCCTGCGCAGAAGAATGCGGCCAAGCACCACCACTCCTGCGTACCATGCCCACGTGACCAGGTAGGCGCTGGTGTGCCAGGGGTAGTGATAGGCAAAGATCGTCAGGTAGAAATCCGTGCCCATGAGGGCCAGAAGCGGCAGAGCCATCTCGCGCAGCGGGCGCCGCGCGCCAAAGTACAACAGCCCCGCGCCGACCGCCGTGAAGTTCATTCCCGGAAACGGCACCACACGGCTCAAAACTGCCAGCACCAGCAATAGATATGCGGCCATCATTCCCTCATCAGTCCAGAGTCAAAGCCTTTTCCCATTCTGCGGACGCGGAACTCTTTGGTCAAGGCAGACTTGCAGCTTCATCAAAGGATTGGTTCATGAGATCAACAGGCCTGTCACTTTTGCTCGTGTCCGGACATATACATTCCCTCGATCTCGCCGCCGGGGCCGACGACAACCCATCCGCTGAGCGGCGTGCTGGTGCCTGTGCCGAGAGGCCGGTATCCGAAGCGCAGGTCCTGGAACTCGACCGTATGCCAGCCCGGCTGCGGAGGGTCGGCGCCCGGCGCCTGAATCGTCCCCTCATCCTGCACGAGGGGCCATTTTCCCCAGTCCAGATACACGCGCCCGAGATACGACCGCTTTGCCGCGGCAACAGCCGGAGTGACCGGCGGCTTGTAGATCACATCGCCATAGTTGTCGGTGGTTACCACATCTCCGATGGTGTAGACATCGGCGGTCTGGAAGTAGTCCGTGGTTTCCATGAGGATCCGCCAGCGGAAGGGATCGACGATATGGGGTTCCGCCGCCACGCGGATCAGGGGCTCGCGCGTGAAGCTGCCCGCGCGGATCAGGGCGAGCGCGTGGTCGCGCTCCGCATTGCGCAGGCCCCACCACACAACCATGAAGACCAGCGCAGCGATGGCCCAGGCTCTGCCTCGGAAACGCTTTTTCCGCGCACCGATTTCGCGATCGGCAAGTCCGAGGATGGCGGGCGCGACCAGCGCGAGGGTGAGCGCGAGCAACAGCCAGGGATCGACGATGAAGACGATGCTCCACGCATACCATGCGCCGTTCCACGGAAAGAACGGCCGCACACCGTAGTTGACCGAGTAGTCGAGCAGGATGTGGCTCATGGCGGCGATCCACGCGCAGAAGAGAAGCCATCCCCATCGCGGAGGGATGACAGGGTCTTTGCGGCGCCATCGATGAAGGAGCCAGACAAAGGCCACGGTAACGAGGGCAACGATCGTCGTGCCGACGAAGGAGTGCGTCCATCCGCGGTGGTGCTGCAGTTCCGCCACCGGCCCGCGAAAACCCCACACGATGTCCAGGTCCGGTGCTTCGGCGGCCAGGGTCATGGCCAGCGTCGCGTAAGCGGTTTCGCGATTGAATCCCGAGCGCCCCAGGCAGGCTCCGGTGAGGAAATGCGTTACAGGTTCCATGCGCCTTTTCTGGAACTCAACAGTGGCCTCTTTGCTGTTACTTTTTGCGAAGACGGCAAGCGCTCCGGCGAACCGAAGCGCTTGTCTTGTGTTTTTGGCCGCGCCTAGACCAGGCTGGCGTCCAGAGTGATCTGGGTATTGCCTTTGAAGAGGCGGGAAATGGGGCAGCCGTTCTTGGCGTTGTTGGCCGCAGTCTCGAAGCTCGACGCATTTGCGCCGGGCACTTTGGCGCGGGTCGTCAGGTGGATGGCGGTCACGCTAAATCCGTCGTCGGTCTTTTCGAACTTTACTTCGGCGGTTGTTTCCAGCGACTCGGGCGTGAGGTTCGCATTGCCCAGCTGCGCGCTCAGCGCCATGGTGAAGCACCCGGCGTGGGCCGCCGCAATCAGCTCTTCCGGATTGGTGCCGATACCGTTCTCGAATCGCGTGGAAAAGGAATATTGCGTATCTTTCAGGACGCCGCTTTGGGTGGAAATAGTGCCTTTGCCGTCCTTCAAACCTCCGCGCCAGACGGCGCTCGCCGTACGTTGCATACGTCTCTCCTTCGTTGTGGTCTGAATTTCCCTCGGACTGGATAAGAATTGGATGCCAGCACCAGCGCATTTCCGCTCAGGAAAATGCGTAAGGCATTGCCCGAACCATGATATGCGATTTGGAGGAGGGGACGAGCCGGTCGGGCGGCCCGGCAACATTTCCAAATACCGCGCCGGGTGCTGCTGGTCGCGTATCATGGGTCTTCCGCGCGGCATGAATTCCTGGTCCATCGGCGTCGATCTCGGCGGCACCAATCTCCGCATTGCGGCTGTGACGCAGCACGGCGAAGCGATCGACACGATTCATCTCCCGACGCGTCTGAGCGCGGGACCCCAGGCCGTGCTCGACGATATGGCGGCCGCAATTCGCCAGCTGATCGGCAAGCACCCCGGCAACCTGCTCGGCATCGGAGTCGGCAGCCCCGGCCCCATCGAGCTTCCCCTCGGCGTGCTCCATCAGCCGCCCAACCTTCCCGGATTCGACGGTCTGAACCTGCGCCTGGAACTGGAGCGGCGGCTGGACCGGCCGGTGCAGGTCGACTCCGATGCGAACCTGGCGGCCTATGGGGAATTTCTTCTGGGCGCGGGCCGCGCGCTCGGCGTCGATTCCCTGCTGATGCTGACGCTGGGCACGGGTGTCGGTTGCGGGATCGTGCTCGAAGGACGCATCTGGCGCGGGATGAAGGGCGCGGCTGGCGAGTCCGGCCACGGCCCCATCTTCCCCGACGGAATTCCCTGCCCTTGCGGAGCGCGGGGATGTCTGGAAATGTATGCCTCGGCGACGGCGATGGTACGCCGGGCGCGTGAGCTTGGACTGGAAACTCCTGCGTCGGGAGAACAGCCGCACCTGAGCGCATCGGCGATCGCCAGCCTGGCCGATGGCGGCGACGAGCGCGCCCTGCGGATCTTCGACGAAGTGGGACACGCTCTCGGCCTGTCGCTCGCGCATCTGGTGAACGCGCTGGATCTGCCGCTGTACGTGATTGGCGGAGGCGCATCGGCGGCATGGCCGCTTTTTGCGCCGCGCATGTTCTCGACTCTGCGCGAGGGCAGCTATGTGTATCGCCTCTCCATGCCGCGCGATCCAAATGTTTTCGAGCCCGGCAAGACCCACGTCGCGCCCGCTCAGCTGAGCGATTCGGGTCTGCTGGGGGCAGCGCTGCTGCCTGTGGCCGCGCGCGTGTCCGCGGCCTGACTCACGTTACGCGCATCTTCCCTTTTGTTTGGTACGATCCGTGCCATGCCCCGGCACACTCTTGCTCCCTGGCTTTCAGTTCGCGACGCGGCTCGCGCCGTCGAGTTCTACAAGTCCGCCTTTTCGGCCACCGAGACGTTCCGCATCGATGGTGGCGGAGTGCTCTCGCGCCTGTCGATCGGCGACTCGGAATTCTGGGTCAGCGACGAGTCGCCGGAATACTTCAACTTCAGCCCGCAATCTCTCAATGGGGCGACGGCGCGGATGATCCTCTCGGTGGCGGATCCCGATGCGGTTTTCGCGCAGGCCTGCGCCGCCGGCGCGACGGTCGTTCGTCCGGTGGCCGAGGAACATGGCTGGCGCATCGGCCGCGTGGTCGATCCTTTCGGCCACCATTGGGAGATCGGCCGCGAACTCCAGGACGGCGCGTGATCCTTCATCATCGGCGCGAGCGACCCGCTCCATGGCGAGAGCGCAGGGCTCGCACGCGTCATCGCTGGCTCGTTCCGCTGCTCGCTGTCGACTGGCTGGGGGAGTGGATTGCTTATCTGCTGAGCAACTGGAGCTTCCTCGAAGTGCTCGAGTATCTGGGCACCTTTTCGATCCTGATCGGCGTTATCTTCTGGTTCGCTGAATCGGGAGATCGGGTGCAGCAGCGCCATTATCAGGCCTGGCAGGTCATCAACACGGCTCAGGGCAAGGGCGGGAGCGGCGGCCGCATCGATGCACTCGAAGAACTCAACGCGGATCACGTCGCGTTGACCGGCGTGGATGTCTCGTCGGCCTTTCTGCAGACGCTCCGGCTGCCCCACGCGCAGCTGATGCGCGCGAATTTCAGCGCGGCGGATGTGCGCGAGAGCGATCTGGACGGAAGCGACCTGACGTGGGCGGACCTGCGATCGGCGAATTTTCGCAACGCCAGGCTGGGGCGCGTGGTTTTCGATCACGCCGATCTGGGCGACGCCGATCTCTCCGGGGCGGATCTGACTGGCGCTCGCTTCGATGGGGCCGATCTGAGTAACGCCGACCTGCACGGGTCGGAGCTGCGCGGGATCGAGTGGCAACAAATGGCCGCAGTTCTGAACGCCAACATCGCCGGGGTGAGGGACGCGCCCCATGGGTTCGTCGCGTGGGCGATCCAACATGGAGCTGTCCAGGATAAGTCCTCTCCATAATGGGCAAACGACGGCGGAGGCACCCGATGCGCTTCCGATGATCGCCACGGACAATGATCCCGAACCTGAACGCCTGGCCGGAAGCACCGGCTGCACCAGCAGAGGAGTGCGCGAGCCTGATGGCCCAGGTGGATCAAAACGAGACAGGGGATCCTGTCCCGAGAACAGGCACTCGGCAGGAAGTGCGGCCAAAGAGCGAGGGCTGCGGCAATCGAGGCTGTTCGATGGGGCCAGGGCGAGGGAAAACCGATTCACCGCCGCGGCAGCGCCGCCGATAAGTTTCTCAAGGAAATTTCCGCGTCAAGGGCCGGGCCAATCCGGCGGCTGCGCGTCTGCAATCAGCCAGACGCCCCGCTTGCTCCGGCGCCGAAGGCGGGTGCAGGGCGGACCGAGGCATGCGGTGGAACGGAAAGAGCGACGTGCAGGAGCGAGCGACGAGGATCGCGGGGCAAACCCTGTTCAGGAGGGGCAGATTCAGCCCATCGGATGATTTATACCGGGTACTGTTCGAGCGGAATCCGATCCCCATGTGGGTCTTCGATCGGACGACGCTGCGCTTTCTGGCTGTGAATAAGGCGGCCGTTCGGCAATCCGGCTACAGCGAGCGGGAGTTTCTGAGAATGACGATCCTGGAAATCCAGCCTGAGGAGACGGTGCCCGCGCTGGTCCAGGACGTGGCGCTGCGGCGGCGTGGACTGCAGGAAAGGGCGGCGTGGAAGCATCGGCGGAAGGACGGCTCGGCCATCGAGGTCGAGATTGTGTGTCACGACCTGAAGTTCGACGGGACCGAGGCGATGCTGGTGGCCGCCTACGATGTCACGGAACGGCAACGTGCGCAGGAAGCGGTCCGGGTGGCGGAGGAGAAGTACCGGGCGATCTTCGACCAGGCGGTGGTGGGGATTTTCCAGCACACACCGGAGGGGCGGCCTCTGAATGTCAACCCTGCCTTCGCGAAGATGCACGGTTACGATTCCCCGGAACAGCTGCTGGCGGAGGTATCCGATGCGGCGGCACAGCTGTTTGTTGAACCGGAACGAATGGCGGAGATTGTGCGCGCGGCGGTCGAAAACGGGATCGTGCGCGGGATGGAAGTGGAGTTGTACCGAAGGGATCGGAGCCGGTTCTGGGTGATCGTGAACTTGCGCGCGGTGAAGGACGCATCGGGCGCGGTGAAGCTGTTCGAAGGAACAGCGGAGGACATCACGGACCGGAAGGCAGCGGAGGCGCAGGTGAAGTTCCTGGCGTATCACGACGCGCTGACGCGGTTGCCGAACCGCATGCTGTTCATGGACCGGCTGGAGAATGCGCTGGCAGCAGGGCGAAGGAAGCACGCGAAGGTGGCCGTGCTGTTTCTGGACCTGGACCGTTTCAAGAACATCAATGACTCGCTGGGCCACTCGGCGGGAGACCAGATGCTGCAGGAGATCGCGGCAAGACTGCGGCAATGCCTGCGGGAAGAAGATACAGTGGCTCGGGTGGGCGGAGATGAATTTCTCATCATGCTGCGTGAAGTCGCGAATCGCGAGGAAGTGGAGGCTGCGGCGGGGCGGATTCGCGAGGAGATCACGAGGAGTTTTACGATTCAGAGCCACAGCCTCAGCACGAGCTGCAGTATCGGCATCAGCCTGTATCCGGAAGACGGCGCTGACGGGGAGACCCTGATTCGGAAGGCGGACGCGGCGATGTACGCGGCGAAAGAGAGCGGCAGCAACGACGTGCGCTTCTTTTCGGGGGAGATGGACCGCCGGGCAGAGGCCCATCTGACGATCGAAAGCGAGATGCGGTCGGCGCTGGCACGGGAAGAATTCTTTCTGGAATATCAGCCGGTGATGGATGTCGCGAGCGAAGAAATCGCCGGGGCGGAGGCCCTGCTGCGCTGGCGGCATCCGCAAATGGGATGCATGGCGCCGGAAGAGTTCATTCCGGCTGCGGAGCGCAGTGGGCTGATTCTGCCGCTGGGCGAGTGGGTGTTGCGCAGGGCATGCGCGCAGGCGGCGGCATGGCAGAAAGAAGGCCTGAAGGCGGTGCCGGTGGCGGTGAATGTGTCGGCGCTGCAGTTCCGTCAGCAGGAGTTCTGCGGGCTGGTGCGCAGGGTGCTGGCCGAGTCGGGTTTGGCGCCGGAGTATCTGGAGCTGGAGCTGACGGAGAGCCTGCTGATGTCGACAGGAGGCGCGGTCAATCCATGTCTACGGGAACTCAAAGAAATGGGCGTGGGACTTGCAATTGACGATTTTGGAACGGGCTATTCGAGCCTCGGATATCTGAAGCGGTTTCGGGTGAGCAAGCTGAAGGTGGACCGCTCGTTTATACGGGACGCTGCAACGGACGCCGATGACGCTGCGATTACGAAGGCGATTATCGGACTGGCGAAAAGCCTGCACCTTCAGGTGGTGGCCGAAGGAGTGGAGACCGAGGCGCTGTTCCGGCTGCTGCGAGAGTGGGGCTGCGACCAGATCCAGGGGTATTACCTCAGCCGGCCGGTGGCGGCGGCGGAGATGGCGCGGATGCTCGAAGACGAACGGCTGAAGCACGTAGCACTCCGGGTGGCGCCGCTGCGGAAGTCAGTCGCATCCGCTTAGTGTTCCGCCCAGGGAAATCAAACCAGAAGAGGTACCGGCGCGTTGGAAGTGCGCACGGCACTGCGCGCATACAATCGGAGTGCATCTGTGCTGCGGAGAGGGAGGTTGCGCGATGAAATCGCTGCTGCTGCGTGAGTATGGGCATCTGGAGATTGCGGAAATGCCGCGGCCGGAACCGGGGCCGGGCGAAGTGCTGGTGCGTGTGGCAGCGTGCGGTATCTGTGGAAGCGACGTACACGGCTACGACGGGTCGTCGGGGAGGCGGATTCCGCCCCTGGTGATGGGGCATGAGGCGGCGGGGACCGTGGCTGCAGTGGGCGCAGGAGTGCAGACATTTCGCGCCGGGGATCGAGTCACGTTCGATTCGACGGTGTACTGCGGGCAGTGCGATTTTTGCCGGCGTGGTGAGATGAACCTGTGCGATCGGCGCGAGGTGGTTGGTGTTTCGTGCGGCGACTATCGGCGGCACGGGGCGTTCGCAGAATTTGTAACCGTGCCGGAGCGAATTGTGTACGGGTTGCCGGATGCGATGGGATTTTCCGAGGCGGCGATGCTGGAGGCGATCTCGGTCGCGCTGCATGCGGTGCATCTAGCGGGCGATGGGGCGGGCCAGGGAAAGACTGGCCTGGTAGTGGGCGCGGGGATGATCGGGCTGCTGACGATGCAGGCGGCGCGGGCGCTGGGGTATGCGCGCGTGATGATCGCGGACATCGACGCGACGCGGCTGGAGCTGGCGCGGAAGCTCGGCGCGGATGCGGTGCTCCATCTGAAGGGCGCTGAGCTGGTGGATGAAGTTCGGAAGCAAACCGGCGGGCACGGCGCGGATGTGGTGCTGGAGGCGGTGGGGCGGAACGAAACGGTGGCCACATCGATTGATGCCGTGCGCAAGGGCGGGACCGTCGTGCTGATTGGGAATATCACGCCCGAGGTGACGCTGCCGCTGCAAAAGGTAGTGTCGCGGCAGATCCGGCTGCAGGGTAGCGCCGCTTCGTGCGGCGAGTATCCGGAGGCGATGGAGCTGGTGGCGAGCGGAAAGATCCGGATCGAGCCGCTGATCACGGCGGTGGCGTCGCTGGAGGAGGGACCGCGGTGGTTCGAGCGGCTGCATGCGGGAGAACCGAATCTGATGAAGGTGGTGTTGTCGCCGGATGTGGCAGTGGTGGGGGCGGGAGGATGAGCGATGTTCCGGAGAAGCTGTTCGATCTGAGTGGGCAAGTCGCCGTGGTAACGGGGACGAGCCGCGGGCTGGGGCAGTATCTGGCGCGGGCGCTGGCGAAGGCGGGCGCGGATCTGGTGATCACGAGCCGCACGCGTGCATCGCTGACGGGTTTTGAAGCCGAGATGAAGGCTCTGGGACGGCGCGTGGTGTCGCTGGAGCTGGACGTGCGGGATGAGGCGAGCATTCGGCGAATGGCGGAGGAGGCGCACGCGGCGTTTGGGCAGATTCACATTCTTGTAAACAACGCGGGATGCAATGTGCGCAAGCCGGCGCTCGAGGTGACATGGGACGACTGGAACCTGGTGCTGGAGACGAATCTGCGGGGGAGTTTTTTTGTCTCGCAGGCGATTGCGCGCGGGATGATCGAGCGTGGATACGGACGAATCATCAACATTGGTTCGGTCACAAGCGTGTTTGGCTACGCGGGGCTGGCTCCCTATGGCGCGAGCCGCGGCGGGATTCGGCAGCTGACGATGAGCCTGGCCGACGACTGGGGCAGGCATGGGGTGACGGTGAATTGTCTCGCCCCCGGATGGTTCCGCACCGAGCAGAACAAGGTGATGTATGAGGATGCGCAGTGGGTGGATTACCTGGTGGAGCGGATTCCGATGAAGCGGCCGGGGCAGCCGCACGATCTGGATGGCGCCGTGGTGTTCCTGGCATCGGAAGCGAGCCGCTACGTGACCGGGCAGACGCTGCTGGTCGATGGCGGGATCTCGACCGGCGCCATGCGGGCCACAGTGGCGAAGAAGTGAATGCAGGTCCATTCGACGCGACGCGTCGCCTCGCGGCGACTTGCTCAGGATGACTCAGCGGGGCGAATTTCGCCGAGCAGGAAGGCGTATCCGAAAATGCCAACCACGAGGTAGGCGCCTGCGATGGCGAAGGCCGCGGCGAAAGAGTGGCGGCTGCCGACGAGGTAGCCCGTGATGGCCGGCGCGGCGATTCCGGAGATTTGATTCGACAAGTTCATGATGCCGCCGACGGAGCCGACGCTGTCGCCAGGTGCGATGAGCGAGGGCACCGACCAGCCGACGACGGAATTGGCGGCGAGACCGCCAATCGAGAGGCTGATCCAGAAGAGGGCCTGAGCCAGGGTGTGGGCGTGCGTGGCGCCGACGATGCCGAGACCGAGGGTGAGGCCGGTGATGAGAACGGTGCGGCGGACGGTGCTGGGATTGCAGCCGCGGCGGAGAAGCGCGTCGACGAGCCATCCACCGACAAATAGAGCCGTCACCGTTGCAAATAGCCAGGGAACGCCGGTGTAGAGGAAGGACTTGCCGAGATTAAGATGCATGGACTGTGACAAATAGACGGGCAGCCAGGTGAGGAGCAGATAGAAAGTGTAGTTGTAGGAGCCCATGCCGAGAGCGAGGCCGATGACCT
Source organism: uncultured Acidobacteriaceae bacterium (assembly GCA_963819725.1). Classification (GTDB taxonomy): domain Bacteria; phylum Acidobacteriota; class Terriglobia; order Terriglobales; family Acidobacteriaceae; genus Palsa-343. The sequence continues at coordinate 93,304 of CAWFXK010000003.1, forward strand.
TCTTCTGGCGGAGCAGTTGGCTGAGCGGAACACGATGATGGTGGCGCGGATGGGGGCGCTCTTCGGCAAACGAGCGGTGATCGGGGTGCGGGTCGCGATAGATCCAGAAGAAGAGCAGGAAGAACAGCAGGCTGAGGAGGCCGGTGGCGGCGAAGCTGAGACGCCATCCGATGCGGAGAAGCAGCAGGCCGATGAGGGGGACGCCGATGGCCGATGAAAATTTTGCCGAAGAGTCGAAGAGGCTGGTGGCGAAGCTGCGCTCTTTCGGGGGGAACCAGTAACCGATGGCTTTGGCGTTGGCGGGGAAGGTGGGCGCTTCGCCGACGCCGAGGAGGAAGCGCGCGCCGAAGAAGCCGCCGATGCTGGGCGTTACGGCGGCGGCGAAGGAGGCGATGCTCCAGAGGAGGGTGCTGATACAGCCGACGCGGCGGACGCCGAACCGGTCGAGCAAGTAGCCGGAGGGAAGCTGGCAGAGGGCGTAGGTCCAGTTGTAGGCGCCGGCGAGGAGGCCGAAGGTGAACTCGGAGATGCCGAAGCCGGCGAGGATGGCGTTGTGGGAGACGGTGAGGTTGACACGGTCGAAGTAGTTGACGAGGACGCCGAGCGCGAGCAGGGCGGCGATGTTCCAGCGTCCTGCGAGGCGGGCGGGGGCTTGGGCCGGGGCTGGGTCAGGCGGCATCGCGATGGCTGAGCCAGTCTAGACCAGGCGCGCCAGGGACTGCGGGCCGCCCTTTCGCCCGCGTCCTGATTTGATATAAAGGTGCCGAAAAGTGGCACTCCATGGAGCGTGCATGAACAACGGAATGGCTGTGCGTGGGCTGGCTGGATGGCTGATTGTGGTGGGAATGGGAGCAGGGATGGTTGCTGGTGCCGCCCAGGCCGAGGGGCAGACGATGGCCAAAGCGAAAGCCGGAGTGAAAGCGAGCGCGGGAACTGCTGCGGAGATGGTGGTCGTGAGTCCGGAGAGCGAGGGGTTTTCGACGGAGCGCCTCGAGAATCTGCACAAACTGATCCAGGGGGAGATTGACGAGAAGCAACTGGCCGGGGCGATTACGATCCTGGCGCGGCATGGCAAGATCGTCGACTACCGCACCTACGGCGTGAAGGACATGGCCACCAGCGCGCCCATGACGAAGGACACGATCTTTCGCGACTACTCGATGACCAAGCCGGTGACGGGCGTGGCGATGATGATCCTGTACGAGCAGGGCAAGTGGCTGCCGTGGGATCCGATTGCAACGTACATTCCTGAGTTTGCGAACCTGAAGGTGTTTGACGGGTTCAGTCCGGACGGCAAGATGGTGCTGGCGGACCCGATGCATGCGCCGACGATGGCGGAGCTGATGTCGCACTCGGCGGGGTTCTCGTATGGCAACGGGCACGGGCCGGTGGACGCGCTGTACGCGGAAGCGAAACCGATGCAGGCGCCGAACCTGCAGGAGTTCGTCAACCGGATGGCGAAGCTGCCGCTGAATTATCAGCCGGGCAAGGCGTGGATGTACTCGGCGTCGATGGATGTGGAGGGGTACATCGTGGAGAAGCTGTCGGGGCAGACGCTGCCGGATTTTATGCGCACGCACATCTTTGAGCCGCTGGGGATGAAGGACGCGGGCTTCTATGTTCCGGGCGACAAGCGGGCGCGGTTCGCGACGAATTATCGGGCGGATGACAAGGAGACGCTGACAGTGACGCAGGCGGGGAGTCCCCCGACGGATTACACGGTCGAGCCTGGGATGCCGTCGGGGGGCGGAGGGCTGGTTTCGACGCCGGAGGACTACTACCGCTTCGCGCAGATGCTGGCCAACGGAGGCGAACTCGATGGCCAGCGGGTACTGTCACCGGAGACGGTGAAGCTGATGACGTCGAACCATCTGCCGGTGGATTTGCTGACCGGGCATTGGGGAATCGGGCAGCACATCATGCGGCCTGGATTCGGCTACGGCTTCAACTGCGCAGTGGTGTTCGATCCGCCGGCGGCTGGACTGCCGGATGGCAAGGGGACGTTTTTCTGGGATGGCGCGGCGGGGACGTGGTTCTGGGTGGATCCGACGAACGATGTGGTGTTCGTGGGGATGATCCAGCGAATGGGCGGGCACGACAATCACACGCTGGTGTACAAGAGCCACGCGGCGGTGTACAGCGCTTTAGTGGATCCCAGCAAATAGGGACTCGCCGTCCAGGGGCGCTTGCGCGCTGGAGCGCGGCGACAGAAGCTTTACAAACCCCCTCTTGACAAGTAGGACTGAAGTTGTCGTATATTGCTATTTTGGAAGATGACGTTCCATTCATCTTTCGCTGGACCCCTCAAAACAATTGAGTTCTGGGTTGTGACAGCTGTCACAGGTAAAGGGATTCGTGCGCCCTTAAATAGGACTAAATCAGTCGCATATCAAGGAGAGGAATGTGTCGAGGATCCGGAAAAAAGTGGGGCAACTGCGGCGAGTTTGGCCAGGCGTGGCGTTGATCGGGCTGGGGATTTTTGCGGGATCGCAGCGGTGCGCGGCGCAGGAGCCGCCGTACTTCGTGACCTACTCGCACGCGATGGAAGAGCCGGGGAACCTGGAGGTGGAGTTTAAGGGGACGCAGGCGGCTCCGAAGGGCGACAACGCCTTTGCCGGAGGGACCGTGGAATTCGAGTACGGCGCGAAGGCGTGGTGGACGACCGAGGTCTACCTGAGCGGGCAAACGACGGCGAATGACAGCACGGTTTTTGTGGGCTTCCGGTGGGAAAACCGTTTTCGCCCGCTGCTGGAAGAGCACCGGATCAATCCGGTTCTCTACTTCGAGTACGAGGACATCAATACCGCTGACCGGAGCTTTCTGGAGGTGGTGGGCAACGACGGCGTGGCGGATCTGGCGGCGAGGAATGCCGAGGCGCGCAGCGATGTGCAGCGCGAGATGGAGATGAAGCTGATCCTGTCGAGCAACGCGAAGGGATGGAATTTTTCGGAGAATTTTATCTCGGAGAAAAACATGGCCACGAGCGATCCCTGGGAGTTTGGCTACGCGGTGGCAGCGAGCCGGCCGCTAACGCTGCGTGCAGGCGCGAAGGAGTGCGCGTTCTGCCGGGAGAATCTTGCCGCGGGGGCGGAGATGTATGGCGGCCTGGGAACGACGGACAGCTTTGCGCTGAAGGACACCTCGCACTACATCGCGCCGTTGGTGGGATGGAACATTCCGCGCGGACCGACGATCCAGTTCTCGCCAAGTTTTGGGCTGAACGACAACAGCATGAAGGTGCTGTGGAGAGTGGGCGTCCAGTATGAGTTTCAGCAGTTCTTTAGCCGCTTTCATCATGCGCAGGGGGTGCGGTAGCGATGCGCAGAACGATGGGAGTGATGTGTTTGCTGCTTGGCTGCGCGGCATTGCTTGCGGCCGCTGAGGTGAATCAGGACTGGCTGAGGAAGGTGCCGGCGGCGGAGCGGATGCGGGCGAATCCATACGCCGGGCAAGCGGACGCGATCGCTGCGGGAGGGCGGCTCTTTGCGGATCACTGCTCGCGCTGCCATGGCGCCGATCTTGCTGGGTGAGCACGGGAAGCCGAGTTTAAAGACAGACGGTGGTCAGGAATGCAACGGACGGGGAGTTGTTCTGGCTGTTGCGCAATGGGGATTTACGGCACGGGATGCCGTCATGGAGCGGACTGCCGGAACCAGAGCGTTGGCAGGTTGTGGCGTTTCTGAAGAGCAGGGAATAGCAGGAAGAGCTGAAATAGCTCAGCGCTCTTTCGACGTTTCCTGGCGGGCGCTTTCCTGGCGGAGGGCGTGGACGACGACGCGGAGCATCTCTTCTTCGGGAGCGGGTTTGCCGCTCCAGATTTCGAACTGGCGCGCGCCCTGGTGCACGAACATCTCGACGCCGGTGACGACGGGCAGGCCCTTCTCGCGAGCCATGCGGATCAGCGGCGTGTCGATGGGGTTGTAGACCAGGTCGAAGACGAGGCGCGTGTTCAGTTCCTTCGGCTCGAGGATCGACGCGGGTTTGACGCCCTTCATGCCGACCGGCGTGGTGTTGATGATGACGTCGAAGTTCGATTTGGCGATCTGCTCGCGGCGGATGGTCTTCGCCTTCGCCTGGCGCGCGAGCTTCTTCGCGGTCTCGGCAGTGCGGTTCCAGATGAGGACCTCGGCGCCCTTTTCGACGAGACCGAAGACGGCGGCACGGCCGGCGCCGCCCGCGCCGAGCACGAGGATCTTTGCCCCGCGCAGCGGCAAACGCCGTTCCAGCGGGCGGATGACCGCGGCGACATCGGTATTGAAGCCGTAGAGCTTGCCGTCCTGCGCGCGAACCACCGTGTTGCAGGCGCCGATTTTTCCTGAAAGGGCGTCGGTCCGTTCCAGGTGCTTCAGAATTTCCGTCTTGAACGGCATGGTGATGGCGAGGCCGTGGAGCGGGACTTCGCGCGTGAGGGTGAGCAGGTCGTTGAGGCGCGAGGTTTGCAGCGGCAGGAAGACGGCGTTGACCGTCTCGCGGCGGAAGGCCATGTTGTGGATGAGCGGCGAGAGCGAGTGGCGCACGGGATTACCGGCGACGCCGTATACCTTGGTGGACTGGTCGATCTGGTCGATGCGCCAGGTTTCGCGGAGGGTCCGCGCGTCAATCTGGCCGGCGCCGGTCTCCTCGCCGGGAAGCGATGACGCAAAGGTAAAGACGCTGCCGGCGCGCAGGCCGAGGACGCGGCTGATGATGCCCTGCTCGCCCATGGAGATTCCGATGAGGTTGGCTTCGTCGCGGCGGCGATCGAGGAAGCGCATCATGGCGACGTTGTCGGCCAGTGTTTTCGCAGTCGAGACGATCTTCACGAACTCCGGCTGGAAGGGCAGGATGCGATCGAGGATGGCGTCGAGGTTTTTGGTGCTCTCGAAATCGTGCCAGCTGATGATGAGCGCGGCGCCATGCGAACGCAGCTTCTTCATCTGCGCCGCCTTCATGTGCTCGGCGGTTTGCAGCTCGATATCGATGAGGTGGACGCCGGCGGTGGCGGCTTTCTCGAGGATCTCAAGTTCGGCGCCAATGGTGCCCTTGAATTTTCCGCCGGTCGAGGCGCGGCGGCAGGTCGCAATGGCGGTGACTTCGCCGCGCTCGTAGAGGAACTGCTTCAGCCTGGGCAGGATGGCGGCGGGATTGGGCAGATAGTCGAGGCGAAATTCGACGAAGTGATTCTCGCGTACGATGCGCTCGGCGTTCTCGAGCATGTCGGCAGGGGTCGAGCCGGTGATGGCGACGCAGATTTTTCCGATGCGCGAGCGAATGTAGTGTGCGGTGAAGGCGGGGTTTTCGGCGATGTGGCTGCCATTGCCGGACGCAGAACTTCCCTGTTGTCCTGGCGATGCAGGACGGGGCGTGGAGCCCTTGACAGCCTCGGATTGACCGCCGTCGCGTGGGGGTGCGGTGCGCGGGACCGCGGTTCCAGCTTTCATACCCGCAATTGACGCATATTAAAGGGGTTTGCCTTGCGATGCAACAGCTATTCCGCGCCAGACCTCATGGGGAGGGATTTTAGGGGCCCGGAAGGGCTGCCAGGCTGCATGGCTGCGGCCGGATGCTGCCCGATAAGATGTACCCTACTGAAAATAAAGAGCAATGCGGGGATTCTGGGCTGAGACATAGGCCCGTACTGCGGCAATGTTTGGTTCATGCGGTATAGACAGCTGAGATGGAATCCAGTGCTGGGTTTCATCCGGCGTTACGTCGGGCGCGGAACTCCGAACCGATGGCGGCGATGGCGGTGCGTTCGAGGATGCGCGCTGCGGCGGGGAAGACGGTGGTTTCCTCCGCCTCGATGTGGGCGGCGTACAGAGCGCGGAGACGGCGGGTCTTTTCGAGAAGAGATTGTTGCTGAGCGACATCGAGCGCGCCGGCTGCGAGCCAGTCGGAGTAGAGGCGATCGAGGTCGTCGTGGAGCCGATCGGCTTCGCGGTGGTCGTCTTCGAGACTGTCCAGGGGATCGAGAGTGCCAGCGGGCGCAAGGCTTCGCATGCGCGGGAAGAGTGACTCCTCCTCGTCGGCGGTGTGACGGCGGGCTCCTTCGCGGAAATAGACGAGCGCGGCATGAATCGCGGCTGCTTCTTCCTCGGTGAGGGAGCGAGCGTGGGCGCGCTCAGCGACGTCGCAGAGGATGGCAAGAAAGCGCTCGATACGGCGATGGCAATCCTGGAGCATGCCGAGCGGGTCGTCGAAACCGCTGTCGAGTTTGGCGCCGATCTGGACGGGCATGGGACCTCTCTTTTGATTATGCGCGTCTAGTTCAGCCCCTTCCAGCTTTCGGGATCGGGGGCGGAGGTGGCGGGGGTTTCGCCGACGAGGGCGGCGAATTGTTTTACCTCCTCGCAGAGGTGCTGGAGGCGAGTGTCGGAGAGGTTCTGGCGCCGGGTGGGATGGAGCCAGCGCTTCTTGGAGCGGTAGATCTTGCGCCAAGCGCTTGCAACGACTTCGCGGAAGGCGCGGGAGCGCTCGCCTTCTTTCAGGATGGCTTCGTACGCGCGCTGGATGAGCGCTGGATCGCGGCAGATCTCGATCATCTGAATGCCTGCGAGAAGAGCCTGGACGACGGCTTCCTCGATGGACATCTGGGAGAGAATGCCTCCCATCTCCATGTCGTCGGAGAGAATGATGCCTTTGAAGCGAATCTGGCGGCGGAGGACGTTCGTGACCCAGTAGCGGGAGACGGTGGCGGGCGCGGCGTCGCGGCCTGGCCAGGGATACGACGCGTGGGCGACCATAGCAAAGGGCAGACGGGAGGCGAGCGCGAGCCAGGGGGCAAGGTCGGAACGCCACATGAGGCGCGTCTGGCGATGGATGACCGGCATGGACTGGTGGGAGTCCACCTGGCCGCCACCGAGGCCGGGAAAATGCTTGCCGCAGGCGAGGATCTCTTCGTTTTTCATGCCGGCGAGGAAGCCACGGGCATAGTCGATGACGCGGCCGGGCTCGGCGGAGACCGCGCGGGTGAGCAGGACGGAGGAGGACTCGGGCAGGGCGAGGTCAAGGACGGGCGCGAAGACGGCGTTGCAACCGAGGGCGCGGGCTTCGCGGGCGATGAGCCAGCCGTGCTGGCGGTAGAGGTTGCGCTTGCCGGTGGCGAAGACGGCCGCAGGCGAGGGCATGGGGTGGATGAGATCGCGCAACCGATCGACGAGGCCGCCCTCGAGGTCGATGCAGCGGAAGAGCGGGGTCGTGCCGAGGTGGCTGGCTTCCCTGAGGAGCGAGGCGACCTGGGCTGCGCTTTCGATGTTGCGGCCGAAGAGGATGACGCCACCGGGGCGGATGCGCTCCAGCCAGGCGCGCTCTTCAGCGGAAAGGGATGCTCCGCCGAGACCGGCGATGAGGAGCTGGCCGGCCTGCTCGGCGAGCCGCACGTTGCGGCGGCGCGGCATGAAGACGCGCGCCCCACGCCGGCCATTGCGGCTGGAAGGTTCAGGAGCAGAGGGATGGTTTTGTTTGCGCCTGGGGCTCATTGGGCTAGTCACTTGGAAATCGTGCTAACTTTCGTATCCCCGATTTCGGCTTTCAGTTCTTCCAGGAGATTCAGAGCCTGCAAAGGCGTAAGGGCATCGATGTCGGTCTCCGCCAGACGATCGAGAATGCGCTGCGAGAGCGGAGTGAACATGGTGAGCTGCAGCGACGGCTCAGTTTCCACGGCGACATTATGCCGCTCTGAGCGCTCGTGCTGCTTCAGTACCTGACGGGCGCGCTGGATAACGCCCGGAGGCAATCCAGCCAGGCGCGCAACGTCAATTCCGTAGCTCCGGTTCGCAGGCCCCTCCTCTATCCGATGCAAAAAAACGATGCCCTGGGGGGATTCCCTGACTTCAACATGCAGGTTTTTTAGCCGGGGAAACTCCTCGGCAAGCAGGGTGAGCTCGTGGTAGTGGGTGGCGAAGAGGGCGCGGGCGCCGATATGGCGCTGCAGGTACTCGAGGGTGGCCCAGGCGAGAGCGAGTCCGTCGAAGGTGGAGGTGCCGCGGCCCATCTCATCGAGCAGAATGAGGGACTGCGCGGTGGCGGTGTTGAGGATGGTGGCGGTTTCGGTCATCTCGACCATGAAGGTGGAGCGGCCGCGGGCGAGATTGTCGGCGGCGCCGATGCGGGTGTAGACGCGGTCGACGATGCCGTAGGTCATGCGATCGGCAGGAACGAAGCTGCCCATCTGGGCGAGGATGACGAGGAGTGCGGCCTGCCGCAGGTACGTCGACTTGCCGCCCATGTTGGGGCCAGTGATAAGCAGCAGGTTCGGCTGAGATGTATTTTCGCTGGCGTCCAGGAAGAGATCGTTAGGGACGAAGCGGGCGGCGCCGGCGTCGTCCATGAGGCGCTCGATGACGGGATGGCGGCCGCCGGCGATTTCGAGGATCGGCTCGGCGTCGAGGCGAGGGCGCGTGTAGTTGCGGAGCGCGGCGAGGTGGGCGAAGCTGGCGACGAGGTCGATTTCGGCGACCGCGGCACTGGTGCGGCGGATGCGGGAGGCGTTTTCGATGAGCCTCGCGCGGAGCTCGGCAAAGAGGCGCTTCTCGATTTCGACGGAGCGCTCCTGGGCCGTGAGGACTTTGGTTTCGTAGTCCTTGAGCTCGGGAGTGGTGAAGCGCTCGGCGTTGACGAGGGTTTGCTTGCGTTCGTAATCGGTGGGGACGGAGGCGAGGTTCGACTTGGTGATCTCGATGTAGTAGCCGAAAACGGAGTTGAACCGGACTTTGAGGGAGTTGATGCCTGTGCGGCGGCGCTCGCGCTCCTCGATGGCGGCGATCGAGGCGCGGCCAGAGGAGCCGATGGAGCGCAGGTCGTCGAGGTCGGCGTCGATGCCCTGCGCGATGACACCGCCTTCAGCGAGGGTCAGCGGTGGATCGGCGACGAGGGTGGAGCAGATGACGGTGCAGATGTCTTCGAGGGGATCGAGGGTTGCGTGAGCAGCGGCCCAGAATGGCGGTGCATCGGCAGGCGCGTCTTCCGGTCTCGGGGCGAGGGCAGCAGCCGATTTGCGGACGGCGGGCAGATGCTTCAGCGAGGCGGCGAGGGCAAGGACGTCGCGGGGGCCGGCGCTGTCGAGCGAGATGCGCGCGAGGAGGCGGTCGAGGTCGAGGATGCCCTGAAGAGAACGGCGGAGTTCTTCGCGGCGGATGAGGTCCTGGCGGGCGACATCGACCGCGGCGTAGCGGGCCTCGATAGTGGCGGGATCGATCATGGGCCGCAGCAGCGAGGCGCGGAGCCAACGCTTGCCCATGGGGGTGCAGCAGGCGTCCATGGTGCGGAAGAGCGTGACGTCGGGGCCGGACTCGGAGAACAGAGGGTCGACAAGCTCGAGGTTGCGCGCGGTGACCTGGTCGATGTGGAGACACTCGGCGCGGGCGTAGTAGCGGAGCGAGTCGACATGGACCGCGTCAGACTGCTGCGTGCTCCGAACATAATGAATAATCGCGCCGGCGGCGATGGCGGCTGCCGAGTGACCGGCGAGGCCGAAGCCTTCGAGGGAAGTGGCGCCGAGCTGGCGCTCGAGGAGCGGGATGGCAAAGTCTGCGGAGAAGACGAAGTCGTCGACCGCGGTGCGGGTCTTGATTTGGGCGAGGAAAGGATCGAGCGTGGCAGAGTCTGCTTTGGGTCCGAAGGGGCCGCGCGTGGTGGGGAAGATGAGCTCCGCGGGGACGAGGCGGAGGAGTTCCTCAAGTGCCTGGGCAGCGGCGCCCGGGCCAGAGAATTCGGTCGCGCGAAAGTCGGCGGTAGAGAGATCGAGAAAGGCGACGCCGGCAGCGGTGTCGGTGAGGTGGACGGCGGCGAGGTAGTTGGACTGCTCGGCGGCAAGCGTTGGGTCGAGCGCAGTGCCGGGAGTGAGGACGCGGGTGACTTCGCGCCGCACGATTTTCTTCGCCAGCTTGGGGTCCTCCATCTGATCGCAGATGGCGACGCGGTAGCCGAGGCGGAGGAGGCGCGCGATGTAGTTTTCCGCCGCGTGGTAGGGGACACCGCACATGGGCGTGTTGCGTTCCTTGTCGCGCGCGGTGAGGGTGAGCTGCAGCTCGCGGGAGGCGGTCTTGGCGTCGTCGAAGAAGAGCTCGTAGAAGTCGCCGAGGCGGAAGAAGAGCAGCGCGTCGGGGTGCTGGCGCTTTGCGGCCAGGTACTGGCGCATGAGCGGGGTTTGGGAGTCGGCGCTGTCGGGCACGGGAAGGGTCAGAATACGCCCCGGAGGGTCGCCGATAGACTAAGGCGCAGTGGAAAAGAAGCGTATTGGGATTCATCTGTCGACGGCGGGCGGGGTTTTTCGCGCGGCTGAGCGCGCGCACGCGATCGGGGCGAACACGTTTCAGATCTTTTCGTCGAGCCCGCGGATGTGGAGGGCGCAGCAGTTGCTCGGGAGCCACTGCGAGCAGATGCGCGCGCTGCGAAAAGAATTTAACTGCGCGCCTCTCGTGATCCACACCAGTTACCTGGTGAATTTGTGCAGCCAGACGGCACTTTTTCGGGAGAAGTCCGTGGTCGCGTTTCGCGGCGAGGTGGAGCGAGCCCTGGCGCTGGGCGCAGAGTATCTGGTGCTGCATCCGGGATCGTGGAAGGGGCTGACGCGCAGTGAAGGACTGCGGCTGGCGGCGGAGTCGATTGCGCGCGCAGTGGACGGCGTGCGGTTCGACGACTGCGATTTTCGCGTGCTGATTGAGAACACGGCGGGAGCGGAGTTCTCCCTGGGCGGGAGCTTCGAGCAGGTGGCAGAGCTGATCGAGCAGCTGAAGGGGATTGTGCCGGTGGGGGCGTGCCTCGATACCTGCCATTGCCATGTAGCGGGCTACGATTTGGTGACCGAAGCGGGCTACGAACAGACCGTGCAGTGGATCGCGGGAACGATGGGGATCGAGGCGGTGCGCGTGTGGCACATGAATGATGCGAAGGCGACGCGCGGATCGAAACTCGACCGACACCAGCATATCGGCGATGGAACGATGGGGCTGGAGCCGTTCCGGCGGCTGCTCAACGATGCGCGATTCGCGCACTGCGCGTTCATTGCGGAGACGCCGGTGGATGAAGAAGGCGACGAACGGCGGAATGTTGAGACGATGCTGGCGCTGGTGAAGCGCATGAGATCAGACCGAAAAAGTGATCGCGCCAAGGGGCGAGGTTCACGGCAGCAGGCCAAAAACGGCCACGCCGGTCGGAGTACCGACGAAGACTATGCCGTTCGCGATGACCGGCGTGATGAACTTGTTGCCGTTGCCGAAGTGATCTCGGCTGCTCGCAGCCTGGTTGCTGTTGTACAGCTCCTGCAGGGTGGTCGCGTCGTAGGCGTGGAGCACAGCCGGAGAAGAACCTTCGACTGCCCAAACGATGCCGCTGACGATTCCGTTGGCGCTGACGGCCGGCGTAGTGCCCGGGTAGGGGAACTGGTTCGTGCTCTGTGCCGTCGCGCTGGTGGCCAGCTTCGCGTTCGCGATGGGAAATGCTTTCAGCGTGTCGCCGACGGCTCCGTAGTAGATGGTGTTGTTGAAATACGCGGGCATGGACCAGACGCCGCCGATGGCGCCGTCGATCTCCTGATAGAGCGCGCTGTTGTTTTGCGGATTGAATTTGCCCATGGCGTCGCGATTGGCGACGTAGATCTTTGCATCTTTGCCCGCGCCGACGGCGAGATGATGCGCCGTGCCGGCAGTGTCAGTGACATCGGGTAAGACGAGCGCGCCTCCGGAGCCGAGATCCTGATCGGCGTCCGATTCGGCAACGGTATTGTCCGGCTCAAAATAGTCTGCGACGGCCAGAGTGCCGCCGGCAGTGGAGATTTTCATGAATCCGTTGCCGAAGTCGTGTTTCGTTGGAAAGCCGTTCGTGTCGAGCGTGGTGTCGAAGGTGCCGTTGGCATCGAGGAAGTAGATGTTGCCGCTCGCGTCGGCGGCGAGCCCTGCGCCGGACATCCAGATGGAGCCCTCGCTGCCATTCGGCGTAAGGTTCAACACGGCAGTTTGCGCCAGCGTCGACTCGCTGTAGGCCATCAGCCACCCGGTATATGCACCCTGATCGCAGTGCGACGTCCAGCCCAGGTAGATCGTGCCGTTCATCAGCAGCAGACCGACACGCTCCGCATACTGGCCTGGATCGAAGACTACGTTGCCGCCGGAGCTGTTCGCGCCAGTGCCGGGATAGGTGGCGTGAATCTCCGCGGGACTCCCTGTTAGCTCCGCGCCGGTGGTCAGGTCGAGTGCGTGCAGGCGCTGATGATAGGCGCCGCCTCCGTCGATGGACATGCCAACGACGAAGATCGTACCGTTCGGGCCGGCGTGGCGGTCGATCACCGGCGTGGAGGTGGTGCCGATTTCGGGCGAGATTTGCCCGCATCCGTGATCGCCGCTGGTGGTCTCGTTCGCGCCGAGGATCGAGATCTTCCAGATCTGCGCGCCGGTGTCCGCGTCGAAAGCGTAGACACTGTCATGTTCCGTGGCGACAAAGACGACGTTGCGCGCCTGTCCTCCGGCGGTGAGGCTGGAGAGAACCAACGGCTGCGCGTCGACTTTGCCGTCGACCGGCAGAACGCGCAACAGGCCGAATTTCGATGAGGTGACGTTGCCTGGGGTGAGCGTTGTTTCGGCGGGGTTGAGTCCGGTGCGCCCTGCGTCGAAGTGATAAGTGGTGACGTCGACACCGGGCGTGACGACGACCTGCGGCTGAATCGTGAGGCTCACCGATGCGGTGTGACTGAGACTGGCCGAGGTCGCGGTGAACTGCACGGCCGCCGTTGTGGAAGCAGCGCTGGCCGCGGCGGCGAAGCTGATGGACTGCGGCGATCCCGGCGTGAGGCTCACGGTAGACGGAGTTGCGGTTACGCCTGCGGGCAGCCCACTGGCAGTTACCTGAATGGCTCCGGAGAATCCGTTCAGCGCCGCGGCCGTGAGCGACACAGCTTGCGCGGAGCCACCGGCGGTGAGAGTGAGGGTCGAAGCGCTCGCGCTCAGAGAGAAGTCGGGCTGCGGCTTCGTGCCTGATCCGGAACTGGTGCCGCAACCGGCTGCGAGCAGGGCGGCTGCGCAGACCAGCAGTCCGGACACGGCAACATCAATCTGACGATGCATGCGCGAGTCCTCCCAGGGGGAATTTCGAGGAGCGAGCTGCCAGTGATTAACGCTACCCTGGTGGACGGTGGCCTGTCTTCAATAGTTCCTGCCTGGAGCCGGGAATTTCGACGGCCGCGTCCCAGCGGACTCCAGCGATTTTTTCGAGGGCGGCCTCGGTTTTGCGCGTGGTGAAGGCGGCGATCCACCCGCGTGGGGCGAGGCGCTCCGCGGCGGATTTGCAGGCGGCGGGCATCTTGTCGACGGCGCGCAAGGTTACCGCATCGAAAACGCGCCCCGACTCCATCGCTTCGACTCTTGCGGCCCAGACTTCCGCTTTGAGGCCGAGCGTGCGCACGGCCTCGCGGAGAAACGCCGCCTTTTTGCTCTGCGATTCGGCGAGAGTGACGGCGATTTCCGGGCGGCAGATGGCGATGGGAATGCCGGGGAATCCGCCGCCGGAGCCGTAGTCGAGCAGAGTTTTCGCGCGCTGGGGAATCTGCCTCGCGGCGAAGATCGACTCAGCGAAATGGCGGCGGACGATTTCTGCGGGCTCGCGCACCGCGGTCAGGTTGATGCGCGCATTCCATCGGAGGAGCAGCGCAAGAAACGTCTCCAGTTGGGCGACGGTAGGCGTATCGAGGCCCAGAACATCCAGGGACGATCGAGGATGTGGCACTGCGTTCATGCCTGTTTTCTCGCAGCGACGGCGTGAGCCGTCTTTCGCCCTCCGGCGCCGTCAGTCGGCGACGGATTCGCGAATCATGCGCGGCTCCCACGCGGCGGCCGCGTCGACGAACGACTGGAAGAGGCACTGCGCGGCTTTGTTCTCATCGAGCAGACGCTCCGGATGCCACTGCACACCCATGAGGAACTGATCGCCATGAACCTCGGCGGCCTCGACCACGCCGTCATCGGGCGACCATGCGGATTTGACGAGGCCGTCGCCCAGAATACCAATGGCCTGGTGGTGGCTGCTGTTGACCATCAGCGTGGTGCGGGAGCCGAGACCGAGAATCCGCCTCAGGCGCGAGCGCCCGTCGAGTTCGATGGCGTGCGCCTCGGTGACGGCTCTTCCGGCGGTGTGATTCACGGTCGTTTTCAGGTGCTGCACCAGTGTGCCGCCGCGCCAGACATTGAGCGCCTGGAAGCCATAGCAGATTCCGAGCAGGGGCTTATACAAATTTGAAGCATCCTGCAGGAGCAACTCGTCGACGGCTTCGCGCGCGGCGTCGGCGGCGGCGCAATCCGCGTCCGCTTCTTCGCCGTATTTCTGCGGATTGACGTCGGCGGGGCTGCCTGGCAGCAGAACGCCCTCGCAGGAGGCAACCAGCTGTGCCACCTTCGCGGGTGAATCCCGCAACGGCACTTTCACCGCTTCGCCACCGGCGTACTCTACCGCGCGCGCATACTGGGGCCACGCTCGCTCGCTGTATTCGCGATCCGCAAAGTTGGGTTCCGGAATCGCTATGCGTGGTGCTTTCATTGTTTTTGCGCCTCCTCGGTTGCTTCCAGGTCCCGAGCGATGCTCACCGCTTCCAGATGCCCAACGTCCGTGCTGTTCACTGCCTGCGCGGACGGTTCTTCAGAACTTTTCTGCCAGGAGTGCTCATCATACAGCGCGGCGACTCGTTCCTCCAGTCGCGTTGTCAATTCGTTCACCTGTTTGGTCGTCGTGCCCAGGGTTTCGATCGGCTCGCCGATGGCGAGGGTCACCGGGACCTTGTGGATGGTGTGGGTGTGAATCGGGAGCAGCTCGTGGGTGCCGATGAGCGCCATGGGAATCACCGGAAGCTGTGCGCGGATGGCCATGAACGCGGGCCCGTTCATGAATTTTGCCAGCTTGCCGTCCGTGGTGCGGCCGCCTTCAGGAAAAATGAAGAGCGGCATGCCCGCCTTGAGTGTGCGCACGGCGCCAATGAGGCTGGAGATGGAAGCGCGCGGATTCGAGACGTCCACGGGAACCTGGCCGGAGCGGCCCAGCCACCAGCCAATGAAGGGAATCTTCCACAGATCGTGCCGGGCGACGATACGGAACTGGAAGGGCAGCGAGCTGAAGATCACCGGCGTATCCATATAGGAAAGGTGATTGCAGATGTAGACGGCGGGCTTGCCGCTGAGGTGCTCTGCTCCGATCACCGTGACGCGGGCGCCGCTGATAAAGACGCCGGTGCGGGCCCAGGTTTGCGCAATGCGATGTTGCCAGTAGCCGCGCTTTTCAAAGAGCGATGCGAGAACGGCGAGGCTGGCAAAAAACGCCGTGGCGATGAAATAAGCCGGGAAGCGGTAAACGTTGCTGATGAGGCGCTCGTGCCAGGGCAGCGGGTTCGGCCTGGGCGCGGTGGGGACGGTGGACTTCATGGCACAGTCACCGCTCGGTGCTGGTGGAGGAGGGGGCGAACTTCGCCGACGAGGTAGACGGATCCGGCGACCACGACGAGGCCGTTGGGGCCTGCCTCACGCCACGCGGTTTCGAGAGCCTCGTGGCCGTCGCGGGCTCTGGCCGCGGGGACGCCGGTGTTTGCTGCAGCGTGCAGCAGATCGTCCGCGGTGGCCGAGCGCGGAGATGGGACAGGCGTGACGATGACGCGATCGAAGAGGGGAAAGAGGATCTGGGCCATTTCCTCGTAGGCCTTATCTTTCATGCAGCCGAAGACGAGGACCAGGCGCAGGGCACTGGGCTCCGGGCTGCGAGAGTCGCCGGCGATGGGGGGGCCAGGAAGCTGGTCCGCGATGGAAGACAAAGCGGCGCGAAGAGCCCAGGCTCCGGCGGGATTGTGCGCGACGTCGAGCACAACCTGAGCTTTGCCCGGTATGCGGAACTGCTCAAGGCGTCCGGGCCACTGGGTGTGGCGGATGCCGTCCTCGATGTGTGCGGCAGCGATTTTGTATCCGTGATGATTACGTATTTCGACCGCAGCGGCGATGGCCAGCGCGATATTGCGCTGCTGGTGAACGCCGGCCAGCGGCGAGTCGACTTCGATCGGCTGTCCAAGAACCTGAAGGGGATAACGATTCCTCGCCAGCGAAGACTCCGGTGTGCCGTTTTCTGAGCTCTGAGCTCTGCGCTCTGAGCCCCGTGTCGGCACATACTCGGCGGCATTCACACCACGAACATCGAGTTCCGCGGCGACTTCGCCGATGGCCTGGTTGGCCTCAGGATGCTGCGGCAGCGTGACCAGCACGCCGTTCGGGCGCAGGATGCCGGCCTTTTCGCGCGCGATGAGGGCAATCGTGTCGCCGAGCCACTCCATGTGGTCGAGCGAGATGTCGGTGATCACCGAGAGCAGCGGTTCGACGACGTTGGTCGCGTCGAGCCGGCCACCCATGCCCACTTCGAGCACGGCAAGATCGACCTGCGCCTCGGCGAAGGCCTCGAAGGCAACGGCAGTCAGCATTTCGAAGTAGCTGGCGTGCGCGGAGAGGCCGCCTTCGGCGACCAGGCGGTTGGCACAGTCATCGACGCGGAAGTAGAGGCGTGCGAAATCTTCGTCGCCGATAGGGACGCCGTTGATGCGGATTCGCTCGTTGACGCGCTCCAGATGCGGCGAGGTGTAAAGCGCGGCGCGATAGCCGGCGCTCCCGAGGATCGCGGCCAGCGTTGCTGCTGTGGAGCCCTTGCCGTTGGTGCCGGCAATTAGAACGGATCGAAAACGCTGCTCGGGATGGCCGAGCGCCTCGGCGAGCGCGCGCATCTCCTCAAGCCGAAACTTACGTCGCGGCTCCCCGGGGGAGGGGTGCAGCTCACCCACCCGCGCATGGAGACTGTCGAGCGCCGCAGCGTAGGACATGCTTTTAGCGTATAGCGTTTAGCGGCGAGCGGGTAGAGTGCAGCATCTGGCCAGGTGGGGATCAGTTTTGGTCCGGCGCCGCCCTGCATCACCACTGCTAAACTGAACGTGGCATGATCCTCCCCTTTGTCCGCGAGTTGTTGGCGGACCTGGAGCATTCTCCCTCCTTCGAACAGGCAAGGAGGCACCTGGCGCTTGCCCGTGGGCGTCGACGTGTGTCCGGACTCACCTCGACCGCCCGGGCTCTCTACCTTCCCCTTTTTGCGCGTACGGCACAAGTGCCGACGGTCGTGCTGGTGGCCGATAACAAAGCCGCCGACGCAATGCACCTCGCGCTGCTGGCTGGATGCGATCTGACCGGGGCGATACCAGCGGACCGCGTGCTGCGGTTGCCGGCGCATGACGTGCTGCCGTTTGAAAATCTCTCGCCCCATCCTGACATTCAGGAACAACGGGCCAAGACGCTGTGGAAGATCGCCACCGGCGAGGCGTCGATTGTGGTGGCGCCGGTGGAAGCGGCCGCGATGAAGCTGTTCCCTGCCCCGTTCTATGCGGGCCTGGCGCAGGTGCTGCGCCGCGGCGAAGAGGTGGACGTCGAGACGCTGCTGACGCACCTGACCAGCATCGGCTACACGCGCATGGACATGGTGGAGATGCCGGGACAGTTCACGCGGCGCGGCGGCATCCTCGATGTGTATTCGCCGGAGGCGGATCGGCCGGTGCGCTTCGAGTTTTTCGGCGACGAGATTGAGTCGATCAGAAAGTTCGATCCCGAGACACAGCGCTCGGCGGCGCCGCTGGATGAAGCGCGATTGCTGCCACTGACCGAGACGCCGGTGACGGAGCGGCTGCTGGCCGCGGTGCACACCCGGCTGAGCGGTACACGCGTCGAGTCGACGGACGATCCAGAGTTGCTGGAAGACGCAATTGCGGCGGGTGGGGTTTCAGTTTTTCCTGGATGGGAATTTTTCGCCGGGGTGAGCGGCGCGGCGGGCACGCTGCTCGATCTGTTTCCACGCTCGGTGCTGCTGGTGGAAGAGCCGGCGATGATCAAAAACCAGATCGACCGCTGGTGGAACAAGGTCGAGCAGCGGCACGAACGGGCGAGCATTGGGTCGCTGATCACGCCGGGGGACATTTATCTGCGGCCGGAGGTTCTGCAGGCGCAACTGGCATCGCATCCGGGGCTGGACATCGATCAGTTGGGCGCCGTGGATGTGCTGGAAGAGGACAAGACGCTGGGCGAGATTGAGTTCACCTCGCGGCCGACGCTGCGGTTCCACGGATCGATCCCGGCGCTGATCGAGCAGATCCGCAATCTGATGAACCAGGATGTACGGACGCTGCTGGTGGCTCCGAATCAGGGCGAGGTGGAGCGGCTGGCGAATCTGCTGCGCGAATACGAAGTGCCGTACCGGCTGGGATCGCGGATCCAGCACGCCGGCAGCGAGAACCTCTACGACGAGTCGAGCTATCTCGCGGGGGACATGCGGACGCCGGTCATCCTCCGCACCGCGCTGGCCAGCGGTGTGAGCCTGCCGGATGCGCGGCTGGTGCTCTTCGGCGCGCAGGATTTCTTCGACGAAGCGGACGTGACAGCCCGGCCGGCGCCGAAGAAATCGAAGACGGCGGCGTTTGTTTCGGATTTTCGCGACCTGGTGGTCGGCGACTATGTCGTGCACGTGGAACACGGCATCGCGCGCTACCAGGGGCTTCGCGAGATCGAGCAGGATGGGATCTCGCTGGAGTTCATGATTCTGGAGTTCGCCGAGGGCGCGCGGCTGTATGTGCCGCTCACGCGGCTGGACCTGATCCAGAAATATCGATCGACAGAGGCGGGGCCGGCGCCGGTGCTGAACCGGCTAGGGTCGCAGCAGTGGGCGAAGACGAAGGCGCGCGTACGCAAGGCCATGCAGGACATGGCCGACGAGCTATTGAAGCTCTACGCGCAGCGCAAGGCCGCGCAGGGGCACGCGTTTCCGCCGGATAACGAATTCCAGCGCGAGTTCGAGGACGCGTTCGACTTCACCGAGACCGACGACCAGATCAGCGCGATCGCGGACATCAAGCGCGATATGGAATCGACGCTTCCCATGGATCGGCTGCTGGTGGGCGACGTGGGCTACGGCAAGACAGAAGTGGCGATGCGCGCGGCGTTCAAGGCGGTGCAGGATGGCCGCCAGGTGGCTGTTCTCACTCCTACCACCGTCCTCAGCTTTCAGCATTTCGAGACCTTCAAAAACCGCTTCCGCCAGTTCCCCATCGCTGTCGAGATGATGTCGCGTTTCCGCACACAAAAGGAGCAGAAGCTGATCCTCGAGCAGGTGGAGAACGGCCGCGTCGATATTCTGATTGGCACGCACCGGCTGCTCTCGAAAGACATCAAGTTCCAGAACCTGGGGCTGCTCGTCGTCGACGAGGAGCAGCGCTTCGGCGTGCGCCACAAGGAGCGGCTGAAGCAGATGCGGCGCGAGATCGATGTGCTGGCCATGTCGGCCACGCCGATCCCGCGCACGCTGCACATGTCGCTGGTGGGGCTGCGCGATATGAGCGTGATCGAGACGCCGCCGCGGGATCGCATGGCGATCCAGACGGTCGTCGCCAAATTCGATGAGAAGCTGATCCGCTCCGCCGTCGAGGTGGAGATGGAGCGCGGCGGGCAGACGTACTTCGTCCACAACCGCGTGGAGACGATTTACGAGATTGCGGCGAAGATCCAGGAGCTGGTGCCGGCGGCGCGCATCGTGGTCGGTCACGGGCAAATGAGCGAGAACGAGCTGGAGAAGGCGATGCTCTCGTTCATGCATCACGAGCACGATGTGCTGGTGGCGACAACGATCATCGAAAACGGACTCGACATTCCGCTGGCGAACACCATCGTCGTAAACCGTGCGGACCGGCACGGATTGTCGGAGCTGTATCAGCTGCGCGGGCGCGTGGGGCGGTCGAACCGGCGCGCGTATGCGTATCTGTTGATTCCGCCGGAGCAGGAGCTGACGGAGGTGGCGCGGCGGCGGCTGGCGGCGCTGAAGGAATTCTCGGACCTGGGCGCGGGGTTCAAGATTGCGGCGCTCGATCTGGAGCTGCGCGGCGCGGGCAATCTGCTGGGCGGCGAGCAGAGCGGGCACATCGAGGCGGTCGGCTTCGAGATGTACACGTCGATGCTTGAGGACGCGGTGAGCAAGCTGAAGGGCGAGGAACGTGTGGAGCGGCCGTCGGTGCAGATGTCGCTGGGCATCGCGCTGCGCATCGACGAGAGCTACATCGCGGAGGAGAACCAGCGGCTGCGGATGTACAAGCGCATCGCGGGCATCGACGGCGACCGCGCGCTCGATGAGGTTCGCGCCGAGCTGGAGGACCGCTTCGGTCCGCTGCCGACGAGCGTGGAGCACCTGCTGCAGGCGGCGCGGCTGCGCATTGAGTGCGAGAAGATCGGCGTGGCGCAGGTGGACCGCAAGCGCGACCAGCTGCACATCCGGTTCACGGAGACGGCGGCGGTCGATCCGGGGCGGCTGATGAAGCTGGTTTCAAAGAACGCGAAACGCGGGGCGCAGTTCACACCGCAGGGGGTGCTGCGCTTCCCGCTGACGGCGACGAAGCCGGACGAAGTGCTGGTTGAAGTGCGGGCGTTGCTGGAGGAGTTGGCGCTGCAAACGGCGGCGGTGTAGCGGGTCAGAAGTACTTCACCAAATCCCCGAAACTCTCCACCTCCAGCAGATGCTGCCCTTCCGGCGCTTCGTCACGGACCTCGTGTTCCAGAACCCAGGTGTGCGGGTGGTGGATGTACACCGCATGCAGCCCACAGGCCAACGCTGGGTTGATGTCCGACTTCGGGCTGTTGCCGATCATCCAGGTGGTGTGCGGAGCGAGCTCATATCTGCCGCAGACTTCGCGGTAGGCGTCGGGGTCCTTCTCGCGCGGCACTTCAACTGCGGTGAAGTGCGCGCGAAGGCCGGAGCGCTCGAGCTTGTCGACCTGTTCAACCTGGTTGCCCTTGGTCATCAGGATCAGCTTGTGCCGTGATGCCAGAATCGGCAGCGTCTCAGCGACGCCTTCGAGCAGCTCAATCTCCTGGTCCGCGATCGACTGGGCGAAGCTCATGATGCGCTCGTGCTTCGCCGGCGTGATCAGACCGGTGGAGAGGCTCTCGAAGCAGGTGACGAGGGCGCGGCGGAAGCTCACCAGTCCGTAGCCATGCTGGCGCACGTTTTCGCGCTCGACCTCGTTGAGTTTCTCGCGGACCTGCTCGCGCGAGTACTCCTTGTGATCCAGGTAGGAGATGAACGCGGCGATGGCGCGCTCGAAATAGATGTTGTTCTCCCAGAGCGTGTCGTCGGCGTCAATCAGCAGCGTCTGACCGGGCGCGAATTGGGCTTTTGCGGGCATCGCTAAGAGGAGGCTACCAGCAAGAAGGGCGCATTTAACCGAGACGAAGTACAGCCGCCACAGTCCTGAGACAGACCTTACGCCTTTGTTATTCCACAGGTACCCGGCACAATTTCGCGCAGTAAGCCGGTGGATGGAGTAATCGAGTCGCTGGTGAGATCGAAGAAGTACGTGCTGCCGCTGGCGTATCTGAACCCCTGGGTGACGGGCAGCCTGGTGGCGGCTTATTTCGGCGGCGGACGCTTCCATCCCGATCCGAATGCTGCAGTATTCAACCCGGAACTGGCAGCTGCCGACGGGCCAGCCTCGCGGGCGACCGCCTCCGGCGCGGCGCTGAGCCGCGCGGTGACCGCACAGTCGCCGGCCGGCGAGCGCGACGTATCGAGCAGCGATTTGCCTCGCCCCTGAGTCGCAGCTTCCACTCGTCGCATTCCGGCGACATCCCACCACAAAACGGGCAGGAAGGACGGCTGACACCTGCCCGTTTGCCCTCCTGTCGCGTATCATCGATTGTTTGCCTCAGGAGGATTCATGCGCCAACCCGTGGTGGCTGCCGCTTGTTTGTCCATCGCCCTCACCTTCACTTGCGCCGCGCAATCCAGCGCACCCGCCGGCGAGCAACAATTCAAGCCGATTCCGGGCTACGACGCGTCCGCGATGGACCCCTCCGCGAACCCCTGCGTGGACTTCTATCAGTACGCCTGCGGCAATTTCGCGAAGCTCCATCCGATCCCGTCCGACATGCCGGAGTTCGATGAGTTCGTGAACCTCTTCGAGTTCAACACCCAGGCGCTCCACGGGCTTGTAGAGAGGGCTGCAGCCGCGCACGCCGCCGCCGGCAACAACGAGCAGAAGATCGGCGACTACTACTCCAGCTGCATGGATACGGACGCCATCGACAAGCAGGGTCTGGCGCCGATCCAGGGTGAGCTGGATCGCATCGCGGCGCTGAAGTCGAAGGCAGAGCTGCCGGCGCTCGTCGCCCACCTGAACCGCGAGTCGGTGGGCGTGTTTTTCGATTACGGATCGCAGCAGGATTTCAAAGACGCAACGCGGGAGATTGCCTACATCGATCAGAGCGGGCTGGGGCTGCCGGAGAAGGACTACTACCTGCGCACCGATGAAAAGAGCGCAGAGCTGCGTAAGCAATATGTGGCACACATGGCGAACATGCTGACGCTGCTGGGGGATGCGCCGGACGCGGCGCAGGCCGAGGCGCAAAAGATCCTGGATCTGGAGACAGCGCTGGCGAAGGCATCGCAGGGCGTGGTGGAGCGGCGCGATCCGAAGAACGTGTACCACATGATGGCGCTGACCAGCTTCGCGGCAACGGCGCCGATCCTGGACGCGACGAAGTACGTGCAGCTGATGGGGTCGCCGTCGGTCACGGACCTGAACGTTGTTTCTCCGGATTTTTTTCCGGCGCTGAACAAGGCAATTGCGGACACGGATCTGGACACGATCAAGGCGTACCTGCGCGTGCATCTGGCGGGCTCCTTCTCCATGCGGCTGCCGAAGGCTTTCGATGTAGAGAATTTCGACTTCTACGGTCGCAAACTGACCGGAACGCCCGAACAGGAGGCGCGGTGGAAGCGCTGCGTGCAGGCCACAGATTCGGCGCTGGGCGAGGCGCTGGGCAAGCTGTACGTTGCAGAGTACTTCACCCCCGACATGAAGGCCTCGACCCTGCGTGAGGTGCACGATATCGAAGCGGCGATGGGCAAGGATATCGACGAGATCGACTGGATGAGCCCGGAGACGAAGGTCAAGGCGAAGGAGAAGCTGCACGCGGTGGCTGACAAAATCGGATATCCGGATAAGTGGCGCGACTATTCAAAGCTGGAGATCAAGCCGGACGATGCGCTGGGCAACTCGATGCGCGCGCGGGAATTCGAAGTCGCCCGCCAGCTGAATAAGATCGGGAAGCCCGTGGATCGGCAGGAATGGGAAATGACCCCGCCGACGGTGAACGCCTACTACGATCCGTCGATGAACGACATCAACTTTCCCGCCGGCATTCTGCTGCCGGCGTTCTACGACAAGAATGCGACCGATGCCGCCAACTATGGGCATATCGGCGCCGTGGTGGGCCACGAGCTGACGCACGGTTTCGACGATCAGGGCGCGAAGTTCGACGCCAAAGGCAATCTGCACGACTGGTGGACGCCGGCGGACGAGAAGAATTTTGAGCAGAGGACCGATTGCATCGCGAATGAGTACAGCCAGTTCACAGCAGTGGACGACCTGAAACTGAATGGCAAGCTGACGCTGGGGGAAAACACGGCCGACAACGGCGGCATGCGGCTGGCCTACATCGCGCTGATGTCGCGGCTGGCGGAAGGCAAGCCGACGGCCACGACTGAGGAGCAGAAGTCGGAAGAGAAGCTGACGCCGGAGAAGCAGTTCTTCCTGGGCTTTGCACAGAACTACTGCAGCAACGCGCGCCCGGAATTCCTGCGCATGATCGCCCAGACCGATCCGCATTCTCCCGATCCTCTGCGCGTTCGCGGGGTGGTTGTGAACATGCCGGAGTTCGCGCATGCGTTCGGCTGCAAGGCGGGACAACCGATGGCGCCGGTGAAAAGCTGCCGCGTGTGGTGACAAATCTGATAAGTCGTTTTGATGAGAGTTAGAACGCGATAGTAGTATAACCACTCAACCTAAGTAACTTCTTTGTTGAGTTCATAAGTAGTTATTCCTCTAACTCAAAACTGATACTTTCGTTTCACTTTCGGCCTGCCAAGTCTGGAAAACTTTGTGAATTTTGCAATCCCACTTTAGGGTTAGTCTCGGGCTGCGTCGAATGACGCCACGAGGAAAAAAGCCCGATGAAAAAGTCCTTTCGCGTTGCCGTTTTGTCCACCGTCCTTGCTCTATGCGCCGCTCCGGTGTTCGCTGATCCGGGTGGTACCGATCCGCCGCCTCCTGGCCAGAAGGGTGGCAATAACGGCACCCTGTCGTCAGGTACAACAGGCAGCATCATTCTGGCCGTCCTGACCAGCATCGCCGGCTAAGACCAGCCTGCACCCGAGTCCGCCCCCGCGCGCTCCCGGACTTCCGTAACTTCCGCGGAAGTCCGCGGAGTAGCGTATCTTAGGGGCAGGGCGGACCGATGCACCTGCACTTCTCACCCCTGTTTATCTTCTTCTGGTTCGCGGGCGTCGCCGTCAATCTCGCCCTGCTGTTCGTGCTGCTCTATCGCCGACGCTGGGGTCAATTTCCCATTTTTACGCTCTGGCTGGCCTTTCTGGTCGCCAAGTCAATCACCCTGATGCTGATTTATGCGCAGGGTGCAAGGCTTTTGTACACAGTCGTTTACCTTGTCGGCGCCGGTGTGGACTTCGCGCTTCAACTCGGCGTGGTTCTTGAGATCGCGCATATTCTGCTGCGTCCCACGGGAACCTGGGTTGAGGACGCGCGGGCACGCTTTATCGCCGGCGGCCTGGCGGGGTTCGCGGTGGCCGCCCTGTTCACCTGGTGGATTACTCCGCCGGCTCCCAACGTGCGCCTTATGTGGCAGGTTCGGGGAAACCTGTTCACCTCCATGATTATCTGCGAGTTATTCCTGGTTATGACGCTGACCGCTACGCGACTCGGTCTGGGGTGGCGCAACCATGTAATGGCAATCGGGCAAGGGCTAACTGCATGGAGTACGCTCATGGTGGCCAAGACCGCAGCGGAGAGCTTCCTGGGCACGCAGAGTAACTCTTACCACCCGCTGGAACAAGTCCGCAATGTGACCTATATTGCTGCAGTCTTCTGGATGATTGTGCAACTTTGGCGGGATGAGCCTGAACGCAAGCCAATTTCTCCCGATTTACATGAATATATCCTTGCGCTCCACAGACGTGTCGAGTACGATCTTCGCAGGCTTGACGCTCGGCATTAGTGGTCGTGTTGCATTGGATTCGGGGGCCCGGAGGCTCCTCTGATAGAAAGGCCGTTCCGTGCTGGCTTACCTCCTCCTGGGTGCAGTTGTAGGTTGTCTGATCGCGGCTGCCGTCAGAGCCCAGATGTCGACCATTCGGGTCGACCGGCGCAGCTGGCAGGATCTGGTGTCGCAGCTGAAGCGAATCGAGTTTGAGCGCGTCACCTCCGTGGCGCGTGACTATCTCGAACCAAGAGAAGGACAGATCTCTCTCGAGCCCACCGATATGTGGCTGATGCTGGGGGGCCGCGAGGGTCTGCGCCGCATGCGGGAAAACGCGAAGCTGATGGTCCTGCTCGCGGCCCATGCGCAACAGTGGAATTTTGACGAAGGCGTCATTGTCACCGAGCGTATGCGCCGTGATGCGGTCCGTCTGCGCAGCGCGATCCGCCGCATCGAGCTGGCCCTGACCTTCCACCTGGTGTTGCGCCGCTCGACCACTCTGATCCCCTTCTATCTGCACGAAGCGGCTTCTTCCTACTACCTGATGCGGCAGCGGCTGCTGGCCCTTTATCAAACCAGCCACGCCGGGCTCTATCCGCGGCTCGCCGAAGTTCTCTAACCGTCAAAATTCCTGAACTGAGTCAGGTGCGCAGCTTGCCGCCCTGCGCTTCCAGCGCCGCAATCACCTGCTGCGACCAGCGCTGCACTTCTTCGTCCCGCAGTGTTCGCTCGTGGGACTGAAAGACGACGCGCAGCAACAGCGAATAATGCCCCACCGGTGCAAGCTTGCCTTTCTGGTCGCGGAGCACTTCCTTTGGCTCGAAGCTCCGCAGTTCGGGAATCGCGAGAGACTCGATGGCGGAGGATAGGGACGCCCATGTCACTCTGTCGGGCAGGATCACGGAGAAATCGCGCCGCACCGGCTGATAGCGGGAAAGCTCTTCAATGACTGGCTGGCGTAACGCCTGCTTGTAGAGGCGATCGAGCCAGAACTCTCCGATCCATACGGCTTGTTTGAGCTTGCGACGCTCGGCTTCTGCGGGATGCAACTGGCCGAACCAGCCCATCGTGGCGCCGTCCAGCACAGCGCGCGCACTGCGGCCCGGATGCAGCCATGCCGGCATCAGTCCGGAATCGGCCGGGAAGCGGTCGACGTAGAAGGAACGCGATGCGAACTTGCCCAGCAGCGTTTCAGCAACGCCCTTGAGGTCGTAGAAGTCGGCAGGTTGCGAGCCGAAGGCCAGGCCTGTCGCGCCGATGGCGAGCGATGGACGCTCGTCGACGCGGTCCGAACCGCCGCTGAAGACGGTGCCCATCTCGAACAGCGCCGCACCTTCGACGTCGCGGCTGATATTGAGAGCGAGCATGTCGAGCATGCCGGGCAACAGCGATGGACGCAGCATGCCGGCCTCCTCGCTAAGGGGATTGCCGAGCGCGACGAACGCGCCAGGCTCGCGCGCGAAGCGCTCTGCAGCGTCGGCTGAACAAAAGCTCGAGGAGATGGCCTCGTTCCAGCCGAGCGCGAGCAGGGTGCCGCGCACGGTGCGCTCTTTCTCGGCCCACGGCAGCTCGACCACGCCTCCCGCAAAGGCGGGCAGCGTGTTTTTGAAGCGGTTGTAGCCGTAGACGCGAGCAATCTCTTCAATCAGGTCGATCTCGCGTTCGAGGTCAAGTCGCCAGCTCGGCAGCGTAATGGAGTAGAGCCCGTTGGCATGGCGCGCGTCCGGCGCGGCCAGCGAAGATTCTCCCAAAACGGCGCGCGATGGATCCAGATCCTGCGTTGACGCGGCCGCGGCGGACGTTGCGTGTTTCTGCTCTTTCACTCCGCAGCCAAGTCGCGTAAGAATGTCCACGGCCATCGGCGCGGTGATGCCGGCCGGATCTTCGGTCGGGCCCAGAATGCGCTGCACCTCACTCATGCTGAAGGTCACGCTGGGCCGCTTCGCCGTGCGCGCGATGGCTTCCGGGATCACCACGTCGACCAGTTCCCCTTCCTGATGACCGCCGGCGGCGAGAATAATTTGGCTAACCAGCGCCGAGCCGACAGGCGGAGCATTAAAGTCTGCTCCGCGCTCGAAGCGATGCGAGGCGTCGGTGTGGAGCAGGTGGCGTTTTGAGCTGCGGCGCACGACCGCGGGGTCGAACCACGCGGCTTCGACGAGGATGTTCTTCGTCTCGGCCGTGATCATCGTGTCCCAGCCGCCCATCACGCCGGCCAGACCGACCGCCTTTTTCTCGTCGGCGACGACGAGGTCATCGGGATCGAGCGTGCGCTCCACTCCATCCAGCGTCCGCAACTTTTCGCCCTTGCCCGCGCGCCTTACGATAATGCCGCCTTCGAGCTTGTCGAGATCGAAGACGTGCGTGGGCTGGCCGATGGCGAGGGTGCAGTAGTTGGTGGCGTCGACGGCGTTGGAGATGGGCTTCTGTTCGAGCAGGCGGAAGCGCTCCGCAACGATGCCGGCGGAGGGTATGAGTTTCACATCGCGCAATACCCGCGCGGTGAAGCGGCCGCAGAGTTTGGGCTCCACGATGGAGACCGGAAAGGAGCGTGCCGCGGACTTTGGTGTGGGGAGATTGGCGTCGAGTGGCTGCAGTTCGAGTCCGTAAATCGTTGCCGCCTCGCGCGCGATGCCGTAGTGGTTCATCGCGTCGACGCGATTGGTGGTGATGTCCATCTCGAAAAGCGAACCAAATTCTCCGAGGTCGAAGACACCTTCGACCGCGACGCCGCGCAGGGTGAGGTCGTCGGCCAGTTGCTCGATCAGAAACTGTGAGGCCTGGAACATATTCGCGCAGCCAGGAGCTGAGGATCTTCATGCGAATTGCTCCAGGAAGCGCAGGTCGCCGGAGTAAAGCAATCCAATGTCACCGATTCCGTACTTCATCATCGCGATGCGATCGATGCCCATGCCGAAGGCGAAGCCGCTGATCTTCTTCGGGTCGTAGCCGGGCTGCTTGCCCTGGACGAATCCGAAGACGGCGGGGTCGACCATGCCGCAGCCGAGCAACTCGATCCAGCCCGACTGTTTGCACTTGCGGCAGCCCGAGCCGCCGCAGAAGGGGCAGCTGATCTGCACATCGGCGCTGGGCTCGGTGAACGGGAAAAACGACGGAAAGAAGCGCGTCTTCACGCTTGATCCGAAAAAGGCCTTCATCGCGAAGTCGAGCGTACCCTTGAGATCGCCAAAGGTGATGTTGGTATCGACGCAGAGGCCCTCGACCTGGTGGAAGATTGGGTAGTGCGTCGCGTCGGCTGCGTCGTTGCGGTGCACCTTGCCGGGGATGACGATGCGCACCGGCGGCGGCTGTTGCTCCATGGTGCGGATTTGCACCGGAGAAGTGTGGGTCCGCATCAGCAGGCGATCGCGCAGTGGCTTGCGCTCCTGGCCGGCGACGACGAGCGTGTCCTGCGTGTCGCGCGCGGGGTGGCCGGGCGGAAAGTTGAGCGACTCGAAATTGTAGTAGTCGGTCTCGACCTCGGGGCCGACCCCGACCGAGTAGCCCATACGCTGAAAGACGGCGACGATCTCGTTCCAGGTTTTAATCAGCGGATGCTCGGCGCCCAGCTTGCGGCGTGTGCCGGGCAGAGTGATGTCGATGGCCTCGGCGTCGAGTTCGCCGAGGGCCGGACCGGCGCCTGCCTGCTCCAGGCGCTGCTCGATCTCCGCCTTGAGGGCGTTGAAGCGCTGGCCGATCTGCTTTTTGGCTTCAGGGGGTGCAGACTTGAGCCACGCGTCGCTGATGGCTTTGAGTCGGCCCTGCTTACGGCCGAGCCAGGCGAGCCGGAACTGCTCCTTATCCTCGGCGGAGCGGATGGCAGCGGCGGATTTGTCGACTTCGCGCGCCACCTCGAGCGAAAGCCCGGTCCAGCTCCGAATCGCTATAGCCGCCGAGCGGCGGAATTTCATTCTCCTGCATGATTCTTTTGAGGATAAATCAGCGAGAGCGGTCACCTAAGAAGCGGTCGGCTAAAAGCCGGTCAGCTGAGCAGCGGCCAGCGCAAAACAGCGGGGCAACGGGGGCGATACTCCCTTTCCATCCGCTCGAAAATCGCCGCGAATTTCACTGATCCGTTCATCGAAAAAGCTCATAATGCAGAGACTAGACTAATATCATGATCCGCACCTACCAGGGCGTTACGCCGACCATCCCCGCGACTTGTTACATCGACCTCTCCGCGCAGGTCATCGGCGATGTTGTCCTGGGCGAGCACTCCAGTGTATGGATGAACGCGGTCCTCCGCGGCGACGTCCACTCCATCCGCATCGGAGCCCACTCCAACGTGCAGGACTGCTCCGTCCTCCACGGGCAGCGCTACAAGTATCCCGTGATCGTCGGCGACTGGGTCACGATCGGCCACAACGCCACGGTCCACGGATGCGTGATCGAAGACGTCTGCCTCATCGGCATCGGCTCGACGATTTTGAACAACGCACGCATCGGCGAAGGATCGATCATTGCCGCCGGCGCGGTGATCCCGGAAGGCATGATCGTGCCACCGCGATCGCTGGTGGCCGGGGTTCCGGGGAAGATCCGGCGCGACCTCACCTCGGAGGATCGCGAGGACATCCTGATGTACGCGCGGAATTACCTCGACTACACGAAGACCTACCTCGAGGAAACAAAGCCTGCGCCCATCCGCGGATTCATCGAAGAGATGAAAATCGCGAAGTAACGCGAACGTCTTCTTCCGAGACTGAATCAGCCCCGCTCGATCTGGTCCACGTGGTGGCGCAGGTGTGTCACGTAATCCGTGGCGACAAATTCCAGGGTGTAGCGCCCCTCATCCCACGCCCAGATGTGCCCCAGCGCTTCGGGCAGCAGGTTCTCCATCACATCAGCCAGATGCCGGTTGTAGGCCGCCCACAGCGTGACCACCTCACGCCAGGGCCGCGCCGCATAGTGATTCAGGCGCACCCAGTCATTCTGTTCATAGCCGGGAAAATGCAACTCCGGAGTCGTCTGCAGCCGGATAAACCGTTGATGATTGTTCGCCGCGGAGTCGATCAGGTGACCGAGAATCTGTTTCCGCGACCACTTCTCAGGGCCGGGCAAGCGGCCGGCGTCTTCTTCCTTGATCGCCAGGAATCTCGGCTCACACGCAGCCACGATGCGGCGCAGATCCCGCGCGGCTTCCAGATGGTTCATGGCAGCATCTTCTCACGCCGGCACGCGCTCATCCCGCAACCCCACATCCCGGACTTTACCGAAGCCTCCGGCTCGGGCGAAAATGAGAGTGAGGTCAACAACGTCTTATGCCCCTATCCGGCGAAGCCATTCGCATGATGAACCTGGTGGACGACGCGGCGACGACGATGCGTCGCCTCCTCTCCCTCGTCCCCACGATCCCACCCGAAGAACGCAAGCGCGTGAGCGACTACCTGAAGGCTTCCGAGCCGAGCGCCGAGCAAGTGCAGGCGGCTCTGGCACCAACGAAGTAACAGCCTCTCCGGGACTCGAAAGCCGCGGGACGGGCGGAGGCTGTTTTCCGGTTCCCGCCAGCCGCCGCGGCCCGTCACAAATCTCTCAGGCTGCGGACGTTTCCGATTCCCATTGATGGTGGGCGCCGTCTATCCTGACGCGGCCAGGAGGGAACCCGACGCCCCCCAGCCGCGTATCTGAAGGCAGCTCATGCAAAGCCTCGCCGACACCTTCGGGCAGGTCTTTCTGGCCATTCGCGCCAACAAACTGCGCTCGTTTCTCACCATGTTCGGCATCGCCTGGGGCGTGGGCTCGATGCTGCTGCTCATCTCCGTTGGCGAGGGCTTCCGCTCCGGGCAAAAGCGGCAGTTCGCCGAGCTGGGCAACGACGTCATCATGCTGTGGAACGGCAACATTCCGGCCGTGCCCGGCCAGCACGCGAACATGCGGCCCTACTACCTCACGCTGTCCGACGTGAACGCCGTCCGGGCCCAGGCTCCCGACGTTCGCGACGCGACGGCGATTCTGAGCCGCACCGACATCAAGCAGCAGAGCATCTGGGAAACCGCAGGCGGGCAGGTGATGGGGGTGGAACCGCAGTTCCAGACGATTCGCTACCTGCCCATCGCGCAGGGCCGCTTCATCAACCCCAGTGATCTGGTCAACAAGAGCCGCGTCATGGTGCTGGGCGAGAAGAGCGCCAAGCTGCTCTTCCCTGGCCATCCGGCGCTGGGCGAATGGGTGACGCTGAACGGTACGCGTTTCACCGTGATCGGCGTGGCTGACCACGTGGGTCACGGCGACAACGACAATCGAAGCCAGCAGGTCTACATCCCGTTGCCGGTGATGATGGACAGGTTCGCGCTGAACTGGGGCAACAATCCGCAGGACACGATCAACACCATCCAGTATCAGCCGACGGCCGCCGCCCAGCATGTGGCGGCGCTGCACGAGGTGCACGAGATCATCGCGCGCCGCCACGGCTTCAACGCCGAAGACTCTGACGCCTTCAATGAGTGGGACTCCGTCCAGTCGCAGCAGATGGTTGCCAAAATTTTCAACGCCATGGACATCTTCCTCGGTGGCGTGGGTCTGGTCACGCTGGCGCTGGGAGCCGTCGGGATCATCAACATCATGCTCGTCTCGGTTACCGAGCGCACCAGCGAGATCGGCCTGCGCAAGGCGCTGGGCGCGACCAAACACAGCATCCTGGTGCAGTTCTTCCTCGAGGGACTGACGCTGACCGGCGTCAGCGGGCTCATCGGCATTGCCGGGGCGGCGTTTTTCATGTGGGTGCTGCAACGCGCGGTCGGGCAGAACATGGAAGGATTCGACCCGCCCCGGCTGCAGGCCTGGTCGGCGGCTCTGGCCATCCTTTCCCTCGCCGTCTGCGGCATCGTATCCGGACTCTATCCCGCCGCGCAGGCCGCCGCGATGGAACCGGTGGAAGCTCTGCGCCACGAGCAATAAGGAGAGCCGCCATGATTCGCGATATCTGGGCACAGGCGTGGGAGGCGATGATCTACAACCGCCGCCGCACCTTCATCACCGTCATCGGCATGGCGTGGGGCATTGCCACCGTGGTGCTGCTGCTTGCCTATGGCGCCGGCTTCGGGAGGGCGATCCAGGCCATCTTTGCGGAGTGGGGCACGTACCTGATCGGAGTCTTCCCCGGCCGCACCTCACAGCAGGTAGGCGGCTCCAAGGCGGGCGTGCAGGTGCGGCTCACGCAGGAGGACGTCGAGCGCCTGTGGGCGACGGTACCCGGGGTCACGCACATTTCGCCCGCGATGTTTAAGCAGGCGAACGTAGCCAGCGATGAGCACATGTATAACTGGCAACTGAACGGCTATCGCGCCGAGATTTCCAGCGTGCTCAAGCTCGATATCGCACAGGGCCGGTTCTTCACCGACAAGGACGATCAGGACCGCGCCCACGTCGCCGTCCTCGGATCGGAGGCCAAAACGAAGCTGTTCAGCGGGCGGTACGCGATCGGCCAGCGCATTCGTCTGAATGGGATCGGCTTCACGGTGATCGGAGTGCTCGATCCCAAGATGCAGGCGGAGGAGGACGACGTCAATCGCCAGGTCTACATCCCCTTCAATACCTTTCAGGACTTCGGCGATACCAAATACCTGGGCGGCATCTGGCTCAACTATCACGGCGACAACCAGGTGGTGGAGCAGGCAGTGCGCAACACGCTGGCCGCGATGCACAACTTCCTGCCCTCGGATCACAATGCCATCTTTGTCGCCAACCTGATGCACCAGCTGAAGCAGTTCCAGATCATCACCATCGCGCTGGAGGCGCTGCTGCTGTTTATCGGGGCGCTGACCCTGGGCATCGCCGGCATCGGCCTGATGAACATCATGTTGGTGGCCGTGCAGCAGCGGACCAAGGAGATCGGCATCGAGAAGGCTCTGGGCGCCCAGCGGCGGCATATCCTCTTCCAGTTCCTCTCCGAAGCGCTGGTGATCGCCGGAGCCGGCGGGGTGCTCGGCATTCTGCTGGCCTATGCGGTTTCGATTGGGGTGGGCCGCATCACTTTCTACAGCGCGATGGCGACTCATGCGGAGAACGCCGACATTCGCCTGTTGATATCTCCGCTCTCCGTGCTCCTGGCGACGGTGATTCTGGGGGTGGTTGGGCTGGTGAGTGGGATGATTCCGGCGATTCGCGCGGCGAACCTGGACCCGATCGAAGCGTTGCGCTATGAGTAACGGTTCCTGGCTTGGCGTTCCGCATTGCGAGACCGTTCGAAATTGGACACTGAACGTGTCCATTTCAACGCCAGATTTGCTGATGTTTTGATCATTTTGGCCGTTTAGGGGACTGATTCTACGGATTTTGGAAGCAAAGGAAGAGAACCGGTACCTGAACTGATTACCCCCGTCAGCCGCTAATGACCGTCTGATCAAGGGGTTATCGTTTCGTTTCCATTTTCGGTAACCGTCGTGACCCCATTATGAAAAAAAAGGTTGACCCGGTTTCCTCAGGAAGGTATTTTCAAACTGTTGATTTTGACCTGTCGGGCTCGCCGTCCTCGATCGCAATCCGGTCAACAGAAGAGGAATTCATCCCAGGAGCGCACGCTCTCTCCTCTGCAGGACACGGCGATGGTTCGGCAAGTCAAGAGAGACGATCCGCACTTAGCAAACGTTTTTTCAGAGAGGAAAAAGGTGATCAAAACTCCCGGCCGTTGCGTCTAATTTATGTGGCTTCCGGGATCCCCTTCTTCCAAAAGACCTGCTCTGCACCGTAGCTGGTTCAGCGGTTTTTCTGTGATCGAAAGCGGTCGGACACAAACTAGTTAAAAGCAAGGAGACACTCTCATGCGTTCAGAATTGATTTTTGGTGCACTCACTCATGTCAACAATCGCTATCAGCTGTGCCAGCTCGCTTCCAAGGCGACCCGCAAGCTGCACAAGCCGAACACTCGGCTGCAGGACACGATGAACGACGTGCTCGTCCGCTTCCGGGATTCCAGCCCGGCGGCGGCCGCGCCGGTCACCCGTCAGGAACCTGTTACCATCGCACACCACTCGCAGCGTCGCGCCGCTTAGTGCCGGCGTACGCTGCCTGGGTGCGGTGTGTGCCCTTCCGCCGCCCCCTCGATCGGTTAACATAGAGCCTGAAACCCCGCTCCTCTGAATTCTCCTTCCCGCTTCAAATTCCCCTCCTCGAAAGCTCACCGCAGGTGACTGATGACCATCGCAGAACTCAAAGAAAAGAACATTACTGAACTCAGCCGCATCGCGCGCACCCTTGAAATCCCCGGCTCCAGCGGCATGCGCAAACAGGACCTGATCTTCAAGATCCTGCAGGCGCAAAGCGAAAAGGAAGGGCACATTTTCGCCGAAGGCGTGCTCGAGATCCTCCCCGACGGCTACGGCTTCCTCCGCTCCCCGGATTACAACTACCTGCCCGGCCCGGACGACATCTACGTTTCGCCCTCGCAGATCCGCAAGTTTGACCTGAAGACCGGCGACACCATCAGCGGCAATGTCCGTCCCCCGCACGAAGGCGAGAAGTATTTCGCGCTGGTCAAGATCGAAGCGATCAACTTCGAGTCGCCAGAAGAGACCCGCAACAAGATCCTCTTCGACAACCTGACGCCCTTGTATCCGCAGGAGCGCATCAAGATGGAAACGGTCCGCGAGCACATCAGCGGCCGCGTGATGGATATCCTCACGCCGGTCGGCAAGGGGCAACGCGGCCTGATTGTCGCTCCGCCGCGCACCGGCAAGACGATGCTGTTGCAGTCCATCGCCAACTCCGTCACCACCAATCACCCGGAGATCGTGCTGATCGTCCTGCTCATCGACGAGCGCCCGGAAGAAGTCACGGACATGCAGCGCTCGGTGAAGGGCGAGGTCATCAGCTCGACGTTCGATGAGCCCGCCGCCCGCCACGTGCAGGTCGCGGAAATGGTGATCGAG
The DNA here is from genome assembly GCA_963819725.1 of uncultured Acidobacteriaceae bacterium. GTDB lineage: Bacteria > Acidobacteriota > Terriglobia > Terriglobales > Acidobacteriaceae > Palsa-343. Next base: position 128,231 of record CAWFXK010000003.1, read on the forward strand.
AAGGCCAAGCGCCTGGTCGAGCACAAGCGCGATGTCGTGATCCTGCTCGACTCGATTACGCGTCTGGCGCGCGCCTACAACACCATCGTGCCGCCCTCGGGCAAAGTCCTTTCCGGCGGCGTCGATTCCAACGCACTCCAGCGTCCGAAGCGCTTCTTCGGCGCGGCCCGCAATATCGAAGAAGGCGGCTCGCTGACGATCATCGCAACTGCGCTGGTCGACACCGGCTCCCGCATGGACGAGGTCATCTTCGAAGAGTTCAAGGGCACCGGCAATATGGAAATCATTCTCGACCGGAAGCTCGTCGACAAGCGCGTCTTCCCGGCCATCGACATCCAGCGCTCCGGCACCCGCAAGGAAGAGCTCCTCATTCCGAAGGAGGACCTGCAGCGCATCTTCGTGCTGCGGCGCGTGCTGAACCCGCTGTCCCCCGTAGAGGCGATGGAGTTGCTCATCAGCCGGCTGGAAAAAGTGCGGAATAACGCCGAATTCCTCGTGAACATGAACCAGCTGTAACGGATTGGCTACCCGGCGGAGACAAGCGAAACGTTTGTCTCCCCTCCTGCACCATAAGGAATGAGGAATCTTGCACAGGACCACGACTTTGGTCCTGCGCTGCCGTCTGACAAAGTGGTGACGACACCTCGCCCGACTTTGTCTTATTCTGAGATGGAAGACCGGAGCCCCACCCCCATGGCGCAACAGAGCTTTCTGCCCGGAAGCGACTCCTTTGCCGCAACCGCCGCCCCCGATGGCCGCTATGGGGCGTTTTTCGATGACGATGGCGAGGCTGCCTACTTCTACGCGCTCGACCTTGACTCTGACGACCTGATTCTCGATGCCGTCCGCGTCTACGACAAGGCTCGATATCCGCACCGTAAGCGGGATACATCGTTGTCCATCGAATGGTCGCCGGATGGGTGCAAGTGCGCGCTGCTGCTCGACGGCGTGCCCCAGGCTGCCTTCGACTTTGAAGCTCAGCGGGGATTCTCGCGCAATAACCTGCCGGCGCCGGTTCGCCTTAGCCGCAACAGCTGGCCGGGGTCGGATCACTCCTGGTCGGATGCTGCCGTGGACTGGCTCGATCTGCGCAAGTCGGCGTGATTCCGCGCGCCGCTTGGCTTCACTCTCCCGGCCACGCAGATACAACGCAGCGAAAACCCAGATCGCGGTGGCGAAGATCGGGCGGTGCACTCAGCCGATTCGCGACCCGCAGATCACGCGCGATGTTGTAGAACGAACCGCCCTTCAGCAAGTGCTCGTTTGGCTCAAAGCCGGAGTCCTGCACCCACTCCCAAACGTTCCCGAGCATGTCCGAAAGCCCAAAGGCGTTGGGCTGCTTTGTGCCCACAGGATGCGTGCTGTCGTTGCTGTTCGCGTCATACCATGCAATTGACCCCAGCGTTTCGCGTGGTAACGCCGCGATTCCGCCATACGCCGCATATTCCCACTCCGACTCTGTGGGCAGCTGCATGCCAATGCGGCGGCAGTATTCGGTCGCTTCCGGCCAACCCACGCTGTCCACGGGAAGATCGGCGCCGTGATAGTGCGACGGATCGGCCTGCATGACCCGACGATACGCGCCCTGTGTCACTTCGGTTTGGCCGATCCAGAAAGCACTGACAACGATCTTTTCGTGGCGCCGTTCGAGGCCAAAACACTGTTTGTCATCTGCCAGGCAGCCGGTGAAATAACTGCCGGACGGGATCCAGCGATAGCGCTGCCCATCCCGCGGATTCAGCCGCGTCGTGTTTCCGGCTGGCGGTGGCAGACCGACCGCCAGCACAGCAAAAACAAGCGGAAAGGCTTTCAGCATCGGAACCAGCAGCCACCCGGTTCAGTACGCCTGCAGCGGCTCGATCGGCAGCCGCACCTGGAAGCACGTCTCGCCGGGCTTCGACTCCACATGAATGTAGCCGCGATGCTGCCGCACAATCCGCTGCGCTGTATCGAGCCCCAGGCCCAGGCCATCGCCCGGCGCCTTGGTCGTAAAGAACGGCTCGAAAATGCGCGCCTGGATCTCTGCCGGGATCCCTGGACCGCTGTCCCAGATCTCCACCACGACAAAGTCTCCGATAAGCTGCACGCTCAGCACCAGCTTGCCCTTGTTCTGCATGGCGTCCAGCGCATTTTCCAGCAGCGCCATCCAAACCTGGTTCAGCTCGCTGGCGTACGCCGAAATGCGCGGCAGGCCCGCCGCATAACGCCGCTCGACCTCCACCTTGTCCATGCGAGATTGCAGCATTGTCAGCGTCGTCTCCAGCGATTGCGGAATGTCGATCTCCTGGATCGGCGCCTGGTCCATCCACGAGTAATCCTTCACGGCGCGAATCAGGTCGAAGATACGATTCGTTGAGTCCAGCATCGCCTGCGCCATGCGTTCGGTCCGCGCTGTCGACGCATACTGCGACAACACCACATCGAGATGCTGGCCGCCCAGCAGCTCCGACAACTCGTCGAGGTTCTCCGTACCGATGCCCAGCTCCGCGAGGTCGGGCGCGACCTGCCAGGTCTTCTCCACCCCATGCTCGCGCAGCCAGCGCTGCAGCTGATCTTCGCGCTGCGCCTGCGTGACGGAATTCACGGGCCGACGCCGGGCCTGCTCCTCCATGCGACTGCGCCATGATCGGATGTTGTCCAGATGGGCGCTGTCGAGACACAGGCCACCCAGCAGGAACTTCTGGTGCCCGTAGGTCTTTAGCTCCTCGATCAGTCCCGAGGCCGCGCGCTGCGCCGCCGACGCCGGATTATTCAGCTCGTGCGCCAGATTCCCGGCCAACTTGCCCAGCGCGTTCAGCTTCTCCGTCTGCTGCTCCAGGCGCGTCATCTCGCGCACCCGATCCAGCAACACCGAAACACACCGTTGCGCCATGGAGGGAATCGCCTGCAGCATTTCCGGAAAGACCGCGCGATCGATCTGCAGCGCCCACATATCCGTCGCGGCGAATCCCTGGCCGCCGTGCGTCTTCATGCGCGAGAAGGGAAGCACGCCCGTGATCTGCCCCGCGCGCCCAACGAACAGCGCCAGGCCACCCTGCGAGCGGCGCACGTGCGCCTCGCCCTTCAGCAGGACCCACATCTTCGTCGCGGGATCGCCCTCGCGGAAGACCATGGTCCCCGCGGACACGCACACCTCTTCGCCGTGCGTCGCCAGCCACTCCAGCTCACCGTCCGTGAGCCCCTGCAGAGTCTGCACGCGCTTCAACGCTTCCACGATTTCCGTAAGCGGGGTCTTCAGCGGTTTCCCAACGAGAGCATTGGGTGAAACTGACACTTCGGTGGCTGTCATCGACTCCATAAGCCCTCCTGGGGGATGCGCAACGCGTTCGCGGCTGGCGTGAGGGGAAGAGGGCCCGATATAACGATGGTAACTGACCCGGGCCTGGTGCGTTTTCCTTTGTGACTAATTGGCGTGCGGGCGGTGCGCCTCGGCCTGCCGCCGCGGCGTTTTATCGATCAGCGCGTTCAGCCGGTCCGCATCGACCGGCGTTCGTGAGCGCAGCATCACGCTCCCATCCTCGTCCAGTAACAACACCACAAATTCGGCTGCCCCGATATGAAACTTCGCGTGCACAGCCTTCATCTGGTCGCTGCTCAGAATCGTATACGGCGAATCCGCCGGCGTCGAAACGTTGTGGCCATCCGGCACGATCGGCGCGTACAGCACAAAGCGGTCCATCATGTCATCGGCCGCCTCATCCAGCCGCGAAACCTGCCCCTTGAGCCGCGTATCGTCGCCGTTTGCGCTGAACACCAGCAGCGGCCGGTAGCAGTCCTTCATCGCATCCAGCGTTTTGGGCACCACGGCGCAGCTTAGCTTCGCCTGAGCATACCCCCTGCCGCCCAGCGTTGCCATGACCACTGCGACGATGAGAATGCGTCCGACCATGATGACCCGTGCTCTGTAACCTGTAACCCGTAACCTGTAACCGGCTGTTACGCGTTCACCGTCTCCGCGGATGCCGCCGCCGGTTGAGGTACGCCGTCCTTCACCACCACCGGATCGAGGAACGGCATTGCAGCCCGCAGCCCCGCGCCCACTTCTTCCACCAGCAGTCCGGCTTCGCTCTTCCGCATTTCGGTGAAGTTTTTGCGCCCGGTCTTGTTCTCCTCGATCCACTTCTTCGCAAACGTGCCGTCCTGGATCTCGGAGAGCAGTTTCTTCATCTCGGCACGCGTCTGGTCCGTCACGATCCGCGGTCCCGCGGTGTAGTCGCCGTACTCAGCCGTGTCGGAAATCGAATACCGCATGTACGCCAGGCCACCGCGATACATCAGGTCCACGATCAGCTTCAGCTCGTGCAGGCACTCGAAGTACGCGATCTCCGGCTGATAACCGGCCGCCACCAGCGTGTCGAACCCGGCCTTGACCAGCGCCGACGTGCCGCCGCACAGCACCGCCTGCTCGCCGAACAGGTCCGTCTCGGTTTCTTCGGCGAACGTCGTCTCCAGTACCCCGCCGCGCGTTCCGCCGATGCCCTTCGAGTAGGAGAGCGCCAGTTCCTTCGCCTTGCCCGACGCGTTCTGCTCAACCGCTATCAGGCACGGTACGCCGCCGCCTTCGATGAAGACCTCGCGCACGCGATGGCCGGGCCCCTTTGGAGCCACCATCGAGACGTCGACTTCCGCCGGAGGCTTGATCTGCCCGAAGCGGATGTTGAAGCCGTGCCCGAACATGATCGTCTTGCCCTTCTTCATATGCTGGGCAATCTCTTTGGCGTACGTCTCGCCCTGCGAGTGATCCGGCGTCAGGATCATGATCACGTCGGCCCACGCCGCGGCGTCGCTCACCGAGCGTCACCTGCAGGCCGGCCTTCTTCGCCTTGTCCACCGACTTGCTTGTCGCCGGCAACCCCACGCGCACATCCACGCCGGAGTCCTTCAGGTTCAGCGCATGCGCGTGTCCCTGCGAGCCATAGCCAATCACTGCCACTTTTTTCTGCTGGATCAGCGACAAATCCGCGTCGCCATCGTGATACGTCTTCGCTGCCATTCGTGTCCTCGTTTCTGGGAAGATCGAATGTGTCAGCGCATCGAAACTGCGCTGTGAAGTCGTTTCTATACGCTAAACGCTGTCCGCAATACGCTGTTTCTGAACTCTAATCTCCAATAGCTAAACTCTCGCCTTCAGAACCCCGTCTCCTCCGCCATCAGCACATCGCTGGCGCTGGAATCTTCCTCGGCCTTCACTTCGTCCGGCGTCTCCAGCCCCGGCACCCGCATCGCCTCCAGCACCTTGCTGGTGTGCTGGCCGCGCCGCATCACCATGCGCCCCGTGCGCGTGATCTCGAGAATGCGATCGCCGTTCTCGTTCAGCACCTGGATCAGCCCTTCGATCTTGCTCTCGACGCCGGTGATCTCGATCATCAGCGACTCCGGCGCCAGGTCCACAATGCGCGCGCGGAAGACTTCGACCAGTTCAAACACCATCGACCGCGTCTTCGGCGTGGCCGCCACCTTAATCAGCGCCAGTTCGCGCGCCACGTGCGACAACTGCCCGACGTCATCGACCTCGAGCACATTTTCCAGTTTATAGAGACTCGCCGCGATGCGGTGCCCCGCGGTTGGCGATGCTTCGCAGACGATCGTCATGCGCGAGACGCCGACCCGCTCCGAACGGCCCACCGTGAGCGAAACAATATTGATGTTCAGCCGGCGGAACAGCGACGCAACCCGCGTCAGCACGCCCGGCTTGTCTTCCACCAGTGCTACAAATGTGTGCAGCATATGAGTCCTTCCGCCAGACTATTAGATTGGGCTTCTGGAGCGCCTATAGCGTCGCCAAACTAATCCCGATAAGGAATTACCGATCTTTGGATTTCACAGGTCGGATATCTGCTCCTCAGAAGAAGTCGCAACGCCCGGTCCTCATAGTCAGGAGACTGAATCGCACCAAACGTCACCCTACTCAACGGCAATTTTCCAAGGTTCATTTCGACGAATGGCACGATCCTGCCCCCCGTGGTCCTAAATCCCGCGTACTCAGACACGCCCGCAAATTGAACGACCCGCCATTCACTCTCCTCCAAGAAAGCCGGATGTTTGAACTTGGCTCGTAGCCTGTAGAACTCACTGAAAAGAGCAGACCGGACCCTATCCTTAATCCCTTCCCGACAGTCGTCCGCCTTGCGGCAACACTGCTGTGCGGTATCCACGACCTTCTTGAACGCGTCTGTTGCTTCCTGTTCTTGTTTTTCATGCCCATAGATCACTTTGAATATGAACCTGCCCCGGGTAAGATCGCTCTTGGTCCACTGGTAAAGCGAATCGCCCGACAACCCTAGCGCGTAGCCAGCGCAACTCCTTCCGTAGCCACGCCATTGGCTCAAGCGATCGTCGTGCTCTGACATGCAAAAGACGTATACACGGGGGCCCTCGCGTTCATAGGTTGGCGCGATATATTCCTCATAAACATTGTGCAGCCAAGATCCGCCGATGGAGTTTTTATAGTCATTGAAGACCCCCCACAGAGCAGATTTCAAGACTTCTATGGCGTGGGACGGTTCCGAAGAATCATTCAAGAAATCTGCATCCGACGCTCTGAGAATCCCGCTCTCGACGATCTTTACGACGCCGTCGGCATCTGTATAGTGAAAAAGCGACTGCCCTTGTGGCGCTATCTCCTCCTCACGGAATTGCTGGTAAAGACGAGTTAACTTGTCATTGACAATCTGTACCGGGCTGTCTTCCATATGCATTGATCCGCCCCGTTGTTTCTTGGCTACCAGCTACAGGCTACCGGCTACCGGCTGCCCTACTTATCCTGCGCGGTTTCAATCAGCGGATTCTCCGGTCGCCGAATCATCTCATGCAGCGCCGAGCCCGCCGGAATCATCGGATACACCGAGTCTTCCTTCTCGACCAGGAAGTTGATCACGTACGGCCCACGGTGTTCGCGCGCCTCCTGAATTGCCGGCACAACCTCGCTCCGCTTCTTCACCGTTTTGCCCGCAGATTCCATGCGCCTCGGCCAGCTTCACGAAATCCGGGCTCAGCAGCGGCGTCGACTGGTAATTCTTCTCGTAGAAAAATTCCTGCCACTGCCGCACCATGCCGAGATAGCCGTTGTTGACGATAGCGATATTCAGGTCCAGTTCTTCCTGCGCCGCCGTCGACAACTCCGCCGCCGTCATCTGAAAGCCGCCGTCTCCTGCAACCACCCAAACTTCCTTGTCCGGGCAGGCCATCTTCGCGCCAATGGCCGCAGGCAGCGCAAAGCCCATCGTGCCCAGCCCGCCCGAGGTGATCAGTGTCCGCGGCTCATCGTGCTTGTAGTACTGCGCCTCCCACATCTGGTGCTGTCCCACATCAGTCACCACGATGGCCTTGCCGTCGGTGGCCTTCCACAAGTCATGGATCACGTGTGCCGCGTAAAGGTGCCCGCTGTCCGGCAGGTTCTTAATGTCCCTCACCGCGCACTCGCCCTTGCTCGCCTCGATCTCCTTCACCCACGCGCTTTCGCTCTTCTCATCGCGCGGCGCGAGATGCGGCAGCAGTGCATCGAGCGCTTCCTTCAGGTCGCCAATCAGCGCCACATCCACCTTGACGTTCTTGTTGATCTCCGCCGGATCGACTTCGATGTGAATCTTCTTCGCATTCGGCGCATACGTCGCCAGAGTCCCCGTCACGCGATCGTCGAAACGCATGCCGCACGCAATCAGCAGATCCGCCTGCTGGATCGCATGATTGACCCACGCCTCGCCGTGCATGCCCATCATCCCCAGCGACAGCGGATGTGACGCCGGAAATCCGCCAAGACCTAACAATGTAGAAGCTACCGGGATCCGCATCCTCTCCGCCAGCGTGCGCAACTCAGCCCCCGCGCGCGACTGCAATACACCGTGTCCAGCGAGGATCACCGGCTTCTTCGCATTCCGGATCAGCTCCGCCGCCTGCAAAATCGCCGCCGACTCGGTCTTCAGCATCGGGTGGGGACGATGAGGCTTCGGCGCCGCCGCGGTAAAATCAAACTCCGCCGAGAGCTGCTGTGCATCTTTGGTGATGTCCACCAACACCGGTCCAGGCCGGCCTGACTTCGCCACCAGGAATGCCTCGCGAATCGTCCGCGCCACATCCTCGGCGCGCGTCACCACATAGTTGTGCTTGGTCACCGGCAGCGTGATGCCCGTGATGTCCACTTCCTGGAACGCATCGGTCCCCAGCACCTTGCTCGAAACCTGCCCCGTGATGCAGACGATCGGCACCGAGTCGAGCATCGCCGTCGCAATGCCGGTCACCAGATTTGTCGCGCCTGGCCCCGAGGTCGCAACCGCCACGCCCACTTTGCCCGACGCGCGCGCGTAGCCATCGGCCATGTGCGCCGCGCCCTGCTCATGCCGCACCAGCACGTGGCGAATAGGAAACTTCCGCAGCGCATCGTACGCAGGCAGAATCGCCCCGCCCGGATAACCAAACACGACGTCGACGCCCTCGCCCTCCAGCGTCGCCCACATAATCTCTGAGCCGGTCAGCTTCGTCGATGTTGGCGCGTGTGCGTGCTGCCCCGCCTCCGCCTTTGCCGGCTCCGCGTGGGTCTGCGTGGTTTGCGATGGATGTTTCTTTGCCGTTCCCATGTTTGCTCCTCTTTCCCTGTGCACGCTCTGGGAAACGCGCTTTGTAACAAAAGTCCCTAAACTCTAAACTCTGATCTCTAAACTCTGCTTCAGTTTGTGACTGCGCCCTGCGACGCCGACGAAACTGTATCGACGTACTTCTTAAAAACTCCGCGTTTGAACTTCGGCTCCGGCTTCTTCCATGCCTTCAGTCGTGACCCCAGTTCGTCCGCAGAAATCTCCACGTCCAGCCTGCGGTTCGGTATGTCGAAATGAATCGTGTCGCCTTCGCGTACCGCTGCGATCGGCCCGCCATCGGCGGCCTCGGGCGCGACGTGGCCCGCCATCAGTCCGCGCGTCGCACCGCTGAATCGTCCATCGGTCAGCAGCGCAACGGTATCCGTCAGTTCCGGAATACCCGCCACCGCCGCCGTCACCCCGAGCATCTCCTGCATGCCCGGGCCGCCCTTCGGCCCCTCGTAGCGAATCACCATCACGTCGCCCGGCTTGATCTTGCCCGCTTCGACGGCGAGAAACGCCGCGTGCTCCGAATCGAAAACGCGTGCCGGTCCGCGATGCTCCAGCCGTTTGTGCCCCGCCACTTTGATCACGCATCCATCCGGCGCAATGTTCCCCTTCAGGATCACCAGACCGCCCGTCGGCTTGAGCGCATTCGCGGCAGCGTGAATCACGTCCTGTCCTGCGGTTTCCTTCGCGGCGGCCGCTTCCTCGGCCAGCGTTTTGCCCGTCACGTTCAGGCACGATCCATCCAGCAGACCCGCCTCGATCAGGCGCTTCGCCAGCAGCCGGCTGCCGCCCGCCGCCTGATAATCCGCCGCGACATATTTGCCACCCGGCTTCAGATCGCACAGCAGCGGCGTCTTCGCGCTGATGCGGTCAAAATCGTCCACCGTCAGTGGAATACCAGCCTCGTGCGCAATAGCCAGGAAGTGCAGCACCGCATTCGTCGATCCGCCGCTCGCCGCGACGCTGGCAATCGCGTTCTCAATCGCCTTTGGCGTGATGAACCGCGAGGGCTTCTGCCCTTTGCGCACCAACTCCATCACAAGCCGCCCGGCTTCGCGCGACGCAGCCAGCTTTTCCTCGAGGAACGCGGGCACGCCCGACAACCCGATCGGAGAAATCCCGAGGAACTCACAGGCCATCGCCATCGTGTTCGCGGTGAACTGGCCGCCACACGCGCCCGCACCCGGACAAGCATTGGCTTCCACAGCTTCGAGCCCCGCATCGTCGAGCTTGCCCGCCGCATGCGCGCCAACCGCCTCAAACACATCCTGCACCGTCAGATCCTTGCCGTTCAGGTGCCCCGGCGCAATCGAACCGCCATACAGCATCAGCCCAGGAATATCGAGACGAGCCAGCGCCATCACCGTACCGGGCATGTTCTTGTCGCAGCCCGCAATCGCGACCAGTCCATCGAACTGATTGCCGCGCGTGACCAGCTCGACAGAATCCGCAATCACCTCACGGCTGATCAGCGACGCCTTCATCCCCTCGGTGCCCATCGTGATGCCGTCGGAGATGGTCACCGTGTTGAACTCCATCGGCGTCCCGCCGGCTTCGCGTACGCCCTGCTTCACCGCTTCGGCAATGTGCCGCAGATGAAAATTACACGGCCCAATCTCCGTCCACGTGTTGGCAATACCGATGATTGGCTTGTGCAGGTCTTCCGACGTGAACCCCACGGCGCGCAGCATCGCCCGCGCCGGCGCGCGGCTCGGTCCTTCCGTCACCGCAATCGAATAGAGCTTGCCAGAACCGTTGCCGCTTTTTCCGTTACCGCTCATGCCTGCGCCTGTTCTCCCGCGCGCGGCTTTACCCAAAAGGCCGCGTCGTGTTGCTTTTCGTAGGTGTCCAGCTCCGCCGCATGCCGCAGCGTGAGACCAATGTCATCGAGCCCTTCCAGCAGGCAATCCCTTCGGAACGGATCGATGCTGAAGCTTGTTTTGAAGCCCTCGGTATCGCTGATGGTGTTCTCTTCCAGCGACACCGTCAATTTGTAACCGTCACGGCTACTTGCACGGTCGAGCAGCCCCTGCACCTGCTCTTCCGGCAGCGTGACCAGAAGAATGCCGTTCTTGCCCGCATTCGAATGAAAGATATCCGCAAAGGACGGCGCAATTACGCAGCGGAAACCATAATCGCTCAGCGCCCAGGCGGCATGCTCGCGCGACGATCCGCAGCCGAAATTCTTCGCCGCTACGAGGATCTTCGCGCCCTTGTATCTCGGATTGTTCAGCTCGAAGGCAGGATCCTTTCGCCAGTCAAAAAACAGGAAATCCTCATACCCCGTGCGCTCAATCCGCTTCAGAAACTGCTTCGGGATGATCTGATCGGTATCGACGTTGACCCGATCGAGAGGCATGACGGCTGAAGTAAGAGTCTGAAACTTTTCCATTACACCAGCACCTCCGCGCTCTTTAAATTCCCACGTCCTGACATCGGTGAAGTGCCCCATCACCGCCGCAGCTGCCGCCATCATCGGGCTCACCAGATGCGTGCGCCCGCCGGCGCCCTGGCGGCCCTCGAAGTTGCGGTTGCTGGTCGACGCGCAGCGCTCACCCGGCTGCAGAATGTCGGGATTCATCCCCAGACACATGGAGCACCCCGGCTCGCGCCACTCAAACCCCGCTTCTCTGAAGATCGCGTCCAGGCCTTCCTTCTCCGCCTGGGCCTTCACCAGCTGCGACCCCGGCACCACCATCGCCCGCACATTCTGGTGGACGTGATGCCCGGCCACGACCTTCGCCGCTGCCCGCAGATCTTCGATCCGCGAGTTCGTGCAGGATCCGATGAAGACCCGGTCCACCGCGATCTCTTCCATCGGCGTTCCCGGCTTCAGGTCCATGTATTCCAACGCCCGCATAAACGCCCGTCGATCCGCCTCGTCCTTCGCGGCTGCCGGATCTGGCACCGCCGCTGTTACAGATACAACCATGCCCGGATTCGTTCCCCAGGTCACAAATGGCTCCAGCTCCACCGCCGAAATCACCAGCTCGCGATCGAACTTCGCGCCAGGATCGGTCGCCAGCTTTCGCCACTCCGCAACCGCCTCGTCCCACGCCGCGCCCGTCGGAGCAAAGGGCCGGCCCTTCAGCCACGCGAACGTGGTCTCGTCCGGTGCGATCATGCCCGCGCGTGCCCCAGCCTCGATGCTCATGTTGCAGATCGTCATCCGGCCTTCCATGCTCAGCGACCGGATCGCCGATCCCGCGTACTCGATCACGTGTCCCGTCGCGCCGTCGGTCCCGATCCGTCCAATGATCCCGAGCACGATGTCCTTCGCGCCCACCCCCTCCGGCAACTCGCCCTCAATCGAAATCCGAAACGTCTTCGGCTTTCCCTGCGGCAGGCACTGCGTCGCCAGCACATGCTCCACCTCCGACGTGCCGATCCCAAACGCCAGCGCCCCCAGTGCTCCGTGCGTCGAGGTGTGCGAGTCCCCGCACACAATCGTCATGCCGGGCTTGGTCAGGCCCAGCTCCGGCCCGATCACGTGCACAATACCCTGGCGCGGCGACTGCACGTCGTACAACTCAATGCCGAATTCCGCGCAGTTCTTCCGCAGCGCTTCAATCTGCTTTGCCGCGATGGGATCCTCGATCACCAGCCGGTTCGCCGTCGTCGGCACATTGTGATCCACCGTCGCGATCGATCGATCCGGTCGCCGCACCTTGCGCCCCGTCATCCGCAATCCATCGAACGCCTGTGGGGACGTGACTTCGTGGATGAGGTGCAGATCGATGTAGAGCAGCACCGGTTCCCCCTGCGGCTCCGCAACGATATGTGATTCCCAAACTTTCTCAAACAGTGTCTTTGAATTTCCAGCCATCTCGATTTCCTGCTCAGCTTTTCGCAAACTCATCGTGCCGAAGCAGCGCTCGCCCGCGCTCCGACCAGAACTTCGCGCACCTTGCTGCCGATCTCGGTTGTGGACGAAACCCTGGCAGCCTTATCGGCGCGCGCCAGATCCGCCGTCCGGTAGCCATCGGCAACTACCTGCTTCACCGCCGCCTCAATCGCGGCAGCTTCTTCTTCCAGCCCGGCCGAGTAACGCAGCAGCATCGCCGCAGTCAGGATTGCGCCCAGCGGATTCGCAATGCCTTTGCCGGCGATGTCCGGAGCCGATCCGTGCACCGGCTCGTACAGATTTACCTTGCCGCCAATGGTCGCCGACGGCAGCATGCCCAGCGATCCCGTGATCACGCCCGCCTCGTCCGAAAGGATGTCGCCGAACAGATTCTCCGTGAGCACCACATCGTAATTCCGCGGCTGATTCATGATGTGCATCGCCATCGCGTCCACATACTGATGTTCGAGCGCGATGCCGGGATACTCTTTGGCAACCTCCGTCACCGTCGCGCGCCACAGCTGCGAAACCTCGAGCACGTTGGCCTTGTCCACCGATGTGATTTTCCTGCGCCGCTTCGATGCCAGTTCGAAGGCGACCTTCGCCACGCGGACGACTTCGTCGCGGGTGTAGCGCATCGTGTTCCAGGCCTCGCCCTTCGCCTTGTCCCATTCGCGCGGCGCGCCGAAATACAGGCCTCCGAGGAGCTCGCGCACGAAGAGAATGTCCGCGCCCTCGACTACCTCCGCACGCAGCGGCGAATTCTGACTCAATCCTGGCCACGCGAACGACGGACGAAGGTTCGCATAACCTCCCAACTCCGCGCGAATCTTCAGCAGGCCGGCTTCCGGTCGCTGGCTGGGCAGCAGAGCGTTAAATTCGTTGCTGCCCACAGCGCCCAGCAGCACCGCATCGCTGTCGAGCCCAGCCTTCAGCGTTGTATCCGGCAGCGGGGAACCATGAGCCTTGATCGCAACGCCTCCGATTAGTTCCTCGCGAAACGCGAAGTCGTAGCCGCCCAGCTCCGCCAGCGATTGCAGCACCCGAACCGCTTCAGCGGTCACTTCGGGGCCGATGCCGTCGCCGGCCACAATCAGAATCTTCAGCTTCTTCGCCATGAATTTCCTTCAGAATCTTCTGACGCGATGGTTGCCGGCACAGCTACAGGCTACCGGCTACACGCTCGTCCTCAGTTCACCGCTGGCTCGGTCGAAATCAGATCTTCGTGCCGCTGGTGATGCGCCACCAGATTAATGAGGTCCTGGTCGTAGATCGCCTTCTTGCGATCGGCGAGTTCCGTGAACGCCCGGTAGGCAATGTCCAGATCCTCCGCCGAGAGCCGATATCCCAGTTCATGCAACCGCGAGCGCAGCGCAGTGCGCCCGGAGTGCTTGCCCAGCACCATGCGATTCGCGGGAACGCCCACCGACACCGGAGTCATGATCTCGTAGGTCAGCGGATTCGAGAGCACGCCGTGTTGATGAATTCCCGCTTCATGCGCGAATGCATTCGCCCCGACAACGGCCTTGTTTGGCGCCGCGCCGAAGCTGATCGTGCCGGCAAGTTGCTGGCTCACCGGAAACAACTTCTCGAGTTTCAGGTTGCTCTCGTAGGGAAACACATCGGCCCGCACCCGGATGGCCGCGGCAATCTCCTCGAGTGCCGCATTTCCTGCGCGCTCGCCGATACCGTTGATGGTGCACTCCACCTGGCGCGCCCCGGCGCGAATGGCCGCCAGCGTATTGGCCACCGCGAGCCCGAGATCGTCGTGACAGTGCGTGGAGAGAATCACCCGGTCGGCGCCCGGCACCTTCTCGAGGATGTTGCGGAACATGCCGGCATAATCCTCCGGCGTCGCGTAACCCACCGTGTCCGGCAAGTTGATTGTCGTCGCTCCCGCGCTGATCGCCGCACCCACAAACTGGCAGAGAAACTCCGGGTCGGTGCGTGTCGAGTCTTCCGGTGAAAACTCCACGTCGTCGACGTAGCTTTTCGCGAGAGCCACCATCTTCGCGGCCTGCTCCAGAGCCTCGGCGCGGGTGATCTTCAATTTGTACTCAAGATGAATGTCGGAGCTGGCGAGGAATACGTGGATCCTTGGCCGCGCCGCCTTCTCGACCGCCTTCGCTGCACGCTCGATGTCTTCCCGGCGCGCCCGCGCCAGCGACGTAATCCTCGGCCCGCGCACTTCCTGAGCGATCGCCGAAATCGCCGCGAAATCACCATCGGACGCGATCGCGAATCCCGCTTCGAGGATGTCGACCCCCAGATCAGCCAGCGAATGGGCCAGCGCCAGCTTCTCGTGATGCGTCATGCTGCACCCCGGCGACTGCTCGCCGTCGCGCAGCGTTGTGTCGAAAAAGTAAATCCGATCCTGGGGCATACAGTGATTCTCTCCGTTGAATCCGTGCGCCCGTGCGGAGCACGACGGCAACGTCAATCCTGCTCCGTACATAACCAGTTTGGCAGAAGGATCACCATAAAGCAAAGTTGTAATTCTTTGCATTTGCATAAATTTAATTCATAATAGGATTCCGACAGCGACCTGCCGCCACTCCATGGACCTTTACCAGCTTGAGACCTTCCTCGCCGTCGTCGAAGAAAAGGGCTTCTCTCGCGGCGCCGCGCGCATGCGCCGCACCCAGCCGGCGATCAGCCACGCCATCCGCAAACTGGAAGAGGAAATCGGCGAGCCGCTTTTCGAACGCTCTTCACGCGACGGCACGCTCACTGCTTCTGGCAAGATCCTGCGCAGCTATGCCGAACGCCTGTTGCGCCTCCGCGGCGAAACCATTACCGCTCTGGAAGAACTTCGCTCTCTCGAGCGCGGCCGGCTCACCATCGCCGCCAACGAATACACCTGCCTTTGGCTGCTCCCCGTGCTCGACGCATTTTGCGCCCACTACCCTCAAATCGGCGTGACCGTGCAACGATCGCTGGCCAGCCAGATTCCCGACCAGCTTCTCGAGCGCGCCGCCGAATTCGGCATCCTCTCCTTCCGCCCCGATGACGCACGCCTTCATGCCATCGCTGTCTACACCGACTCCGTCGCCTTTGTCGTCGACCCAAAGCATCCGCTTGCGCGACGGAAACAGGTTTCCCTTCGCGAACTGGGCACGGAGAATTTCATCGCCCATACCGTTGCCTCGCCGCTGCGCCAGCGCGTCATTGAAACCTTCGCCCGCAACCAGACCCCACTCAACATGGGCGTGGAATTGCCAAGCCTTGAGGCGATCAAGCGCTTCGTGGCGCGCGGCAAGGGGGTCGCGCTGGTACCCGGTCTGACCGTTCAGCCAGAGCTGGCCCGCGGTGAACTCGTGCAGATCGCGGTACCGGAACTCAGGATCGCCCGCCGTCTCTGGCTGGTTCATCGCCAGCGCGCCACGCTCTCGCACGTCGGCGTCGCCTTTCTTGAAACTGTCAGGGCCATGGCCGCGGACCGCGGGCATCCTTTCGCGTTTCGCACCGAGCAGACTCCCATCCGGGGTCGTCGTGCGTCCAAGCATTAACGTCCTGGCAGGACTGTGGAAACGTCGCCTCGGCAGGTACAATGGCCGGGTGGACATTCCCACAGTGTTTGCTCTTTCAGGAGCCTCAGGCTCCTAAGGCGCTGCCGCGCGCGTGCGCCAAAAAATTCCCGAAGGGTGTTGTGAAGAGGTTGACCAACGAATGAAGAAATCGCAGTTTGTGTTTTTGTTGTCCTTGCTGCTGGCGGTGCCCGCCCTCGCGCAGGAAAGCCGTCAGGACATCAGCATCAGCGGCTCCATGATCAACGCTCCTTTTGCCGCCGGTAACGGCGTCAAGATCCATGCCACCCCCGGCTACGGCCCCCTCGTCAGCTACAGATTTGACCTGTCGCCTCACAGCGCGCTCGAACTCAACTACCAGTACAGCCAGAACGTCCAGCACTTCAGTTTTAACGCCGGCGAGTACCACATTCACGACCGCTTTCAGGAGTTTTCCGCCGGCTACGTCTACACCTTCAACTTCCGCAACTGGAATCCCTTTATCGAAGCCGGCCCCGGAGGCTTCATGTTCTCGCCGATCGACGATGCCAAGACCAACACTTTCAATGTGAGCCGCAACACCAATGTCGGTTTGATGTATGGCGCCGGCTTCGCCTATGAAATCAGCCCCAGCTTCGATATCCGTGCCGAATACCGGGGCCTGGTCATGAAGACCCCGACCTTCAACTACCCGGGCGACGCCTTCCGCACCAACGTCTACTACAACATCTACGATCCGGTGGTCGGCATCGCTTACCACTTCTAGCGATCGAAATGGGCCAGGCGGACGCCGCGTGAGCAAATTGTGGCCGTAGTGCCGGACGAACCCTTCACGCCATCTCAGCCACAGGAAAGAAGCATCCTCTCTTCTGATCCTGGGCTCGACGTCGTGCGGCTTCCAGGGTTCAGATCCAGCCACAGCGTGAGCGCCCGGATCCGTTCTGGACGCGCTACTTCGGCTTGAAGAGGTGATTGTGGAATCAAAAAACTCCTTGCAGGAGTCCCTGGCTGTGCGAGCGAGGAAACGGCCGCGGCGCGTCGTTGGTGTCGCGCTGTTTCTGCTCGTTGTGCTCGCCGTTGGCACTGAAGTCACGCTCCGGCTGCTTCTGGGCCTGGGCGATCCGGTGCTGATTGCGCCCGACCCAGCATGTTCCTATATCACCAGGCCCGACCAGAGAGTCTTCCGGTTCTTTGTTCACACCGATATCAACCACTATGGGATGCGTTCGCAGGAAGTTTCTCCAGTGCGGCCTCCCGGGGTCGTCCGGGTTCTGTTCGTCGGCGATTCTCTCACCTATGGCACGACGCATGTCGATCAGAAGAACCTGTTCACGCAGATTGTAGGACGCGGTTTGCCGTCGATCTTCCACCAGAAAGCGGAGGTACTCAATGCATCGGCGAATGGGTGGGCACCGGACAATGAGTGGGCCTGGGTCCGGAGCCGTGGTATCTTCCAGTCCAATTACGTTCTGCTCGTGCTCAACGACGGAGACCCGACTCAGCCCCGCGCGAAGATTGATCAGGTGGGCGACGCACTCCCGCAGGCTCGACCTCTTACTGCAATCGGTGAGTTGTTCACTCGGTTCGTCGAGCCGCGAATCGTGCACATTCAACCTCATTCGGACCCCGGCGATGTCGTCGTTCCGGACGACGTGACCGAGCGAGCCAATCTGCAGGATCTCGATCAGTTCGTCGATCTGGTGCGAAGCCAGCACGGGCAGATGATTCTCGTTTTCCTGCCCTTTCGCTCCGACATTCCGCAACCCGCGAACAAAGCGCTCAACGTGCTCCAGACCTGGTCGGCTGCGCACAATGTCCCGGTGATCGATCTGACCAGCGCGATCGCGGCGCATTCCGCAGCAGAAATCTGCATCTACGATCGCACCCACTTCAACACAGCGGGAAATGCCGTCATCGGACACGCCATCCTTAACCAGTGGCCGAACGCCCTGCGGCCTTAATCGCCGCCGAATCGATCGATTCATCGACCATTGCTGTGAAAAGAAAAGGGCTGGGATTGCTCCCAGCCTGCTCTTCTCTCATTTCGTTCGCTTACTGCCCGAGGAACCTGTAGACCACCCCGAAGCTCAGCCCGTTCGGAGTCAGTCCGCTTTGATGCTGCACCACTTTGCCGGTATTTGGATCATAGGTCGGCGGTCCGGCAAACGAAGGCCAGATCTGATACTCATAATCGGCACGAAGCCCAATCACATGGGTTAGCTGATAGATGGCGGTCGCTCCGGGCGCGTATGCAAAGTAGCTACCCTTCAGGCTGCCCGCGGCGGGGTAATTCGAAGTCGTAATCCACCCGCCACCCATGTCCAGCTTTCCCCAAAGAGAGAGGCGCTGCAGCCGGTAAAGGCGATAACGGGGTCCCACCAGGTAATTCGACTCGACCATTTTTCCATTGCCATGCCAGTGGAGCCAGCGCGCCTCGCCTTCGATCCCGTACTTCTGATGAAGGTCGAAGTTGAACACCGCCGTCGGGCCGTATAACTGAGTCCAGCAACCGAGCGGGGCGATGTTGGGGCAGCCCCAGTCTGGATTAAAGGTGGACATCTCCACGCCGGCTGCGACGGTAGCTTCGCCGCCGGTGGCCGATTCAGAACTCTGAGCGATCACGGCTATAGGAAACAAAAGTAGTGCGATGACTGCGATCTTCTTGCCCACGTTCGTTCTCCGGTCTTGCACTTACGGGCCCTATTCCACTTTCACACACGTCGTTACCGTTATTAACCCTTGACTCCGTACCGCGTTGCGCTGCGCGGCTCGATTTTCTGAGCTGCGCAGCAAACTGATCCGGGAACGCAGACTACTGCGGGCCGGCCTGCGGCTGAGCCTGCGCGCTTGCCGAAGGCTGCTGTCCACCCGCATCCGCCGAGGGCGGCACACTCGCGGCCGGAGTCGCGTTCGCAGGCGCGGCTGCACCCGGCGTTGCGTCGGAGTAGCGCTGCAGGCGGAAGAACACCGGCGTCAGTTCCAGCGGCATCTTGTCCCGCGCATTCAGCAGCACAGGAGGCCTGGAATTCAGCATAAAGACCTTGTCGTCCCACGGATCGATCTTCAGCCGGCTGTTCAGCGGCAGAGCCGCCACCTGCTGCAGGTTGTCCATGTCCAGCTTCGGCGCGCCCTGCGTCAGGCCGGCGAGCCACGGTTGCCCGTCGCCACGTACCAGCGAGTCGCCCAGCCGCGGCGTGAACAGCGCGGGAAGTTCTTTCTCCCGCACTTCCAGCTGCTGGAAGAACAGCCCAACGCTGCCGGCCTTGTCGTGATAGATCGAGTGGCTGAACAAATCCACGGCTTTCTTCGCAGCTTCCTCGTCGTCCGGAACCGAGTGGTTCATCGTGATCCGCCGGAAGGTCGCCGCATCCGGAAAGAGCAGCCGGTCGTTGAAGGCATACCGCGTGTCGATGTGGTGCCCGGTAACAATGTGCGCCAGCTGGAACGCGATCACTGCTGCCAGCGCGTTCTCGTCCGGCAGCGTGTCGATCAGGCCCTTGCTCAGCAGGATCGTATTGCCCACCGCCAGCGACTCCAGCGGAGTCGTCAGGATCACGCGGCAGTGAATATCGCTGGGCAACTGCAAATTGCTGCCGATGATGATGTTCGTCGCCACCTGCTCCAGCTGCTTGTCGAAGGCGCTCGGCGGCGCTACCAGCCCGGCCTGGGTCAGCCGGTCCAGCACGTTGTTTTCCGCCTGCGAAATCCATTCCCGCTCGGCCTGCAGCGGGCTCACGTCGCTGGAGTTGTCGCTCTGGTCCTGCGCGTTCTCGATCTCCATCGACTCCGAGTCGGACTCTTTGGTCGGCAGCTTCAGCGAGTAGCCCCAGTACGTCGTTTGCCCCTTAAAGCTGGAGGCATGGTTCACGCCGTTGTGCAGCGTGTCCTCGACGTACACCGCCGCCGGCGCCCACACTCCCGGCTGCACGTTCATGCGCCAGCTGTCGAAGTGAAAGTAGTGATCGGCTTCGTCGTTGGGATTGCTGATGTAGGTCCCGTTGAAGCGGACCACGTTGCCGTCCTGGTCCTCGACCCAGATGCGCCCGAAGAAACGCCCCGGGCCCCTCTCCTTCGGGCTTACATCGAACACCCACGTACGCACCGTGCCCAGGAACTCGCGCCGCACAAACGTGAAGTCGTAGTGCTGCTGATCGAAGCTGGTCGGATCGATGAACATCATCGCCATGAATCCGGTGGGCGAGTTCTCCAGATGGAAGGCCTTGGTCAGGTCCGACATGAAGTGGAAAGAGCCCGCGAACCAGCCGTGATGCTCGTTCCGCTCCGCCTGCGCATATTCGTCGGCCGTGAACGCCTTGCCGAAGTCGACGCGTCCGATCATGTACTGATCGGAAACCGGCACCTGATAGAGCTTCGTGTCCGCACGCAGGTCCTGAATGTACGACTGCACGACCGGTGTGCTCTTCTGGATCTGCCTGACGACCACCTTCTCGCGCGCGATCGCCTGCTGCACCAGACGCTGCTGCTGCGGGGTAAGGGCCAGTCCTGCCGGAGCACGAGGTTCCTTCTTCGCCTGGGACGCCGGAACGCCCAGCAATAATGTCATGCCCAGAATCAAAAGCTTGCGACCATGCATTTTGTTATGACTCCTGAATACGTGCCTTTTGTTCGGCCTTTCACAAATCGCGAGGCATCCCCGCACCTCGTCCACAACTGTACTTCCTTATGCCATCTGGAATGTCACATGGATGATGCTTACCTGATCCACGGCCTGCCCGTCTTTCGTCGCCGGCTTAAAGCGGATCCGCTCGGCAGCGAACTTCGCCTGTTCGTCCAGCCCGTGTCCCAGTCCTGCGACCACGCGCAGTACTTCCACCTGTCCTGACGCCAGGAATCGTACCTCAAGCGTCACATCGCCCTCAATCTTGAGCTGCCGCGCCTCGGCCGTGTAGGCCGGCAGAGGCTTCGCCAGTACTACGATCGGTGTCGTCTGCGGAGCCTGAGGATGCACGGCGGGAGCCGGTGCCGAGCCGTACATATTGTCGCCAAAGCTGCCCCGCGCGGCCGTTCCGTGGCTGTCCTTCGATCCTGTTCCACCCAGTACGCCGTTCGCGAATCCCGCCGACGCGACCGTCGCGTTCCTGTCTTTGCCGCCGGGAACGCCGTTGGCCACACCTGAACCAAACTCGGTGCCCCGCACCGCACCCTGACGCGCCGCTCCGGCTCCCGAAGCCGTTCCCGGCGCCGCGTTGAACGAACCCGCTGCGGCGATCGTCGCCGTCCGCGTCGCTGCCGGATTCGGCTTCACACCCACCGGATCCCCAAAGCCACCCATCTTTGGCGACGGGGCGCTCATATTGTTCGCAACCACTGTCGGCGTCTCGCTCTTGAACGCTCCCAGTTTCGGTTGCGGAGGAGGCGCGAACCGCTTGGGCGGTGCCGCTTCAATCTTTGGCATTACCGGCGTGGGCAGCTTGATCTCCGCAACCTTCGGTGGCGGCGGCATCGGCTTCGGCATCTCAATCTTCGGCTGCTCGAGTTTCGCCACCTGAGGCGGGGGCGGCAGCTTGATCTTCGGTACCGGCGGCACGTACGGCTTCGGCTGCTCCACGGGGAAAATCAGCTGCGTCGTCTGGTACCGGTGCTCCTGCACCTGGTGAACCTGCGCGACCGTCAGCAGCAGCATCAGAGCAGCTACGGTCACGTTGAGGACCATGCTCATGCCGAACGAGCCCATCCGGCCTTCCGGCTCGGGGAGCAGCCCGAACGTTGCGCGCTTAATGGAGTTGTCTATTGCCATTGCCCTGTATCTCCAACCTCACCTGAGAAAAGAAGTTGCAATTTTTAGTCTGTGCATCTTTTCAGGTATGCACTTTGATGACCAGTGAACCCCATTCGCGTTGGCCCAAATTCGGACAAGCCTTTACGCAAGACTGTGGGACACGTTCTCCCGAAAAGCTCGCCCTGCATTTGGGATTACCATTGGATCTTCCTACGGGTACTTCTGAACGCGCAAGAGGTGACTTGAGAGTACTCCAGCGAATTACCTCCATCAGTCACACAAACGAGGCAGAATCGTGCCCATTTTGGGTCTTGCTACAGGTGAACGACGCGAACGGAGCCCCGTTCGTTCACTCTGGTCTACTCTCTTGCACTGGACATCTGCAAGCCCTTACCGGCTGCTGTCCATCAAAATCCTCGGATCGAACCCGGGGTCAGGAACCCTCGCAACGATGACCACGGTCGAGGCCTTCCTCCCAATGGATTATAAAGAGTCTGACGCAGCTGAGATGTAAATAGCATAACGGAATCGGGGTTGAGGATCGTGCGAATTCTGGTCACTGGAGGAGCTGGGTACATTGGTGGGATGGTGGCTCTCACCCTTCTCCAGCAGGGCCATACGGTTGTGGTCTATGACAACCTCTGCCATTCCACCCGCGCCCTCCTTCCTCCCGGAGCCAGTTTCATCCAGGCGGACCTCGCCGACCGCCCCCAGCTCGAAAATCTCCTCGCCACCGGCTTCGACGGCGTGATGCATTTTGCGGCACTCATTGAAGCCGGCGAAAGTATGCAACAGCCTGAGCGCTATTTCCGCAACAATACGGCCTCCTCGCTCAGTCTCCTCGAGGCCATGATTTCCACAGGCGTCCGCAGGATTGTTTTCTCGTCCACGGCTGCGGTTTACGGCGAACCGGACGTAACCCCGATCCGTGAAGATGCACCCCTTCGGCCCACCAATGCCTATGGGGAATCCAAGCTCCTGGTGGAAAAAATGCTCAATTGGATGTATCGAGTACATGGTCTTCGATACGCCAGCTTGCGCTACTTCAACGTCGCCGGCGCCATGGGAGGCCGCGGTGAGGCGCACGAGCCCGAATCCCATATCATTCCCCTGGTTCTGGACGTCGCTTTAGGCCGCCGCGAGAGTATCAAAATCTATGGCGACGATTACCCTACACCCGACGGCACCTGCATCCGCGACTACATCCATGTCGAAGATTTGGCCCACGCCCATCTGCTTGCATTTGAATCGCTTGGATCAAGAGAGCAGCTCATGTATAACCTCGGCAACGGCTCCGGATTCTCCGTCCGCCAGGTCATCGAATCGGCTCGGAGGGTAACAGGTCAACCCATCCCCGTCGACGTGGTCCCGCGCCGCCCCGGCGACCCAGCGGTCCTGATCGCAAGTTCAGAGAAGATAACCCGGGAACTCGGCTGGAAGCCCCGCCACACGGACCTCGATGAGATCATCGCCAGCGCCTGGGAGTGGCATCAGGTGCGCTACAAACAGACGGCCTAAGCGCAATCGCGCCCTTGCGTGCTATCGCGCTTGCTGGCTATCGGCTATTGGGTACTGGGTACTGGCTACTGGCTACTGGCTATTGGCTATTGGCTGCTTCTACTTCTCGACCTCCACACCGCGCCAGAAAGCGATGTGATTCTTGATGTTACGTGCCGCTGGATTTGGATTTGGGTAGTACCAGGCAGCGTCCTGATTCTCCTGCCCATCTACCAAAAGACTGTAATACTTGGCCTGGCCCTTCCAGGGACATGTCGACGTCGTTGAGCTCGGCCGCAAATACTCCCGCTTTACCCCGCTCTCGGGGAAATATACATTCCCCTCCACCGTCTCGTAAGTCTCACTTTCTGCAAGGATTTTCCCGTTCCAGACCGCCTTTGCCATGGTTCTCTCTTCCTTCGCCCTTTCGCGTCCGACCTACCACATTACCAGATGCGCGATCCCCCGCCAACGACGCGGCTTCCCGACTTTTGTTCCCCGAACCAAACCAGGCTCGTAGGGTCCACAGGATTCCCGTCCCTGTTTGACCTTTGGGAGTTGCGGTCACTTTTCTCGGCGACGTCTGGTCATGGAAAACTCTAAACTCTAACCTCTAAACTCTCAGTGTCCCGGAGGTCTCCCATGCCCACGCCCGTCAACCGCCGCACTGTCGACCTCAGCCCGTACCCCGACCTCGTCGTCGTCTACCTGGGCATGCGGGTCAACCGCCTTACCGGTCTAAAGACCCTCATCGGATTCGGTCCCAGGATCGCCAAATCCGTCGATGCTCAGCCCAACGGCCTGCTGCGCCACGAGAACTTTGTCTTCTCGCTCTTTCCTATGCACGCGGGCATGCGCCAGTACTGGCGCGACATGGACTCGCTTCTGAAGTGGACCCGCTCGGAGCCGCACCGTCTCTGGTGGAAGAACTTCCTGCGCGACTCCGGCGGCACCGGCTTCTGGCATGAAACCTACACGCTGCGCGGCGGTATGGAAGCCATCTACGACGACATCGCCCCGAAGATCGGCTTCATGGCCTTCGCTCCCATCGTCCCCGCGCGCGGATCCATGTTCACCGCCGCCCGCCGCTCCAGCCACGCCGGGAATCTCGAAGCCGTCGTGACGGAAGAAGATCTCTACGACAAATAGCAGCCGTTCGTATTTCGGCGCGTTCTTACTCGCTTTTGCGCTCGCCTTTTCCGCTCGCACTTCGCTCGTCTTTCGCTGACTCGCTGACTCGCCCTACTCCTCCACCACTTCGATCCCCGTCACCGACGCGTATCCGTTGACCGGCACGAAATTCAGCACCAGCTTGCCCTGCGCGTTCGGCTCCAGTCCCGTTGCCTTCCGCACCACAACGTCCGACCCTTCCGCTTCCTTCGCCAGATCGAAGTTCTCCAGAATCGCCTTGCCGTTGCAGAACACGTTGAAGATGTGCGCCACGGGCGTCGACTGGGCATTCGGCTCCAGGGGCTCGTTCCACCCGCGATGCCGCGCCGCGAATTGAAGCGTCACAATGTATCGCCCCGGCGCGGCCGGAATCGCGTAGGAGAAATTCCCCCAGCGCTCCGTCTCGTATAACTCCGGATCGTCGGTTCCGCTCACCGGATCCGTGTACGACGCCATCTGTCCGCCGTTGAAATAGTTGTCCGGGCTCCACCAGTGGCTGTCGTTGGAGTAGTACGGCGTCTGCCGCGCCAGCAGCCGCACTGGCCGCATGCGCGCGCCCGGCCCAACTCCCAAAGCAGCTCCCAACCCAGGCAGAATCTGAATGGCCGACAGCGTCGCGTTGGCGCCGTTCTCGCCCCCGAATTCCAAATGCAGCTTGCCGTCGCTCGCCGGCGAGAGTCCCGGAAACACGCGATCGTCGGCAATCCGTTCGCCGCCCGCATCCGCCATCACGTCGAAGTGGCTCAGTAACGGCTGCCCATTCGCGCGTACCGTCATCAGCCGGCTTCCCTCGCCGCCCACCCCGGTATTCTCCGGACCGTACTCCGTCTCGGCGAAGTACAGGTGCACCTCGTACACGCCGCGCTTCAGCGGGATGTCATACCGGAACTGCCCCTCGCGGCTCGCGTGATAGAAACTCGGGTCGAGCGTGCGCGCGATGTACCGGGCGTCATTCTTCGCCGCCGTGCCGCCCGTGAACCATGCATCCGCACTCCACAGCTTATCCGCGTGATCGGCGTAGCTGCGCGTCGATCCCGCAAGGATCCGCACCTCATCCCCGGGCGGCGGCCCCACCAGCGGTTCCGGAACCGTTTGTGCCGGCGGATGCGTCTGGAGGGCCTGGGGCGCTGGTGTCCGATGATGCCCCGCGAGCCACGCCACGCTTACCAGCAGCGCGCAACCCACCGCGACAGCCGCCCAAACCCACTTGCGCTGCCGCCAGTCCGTCACCGTTTTTCCGGGCTTGGCTTCCGCCGCGGGCTCGGCTTCCGCCGGCGGCTTCGTCTCCGGCTCCCGCACCGTGCTCACAAAACTCGGCACGTACTGCCCCACCGGAATCACGATCTGCAGCTTGTGCGACGCCCCCTCGCCCGCGTAGTAGTCCGCCAGCCGCTTGCGCAGCCGGTTCACTTCCACCCGTACAATCGAGTCCGTTTCCTGGTCGAAGGAGTCCCCGCGGCGGAACAGCTCCACCCCGATCGAATACTCCTTGATCTGGGCGCTCTCGCCGGCAAAGAGCTTATCGCAGAGATAACGCAGCAGGTGCGACAGGGTCGGCGCTTGGCGGAAAGTGCGCGACTCCAGTACGGTGCGCAGCTCCTCACGCCACGCTTCCTGTTCCATCGGCTCTGCGTGTCCGACTGCCGCCATCGCCGTAATCGCCTGTCCTTCGCTCTTGACGCCTTCTTTATACGCTTGTAACCCGCCGCCCGTGCCCCTTAACCGTCACACCGGGCCGAGTAGCTACGATGTAACGGGATTTAACCCCCCATGGCCGCCACTCCACCCCAGGGAAATCCGCGTTTCACCCCAGCCTAAGTCTCGTTGATTCTGCGAGCGCGCGCCATGACCAGTTGCGTAACCCCCAGTTCTCCCCAGGGTAGCTGGTATAGCGTTGTGCCGGACTCCCTGGCCGGTGTGTACTCACCCTCGAAGCGGAAGAAGCTCCCCCGAACTGCCCACACAACCTTCCGCGGGAGGTAGTCCATGAAAGCCATCGTCCTTATCCTTGCCGCCGCTTCCACCCTCAGCGCCCCGGCCATGGCAGCCCGCGCTGAAGCCGCGCAGTCCCTGCTGGGGGCCAACACCGTCACTGCGGAAACTCGCCAGCAAATCGCCAAAAACTACGAAATGAAAGGCGACATCGCCCGCGCCCGCAACGAATACGGCTCGGCCGTCAATTGGTATACGCTCGCCCTCCGCTACAACAACCTGGATGTCTCGCTCTATAACAGGCTTGGCATTGCGCAAATGAAGGTCGGCGAGTTCGATCAGGCTCGGCACAGCTTCGGCGTGGCCGTTAAGGTCGATCCCTCCAACGTCGACGCTCTCAACAACCTGGGCGCCGTCGACTGCCTGCAGCGCAAATACAAGCCGGCCATCCGCTACCTCAAGCAGGCCCTCGCCCTCGATGAATCCAAAGCTGTCACCCACCTGAACCTCGCCGAGGCGTGGATGGGCCAGAAGCAGCTCGACCGCGCGATGACCGAGTATGCCCGCGCCCTCGAGCTCGATGCCGACATCCTCACCAGCGCCGACAATGAAGGCGTCTTCGCGCAGGTCCAGACTCCCGAACAGCGCGCGATGGTGGACTTCATGATCGCCAAGGCCTACATCAAGCGTGGCAATATCGATGGTGCCCTCGACTATCTGCGTCGCGCAAAACAGGGGAATTTCAAGAATCTCGCCACCGTGTGGGATGATCCCGCGTTTGCCCCGCTGTGGAAGGACGCACGCCTGGCCGAGATCGTGAAGCCCCCCAAGGTGTCCTGAGCGAAGCTCGACGCGAGGGAAGGAGCCGAACCGGCCCGTCCCTCGCGGTCGGGAATCCCGGCGAGCCTGCGATTGCACCCCAGTCGTGGGATGAGGGTGCGGACGGCTCGCCGGGATTCACCAGAATTTGTTGGAGCCTCATTTCGCCGGGAAGCGGTCCTGCCTGAACTCCCCCAGGACCGCTTCCCCTCTTTTTTCGGCTGGCTGGCGCCAATTCCCGCCCTGAGTTGCCTGTTCACTCCCTCGACACGCCGTCCAGCCTAACTCGCCGGCTGCCGGTAATTCGCGTAGTGAACCTCAAACAATGTCCGCCGGCTCGCGATTCGCTGGCCCGAGTCTCCCGCAGGGATGACCGTGGTGAGCACGTAGCTCGCCTGCGGCAGCAGCATCGTCTTGCCATCCACCGCGGCCGGGGCATAGTCGATGCGCGTGTCTTCCTGCTGGACAAAGTCCGACCGCTTCAAATCCGCCTCCATGATGAAACGAAGCACGTCTCCGGTCGCGGGATCGATGAAGAACTCCCCGTGATAGCCGACCTTCGCGTGAAAGGGATCGAAGGTCGTCAGCGTGGCGTAGCTGCTCGGGTGCTCCGCCGCCACCACCGCCTCCGCCCGGGGTCAGCGAGGAACCGGAAGGCCCACCCAGATGGCTGCCCGTGTTCTCCGTCTTCGGAAAGCAGCAATAGTTCACTTCGTAGTGCGACTGCTTTTTGGGAACCTCGTAGGAGAAGACCGCCAGCGGCTTGCCGTCCACCGTTTCCCAGCGCGCGAACTGCAGCTTGCCTCTCGCTGCCTCTTCAAACGCGACCCCCAGAACCGGACCGGGGCCCCCCTGGGAGATCTGTCCGTTCTGCGTCGACGGGTCGCCTGCCTTCAGCTTCGCCGGTCGCAGCTCCACACCGCCCATCACTTCGACCGCCACGGTGTGCTGCCCCAGCGTGCGCAGATACGGGTTGTCCGGAGAAAACTGCTGGCCAATATCGGCCTGCGCCATCAGCGTGCCTCCACCGTTCGACGCCAGGACATAGTCCGGGCCATCCTGGTAGCGCACCGTGGTCTTATCGGCGTCGAGCTTGGGGAGATGGGTGAAGTCGGATATGTAATTCACCGTTTTGCCGAGGATGCCTTTTTGCGCATCGACATCAGGCGCGACCGTCGAGGGCAATTCGGTTCCGGGCGGCGGCAGCAGCGCGCTTTCGACCGCCAGAATGCGAATCTGCTCCAGCGACAGCGGCCCGAGGTTCATGCTGCGAAACTCGTCGATGACGGCCGGCGTGAGTTGCTCGGAAAGGTTCACGCCCTTCAGCCTGTCGGCGATATTGCTGTCAGGCTTATTTTGCTGCTGCATATCGGCAATCAGTGCGCCGAGTTCTTTGACGGATACCGTCTTGACGGCGACGGCGGGGAGAGTCATCAGTGTTAGCAGGGTAATAATCAGGAGAGCAAACCGCTTTTTCATGGAAGCCTCACTACGGAACAAACGCGACTGAAACCTGCCCAATGCTTTGGGCGGCTGCATTATTTCACCTTCGGTGCAGGGCGGATAGCAGAGAAATAGCTACGCCCGATTTTCTGTTTTGGTTTTCCCGCTGGCCGCTTTTCAGCTAACCGGCTTTGAGCTGACCGCTTCACTAGCCGACCGCTTTTTAGCTATTCGCCACTTCATCAAAGAACTCAATCAGACTCTCAATCCCCCGATGAAAATTTGCGATGTGGAACTTCTCGTTCGGCGCATGCAGCCCATCGTCCGGCAGTCCAAAGCCCATCATCACCGACGGAATCTTCAGGAACCGCTCGAAATCCCCGACAATCGGAATCGATCCGCCCGACCGGATGAACACCGTGTCCTTCCCCCACACCTTCTTCAGCGCCTTCGTCGCCGCCTTCACATATGGATTGTCCGTGCCGATCACAATCGGCTCGCCCTGGTGGATCAGCCGCACGTCCACCGTCACGCCCTCGGGCTTAATCTTCTCCACGTACGCCTTGTACTGCGCGAAGGCCTTCTCCGGCGTCATCTCCGGCACTAGCCTCATGGACACCTTCGCCGTCGCCTTCGCCGGGATCACGGTCTTCGCGCCCGCGCCCGTGAATCCGCCTACGATGCCGTGTACGTCCAGCGTCGGCCGCGCCCACGTCCGCTCAATCGCCGAGTAGCCCTTCTCGCCCAACCAGCTGCGATCGCGCCCACTTCCTTCTCGCGATACTCCTCTTCGTCAAACGGAAGCGCCTTCCACGCCTTCAGCTCATCCGCGCTCGGCTTCGCCACGTCGTCGTAAAAACCAGGGATCAGAATCTTCCCGTCGCGATCCTTCAGCCCGGCGATGATCTGCGCCAGCGCCACAAACGGATTCGGCGCCGCGCCGCCATACATCCCCGAGTGCAGATCGGTCTTCGCCCCGCGCACTTCGAGTTCCGTGTAGATCATCCCGCGCAGCCCGACGCACAGCGTGGGCAACTCCGGCGCAAACATCTCAGTGTCCGAGATCAGCGCAAAGTCCGCCTTCAGCCGCTCCGGATGCTCGCGCACAAACGCCGCGATTCGCTCGCCGCCGACCTCCTCTTCGCCCTCATAGATCACGCGCACATTGATGGGTAGCTTCCCATCCGTTTTCATCAGCGCTTCCAGCGCCTTCACCTGCGAGACCAGCTGCCCCTTGTCATCGACCGCGCCGCGCGCGTACAGGTTGCCGTTCCGCTCCGTCGGCTCAAACGGCGGCGACACCCACTCCTCCAGCGGATCGGGCGGCTGCACATCGTAGTGCGCATAGCACAGCACCGTCGGCTTGCCCGCCGCATGCAGCCAGTCCGCATACACCAGCGGATGCCCAACGCTGTGGATGACATCGACATTCTCCATCCCGATGCGCTTCAGCTCCGCCGCCACCCACGACGCGGCCTTCTCCACATCCCCCTTGTGCTCCGGCGTCGTCGATACCGACGGAATCCGCAGCAGCGTCTTCAGCTCCTCCAGAAACCGCCCCGCATTCTCTTTGGCATACCCAACCGCACTCGCACTCATCTCTTCACCTCGCAAGGGAGCAAACATCCGAGTATACGGCGCGCATGAAAACAAATGTCATCCTGAGCGGAGCGCGGCCACAACGCCTGCGAGCGGTAAATAACGTTTGGACCGCGCGCAGTCGAAGGACCCCCCGAAGCAACAAGCCGTGTCCCAACGAAAGATCTCGGGCGAAGGGGAATCGGTCGCGAAGCGGCCGAAAAGAATCTGACGCGGTGGGGACCGCCGTTTTCGGCCAAACCCCTCACACCTCCCTCTTATTCCTCCCGCAATACCCCCGCCGAAAACAATCCTCTGCGTGATCGTTCACGATCCCCGCCGCCTGCATCCACGCGTACACGATCACCGGCCCCACAAATTTGAATCCCCGCTTCTTCAGCTCCTTTGAAAACGTCTCCGCCAGCGGCGTGCTCGCCGACCATCGGCCCCGTGTTCTGGATTGGCTGCCCACCCGCCATCTCCCACACCCAATCCGAGAACTCCACGCCCTCGTCCTGCATCTGCAAGAACACCTTCGCCCCGCCAATCGTCGCTTCGATCTTCGCCCGCGACCGGATGATTCCCGGATCCTCGAGCATGCGCGCGATCTCCTTCTCGCCAAACCGCGCGACCTTCTTCGGATCGAACCCGCGAAACGCCTTCCGGAAAGCCTCGCGCTTGCGCAGCACAATAATCCACGCCAGCCCCGCCTGAAATCCCTCCAGCATCAGCGTCTCCCACAGCGCTCGGCTGTCAAACTGCGGCACACCCCACTCCTCATCGTGATACTGCCGCAGCAGCGGATCGCTCTCCGCCCACGCGCACCTCAGCTTCGTTCCTCCGTCATCTTTCCACCTCTCCGTTGCTCTACCCATTCTCGACACAACGTCTGACAGCCCACCAGCTCCGCTCCTTGACGTCGCAGCCTCAAACCGCCTACTTTGGTCTCCGCCCGGTAAACGTTATCTCACGCACGGACTCGCCATGCGCCTCGCCCTTCCCGCTCTGCTCCTCTTCTCCGCCACCGCTCTCGCCCAAACCCCCACCGCCACCCTCTCCATCGACGCCTCCCACCCCGCCGGCCAGGTCAGCCCCACCCTCTACGGCATCATGAGCGAGGAGATCAACCACTCCTGGGATGGCGGTCTCTACGCCGAACTCCTCAACCCCACAACCTTCCAGCCCCCTCGCCGCCCCGGCCGGCCCCCGCAGAACTGGACCCTGATCGAGCGCGGTTCCTCCGAGGCCGCCATCAGCATCGACACCGGCAACGGCCCCAGCGCCGCCCAACCCGCCAGCCTCAAACTCGACGTACGTCCGCCGACGAGCACTCCACCGCCGGCTTCTTCAACACCGGCTACTGGGGCATCCCCGTCCGTCCTGCGACGACGTACCAGGGCTCGTTCTACGCGAAAGCCGCCGATCCCTCCCTCGGCGAAATCACCATCCGCCTCGTCAACAACCAAACCGGAGCGGTCGCCGCCACCGCCACCGTCCCCGCTCTCGACACCAGTTGGAAGCAGTACACCTTCACCCTGAAAACCGGCGCCGCTATCCCAACCTCTGGCAACAACCGCATCGAATATCTCTTCGCGCATCCCGGCATCGCGTGGTTCACGCTGCTCTCCCTCTTCCCGCCCACCTGGCACGATCAGCCCAACGGCTTCCGCCCCGACCTCATGGACAAGCTCGCCGCGCTGCATCCGAAATTCCTGCGCTTCCCTGGCGGCAACTTCCTTGAAGGCCAGCACCTCGCCGACCACTTCGACTGGAAGAAGACCATCGGCCCCCTCGTCGATCGCCCCGGCCACATGGCGCCCTGGATGTATCGCTCCTCCGACGGCATGGGCCTGCTTGAAATGCTTACCTGGTGCGACGACCTGCACATGGAGCCGCTCCTCGCCCTCTTCGATGGCTACACCCTCGACCAGCAGCACGTGAATCCCGGCCACGACCTCGAGCCGTACGTGCAGGACGCCCTCGACGAAATCGAGTACGTCACCGGCGATGCCTCCACAAAGTGGGGAGCCGAGCGCGCCCGCGATGGCCACCCCGAGCCTTTCCCGCTCCACTACGTCGAAATCGGCAACGAGGAGTACCACGACCCCTCCGGCACCTACGACGCCCGCTTCGCTCAGTTCTACAACGCAATTAAAAAGGCCTACCCACAGTTACAAATTGTCGCCTCGGCGCCCGTCACCTCCGTTCGCCCCGACATCGTCGACGACAACGACCACGAAGCCCATCGCCACTTCTACCGCACGGCAAAGCAGTTCTTCGACGACATGCACCGCTACGACAACTACGACCGCAGCGGCCCGAAGATCCTCGTCGGCGAGTGGGCCACCCGCGAAGGCACGCCCACCACGAACATGGGCGCAGCCCTCGGCGACGCGGCCTGGATGACCGGCCTCGAGCGCAATTCCGACCTCGTCGTCATGGCGAGCTACGCGCCCCTCTTCGTCAACGTCAGCCCCTTCGCCATGGAGTGGGAAGGCGACCTCATCGGCTTCGACGTGATGTCGAGCTACGGTTCGCCCAGCTACTGGACCCAGGTCATGTTCTCCACCCACCTCGGCGACCAGATCCTCGCGTCCACCCTCGATTCCGCCAACCCGCGCCTCTTCCAGTCCGTCACCGCCGATTCAAAGACCGGCCGCCTCCACATCAAACTGGTCAACGCTTCCTCAGCGCCGCAATCCGTCCAAATCAAAATCACCGGCGCCGCACGCATCCGTCCTGCTATGACCATCACTACCCTCCACGGCGCCACCACCAAAGACACCAACTCCATCACCGAACCGAAGCACATCGTCCCCCTCGTCACGCACTCCACCGGCGCCGCGGCGTCGTTTCACCACACCATCCCCGCATACTCGATCCAGGTTCTCGACATCGACACGACACAGTAATCGCCGCGCTTCTTCCCACTAACTCCGCGCATCGAAACTAGAAGCCATGCCCGCTCTCGATTCGCAGATCGCCCTCGTCACCGGCGCCGCCCGCGGCGTTGGAGAAGCCGTCTCCCTCCGCCTCGCCTCCCTCGGCGCGCACGTCCTCCTCGTCGCCCGCGACACCGAGCGTCTCAACCAGGTCCGCGGCCAAATCCAGAAGGACAACGGCCACGCCACAGTCCTGCCCTGTGACCTCACCGACCCCGCCGCGATCGCGCGCCTCGCCGAGCAGGTCGCCCGCGACCACGAGCGCCTCGACATCCTCGTCAACAATGCCGCCATCGGCGGCACTGGCCAGCCTCTCCACGAAGTCAGCCCCGAGGACTGGGACCGACTCATCGACACCAACCTGCGCGCGCCTTACCTGCTCATCCGCGCCTTTGCCCCGATGATGATCGCCGCGCGCTCCGGCCACATCGTCAACATCTCCTCACTGGCCGGCCACGTCCCGCTGCCCAACAACGCACCCTACGCGGCCTCCAAGTGGGGACTCAACGGCCTTACTTACTCCGTCGCCGAAGAACTCCGCCCACACAAAATTCGCGTCAGCGTCATCGCCCCCGGCTCCATCAACACCCACTTCGGCGGCGGCCACAGCAGCAAGGACCCCGCAAAAATGCTCCAGCCCGACGACGTCGCCTCCGTCGTCGCGACCCTCGTCACCCAGGCCCCGCAGTCCTTCATCAGCGAGGTGCTCCTGCGTCCCACGCAAAAGCCCTGAGCGCTACTTCTTTTTCCCCTGCGCCTCCGCCACCCGAGCCCGCACCAGCTTCTTCACCAGCGCCGCCGGCAGCGGTTCATCCACCGGAAACTGCACCGTCCCCTTCGACACCTTGTAGCCCTTCAGTTCATCCCGAAACTGCCCCAGCACCGACGCCGTCGGAAACAAACTGCAGTGCTGCGCGAACGCCGCATACCAAACCAGCACGCGATCCGTCCGCAGCGCCACAATCCCATAGCTGATCACTTCCTCCGCATCCTTCGGCGTAGCCTGCCGTACCGCCGCACGCAGCGCATCGAAAGTCTGCCGGCTCGATTCCGGAATCCCGGCGACATATTCCGCGACTCCCTTCGCAGCCGTCGAAGCGCCCGTGACGGCCTTCTTTGCCACCGACGCTTTCATCGTCCCGCGCCCCGTCTTCCCCACTCGAATCGCCTTCTTCGCCCGCATGTCGCCGATGCTACAGGACTCCGAACGCCAAATCCACCCCTCCACCACGGCTCGATTATGCTTTCCCCATGCAGTTCACCCAGCGCCTTCGAGAAGGCGTCCGCACTGGCCAAATCACCTGCTCGGTCCGTATCTGGACCCGTCCCCACGTTCGCGTCGGCGGCCGCTACCGCATGGAAGATGGCGAAATCGAGATCGACTCCATCGAACCCATCGGCCTGCCCGACATCACCCCCGCGCTCGCGCGCGCCTCCGGTTTCCTCGGTGTCCTCGACCTCCTCAAAATCGCCAAGCACGGCCAAGGCCAAAACATCTACCTCATCCGCTTCCACTACATCCCGCCCCGCCGCTCCTCGCGCCGTAAGAAGATCACTCCCTGACTCTGCGCCCAGAGCCCGAGCCCTGAGCTTTGTGCCCGGCGCCCGGCAGCCCGGTGCCCGACGCTCTGTGCCCGGTGCTCTGTGATCTGCGACCTGAGCCCTGTGTCCTGTTTCGTCACATTCCCGGAACCATCCCCCACTCCCCTCCGTACCCCCTCACATGTCCTACGACCTGCGCTTCGCCCTGCGCATGATCCTCGCCCATCGGTGGTTTTCCCTGGCCGTCGTCGTCACCCTCGCCCTCGGCATCGGCCTCAACACCATGGTCTTCACCATCGTCAATGCCGCGCTTTTAAAGCCTGTGCCCGTTCCCGGCGGAGCGCGCCTCGTCTCCGTCGCCACCCACATGCCCGAAGGCCATGACGGCCGTGACACCCGCATTTCGTACCCCGATCTCCTCGACTACCGCGCCCAGGCCCACTCCTTCGAGGCCCTCGAAGGCGGGTCCGGTCAGGAGGGCGTCCTCGGCGAGCCCGGCATTCCGCCCCAGTCCTACCACCTCCAGCGCGCCACCAGCCGGCATCTTCTCCATGCTCCACATGCACCCGGTCCTCGGCCGCGACTTCCTCCCCTCCGACGCCAACCCCGGCGCCGCCCCGGTCCTCATGATCGGCTACGCCGTCTGGCAGGAGCGCTACGCAGGCTCGCTCTCCGTCATCGGCCGCCAGGTCCGTATCAACGAGAAGCCCGCCACCATCATCGGTGTCATGCCCAAAGGCTTCATGTTCCCCACCACGGTCGACCTCTGGATGCCCCTCGCCCCCACGCCCAACGACCTCAAGCGCGACAACCACCAGCTCGAGGTCTTCGGCATTCTCCACCCCGGCGTCAAAATACCGGCCGCTCAAACCGAAATCGCCGGCATCTCCAATCGCCTCGCCGCGCAATACCCCGAGGACAAGAACACCACCGCCAACGTCATGACCTTCCATGAGCGCTACAACGGCGGCAACATCAAAATGATCTTCATCCTCATGCTGGCGTCGGTTGGATTCGTTCTCCTCATCGCCTGCGCCAACGTCGCCAACATGATGCTCAGCCGCGCCATCGGCCGCCAGCGTGAGATGTCCATCCGCGCCGCGCTCGGCGCCTCCCGCTGGCGCGTCGTCCGCCAGCTCCTCATCGAGAGCCTCGCGCTCAGCGTGCTCGGCGGCGCCCTCGGCCTCGTGCTTGGCGTCTACGGCGTTCGCTGGTTCAATCTCGCCACGGCCAACGTCGGCAAACCCTACTGGGTGCAGTTCACCATGGACTACACCGTCTTCGGCTACTTCGCCGCGCTCTGCATCCTTAGCGGCCTCGCCTTCGGCATCGCGCCCGCTCTCCGCGCCTCTCGCCCCGACCTCAACCAGGTCCTGCAGGAAGGCGCGCGCACCATCGGCCGTCACCGCGGAGGATTTCTCGCCGCCACCCTGGTCGTCTTCCAGTTCGCGCTCACTCTCGTGTTGCTCACCGGCGCCGGCGTCTTCGTGCACAGCCTCGTCAAAGCCCTCGAAACCAACCGGTCCATTCCCACCAGCCAGCTCATGGTCGCCCGCATTTATCTCCCTGACGGCCGTTATAAGGACACCGACGCGCGCCAGCGCTTCTACGACCAGCTTCTCCCACGCCTGGCAGCCATCCCCGGCGTCACACGCGCCACCCTCGTCTCCAACCCGCCCGGCCTTGGCTCTGCCGACACGCACATCGAGATCGAGCACGGGCCCGTCCTCGACGCTGCCCACCGTCCCCCCGTCTCTTTCGTCGTCTCCTCGCCCGGCTATCTCGATACCATCCACCTGCCTCTGCTGCGCGGCCGCGACTTTACCAACCTCGACGGCACCGCCGGCCACCTCTCCGCCATCGTCACCCGCGAAACCGCCGAGCGCTTCTGGCCCGGCCGCTCCGCCCTCGGCCGCCGCTTCCGCCTCTACGACGACACCAACAAGCCCGGCGACTGGATCACCGTCATCGGCGTCTCCGCCAACATCGTCCAGGACATCGACACGCAGATTCCCAATCCGCTCCTCTTCCAGCCCTTCCGCCAGGTCGGCTGGGGCGGCATGTCTCTCGTCGTCGAGTCCTCCAGCGATCCCACTAAAGCCGTCGGCGCGGCTGTGCAAAGCCTCGATCAGGATCTGCCCCTCCGCGACACCTGGATCCTCTCCGGCGCCATCGAGCACAACCAGTGGTATCTCCACCTCTTCAGCAAAGTCTTTATGGGATTCGCGCTCATCGCGCTGCTCATGGCCGCCGTTGGCATCTACGCGGTGCTCGCGCAAGCCACCAGCCGCCGCACCCAGGAGATCGGCGTGCGCATGGCCCTCGGCGCCAGCCTGCGCAACATCATGCTGCTCGTCATGCGCCGAGGCCTCTGGCAAATCCTCGCCGGACTCGCCCTCGGCCTCGCTGCAGCGTTTCCAGCCGCACGCCTCATGGCCAGTCTGCCCATCGGCGTCTCCCCCACCGACCCCATCGTCTTTATTGCGGTCGCCGCAGCCCTTGCCATCGTAGGACTCGTCGCCTGCTGGCTGCCCGCCCGCCGCGCCTCCCGCCTCGACCCCGTCCAGGCCATCCGCTATGAATGAAGCAAAAATGTCATCCTGAGCGGAGCGCGGCCAAAGCTCCACACCGCGGTGACGACGGTTGATCGACGAGTCGAACGGGGACCCGGTCGCACGAGAATCAGAGTCCCGTCGACACCCCCAGCCCTCCCATGACCCCACGATCATTCACTCTTGCTCGTCTCCGCCGGCGTCGGGAAGTGTTCCTGGACCCACGCTTCCCAGTGCGGTGTCTCGCGGACGACAGTCTCGGCCGCCTGATCGCCGTAGAGGTAGAAGCTGAGCGTGACCATGACCGAGCCGCCGAAGGTGACGGCATTCAGCGCGGCTGCACCCGGCCCCGGCTTGTCCAGCCGCAGCAGCGCGTTGTACGGACTCTGAGTGAGGTGTTCCACCACGCCGCCGAGCGCCGGGACGCCTGCCGGTGCGGTACAACGCTGCCCAGCGCTCAAGCCATTCAGTCCCAATGCCGTCGTCAGCGTTTCCCAGGCCTCCGCCACGGTGCCCGCGGCAGGGGCGATCCACTGCATCGGCGCGGAGCGTTGGCCGCGGTAGTGCGTGAGATAGAGCCGCAGGATGCGGAAGAAGCCAGGCCAGCCGGATTCGGTGCCTTCCAGCTGATTGTCCCAGTCGTCCGTGCTGGCGAAGAGGCTATGCACGATGCGGACGACGCAGACGC
Organism: uncultured Acidobacteriaceae bacterium; assembly: GCA_963819725.1. GTDB lineage: Bacteria > Acidobacteriota > Terriglobia > Terriglobales > Acidobacteriaceae > Palsa-343. The sequence goes on from CAWFXK010000003.1 coordinate 166,063, forward strand.
CTCCGGCGCGCGCTTCCACGCTCCACTGGTCCGCGATGACCGGCGAGCCCGGGGCCCAGCCAGGGGCCTCGGCGGAAAACGTCCGCGGCGGATCCCAGGCCGTCACCACGGAACGGGACTCCATGCCCGGGCCGAAGTTCAACGTCACAGCAACAGGCTTCCCATCGACCTCCTCGAACTCAGTCGGCACGAACCACGATGAAATTCCCGGCCCGGTGGCGATGGCCTGCCAGACTTCCTCCGGCGTGCCGGGGACCTCGACTTCGACCTGGACCGAATGGCGTCCGGAGGCTTCTTTCTTCACGCTCATGATGGCTCCTTGGGATTTGATTTCTGCGGCAGAGGGTGCGCCACGACGACCAGGCGATGCACCCGGCCGCCAGGGGAGGATGCGTCGTGGTACTTCGAAACCAGTTTCGCGATGGCCTCAGTAAGTTCGTTGCTGAAAGCCGCCCGGTCCGTCGCCGACCGGAAGCGAATCTCGGTATCCACCGCCAGGGTCGCCAGGCGTTTGCCCGCCTCTTTCGCACGACGAACAAGATCGCCCACCTCGCGAACGACCCGTGCGCCCAGGGCGATGAGATAGCTCGCGGACAGCCTGTCGATCTCCCGGTTCGGATCCGCGGCGACCGGCCCTAGCGCGCTCGGCGAAACAACGTAGGAAGTGGCCGTCGCCACCAGCAGCCGTTCCGTCAGCCCGCCCCACTTGCGTTCCTCGGCCAGCCGCACCAGCCCGTGCGCCTCCAGCGCGTGCAGGTGATAGTTGATTTTCTGCCGCGCCAGGCCAACTCGCGTTGCCAACGTCGCCGCCGAGGCGGGCACGACCAGCTCGGAGAGGAGTCGACTCCGCACCGGCTCCAATGCCACAGTCGCCGCAGCCGGATCATCGATCACCTGCATGTCGAGCACGAGGAGAATGCTAGCCTTGACAACTTTTATTGTCAAGCAGATTTCGGACTCATTGTCTGCTGCTCGCCCGCGGCCGCATTCTCGCTCCCAGCTACCGGCTCCCAGCTCGCCCTTCCCTCACAATCCGCCAAACCAGGTACCCCACAATCCCCAGATTCACCACCAGCACAACAACCTTCAACCCACTCGGATGGCGGCACATCTCCCAAACCTCCACAGGCACCAGCGAAGAAGTAATGATCACGGTGAACCACTCCGCCCAGCGTTTCAAAAACCACAAACCCAGGCCTTCGGTAAGAAACAAACCGGCATAGACAAAACTCACCAGCCCCAGTTCCTTGATTTTCCCAGGAGAAAGATGAGTCGCCTTCTCCATCGCCGCGCTGACGTAATGGCTGCCAGGATCGAGCCCGAGCCGCGCGATCCAATAATCCAGCGCCCCCGCCACATCCATGTGCATCAGCTTCAGGATCCCGACGCCCGTCGCGATCAGCAAAGCCGCCTTCGCCAGCTTGAACACGGCGATCAGTCGAATCAGTCCGCTGTTGGAAGAATTCATGGGTTCTCTGCAGAGAATCTAAGGGACAGAGGCACATTACGACACGGCAGTTGCCTGGCCGTCCACTCTGATGATCAGCAACCGGGCGATGCTCGCCTCCCCGCTCGCATCATCGCTCGTTCTTTCACTCGATTTTCCAGTCATTTTTCGCAACCCCCCTAACCTCTGTCCGCTATCTGCTGTCAAATTCCCCGAACGCTTTTCCCCTCCCGTCCGTCTACATAACCAACGCGGCTCGTGAGACCGCGTCGCTTCACGGGCCCCTCACACTCCCCTGTTAATCTGTAGTTTCTGCCCCGAACCCCAGCGCTGTTGAACCTCTGTCCCAACATAAAGAGGAGTCGTTCGCCCTCATGCTGTCTTCTTGCCACATCCGGCGCTCCTGCCTCGTCGGTGCAATCGTTTTCCTCGCGCCTCTTCTCCCCCTCGCTGCTCAGGCCGCCCATAAGCTACCCGCGCAGAACTCCCCAGCCACCCTCTCCGGCACCGTCGTCGATCCCACCGGCGCCGTCATCCCTGGCGCCGCCATCACCCTCACCCCGCCCGGACCCAAACCATCTCCCATCACCGCCACCTCCGACAGCTCGGGCAGCTTCACCGTCAACGGCCTCGCTCCCGGCACCTGGACCGTCTCCGCCACCGCGCCCGGCTTCCGATCCGTCCACCTCGACCGCATCGCGCTCCAGCCTGGACAGACCCGCCGCCTCACCCTCACCCTCATCATTCAGATCCAGCAGCAGCAGGTCACGGTCAACGCCGATACGCCTGACTCCAGCCCCGACAAGAACGGCGACGCCGTCATCTTCAAAGGCCGTGATCTGGACGCCCTCTCCGACGATCCCGACGAGCTCACCCAGCAGCTCGAGGCCATCGCCGGCGCCGATCCCGATGCCGGCACCCAGTTCTACATCGACGGATTCTCCGGCGGCCGCCTGCCCCCAAAATCGGCCATCCGCGAAATCCGCATGAACCAGAACCCCTACTCGGCGCAGTACGACCAGATCGGCTTCGGCCGCATCGAGATCTTCACCAAGCCCGGCGCCGACACCTGGCACGGCGATCTCTGGAACGAGGACAACGACGCCAGCTTCAATTCGCGCAATCCCTTCGTCTCCACCCAGCCGCCCTATCACTCCATCGAACTCTGGGGCGACCTCAACGGCCCCATCAACAAGCACTCCTCCGTCTTCACCGAAATTTGGCGCGAGGGCTCCTCTGACGACTCCATCGTGAACGCCTTTGTCCTCGATTCCTCGCTCAACCCAGCCCCCTTCACGCAAATCTTCCCCAATACCAACAGCGAGGGCGACTTCTCCACCCGCTACGATCTGCAGGCCGGCAAGATCCATACCCTCACCGCGCGCTACCACCTCGACTGGCATAAGCAGACCAACGGCGGCGTCGGCCAGTTCGCACTCGCCTCGCAGGCCTACAACAGCAGCAATGTCGAGCAATCGTTCCAGTTCACCGACTCGCAGGCCTGGAGCCCGAACCTCCTCAACGAACTTCGCTTCCAGTACATCCGCGACCGCGACCGCCAGACGCCGCAGAACTTCGCCCCCACCATCGTCGTTCAGGGCGGATTCACCGGCGGCGGCTCCAACCTCGGCCTCAACAACGACGCGCAGGATCACTACGAGTTGCAGAACTACGCGCAGACCACGCGCGGCAAGCACACCGTCGATTTCGGCGTTCGCCTGCGCGATACCCGCGACTCCAACACTTCCACCGCGAATTTCAACGGCCAGTACACCTTCTCTTCTCTGACGGCGTACCAGATCACCGAGCAGGGAATCGCCAACGGCTTCACGCCCGCGCAGATTCGCGCCGCCGGCGGTGGCGCCAGCCTCTTCGCCCAGACCACCGGCCGCGCCGGCATCGCCGTCAACGTCTTCGACATGGGCCTCTACGGCGAGGACAACTACAAAATCCGCCCCAACGTCACGCTCAGCTACGGCCTGCGCTTTGAAACCCAGACCGGCATGCCAGACCACGGCGACTTTGCGCCCCGCCTCGGCGCCTCCTGGGCTCTGAACCGCAACAAAAACAAGCCCCCCATCGCCATCCTCCGCTCCGGCTTCGGCGTCTTCTACCAGCGCTTCCCCTCGCTCAACATCCTCGAAGCCGAGCGCCAGAACGGCACCACCGAGCAGGAACAGCTCGTCACCGATCCCGATTTCTACCCCGCCGTTTGCTCCAGCACGCCCGCCGACTGCGCTGGCGCTCCCACCAGTACCGGCGCCATCTTTCAGATCGGACCCAACCTGCGCGCGCCCTACATCATGACAGCGGGCATCGGCGTCGACAAGCCCATCGGCCGCATCGGCCAAATCTCAGCCAACTACCTCTTCTCTCACGGCGTCCACCTCTACCTCACGCGCAACATCAACGCGCCCCTCCCCGGCACCTTCAATCCCGCCGACCCCACCAGCGGCGTCCGCCCCCTCGGCACCGATCAGAACATCTACGAGTACGAATCGGAAGGCGACAACGTCCGCCACACTCTTCGCGTCAACGCCAACCTCCGCACCAAATTCTTCGGTATCTTTTCCAACTACCAGCTCGGCAAGGCCGACGCCGACACCTCCGGCATCGGCAATTTCCCCTCCAATGGCTACGACCTCCACCAGGACTGGGGCCGCGCATCCAACGACTACCGCCAGCGTCTCTTCTTCGGTGGCTGGGTTCACCTCTGGCGCGGATTTTCCCTCAATCCGTTCTTCATCTACCAGTCCAGCGCGCCGTTCAATATCGTCATCGGTCAGGACCTCAACGGCGATAACCAATTCAACGATCGCCCCACCTTCGCCACCGACCTCACCCGCCCCTCCGTCGTCCACACGCAGTGGGGCACCTTCGACACGCAGCCCATCGCCGGTCAAACCGCCATCCCCATCAACTACGGCAAAGGCCCCAGCACCGTCATCTTCAATACACGTCTGCAGAAGGACTTCAACTTCGGCAAGCCGCTTCCGCAGGAAACCGCCGCTCCGCCGCCGCCCGGCAGCAAGCCCTCCGCCACGTCAAAGAAGAAACCCATCGAGCGCAAATACAACCTCAACTTCTTCATCGCCGGCCAGAACGTCCTCAACCACGTCAACCTCGCTCCGCCGGTCGGCGTCCTCGGCTCGCCGCTCTTCGGCCAGTCGACAGCCCTCGCCAACCGCTTCGGCACCGGCTCCGCCAACCGTACGCTCAATGTCGGAACGTCGTTCCGGTTCTGAGCTTCTGCGGAGCGGAGTTAAATTCCGGAGCCTGACACTCGATCCCGATTCTCCAGCTCCCGGTGGAGTACATTTTGGGAGCGTACGGAATGGGAGAATCGATGCTGCGTTCGAGGTCCGCTTTTCTGGCTCTTGTATGTACTGCCCCTGTGTTGGTCGGGGCGCGTAGCCATGCGCAAACGAATTCCATGCAAGTCAGCTCGCCCGACCACCGCATCACGATACGTTTTGCTGTGATCCCCGGCAAGGACGCCAAAGGGCCCGACGGCCAACTCGTTTATTCGATCGACTTCAACGGAAAGCAGGTGTTCGAGAATTCCGCGCTCAGGCTGGAACTCGCCAATCAGCCGCCGCTGGGCTCCGCAGTGCGCATCACCGGCACAACTCCCGGCTCCAACATCGACGACTACAAGCTGCTCGCCGGCAAAACTTCCGCCGTTCATGATCCCTGGAACAGCCTCGCCGTGCATGCAACGGAAGGTGCGTCACCGGCCCGCACCTTCGACATCGACGCCCGCGCGTACAACAGCGGCGTGGCCTTTCGCTATCACGTGCCCCGACAGCCCGCCCTTTCGCGCTACCAGCTGACCCAGGAAGATACGGAATTTCGTCCCCTGATGGACGCCGACGCCTGGGCCCTGCGCCTGCCGAACTATCAAACGGGCTATGAGGCCGAATATCTGCCCACCGCGATCAGTGCACTGGGCAACGAGGGCGGCGTGGCCAGCCGCATCCTGAACGGCGCGCCTATGCTGATGCACATGCCCGGCGTCGCGTGGGCCGCCCTCGCCGAGGCCGACCTCGAAGACAATGCCGCGATGTACCTCGAAAACCCCGGCGGCAGCTGGATCGGCCACTCCATCGTTACCAGAATTTCACCGCCCGTCGATGGCCACGGCCCCGCAGTGGACGCGCCTCTGCCCCACGACAGCGCATGGCGCGTGATCCTGCTTGGTGAAAAACCAGGCGAGCTGATCGAATCGAATCTCTTCACCGATCTCAATCCGCCCAACCGCATTGCGGACACCAGCTGGATTCATCCTGGCAAGGCTTCATGGGACTGGTGGAGCGGAAACCTCGACCCGAACGGTCAATCGGCATTCACGACCACCAACATGGAGTACTACGTCGACTTTGCCGCCGCCTCGGGCTTCCCGTTTATGCTGCTCGACGCGGGCTGGTCCGGCAACGACATCACGAAAATGCGCGGCAATGTCGACGTCCCCGGTCTGGTGCGCTATGCCGCAAAGAAAAATGTGAAGGTCTGGATCTGGCTCCACGCGAAATCCGTCGCCGCGCAGATGCAGCAGGCCTTCCCGCTCTACGAGAAGTGGGGAGTGGCCGGCGTCAAGGTCGACTTCGTTCTTCGTAACGATCAGCAGGGCATCCGCTTCTACTACGACGTGGCAAAGGCGGCCGCCGAACATCACCTCATGGTCGATTTTCACGGCGCTACTCAGCCATGGGGCATCCAGCGAACCTACCCCAACGTCCTCGACTACGAAGCCGTACTTGGCCTCGAGCAAAACAAGGCCGGTCGGCGCGATGGACCCGTGAATCGCACCACCTTCCCCTACACGCGCATGCTCAGCGGCCCTATGGATTACACGCCCGGCGGTTTTGACAACGTGACACCGGAGGAATTTATCCAGCGCGAAAAGAGTCCGATGACGCTGGGCACGCGCGCCCAGCAACTGGCGCTTTACGTCGTCTTTGAGGAGCCGCTCGCCATGGTCTCCGATGCGCCCTCGGCCTATGCCAACCAGCCCGCCTTCCAGTTCATTCGCGACGTGCCAACCACCTGGGATGCCACGCGCGCGCTCAACGGCGAGCCTGGAGAATTTGTAACCATCGCGCGCCGCCGCGGAGACGACTGGTACCTGGGCAGCATCACCAACTGGACACCACGCGACCTCCAGGTTCCGCTGGATTTCCTGGGAAGTGGCAAATACACAGCGGAGATTTACGAAGACGCCGCCGATGCCGCGCAGAATCCGAAGCACGTTACGATTCGCCAGCAGCCCGTGACCAGCACCGGCACGCTGACCCTGCATCTGGCCAGCGGCGGCGGATGCGCGATCCGCTTTGTACCTGTGCCCTGAGCTCTGTGCCCTGTTACTCAAACACCGGCGTCAAAATCCGCACCAGGTGCTCCGGCTCCGCCAGAAACGCATCGTGCCCGTGATTCGACGCCATCTCCCGGTAGTCGCACCGCGCACCCGCCGCCGCCATCACCACCGCCATCGACCGCACATCCTCCGGAGGAAACAGCCAGTCCGTCGATATCCCCACCATCGTCACGTGCGCCTGAATCCGGCTGTACGCAGCGAATGGCGAAGCATGCGCGCGCACCGGATCGAACGTGTCCATGGCCCGCGTGATCGAGATATACGAGTTCGCGTCGAACCTCTCGTTGAACTTGTGCCCCTGATAATCCAGGAACCCCGCAATGTCGAACCGGCCGTTCTGCCCCGCCGCCGTTGAGATCCACGGGTTCTCCCCCGTCCGGTTCGGCTTCCGCCCGAACCGCGCCTCAAACAGCGGCACGCTCTTGTAGCTGATCACCCCCAGCGCCCGCGCAATCGCCAGCCCGCCGCGCGGCTCATCGTCCGGCAGATAATATCCGCCCGCCCATTTCGCATCGAGCATGATCGCCTGCCGCTGCAGATGGTTCAGTCCCAGCCCCATCGCCCCCAGCGGCGCCGCGCCAATGCTGATCGCCCGCGACACCCGATCCGGAAACAGCACCGCCCACTCCAGCACCTGCATTCCGCCGATCGAGGCTCCAATCGCCAGTTTTAGTTTCTTAATTCCCAGCGACGTGATCAGCTTCTCCTGCGCCCTCACCATGTCGCGCACGTTGATCAGCGGAAACGTCGGCCCATACAGCCGCCCCGTCTCCGGATCGACGCTGCCCGGCCCCGTCGACCCATAACACGACCCAAAAATGTTGATCCCGATCACGCAGTCGCGATCGAGATCCAGCATCGCCTCCGGCTTTTTGAACAGCTGCGGCCACCACGTCGCCACCTCGGCGTTGCCCGAGAGCGCATGCGCCACCAGCACCGCGTTGTCGCGCGCCGCGTTCAGCCGTCCATACATTGCAAAGCGCTGCGTCGGCCGCACCAGCACCTCGCCGCTCTCGAGCGGGACCACCTCGTCGATGACGTAGTCCCCCTCGAAATCCGGCTGGATCTCCGCCGCCGCCCTCACCGCACTCTGCGCCTCAATGCTCATCGTGTCATCCTGAGCGAGCCTTCCACATTGTTGCGCCCGCTTTTGGCGCAACAATCAATTCAGACGCGAGTCGAATGGACCCGCATTTCGTTCTTGCTGACTCGCTCCTCTCAGCCTTACCGAGCCCCGACCAGCTCCGGACTCGGCACCGCCACCTCCAGCGCCTGGTCGATGTCCGCAATCAAATCGCGAACATCCTCGATGCCCACCGACAGCCGCACCATCTCCGGCAACACGCCCGTCGACACCTGCTCCTCGCCGCTCAGCTGCTGGTGCGTCGTCGACGCAGGATGGATCACCAGCGACTTCGCATCGCCCAGGTTCGCCAGCAAGGAGAAAACCTTCAGCGAGTTGATGAACTTCTTCCCCGCGTCGAACCCGCCCCGGATCCCAAACGTGATCAGCCCGCTCGCGCCATCCGGCAGATACTTCTTCGCCCGCGCCGCATACTTGCTCGACTTGAGCCCCGGATAGTTCACCCACTCCACGCCCGGGTGCTTCTCCAGATGTTCGGCCACCGCCAGCGCGTTCTCCGAGTGCCGCTGCATCCGCAGATGCAACGTCTCCAGCCCCTGCAAAAACAGCCATGCGTTGAACGGCGACAGGGCCGCGCCCGTATCCCGCAGCCCTTGAACCCTGGCTTTCAAAATAAACGCCAGCGGCCCGAACGCCTCCGTAAACGACAGCCCGTGATACGAAGGATCAGGCTCGACAAAGTCCTTGAACCGCCCCGACGCCTTCCAGTCGAACTTGCCCGCGTCCACGATGATCCCGCCGATCGAAGTCCCATGGCCGCCGATATACTTCGTCGCCGATTCCACCACGATGTCCGCGCCCCACTCGATCGGCCGCAGCAGCACCGGCGTCACGCTCGTGTTGTCGATCATCAGCGGCAGCCCGTTTTCGTGCGCGATCTTCGCCAGCGTCTCCACATCGCAGATATCCAGCTTCGGATTCCCCAGCGTCTCCGTGTAAACCGCCCGCGTCTTCGGCCCGATCGCTTTCCGCAACCCGTCAAAGTCATCCGCGTCGACAAACTTCACCGTGATGCCCAGCTTCGGCAGAGTGTAGTGGAAGAGGTTGTACGTCCCCCCATACAGCGACGTGGTCGACACGATCTCGTCGCCCGCATTTGCCAGTGTCAAAATCGCCAGTGTCTCCGCTGCCTGGCCCGACGCGGTTGCCAGCGCCGCCGCTCCGCCCTCGAGCGCCGCCACCCGCTTCTCGAACACGTCGGTCGTCGGATTCATGATCCGCGTGTAGATGTTTCCGAACTCCTGCAACCCAAACAGCCGCGCCGCATGATCCGCGTCCTGAAACACGTACGACGTCGTCTGATAAATCGGAACCGCGCGCGACCCCGTCGCCGGATCGGGAGCCTGTCCCCCATGCACCGCCAAAGTCGCCAGATGCTGTTTCTGCTCTTCCGCCATCTCTCTCTCCTTCGATTGAAGTTATCGGGTGCCTGTCCACAGTTGTCTCCGACGTGTCACCCAAATCTCATTTCTTGTCGGCCGCTGATCGTGTCATCGCCGTCTGAGCTCTGTGCCCTGTGCTCTGCAAATACGAAGCGGCCCGCGATCTCTTCTGACCGTGGGCCGCCGGAACCTTGTCGAGCCTGCGCTACTCCGCTGGCTCGTTCCCGCGCACGGTCACGCCGCACATGCCCATACAGCAACACATGTCTGGGGCCAGCGTCGCGATGTGGCGGGAAAGCATCTCCGCCAGTATCGGCGCACACCTCTCCATCCGTCAACGCGGCTGGCTCACCGTGCGTCCACGGCAAACCGCCGCGTCAGCTTCAGATCGCCGTGAATCCCCGGTCCGCGAATCTTCGGAGCCCGCGGCCTGATCGGCGACCGCCGGCAATCCCTGCGGCTGCTGCAGTGGCTGGGGATGCTTTTCGCCCGGGTTCACCGTCGCGGCCGTTTGTGCTGAACACGCCGCGGCCCAAACTGCCAGCGTCCATCCCACCGCCATCCGACGCTGCAGCTTCATCATTCAGTCCCCGAAACCTCACCAGCCGAACTGCCACCGACCGAACCGCCGCCACACCGGCTGCTCCGATGCTGCCCGTTCGGCGCTCGATCATTCTGCTGCGCGGCCATCAGGCACCCGTCCTCGCTCCAGACATGAAACTCCCGACCTGCCCCGAAACGCCCGATTTCCACGCAACCGTTCCACCGATGCAGGGTTAATCACGATGACATGCCCATTGGCCGCCACGAATGCGTGTCCTCTGCGTCCAAGTATTAATGGTCAACGAATGAATTAGGAGAACGAGAATGTCCTGGCGCCGGCTTGGAATCACAGCTCTATCCGGCGCGGCCATGATGGTCGCGGTCGATCTGGTCGACAGGTGGTTCGTTGCCGCCGGCCTGCATGCCGAAACCACCCGCATCGACGACATCCTGCTCGGCCTCGTCGCCGCCGCTCTGGTCTTCCTGATCCAGCGCCAACAGGACCGGGAGTTGCGCCTCCAGCGCCAGAGCGCCGCCGTCATCGAACAGATGAACCACCACATCCGCAACGCCCTCCAGGTCATCGTCGCTCGCGCCAGCCTCAACCACGACACCGAACCCGAACTGCGCCAGATCGACGACGCCGTCGCCCGCATCGACTGGGCCCTCCGCGAAATCCTCCCCCAAAGCGCCACCGACCACCCCATCCCCAACCTCGAACCCGAGAAACGCGAGCCGGCCACGACCCAGCGGTGATCCCGGCCCTCCCCCGGACCGCCACGGCGAAATTTCCGAAAAGCCGATCTTCCGCTCATAATGACGTAGCAGGTTGCGGAGTAACCACCGTGATGGCGATTACTTGGGGGATTCTGGTTGGGGTTGTGATGGCTGCCATCGGGTCAGCACTCCCGGTTCCCCGAAACACATCCGCACCACCGGCTTTGTAACCTCCTACCGTGAATGCGCAGACCAGACCTCGCCCGCCAGCAGTCCGGCTGAAACACCCACAAACGTTCCGGCGATGACATCGCTGACGAAATGCCAGTCCCCCACAACCAGCAGCACTGCCCCAACGAACTGCAGTGCGGAGAGCGGCAGCGTGCTGCGTCGATAGAGCCGCATGAAAACACCGGCGAAGGCGCCGGAGAGAACCATATGGCCCGAGGGGAAGCTGCTGCTCGATGAGCCACCGAGGAGATGACAGGCATGCCGCGCTCCGTGCAATACGGCCTCAGGATTCGGCACCCCGAAAAAAAACTTCAAAGCGTTATCGTCCATGGCATAAGCACAGATCGAGGTCAGACAGGCAAGCGCTGCTGCCTCACCCAAACGCGACAAACGTCCCCGCGTGATCCGGATGACAATCAGGGTCAGCGCGACCGCCGCTTCGGCGCTGAGAAGAACGGCGCTGGTCAATCCCTTCCCCAGGCCTTCTGCTGAGCCCAGAGTTCCATAGACGAGACGGGCTATGGGTACATCGAGGTATGCGAACGACACCGCCGCTGCGAGGATGCAAATCAACAGCGACAGGAGCCACATCGGTCCAGGAAAACGTGGAGCTTTTCCTTCCGGCGCCCCGCTGGGTTGTTGGGAACGAACGGCACCTCGCAGCAATCGAATCTCCCCTCGCACGGGCCCAGTGTTCGTCGAACCAGGCACCCACACCGCGATCCGAACCGGCATGGTTTTCCGAACAAGCCCTCCCTGTTGTATCGGGAACCTCCGGAGGGATCGTCTACCGAAGGGCCACATGCTTCTCCAGAAAGGACTTCCCCAGAATACCTTGCAATTTGAGGTCCTGAACTGTAGGCGTTTCTCGCCGGTCCCACGTCAAAAGTGGTACAACAAACCGTGACCCCCGGATTTGCCCCCCGCACATGAGCACTCAGGAAAAGGTCCTCATCGTCGAAGACGAGCCCCACGCGCTGTCCGGCCTCGCCGAGCTTGTCTCCGGCTGGGGCTACCGCACTGAAACCGCTCGCGACGGCCTCGAGGCCCTCGAAAAGGTCGCCGCCTGGCAGCCCGGCATCATCGTCTCCGACTTCAAAATGCCCCGCATGGATGGGCTGCAGCTCCTCTCCCGCCTGAGCGAGAGCACCGACAAGATCGCCTTCGTCATGCTGACTGCGCAGGGCTCCATTGAAGCCGCCGTCGAAGCCATGAAGACCGGCGCCTACGACTTCATCCAGAAGCCCGTCGATCCCACGCGCCTGCGCGCCATCCTGACCAACGCCTCGCGCCAGCGCGACACCGAGCGCGAGCTTGAAGTCACGCGCCGCAAGCTGCGCGAAACCGGAGTCCTTGGCTCCCTGGTCGGCGCCTCCAAAAAGATGCAGGAGGTCTTCACCCTCATCGAGCGCGTCGCCACCAGTAACGTCTCGGTCCTGATCACAGGCGAAAGCGGCACGGGCAAGGAACTCGTGGCGCGCACCCTGCACGACCTGAGCCCGCGCCGCAGCAAGCCCTTCGTCGCCGTCAACTGCGCGGCCATCCCGGAGACGCTGATCGAAAGCGAAATCTTTGGCCACGAGAAAGGCGCCTTTACCGGCGCCATCGAGCGGCGGGCCGGCTGTTTCGAGCTGGCCGAAGACGGTACGCTGCTTCTCGATGAGATCGGCGAGATGCCGGTCGCCACCCAGGCCAAGCTGCTGCGCGTTCTGGAAGACCACAAGCTGCGCCGCCTCGGCAGCAAGATCGAAAGCCCTATCGACGTCCGCGTGCTGGCCGCGACCAACAAGAACCCGGAAGAGGCCGTCGCCGACGGCCATCTGCGCGGCGATCTCTTCTACCGCCTCAACGTCTTCAACATCCACATGCCGCCCTTGCGCGAGCACAAGGAAGACATCCCCGCCATCGTCGACGCCATGATCGACGACATGAACCAGAAGCACCAGCGCAAGGTCACCGGCATCGACAGCGAGATGCTCGCCCGCCTCGTCGCCCACGACTGGCCCGGCAACGTCCGCGAGCTGCGCAACACCATCGAGCGCGCCGTCGTCCTTTGCAGCGAAGCTCAGCTCCAGTCGCGCCATTTGCCCCCCGGCTTCGGCACCAAAACCATCCGCACCGACCAGCGAACTGCCTGCCAACGCCATCCAGCTTGAAGTCGGCGCCACCGTTGACGACGCGGAGCGCATGCTCATCTTCAAAACACTCGAATCGACCCACAACAACAAAACCCGTGCCGCCGAGATCCTCGGCATCAGCCTCAAAACGTTGCACAACAAGCTTCGCGAGTACGGAAACACCGCCGCAACCGCCGGCGCTCTGGAAGAATAGTGTGGTAAGCGGGAGGCAATCTTTGTATCCTCCCCTTACCGATCTTCAAATGTTGAGCGCGGCCCCCCGACCATGCGGCTCAAGACCAAACTCGTCCTTGCCATCACCGGACTCGTCTTTTGCGTGGTGGTGGTTTTCTCCTGGATCTGGCTGAGCCAGCTGCTCCAGCAGCACATCGAACAGTCCTGGTCGACGACCGACTACCTCGCCCACAACGTGCTGTTTCAGATGCGACAGGCCCTCGATACCGGCCTGCGCGACCGCCATTTCGACACCAACGATCCGGTCGCGGTGCGTGCCGCGGTTGCCGACTCCCTGCGCCGCGATGCCGGCCTCAACGCGCTGCTCACCTCCATCGTCAACTACTCGCCGACCGTCCTCGACATCTCCATCGTGGACCGGCAGAACCGGGCCATCATCGCCGTGCCGGACTCGACCCTCGACGACCAGGTCCTGCCCAGGCGCCCCGATTACTCGGTCCTGCGCCGCCAGTCGGTCGTCCGCACCCTGCGCATCGTCTTTGGGCGGCCTCAGGTCTACAACGTCTCCCTCGGTCTCGATCGCAACGATCAGCCCTTCCTCACCATTCGCATCGGCATCCGCACGACGTTTCTCGGCTCTGCCTTCAAACCCTGGCTGATTGAGTCCTTCAGTTTCATGGGGCTGGCCATGATCATCTCCATGATCGTTGCCGCCTTCGTGGCCAACCTCGCCCTCCAGCCCATCGAGCAAATCAGCCAGCGGCTCGACACGCTGGCTGCTCAGGAGGCTCCTGCAGATTCCCCCGCCACCCGCGAGGCCCGCCGCAGTATCGACCCCGAGCTGATGCCGGGCGCCGCTGCCTCTGAAGCGCCGGAACGCGACTCCCGCCGCAGCGGCGATGCCGTCGCCCAGGTTTCCGGCAAGATCGAACGCCTCGGCCAGCGCATCCGCAACGTCGAGGAGGTCTTCAGCGCCCTGCGCGAGAACCTCGACCAGATTCTCTCCAACCTGCAGGACGGCGTCATGCTCTTCACCCGCGACGGCCGCGCCGTGCTGGTCTCCAGCGCCTGCGAGCGCTTCCTCAACATCGGCCGCGAGCGCATCTTCGGCGCCGAGGTCCGCGAGATCTTCGACCGCTCCACCCGCCTCGGCCGCCTCGTCCGCGACGCCTTCGAAGGCGGCATGTCCATCGTGCAGGAAGAGGTCACCACCGAAACCGGGCGCCGCGTCGAAGTCTCCCTCGACTTCATCCACGACGCCCAGTCGCGCGACCGTCATTCGCTCGGCGCTCTGCTCACCATCCACGACCTCGAATCCGTCCAGGAGATCGAAACCGAGCTGGAGGTTTCGCGTCGCATGGCGTCGATTGGACGTCTAACGGCCGGCGTGGGACACGAAGTCAAGAACCCCATCAACGCGATCGTGGTTCACCTGGAACTGCTGCGCAACAAGGTCCAGGTCGGCGGCGATGCGCTGCGCCACCTCGACATCATCCAGAGCGAGATCCGCCGCCTGGATCGTGTCGTCCAGACCCTTGTGGATTTCTCCCGCCCGGTCGAGCTTCAGCTCAAGGATCAGGATCTGCGCGCTATCGTCTCCGGCGTGCTCATGCTCTCTTCCGCCGACCTCCAGACGCGGGGCGTTAACGTCGAGAGCGAGGTGCCGTCCCGCCCCGTCTACTGCCGGGTTGACGCGGATCTGCTCGAGCAGGCCCTCCTCAACGTGGTGCTCAACGGCGCCCAGGCCATGGCTTCGGGCGGACTGCTCGAGGTCCGCCTCACCGAAGACACCCGCTGGGCCTATATCCGGGTCCGCGACCACGGCGAGGGCATCGCGGACGAAATCCGTTCCCGCATTTTCGACCTCTACTTCACAACCAAAAAAGAGGGCAGCGGGATCGGCCTGGCCATGACTTACCGAATTCTCCAGATGCACCACGGCCAAATTGACGTAGAATCTAAGACTGGGAGCGGAACAACATTTGTACTGCGGCTCCCCTTAATTTCTGCCGGTTCGGGACAGCGCGTAGCTCCGGAAATCACGGGACACGCGATTCCCAGCGAGCTTGCTCGCCAGGGTGGTGAGACCCAGCCAGAAAGGTCCGGACCATGAGTTCCGGAAGAGCATGGGCAGCGTGTGCCGTGTCGTTGGCGCTGCTGACGGGTTGCGGCCCAAAAAAGCCGAGGGCCATCGTGTCTCCCCCGGCCGCCGAGGCGCCGCAGCTGCCGCCGTCCCAGATGGCCGCTTCTCTGCCCCCGGTTCCGCCTGCCATTCCCACCACGACCACCCACCCCGTCAAGCTGGATACCACGACCCCGCCCGAGGTGAAGCCCGAAGTCGCGACCACTCAGCCGCACCACGCCCCGAAACACCATCCGAAGTCGGGCGCGGAGGAAGTAAAAACTCCTGCCGGTCCCGCTCAAACCCCAGCTCCGCCGTCCAACCAGGTCGCTGTGGTTCAACCGTCGGATAAGACCCCGCTCGGGCAGCTCTCTACCGCGAACGACCCCGTCGGCCACCAGGCCATTTCGGAGCAGATCGACGCCACCGAAAACGGACTGAACGCAATCAAGCGGCCTTTGAGCTCCGACGAGCAGAAAACCGTCACCCTGATTCGCCAGTACATTACCCGCGCGCGCGACCTTTTGAACGCGGACGACCTCGACGGTGCGAACACCCTGAGTTCCAAGGCAAAACAGCTGCTTCAGGAGCTGACGAAGCCGTAGGAAAACGAGGTGACAGGTTGCAGGTTACAGGTTACACAGCTCAGGACCTCACCGTTCCCCACCTGTCACCGGTCACCTGTCACCTGTAACCTGCGCCCTGCTGCCCTGTCCTACTTCTCTCCCCACTTCAGCTTCGAGCGCAGCACATCAAAGAACCCGTTCTCCCCCAGCCGCAACAGCTTCACCGAGTAATCCGACTTCCGGCATTGCAGCTCATCGCCAATGCGCAGCTGGACCGCCTCCTGGCCGTCCACCGTGAGGAAAGTCTGGTCCGGAATTCCCTCGATCCGCACCAGGATTCGCGATTCCCCCGGCACCACCATCGGCCGCAGCGTGAGCTGATGCGGACAGATCGGCGTCACCAGCATCACATCCACCCGCGGCACCATCACCGGCCCTCCTGCCGCCAGCGAATAGGCCGTCGATCCGGTCGGCGTGGCCACAATCACTCCATCGGCGCGAAACGTCGCCGCCAGCTGACCGTCCACCTCCACCGCAAAATGTCCCATGCGGGCGATTGCGCCCTTCGCCACAACGACGTCGTTCAGCGCTTCGTGCTCGCAGTTCATCTTCCCGTCGCGCCACAGCTCGCTGTGCAGCATCGCTCGCGACTCGATGCAGCACGCGCCCTTCCCCCACGCCTCCAGATGCGTGTAGATATCCGCGAGTCGAACCTCGGTCAGGAAGCCCAGCGCGCCCAGGTTGACGCTCAGGATCGGTACCCCGCTGCGGGCAAACACCCGCGCCGCCGCCAGCAGAGTGCCGTCGCCCCCCAGAACAATCACCAGATCGGGATTCAGCGACGACAGTTCCGGGCGTGGATGCACGGGCTCATCCGTCACATAGTTCGCGCTCACCGGATCCAGCAGCGCTTCGTGCCCGTGCGCCTTCAGCCACAGCACCAGCTCCGGCAACAACTGCCGCAGCTCTTCCTTTTGCGGCTTGGAGATGATGGCGATGCGCGACATGGGTCCTAGTGTAACCAGGTTACAGGTTACAGGTTGCGCGCGTTATGCGGCTGTGGCGATATCGCTCGACCCGAGGCTGAAACCTGTGACCTGTAACCTGTAACCTGCCCTGAATCCTGTAATCTGTTACGTCGTCGGCCTGCTCTTCACCGCCATGAACTGGGCCGGCACCGCTGCGCCAGCATTGTTGGTCAGCTTCGGATCCAGCGTCTGCGTGTCGGTCAGCGAGCTGGTGCTCACCATGTGCACCAGATTGTCGCCGCTGGTGCTGGTGAAGAAGATCGCGCCATCCGGACTGAAGACGCCCGCAACCGGCGCCTGCGCGCCCGATGTGAGCTGGATCGTGCTCAGCGTCCCCAGCCCGCCTGTATTCACCGGCTGGTAGTAAGGAAGCAGGCCCGTGGCTCCGGTCGCGTTGTACGTCACAAACGCCAGCGTCGAATCCGGCGACGAAACCACCTGATCGATTTCCGAGGCGGCAACCGGCAAAGTCGCCGTGATCGGGTTGGTGGTCAGGGTCAGCGGGGGCCCCGTATAGGCCGGGCACGCGTTCGACAGGAACTCCGGTGGGCGGGCTTCCCGCCCCGCCCAGCACGATGTCGGAGAAGGTGCTGTTGTCCGCGCCCAGGATGTGATTGCCGTCCGCCGTCGCCGTCAGTTGCGTGGTCGTCACGCCCACATCCCCAGCCGGCGGATAATACGGCGGGGTGGCAGTTCGTGTTCGGGCAATAGCTGCGCGCCGCTGTCGAGTTCCCGCTCAGGAACGTCGCCACGCTGGGCACCGTGATCGTCAGCGCGGGACCGCAGAAGGGATCCCACGCCGGGTTGTAGGCGGGCGCCGCCGCCGTCCCCGCCGCCTCCAGCGCGCAGCTGTAGCGCCGGCTGATTGCTGAGCGGATAGCTGGACCAGCCCGTGCCGGTGTTGTTCACGAACAACGTATTCTGCCCCGTCGCCGGATCCTGCCCCACGATGTAGACCGTCGTTCCGTCCGGCGAGTACTGGGCACGAAACGCGATCCCGCCAATGCTGCTGAATGTGCCGCTCGTGGTGTTGTACAAATAAATGACCTGGCGAAGCTGATCGTTGACGATCGCCGTCGAACCGGTGGGCGAAACCGCCAGCACCACGCCCGGCACCCCCGGCACTTCCTTGTTGAGCGTGTTGGTCAGCGTGCTGTAAGTCATCAGCTCGTGATAGCTGCCGAAGTACAGCGTGTCGCCCGCCTCATCCATCACCATCGAGTTGGGCGTATACGGCAGCCGAATCGGAGACGCCGGCCTGCCCGTCGTCAGATCGACATCGGAAAAATACGGAGACTGTGACGACGCAAACCAGATCACGTTGCTGCTCCGCCCCGGCGAACTGATGTTGACGCGATTGCCCGCAACCGGCATTCCATTGCCGAGATTCCCGATCAGGTTCACCGGCGCCGGATTGCAGCTCGGCGGCTGGCAAATTGCCGTTACCGTCGCGTGACTCGGGAAAGGCGGCCGTCACCAAACCCGTGCTGCTCACGCTCAGGTTCTGCGGCTCGGTTGACGCATAGGTCAGAGCCAGGCCGTTGATCGGGTTGTTGTTCGAA
Organism: uncultured Acidobacteriaceae bacterium; assembly: GCA_963819725.1. Lineage (GTDB taxonomy): Bacteria > Acidobacteriota > Terriglobia > Terriglobales > Acidobacteriaceae > Palsa-343. The sequence goes on from CAWFXK010000003.1 coordinate 184,491, forward strand.
TCCGTCACCGCCGCGACCACGGTCTGCGGCGAGCTCGGCGGTCACCGTCGCCGACGTCGAGCCATTGATGGTCAGCGCGATGTTCTTCGGCGGGCAGGTGGAGAAGAATCCTGCCGCCGACGTCACCTCCGACGTCGTCGCGTTGATGACCGTCGAACCAGGGAGATTCGCCGTGGCCACGCCGTTCGGATTCGGCGTGCTGGAGGCGCTGCCCGGAGTCGAGCTGGCGGGATTGGTCGTGTTGTCGATGCTCACCACATCCGTGGTCACCGGGTTATACGTGATGGTTCCCACGTTGCGCTCGCGGATCGGTGCAGGAAAGCGTGCTGGGGCTGCACAACGTTGTCCCGCCCGGCCCGGTCACTGTTGTTTCCGCCAGCAGCGACGTTTGCAGGCGTCTGCCCCTGCGACATGCATGCACTTTGCGCTGGGAATGGTGATCGACGAGATCGGTGGGTGGATGTAAACATTCACCGGATTGCTGGTGACGGCCGCGCCCGAAGCCGTAATCTGCACCGTGCCGCAGCTGGTCGACGTGCATCCTTTGAAGGCATGAGAGCGAAGAACCCGCCGGAGGCGTGCAGATGCTGAAGTCGGGAACGCCGCCCGGGCTGTTGCGGTTCCAGGTGCCCGCGCAGATCTGGCCGCTCGGCGAGATATCGGCCAGCAGCAGGTTCGAACTGGAGTAGGTGTAATGCGTCACGCTGGCCGACTCGTTGTTGCAGTTGAAAGCCTGCGGCGCGCCCAGGACCCCGTCTGACCCCACGCCAGCGAAAGCCCCGTGACCTCCGGCCCCAGCGTGATGTACACCACCTGGTCGGTCTTGATGCCATAGGCATGGCCGTTCTTGATGCAGTAATTATTGGGATTGTGGCCACAGCCCGTGACGGAGAGACCTACCGGAAGCGAAACGCCAGAACAACTGACAAACGCAAGCAACCGCCGCATGAAACCTCCCCGCCTGCGCAGTCCGGCCGCGTCAGACGGTCCAAGCACCTGAAAAATTCCGCGTGCGTCTCAGAATAACAAAGTAGAAGCGCCGCGCACAGCGCAGATCGGCCCGCAAATCGCTGCAATCGGGCCTGGAATAGCGGACGCAGGCCGCCCCATTTCGTGAGCAAATTCCAGCAACCAGTCTGCGCTCCCGGCCTGCGCCCCGGCTCCCGCGCTACCTGTGCCCTGAGCTCTGCGCCCTGAGCCCTGTATCCGGCATGTATTCCTCAAACCACCCCAGCGCCCGCTCCAGCACATCCCGCCGGTGCTCCGGGTTCACGAATCCATGTCCCTCGTCGGGATACACCACCAGCTCCGTCGTCTTGCCCAGGTCGCGCAGCGCGTGCCAGAACTCGAACGACTGCGGCGCCGGGCACTCTCCATCGCGCTCGCCCACCACCTCCAGCGTCGGCGTGGCCACGTTTTTGATGTAGTTGATCGCCGACATCTTCGCGTACACCGCCGGATCGTCGTACACCGACGCCCCAAAGAACGGGATCATCCACTGGTCGATCTGGTTCTCGCCGTAATAGCTCTTCCAGTCGGAAATTCCCGCGCCCGCTACCGCCGCCCGGAACCGATGCGTCTGCGTCACCGCGAACATCGTCATGAACCCGCCATAGCTCCACCCCGTCAGCCCCACGCGATGATCGTCGATCGGATACTTCTTCTCCACCGCATCCACGCCCGCCAGAATGTCGCGCAGATCGCCGTACCCAAAATCCTTGCGATTCGCCTGCGTGAACTTCTCCCCCTCGCCATAGCTGCCCCGCGGATTCGGCATCAGCACAAAATAATCCAGCGCCGAGAAGGGAACCGGCCCGTATCCCACGCCCGGCCACCGCGGCATCACCGCCGACGAAGGCCCGCCATGCACCTCCACAATCAGCGGATACTTCTTCGCCGGATCGTAGTGCGCCGGCAGCAGCAGCCAGCCCTGCACGTGGAATCCCTCGTTCTCCCACTCCACCGACTCCGCCTTGCCCCACACCGGCTTCGACGCCATCGTTGATGTGCGTGATCTGCTTCAGGTCCATCAGATCGCCCGCCCATACCTCCGGCGGCTTCTCAAACGAAGACTGAACCAGCGCAATGTTCGTTCGTGTTCGAGGTCGACACGCTCATCATCAACCCGCCGCCGCTCACGCCCGCCGGCAGCGTCAAGTTGTGCTCCGTCGACTCCTGCTGCGTCTGCGATGTCGTAGACAAACAGATGCGACGCGCCGTCTTTGATCTCCGAAATCCCCACCGTGATCGTCGTCCAGCCAGACAAACCACGACGGCGTCGCCGCCCGATCCGGCGTCACATCCTTCGGCTCGCCGCCCGCCGCCGGCATCACGTAAAGATCGCCGCCCGTCGATCCCTGGTCCGACATCAGCCCGCCGATAAACGCGATCTGCTGCCCATCCGGCGACCACCGCGGCACAGCAATCTGCAAACCGTGCAGCGAACCCGCCACCGTCTGCGGATCCAGAATCGCCCTCGGCTCCCCGCCCACCGGCTGCGTGTACAGCTTCGCCACCCACCAGTTGTTCTCCCCCGGCGGAGGCGCCGCCACATACGCCAGCTTCTTCGAATCCGGCGACCAGTCAAACTCAAACACGTGCAGCTTCGCCGGCGTGATCTGCGTCAGCTGTCCGCTGCCTGACATCCACCGCCGCCACCCGCTGCACCTCCAGCCCCTCGACGCCAATCACCCCGTCTGCGGCTTCTCCGCCGCCAGCGCGCCCGACGGCCGCGTCGCCCCCTCCACGTACAGGAAGCTCAGCCGCTTGCCATCCGGCGACCACTGCATCTCCTTCGCGAATCCATCCACCGCGGCCAGCCGATGCGGCGCCGATCCCCCCGCCACATCAGCCAGAAACACCGCCGTCTTGTGGTCGCTCGTGCACTCGGAAAAGAACGCCAGCTGCTTCGAGTCCGGAGAGAAAACGGCGTTGCTTTCCTGACCTCGGTCCCCGCTCGCGCACGCTGTGATCCGCTTCGCCGAATCGGGATGGTCCAGCGGCGCCAGCTCGATCTCCGAGCCTCCGCGCCCACCCAGTTCCCAAACGATGTGTTGGCCGTCCGGCGAGAGCGCGGTTCCGCGAATCGTCTTCACCTGGCTCAGGGCGCCGATGATCTTTGGAATGCGCGGGTCATGGGCGGGCGCAGCCGGCGCCTGCGCAAATCCTATGGCAGTGACAGCAGAGCAAAGAGCAAAAACGAAAACACCGGCGCGAACGTTGGTCATGCGCGCTTTTATATCAGGTCCGGCACTTTTCGCGCGACGCAGCTCCCCGCTCCTCGCGCGCAAAAGTATCATTTCAATATGGCAACCATCCGGCCTGCAGCCTTCGGCGCCGCAAATAACGACGCCGATCTCTGCCGGACCCTCATGCGCGAGTACGCCCACTTCCTCAACGAATCCGTCGGTGGCGAGCACATCTGCGTCGAAAGTCTCGAAGAGGAACTCGCCGCTCTTCCCGGCGCTTACGCCGAACCCGCAGGGACCGTCCTTCTCGCCTTCGATAACGAAGCCCCCGCCGGATGCGTCGCCCTCAAGCCTTTGCATCTCGACCATCCCGCAAATCCAGACGAGCGCGCCTGCGAGATGAAGCGCCTCTGGGTGCGCCCAACCCAGCAGGGAACCGGCCTCGGCCGCCACCTGGCCGACGCCATCGTCGCCGCCGCACGCGAACGGGGCTACACTGCCATGTACCTCGACACCATGCCTCAATCCATGCCAGCCGCTTACCGCCTCTACTCTCCATGGGCTTCACGCCCGTCGATCGCTACACGCAGAACCCCGTCCTCCGCCAGACCGACGCCCTCGAAATCGCCTTCCTCCGCAAAGAACTCTGATGGCCGCTCCAGCTCCCATCCTCAATCAGCCACGCCCCCACGAAGCCTTCGCCGCCGCCCGGGAACTCGAATCCCGACTCCGCGCCAACGTCCGCGGCGATAGTCCGCTTCGACAATGCCTCCCGCGCTCTCTACGCCGCCGATGCTTCGAACTACCGCGCCACCCCCATCGGCGTCGTCCTGCCCCGCGATGCCGCCGACGTCGAAGCCACCATCGCCGCCTGCCGTGCCCTCGGCGCTCCCATCCTCTCCCGCGGCGCCGGAACCAGCCTCTCCGGCCAGTGCTGCAATGTCGCCGTCGTCCTGGATTTCTCGAAGTACATGCGGCGCATCCTCTCCCTCGACCCCGCGACGAAGACCGCCGTCGTCGAGCCCGGCATCGTCCTCGATCGCGTCCGCGAAGCCGCCGAAGTGCACCACCTCACCTTCGCCCCCGACCCCGCCACGCACTCGCGCTGCACCATCGGCGGCATGATCGGCAACAACTCCTGCGGCACCCACAGCGTCATGGGCGGCCTCACCGCCAATAACATCCGCTCCCTCGACATTCTGCTCTACGACGGCACGCGCATGACCGTCGGCGCCACCAGCCGAAGACGAAATCTCCAGCGATCATCGCCCGCGGCGGCCGCCCTGCCGAGATTTACTCCGGCATCGCGCCGCATCCGCTAACCAATACTGTGACGAAATCCGCCTCCGCTTCCCCAACATTCCCCGCCGCGTCTCCGGCTACAACCTCAACGAGCTCCTCCCGGAGAACGACTTCCACGTTGCGCGCGCTCTCGTCGGCTGCGAAGGCACCCTCGTCACCGTCCTACCGCCACCCTCGACCTGATGCACTCCCCGCACTGTCGCCGCCTCGCTGTCCTCGGCTTTCCCGATCCCTTCCTCGCCGCCGACGCCGTCCCCGCCATCATCCGCCACGGCCCCATCGGCCTCGAAGGCATCGACGCGATGCTCCTCGACTTCATGCGCCGCAAAAACCTCGCCGACGACGACATCGAAGCTCCTGCCCCGGGGTGGCGCATTCCTGCTCGCCGAGTTCGGCGCTGAAACCGATCAGGAAGCCGGAGCGAAAGCTCGCGACCTGCTCGCTGCCTCCTCGCAAGCTTCCTGGCGCACCCACCGGCCGCGTCTGCACGCCCGGAGAAGCCGCCCGCATCTGGCGTATCCGCGAATCCGCCCTCGGTTCCACCGTCTTCGTCCCCGGCGAACCGCACGGCTGGGAAGGCTGGGAAGACGCCGCCGTCGCCCCCGAGCAGCTTGGCTCGTATCTGCGCCAACTTTGGGCGCTGATGAAGAACTATGACTACCGCAGCCCGATGTACGGCCACTTCGGTCAGGGCTGCGTCCACACCCGCATCAATTTCGACCTCGAATCTGAACCCGGAATCCGCAAGTTCCGCGCCTTCCTCGACGAGGCCACCGACATCGTCATCGCCCACGGCGGCTCCCTCTCCGGCGAACACGGCGACGGCCGCGCCCGCGCCGCGCTGCTGCCGAAAATGTTCGGCCCCGACCTGATGCAGGCTTTCCGCGAATTCAAATCCCTCTGGGATCCCGACAACCACATGAACCCGGCGATCCTTATGGAGCCCGCCAGCCCGGAGGCCCCGCCCGTCTATCAACCCGATGAGGGATTTCCGCCTCGGCGCCGGTTACGTCTCGAAAAGGCCCGAGACCTTCTTCCAGTTTCCCGATGACAACGGCTCCTTCGGCGAAGCGACCCTGCGCTGTGTCGGCGTCGGCGCCTGCCGCAAAGAAGCCCCCGGCACCATGTGCCCCAGCTACATGGCCACCCGCGAAGAGCAGCACTCCACCCGCGGCCGCGCCCATCTTCTCTGGGAACTCCTCGAAGGCAAAGTCCTCGGTTCTCCCAGCGGCGCAATCGACTGGCATAACGACGCCGTTCGCGAAGCCCTCGACCTCTGCCTCTCCTGCAAGGCCTGCAAGACCGAGTGCCCCGTCAACGTCGACGTCGCCACGTACAAAGCCGAATTCCTCGCCCACTACTACGGCGACCGCCTCCGCAAGCCCCAGCACTACGCCTTCGGCTTCATGGACCGCCTCGCGCACGCTGCATCGCTGATCCCCGGCCTGACTCCGCGCCTCGCCAACCTTCCCCTCGCCACGCCCGGCCTATCGCACGCCATCAAAGCCATCCTCGGCGTAGCCCAGCAGCGCAAATTGCCCCGATTCGCCCCCCGCAGCTTCCAGAACGAATGGTGGCACAACTCAAAGGGTGCCCCATCCGTTGCGCCGGCAGTTTGGCGCAAGCAGGGTGGGAATGCAGGATTCAAACCAGGCCGCCTCTGTATCAGGGCAACAGTTGAGTCGGCAGAACGATCCAGCTTTGAAAGGCACGATTCAGGCGTGCCGAAACAGCCCCAAAAAGAATGGGGCTTTAGCCCCTGAGGGAAGGGTGCTTTTATGGCCCGATACCTGGAACAACTACTACCAGCCGCAATCTCTCATCGCCGCCGCCCAGGTCCTTGATCGCGCCGGCTTCGCACCCGAAGTCCCCCGCCACCACGTCTGCTGCGGCCGCCCGCTCTACGACTTCGGCTTCCTCACGCCGCACGAAGCTACCTCGAAAAAATCCTCGAGCGACTTCGCCCCGCAAATCGACGCAGGCCTCCCCTTCGTCTTCCTCGAGCCCAGCTGCGCCAGCGTCTTTCGCGACGAGCTCATCAACTTCTTCCCCACCGACCCCCGCGCGCAAAACCTCCGCAACCAGACCCTCCTCCTCAGCGAATTCCTCGCACGCCACGCGCCCCAACTTCCAGCCCGCCGAATCTCTCCGGCCAAAAAATCGTCGTCCAGGGCCACTGCCATCACAAATCCGTTATGAAGATGACCGACGAAGTCGCGATCCTGCGCCGTACCGGCGCCGACGTCGGCTTCTCGACTCCGGCTGCTGCGGCATGGCCGGCCCCTTCGGGTTCGAACACGAAAAATTCGCAGTCTCCCAGGCCATCGGCGAACGCGTTCTCCTGCCCGCCGTCCGCAGCCGCCACACCCGAAACCATCCTCGTCGCCGATGGCTTCAGCTGTCGTGAACAAATCTCGCAAAACACCGCCCGCCGCGCCCTCCACTTCGCCGAAGTCATCGCTCCCTGAGCAGGGTGCCCGCGTCTGCTATTTATGCTCGCATCTCGCTCGCGGTTGGCTGGATTCTCGCTCGTTTTTCGCTCCGACCCAGTTGACACGCCGCCCGCCTGCATCCTATGGTGATGACTGAGATGTCAGTTCGCGTCCACCATCGTCATCACCACCATCATCATGCGACGAGCGTGCCGGCGAACTTCCGCATCCCAGGTTAGAAAAGCAGCAAACCAGGATTGAGAAGAGCCCGCCGGCGCACCAGGCGCTGACGGGCTTTTGAGTTTTTGCAGCCAAAAAGGGAATAGAAGATGACCGAACCTGCCATCGACTTCGCCAAAATGGATGGCCTCGCCCCCGGTATCGTGCAGGATGCGCGCTCCGGCCAGGTCCTCATGCTCGGATTTCTCAACGAAGAAAGCTGGCGCAAAACAAAAGATACCGGCTTTGTTACATTTTGGAGCCGCACCCGCCAGAAGCTCTGGATGAAAGGCGAAACCAGCGGCAATCGCCTTCGCATCATCGAGGTCTCCACCGACTGCGATCAGGATGCGCTCCTCTTCCGCGTCGAAGTCGAAGGCGACGGTCTCGTCTGCCACGAAGGCACCGTCAGCTGCTTCACGCGCCCGCTCTCCGTCGGCTCCGAGGTGAACGCATGAGCCAGCAAACTCCGCCTCGGCATCCCCAAAGGCAGTCTGCAGGACGCCACCATCGCCCTCTTCAAACGCGCCGGCTGGAACATCTACGCCGACGGCCGCTCCTACTTCCCTTCCATCGACGACGCCGACATCGAATGCATGCTCATCCGCGCCCAGGAGATGGCCCGCTACGTCGACCACGGCGTCCTCGACGCCGGCCTCACTGGCATCGACTGGGTTGTCGAAAGCGGCCTCGACGTCGAATCCATCACCAGCCTCGTCTATGCCAAGCAGAGCCGCCGCCGCGTCCGCTGGGTGCTCGCCGTCCCGGAAAGCTCGCCCTGGCAGCGTGCCGAAGACCTCGCCGGCAAAATCATCGCCACCGAGTTGGTCGAAGTCACGAAGAAATACTTCGCCGGCAAGAACGTCCCCGTCAAGGTCGAATTCAGCTGGGGCGCCACCGAAGTCAAGCCGCCGACCCTCGCCGACGCCATCGTCGAAGTCACCGAAACCGGCAGCTCGCTCCGCGCCAATCGCCTCCGCATCATCGACACCGTGATGGAGAGCGAGACTCACCTCATCGCCAACCGCGCCGCCTGCGCCGACCCGTGGAAGAAGCAGAAGATCGACAACCTCGCGCTCATGCTCCGCGGCGCCATCGACGCCCAGGGCCAGCGTCGGCCTCATGCTCAACGTCGAAAAAGCAAACCTGCGCCGCGGTCCTCGGCGTCCTTCCCGCCCTCAATTCGCCCACCATCTCCGAGCTGAGCGATGCCCAATGGGTCGCCGTCAACACCATCCTCGAAGAGAGCACCGTCCGCGAAGTGATCCCCAAACTCAAAGCGGCCAAAGCCACCGGCATCGTCGAATACCCGCTCAACAAGGTGGTTTTGTGAAGCATGAAGTCTCGCACAACAGGGCGCGGCAGCGCAGGCTCGATGCGCATTGCGGCGCTCACTCGATCGCGGCGCCGCGCCGTATGAGCGCGTTCTGCCCCAGGCCCGCCGCATCGTCGAATCGGTCCGCCGCGGCGGCGATCCTGCGCTCCTGCGCCTGCGTGCGAAATTCGACCGCATTCCGCCACAGACACCGTTACGTATTCCGCGAAATCGAGCTGCAGCTGGCCTGGGAGTCGACGCCTGCGCCTGCTCCGCAGGCCCTGAAGACCGCCGCCCGCAACATCCGCGCCTTCGCCGACGCGCCAGCGGCCGAAGGACTTCGACCTGAAGCCGGCCGCCGGGGTGACGACTGGCCAGCGCGTCGTCCCGCTCGCCTCCGTCGGCTGCTACATCCCCAGCGGCCGCTATCCGCTGCCGTCCACGCTGCTCATGACCGTCGATTCCCGCGCAGGTGGCGGGCGTCGAACGCATCGTCGCCGTCTCGCCCCATCCCGCGCAAAGAAACCCTGGCAGCCGCATATTTGCTGGGGATCACCGAGTTCTATCGCGTCGGAGGAGCCCACGCCATCGCCGCCCTCGCGTACGGCACCGAGACCATCCCGCGCGTCGACAAGATCGTCGGTCCCGGCAACGCCTGGGTCACCGCCGCCAAGAAACTCGTCGCCTTCGACTGCTCCATCGACATGCTGGCCGGTCCCACCGAAGCCGTCATCACCAGCGAGACCGGCGATCCCGCAGCTGATCGCCGCCGATCTCGTCGCCCAGGCCGAACACGACCCCGACACGCTTGCCATCTTCATCACCACCGCAGCCGATTCTGGCCAAATCCGTCACCGCTGCGGTTACAAAAGCGGCTCGCGGCAACACAATAGCCACCAGCTGCTGTTACAAATCGACGGCCTCGCCATCGTCGCCCGCACTCTCGACGAAGCCCACGACCTCACCAATCGCATCGCCCCCGAGCACCTCACCGTCGATCAGCGCAGCCGACCTCGCTTGGGTCCGCAATGCCGGCTCCGTCTTCATCGGCCGCTGGTCCGCGCAGCCCCTCGGCGACTACGTCTCCGGCCCCAACCACACGCTTCCCACCAGCGGACTGGCCCGCACCCGCGGCGGCCTCAGCGTCCTCGACTTCGTCAAGCTCATCACCGTCCAGGAATACTCCGAAGCCGGCGTTCGCGCAGCTCGGTCCAGCGGCGCTGCGCCTCGCCGAAGCCGAAGGCCTCAGCGCCCACGCCGAAGTCGATCCGGGCGCGCCTGCCGGAAAGGGCCATGCATGACTGACATCAAAGTCCAGCGGTCCGCAGCCCTCCCCGATCGTCCGTCGCATGAAGGAGTACCACCCGCCCCTCGGCGACCGCAGCGGCCTCCGCCTCGACTTCAACGAGAACACCTTCGCCTGCTCGCCGCGCGTCCTCGAAGCCCTCGGCCGCATCTCCCGCGGCGATCTCACCCGCTACCCCGAGCGCGAGCCCGTCGAAGCCCGCGTCGCGGCGCACCTTGGCCTCCAGCCACAGCAGGTCCTGCTCACCAACGGCGTCGACGAAGCCATCCACGTCCTCTGCCAAACCTACCTCGACGCCGGCACGGAAATCCTGCTTCCCGTTCCCACCTACACCATGTACGAGGTCTACGCCTCGGCCACGCCCGCGCGTGTCGTCACAGTGCCCGCCGAAGACGGCTTCCGCTTCCCGCTGCGTCGCCTGCTCGAGGCCATCACGCCAGCGACGCGCCTCATCGCCATCGCCAATCCCAACAGTCCAACCGGCCAGGCGGCGTCACGCGCCGATCTGCTGCGCCTCATCGAAGCGGCTCCTCACGCCGCCATCCTCATCGACGAAGCCTACTTCCATTTCTACGGCGAAACCCTCCTCGATCTTATCGGCCGTGCGCCAAATGTAATCGTCGCTCGCACATTTTCCAAAGCCTACGGGCTCGCCGGGCTCCGCCTCGGCGCTTTGGCCGCGTCGGAGGACCAGATGCAGTGGCTACGGCGCGCCATCTCGCCCTACAGCGTCAACTCCGTCGCGCTCGCCTGCCTCACGGCCGCTCTGGATGACGAAGACTACCTTCGCTGGTATGTCGGCGAAGTCCTCGCCTCGCGCGCCCTCTTCGAATCCGCTCTCCAGCGACTCGCGCTCCCCTACTGGCCGTCGCAGGCCAACTTCGTCCTTGTCAACATCGGCGCAAAACACCGCGAATTCGTCACCGCCATGCGCACAAAGGGCGTTCTCGTCCGCGATCGCTCCGCCGATTTCGGCTGCGACGGCTGCGTCCGTATCACCCTCGGCACACGGGAGCAAACGCAGCAGGGAATCGCCGCCCTCGAACAGTCACTGGCTGAAATCCACTGGTCTGGAAGATGTCCGGAGTGCCCGATGAAAAAGCGCAGCCGCAGCGATCGACCGCAAGACCGCGGAAACCGAAATCCATCTCCGCCTCACCATCGAAGGCCAGGGCCGCTACAACATCTCCACCGGCATCCGCTTTTTCGATCACATGCTCGAGCTCTTCACGCGCCACGGCGCCTTCGACCTCGACGCTCCACTGCAAAGGCGACCTCGACGTCGATCAGCATCACACCGTCGAAGACGTCGGCATCGCGCTCGGCGAAGCCTTCGACAAGGCGCTCGGCGACAAGCGCGGCATCCTGCGCGCCGGCTATTTCCTCATGACCATGGACGAGACCCTCGGCCTCGCCGCCGTCGACCTCAGCGGCCGCACCGCCCATCATCGTCGACACAAAAGTCCGCACGCGACTGGTCGGCGATCTGCAATCCGAACTCGTCGAGGACTTCTTCGAAGGCTTCGCGCGCGGCGCCCGCGCCAACGTCCACGTCAAAACCATGTACGGCCGCTCGAACCACCACAAGATCGAAGCGCTCTTCAAAGCCTTCGCCCGCGCCCTGCGCTTCGCCTGCTCGCGCGATCCGCAACTCAAATCCCAGCTCCCGAGCACCAAGGGCCTGCTGTGATCGCCGTCGTCGACTACAAAGCCGGCAATCTCACTTCGGTGTTGAAGGCTCTGCGCGCCGCCGGTGCCGACCCGGAGCTGACCGACGATCCAGCTGTCGTTCTTCGCGCCGACCGCATCATCCTTCCCGGCGTCGGTCATTTCGCCGCGACGAAATTCCTCGACGAACGCGGGCTGAAGTCCGCGATCCAGGACCGCATCGCCGCCGGTGTGCCCTTCCTCGGTATCTGCGTCGGCTTGCAATGGCTTTTCGCAGGCAGCACCGAGGCTCCTAACATCGCCGGCCTCGCTGCCTTCCCCGAAATCTGCGATCGCTTCTCACCAGGCAAAAAAGTCCCCCACGTAGGCTGGAATTCCCTCTCCATCCGTGCCGAATCTCGCCTCCTGGCTGGAATAAGGAACAACAGCTACGCCTATTTCACCCACTCCTACCGCGCCCCCGTCACAAATGTCACTGTGGCGGTGACAGAATATGGCGAACCATTCACCGCCGCCGTCGAACGCGGCAACGTCATGGGCGTCCAGTTCCACCCGGAAAAATCCGGCGACACCGGCCTGCGCGTTCTGCGCAATTTCCTGGAGTGGCGGCCGTGCTGACCAAACGCATCATCGCCTGCCTCGATGTCCGCAACGGCCGGGTCGTCAAAGGCGTCCAGTTCGTCGACATCGTTGACGCCGGCGATCCCGCTGAACTGGCCGCTCGCCACGCCGCAGCGGGAGCCGACGAAATCGTGCTTCCTCGACATCACCGCGACCCACGAAGGCCGCGGCACCCTCCTCGACGCCGTCCGCCGCGCCGCCCAGCAGCTCTTCGTTCCCTTCACCGTCGGCGGAGGCATCCGCACCGCCGACGAAGCCGCCGCGATCTTCGATGCCGGCGCGGACAAGATCAGCATCAACTCCGCCGCGCTCGCCCGCCCCGAGCTGATCGGCGAGATCGGCGCCAGATTCGGCGCCCAGGCGGTGGTCGTCGCCATCGACGCTCGGCGCGTTCCCGACCGCCCCATCTCCGAAGCGCGAAGTCTTCGTCTCCGGCGGCCGCAAGCCCACAGGCCGCCGCGCCGTCGAGTGGGCCCGCGAGGCCGAATCCCGCGGCGCCGGCGAAATCCTGCTCACCTCCATGGACTCCGACGGCACGCGCGCCGGCTTCGACTGCGAACTCACCGCCGCCGTCAGCGAAGCCGTGCAGATCCCGGTCATCGCCTCGGGCGGCGCCGGCAACGCGCAGCACTTCACCCAGGTCTTTCGCGAAGGCAAGGCCGACGCTGCCCTCGCCGCCAGCATCTTTCACTTCGGCATTGCCGACGTCCGCACTCTCAAAGAAGAGCTGCAGCCGCGACGGCATTCCCGTGAGGCTGCCATGCTGATTCCCTCCATCGATCTCATGGGCGGCCGCATCGTGCAGCTCGAACGCGGCGAAGAACTCCGCCTCGCCTTCGACGACTTCGAATACTGGATCGAGCGATTCTGCCGATACTCCCTCGTCCAGCTCATCGACCTCGACGCCGCGAAGCGCACCGGCGACAACCGCGCTCTCATCGAGCAAATCGCGAAACGCCTGCCCGTCCAGGTGGGCGGCGGCATTCGCACGCGCCGAACAGGCCCAGGCGCTCCTCGACGCCGGCGCCCGCCGGGTCATCTTCGGTTCGGCCCTCTTCCGCGAGGACGGCATCGACGCAGAGTCGCCGCCGCAGTCTCATCGCAGAATCGGCTCAGCGCAATTTGTCGCAGCCATCGATACAAAAGCCGGAAAAATCGCCGTCCGCGGCTGGAGGGACAACGTCGACCTGACGCCTGCACAGGCCATCGCCGCCACTCGAATCCGTGGTGCGGCGCCTTCCTCTACACTCACGTCGATACCGAAGGCACGATGCGCGGTTTCCCCATCGAAATCGCCCGGCGCTCTGCGCCCGCTCACCTCCCGCCAGCTGATCGTCGCCGGCGGCATTCGCGCCCAGTCCGAAATCGATGCCCTGGATGCCCTGGGCGTGGACGCCGTCGCTGGCATGGCTGTCTACTCCGGCCTTCTGGTGACCTGAGATCGAATAGCGGCGTCGCGCGCAATTTTCGCCCTCCAGCTCGATCAAAATGCTCTAAGCTGAAACGTCCGGTTCGGCGGGTGAGTTCAAATGACGACCAGAGAACAAGCCAATCCGTCTCGCAAAACGTCTCGACGAGGTCGGCTTCTCCGACATCGTGCAGATTCGCAATAAGGTCCTCGAACTCCGGGCCGCGGGCAAGCCCGTCCACGCCTTCCACGGCGGCGAGCCCTTCTTCGAAACGCCCGACGCGATCAAGTACGCCAACCTGAAGGCCCTGGTTGAGAACAAGACGCGATATGCGCCCTCCTCCGGCATCGAACCATTGCGCACCGCCATCGCAAAAAAGCTGCACACGAAAAACCACATCGATGCCACCGTCGACGACGTCATCGTGACCGTGCGGCGGAGCGCATGCCCTCTACGTTGCCTTCCAGGCCGTGCTCGATCCCGGCGACGACGTACTCGTTTTCGCCCCCTTCTGGACTCCCATCCGCGACATGGTCACGCTGGCCCAGGCGCGACCGGTGATGGTCCCGACCGCCACAGCGAGGCGCAACGGCCTCACCGCGACGCTGGAGCACTACTCCACGCCCGCCACGCGCGCCATCTACTTCAACACGCCGCAGAATCCTTCCGGTGTCGTCTTCTCGCGCGCCGAAGCGGAAGAAGTCGCCGCATTCGCAAAAAAGCACAATCTCGTCGTTATCGCCGATGAGGCCTACGAGGACCTTGTCTATGAAGGCGAGCATGTGTCCATCGCCTCCCTTGCCGGTATGGCGGACCGAACCATTACTGACTTACACGTTCTCGAAAACATATGGCATGACGGGGTGGCGCGTGGGTTACGCAGTGGCCAAGGAGCCCTTTATGACTGGCCTGCGCAAGCTGGTGCTCTACTCCACCAACGGGGTTTCCACGCCTACGCAATGGGCGGTGCTGGAAGCCATGGCCATCCATGGGGACGCGATCGCAGCCCGGCGCGAAGAGTACCGGCAACGCCGCGATCTGCTGGTGAACGGCCTGTGCGAGCTGGGGCTCGAGTGCGATGTCCCCGCCGGCGCCTTCTATGCCTTTCCTTCAGTCCGAAAGATCGATAAGGACAGCCGTCGTGTCGCGGCGCAGCTTCTGGAGAAAGCTCACGTCGCGACCATTCCCGGCGTTGTCTTCGGCGCGCAAGGCGAAGGCCACGTTCGTTTCAGCTACGCAGTGCCGCTCGACGCGATCCCCGCGGGGCTGGAAGCGCTCCGCAAAGTTCTGGGCTAGCTGCGCGCCGGCGTCGAAGTAGTCCCTTAAACGGAGCCTTGTTCCATGCTCAAAGTTGGCGTGCCTGAATCTGTCGATCCGGAACTGCACCGGCTGTTGCCCAATGGCATTTCGCTGGAGTTGCTGCCCCTCCAGCCCACCCAACCCGTCGAGGTGGAGTTCTGGATCGCTCCTCCGTGGCAGGGCCAAGCCGAGCGGCAATTGCCATTTCTTCGCGGACTCAAGGTGATTCAGTCGGCTCTCGCCGGAGTCGATCAGCTGCTGAAGATCAAGCCGCCTGGCGTCATCCTCTGCGATGCGCGCGGCGCTCACACTATCCCCACGGCCGAGTGGACGGTCGCCGCGGTGCTTGCCTCCACAAAATATTTCCCGCTCTTCGGCAAGCTCCAACAGGCCGGGATCTGGTCTCGTCGCAAAGAAGCTGAGGACCTGTACCACACGCTTCATCCCGATAAGAAGCGCCTTTACCCGCCTGTTCTGTGTGACGAGCTTCATGGCCGGCAGGTGCTCATCGTCGGCTACGGAGCCATCGGCCAGGCGATTGAGCAGCGCCTTGAGCCCTTCGGCGTCGCTTCGTTCGGGTCGCCCGCACTGCTCGCGAGGGCGTCCACGGGGTCGATAAACTGGCCGAACTCCTGTCCGCCGCCGATGTTGTCGATCCTGATCGTGCCCTTCACCAGCGAGACCACGGGCATGATCGGAGCCAGCGAACTCGCCCTGATGAAGCAAGGAGCCTTGCTCGTCAATGCCGCGCGCGGGCCCGTCGTCAACACGGACGCGTTGCTCGCCGAACTGAATGCGGGCCGCATCTGCGCCGCTATCGATGTCACTGATCCTGAGCCGCTGCCCGATGGACATCCGCTCTGGACCGCACCCAACCTGCTCATCACGCCCCACGTCGCCGCATCCACGCCGATGTTCATGGTCCGGGCCATGCAGTTCGCCGGATCTCAAGTCGCCCGCTATCTTCGGGGCGAGCCGCTGGAAAACGTCGTCACCGGCGAGTACTAAGGTCCGTTGACCGCTGGCCAGACGCCGCCTATTGCAAGCGCCCGTATCTATCGCTGTTCCAGGTATTTCCGTTTCTTGACCCGCCTTTTTGCGAAACCTACAATCTAAACAGGAGAAGTTCACCCTTTTTCCGGGTGATTTCGGGGCATCTTGTATGGCTTCTGAGCTGCGGCTAAGTCCTCGCGAACGCACCGTTTTGACGGCGATCGTCGAGACCTACATCGCCACCGGGGAGCCGGTGGCGTCGCAGGCGGTCGCTCGCCATTTCGGCAACAAGGACGGCATGAGCTCGGCGACGATCCGCAACGTGATGGCGTCGCTCGGCGAAGCCGGTCTGCTCGATCAGCCCCACACCTCCGCCGGCCGCATCCCTACCGCTCAGGCTTTCCGCTTCTACGTCGAGCACCTGGCGGGCCGCAGGTCACGATCCTCGACTCCGGAGCGCATGGAGCAGATCGAGGAGAGCTTCGCCGGTATCGGCACCAGCGAGCAGTATCTGGAGCGCACCTCGCACGTGCTGGCGCTGATCTCGAGCGGTCTCGGCGTGGCCCTGGCTTCGACCCAGGAACTCCATACCCTGGAGCACATCCACTTCTCGCGCCTCGCCGCCGGTCGCGTGCTCGGCGTGCGTGATCACCAAGTCGGGCAGCGTTCTCGATCGGGTGCTGCTGCTCGATCACGACCTCGACGCGACGCGAACTGGAAACGGCGGCCCGCTACCTCAACGAGAATTTCCATGGCTGGTCGATCGAGCGCATTCGCGCGGAGATGGCCCGCCGTCTCGAAGCCGAACGCAGCGAGTACGACCGCCTGATGCATTCGCTCGAAGAGCTGTATCGCAAAGGGGCTCTGGCGGCGGAGAGCAGCGCCGCTCCGACGATCTTTATCGAAGGCGTCGCCAATTTGCTCGCCGGAGAAACCGATCGCGAGCGGCTGCGGACCATGCTGCACGCGCTCGAAGCCAAGGAGCGGCTCATCGAATTGCTGAACGCCTATGTCGACGCCCGCCAGCGGACGGTGCGCGTGGTGGTGGGCCTCGAAGACGCAATTCCCGAGCTGCGCGACTTTGTCCTGATCGGCACTACGGCGCGTCTGGGCGCGGAAAACATCGGCACCGTCGCCGTTATCGGCCCCACCCGCATTCATTACCAGGACACCATCAACGCGGTGTCGTACATCGCACAGCTTTCCGGCCGGATTTTCCAGCCGCCCCATTAAGCACGCAGCTGCGTGCCCTGATTTACAACGGACCGGCGCCTCACAATCGCCGCCTGCGATACCGGAATCGAGTCAGAATTATGCGACGAATTATGGTTGAAAAGAAAAACGCTGCCGATCACCGAATGGATGCGGCTCCAGCCGGCAATCCCACCAATGAACAGGGTTCTGTCGCCGGAGTCGCCGACAACGATCGAGGCGAAGGAACCGTCTGGTGCCCGTCGAAACCGCGCACGTTTCCCAGGAGGAGTACGATCGCCTGAAGGCCGAGCGCGATCTGCTCTTCGACCGCCTGGCGCGCCTCCAGGCTGAATTCGATAACTCCCGCAAGCGCGAGGCAAAGGAACGTGCCGAATTTCGTGACTACGCCGTCTCCAATGCCATCGAGCAGTTTCTCCCGGTGATGGATAACTTTCAGCTCGCCCTTAAATCCACCGGGTCGGCCGAACAGCTTCGCACCGGCGTGGAACTGATCGTCAAGCAGATGGAAGAAGCGCTGCGCTCGCTGAATATTCAGCCCGTCGAGACTGTCGGCGCCGTCTTCGATCCCCGCGTCCACGAAGCTCTCGAAATGGTGGAGCGCAACGATCTGCCCGATCATCAGGTATTCGAGGAGGTGCGCCGCGGCTATCGCATCCGCGATCGCCTCCTCCGCCCGGCTCTGGTTCGGGTCGCCAGCAATCCGCAGCAGAAGGAAGCATGAGCAGAACCGAAAACGTGATCAAAGCCGACTACTACGAAGTCCTCGGGGTTTCCCGCACGGCCTCCGACCAGGAGCTGAAAGCGGCTTACCGCAAGCTGGCCCTCCAGCATCATCCCGACCGCAATCCCGGCAACAAGGAATCCGAGGAGCGATTCAAGGAATGCAGCGAGGCCTATCAGGTGCTCAGCGATCCGCAGAAGCGCGCCGCCTACGATCGCTTCGGCCACGCCGGTCTCGGCGCCGAGCGGATTCGACGGCAATCCCTTCGGCGCCCAGGACATCGGCGACATCTTCGGCGATCTCTTCGGCGAAATGTTCAACATCGGCGGCGGCAACGCCGCGGCCATTCGCGCGTGCAAAAGGGCCGCGACATTCGCTACGACCTCACCATCGAATTCGAAGAGGCCGTCTTCGGTAAGGAAACAAAGGTCACGATCCAGCGCATGGAGGCATGCAAGGACTGCCGCGGCACCGGTACCGCCAGCGGACGCGGACCCACCACCTGCCCGCACTGCCAGGGACGCGGCCAGGTTCGCTACCAGCAGGGATTCTTCTCCATCGCGCGCACCTGCAGCGCCTGCGGCGGCTCCGGCACCGTCGATCAGCGATCCCTGCACGACGTGCCGCGGCGAAGGGCGCGTCGAGCGCCAGCACGAAATCGCCGTCAGCATTCCCGCCGGCGTCGAAGACGGCACTCGCATCCGCTATCAGGGGGAAGGCGATACCGGCCGCTTCGGCGGACCTGGCGGCGATCTTTACATCGTTCTCCGCGTCCGTCAGCACAAATTTTTCGATCGCGACGGTAACGATCTTCACTGCCTCATCCCCATTTCCTTCCCCCAGGCGGCGCTGGGCGCCGAGATCAACCTGGCCACTCTCGATGGCGCCGCGAAGCTCAAGATTCCCGAGGGCGCGCAGAGTGGTCAGGAATTCCGCATCCGCGGCAAGGGCGTCCCGCACCTGAACGAGTACGGCCGCGGCGACCTGATTGCGCAGATCGTCGTCCGCACGCCCACCAAACTCACCAAAGCGCAGAAGGAACGCTGCGCCAGCTCGGCGAGACGATCACCGTAGAAAATACTCCTACCGCGCGCGGCCTCCTCGAAAAGGTGAAAGAGATGTTCTCGTGAGAAAAGCAGAGTTTAGGGATTAGAGTTTAGAGTTTGAAAAACTGAGCTTCGGGGTTTCGGGCATGCTCGCCGAACCCGTGATTTTCAGGCTCCAATCCGGGACCAGCGCGAGGATCTGGTCTCCAAACTCTAAACTCTAATCCCTAAACTCTGGTCCTATTCCAGCAGCGCCGCCGCCACCGCCATCGCCGTGATCGCCGCCGTCTCCGCACGCAGGATGCGCGGCCCCAGAGCTCACCGGCTTCCAGTTCTCCGCGTCGAACAGCGCTTCCTCTTCGGCCGTCCATCCGCCTTCCGGACCCACTGCCATCCGGATCGCCGGCGTCTCATCGCCAGCCGCCTCCAGCGCCTCACTGCAGCGCATGATGCAGCGTCGTCGACCGCTCCTGCTCCGCCAGCACCAGCCGCACCGCCTCCGCGATCGCGCCGTGACCGCCTCCTTCAGCGGCAACGGCTCTTCGATACGCAACACATCCGACCGCCGCGCCTGCTTCGATGCCTCCAGCGCCACGCGCCGCCAGCGCTCGGCACGCTGGACGCCGCCGCCTGCGCCAGATGCTTCTCGCTCCGTCGCGCAATCATCGGCACGATGCATTCCGCGCCCAGCTCCGTCGCCTTCTCGATCGCCCATTCCATCCGATCGAACTTGAACACCGCGAGCAGCAGCGTCACCGGCAGCGCGGGATCCGCCTCCACCTCGGCAACCAGATTGAATCGAACCGTATCGCCCGCAATGCCGGCCAGCACGCCATGCCACACGTGCCCGCCCGCCACCACGTCGAACTCCATGCCCGGCTGCGCGCGGAGCACGCGGATCAGATGCGCCGCCTGATCTCCCGCGATCGAGGCGGTCGCTTCATCCCACGTATCGGCAATCCATCGGCGTCGCGTCACAACTCCAGCCTACAGCCAGCGCCATCCCGATTTGAACCGTCAGCTCGCATCGCTTCGCTCTTTCTCATCGCGCGGAAAAGTCGCCCAAAAAACATCGGGGGGACGCTCATCGCGTCCCCCCGGTGTGTTGCCGAAGTCCTCTTACTTTTTCTTCGAGGACTTCTTGGCTGCCTTTTTCGCGCTCTTCTTAGCTGCCTTTTTTGCTGCCATGTTGTCTATTCTCCCTTTTCGATGTCTACATCGAAGTCTGCAACATAAAATGCTGCAGTTAACGAATGTATAGAGTTCCGCGCATACAGTGTCAAGGAAAAAATTCAGATTTTGTCTACAACTTTTTTCTCTCCGCGTCGCTCGCCTCGCACGCGGCGCGCAGAACGAATCTCACAGCGGATGAAAATGCCGCAGCAGAGCGAGCATCACTCCACTGAAAATGTCGTGCCACGCATGCGCGATCATGCCCGGGCGAAGACTCTTCGCGCACGAGCACGAGCATGCAAAACATCGCGCCATACGCGGTGATCGCGATCATTCCCGCTGCGCCTTCGTATCCGTGACTGATCCCGAACAGCAGCGAGGAGCACAGCACGCCGAGCCACAAACCCCCGCCCACCGACGAGAATTGCCGCAGCAAATATCCGCGAAAGACGAATTCCTCGCAGAATCCCGCCGAACATGCTGAGCACCATCCAAAGCAACACCTCCAGCCGCGTGTTCGGCGCAATTGCCATCAGCGTCTTCTGCGGAGCCGACAATCCCGCCGCCTTCAGCGCCAGTCCAATCGCGACCAGAAGGATCGCCGCCGCGATCCAGAACACCGCCGCCGCGCCCACATCCTCCCTCAGCGCCTGCAACCCGCGTCGGAATCCCAGCAGCTCCGCCAAAGCGAACGCGCTTCATCCGCAGCCCCCACCACACCAGCAGCAGAAGCACCCACTCCGCGCAGATCCCGAAAACGTAGCGGGCCACGTGGTGCTTGGCCACCACCTCGCGATGCGCCGCCCGCGCGCCCAGCAGCGACGTGCCCGCCAGCAGCAGCACAATCGCCGCCGTATGCCACCACGGCGCGACCGCCGTCGTGCGCCGGCTGTTGCGGATCCGGCTGCTCGTCTCCGGCGGCTGGCTCGTGCATCCCACCCTCCCTCTCTGGTATCTTCCTCTGGATTCTACTGGCCGGTTTCGCGCATCGAATCAGTAAAGGGAAAAATCATGGATCAGATCGTTATCGTCTCCGGTGTCCGCACTCCGGTCGGAAAATTTCAGGGCTCGCTCTCCGACGTTCACCGCCACACGCCTCGGCGCGGTCGCGGTCCGCGAAGCCGTGAAGCGCGCGAGCCTTCAGCCCGAGCAGATCGACGAGTGCATCATGGGCAACGTCGTCTCCGCCGGGCTCGGCCAGAATCCCGCGCGCCAGGCCGCTCTCTTCGGCGGGCTGCCGCCCGAGGTCAGCGCCGTCACCGTGAACATGGTCTGCGGCTCCGGCCTTCGCGCCGTCGCGCTCGGCGCGCAGTCCATCCAGACCGGCAACTCCGGAATCGTCGTCGCGGGCGGCATGGAGTCGATGACGAACGCGCCCTATCTGCTCCCTCAGGCGCGCAGCGGCTTTCGCATGGGCAACGCCGACCGCCGTCGACTCGATGGTCAACGACGGCCTGTGGGACGTCTACAACGACTTCCACATGGGCCAGACCGCCGAGCTTGTCGCGGAGAAGTACGGCATCTCGCGCGAAGACCAGGACTGCTTCGCGCTGCTGTCGCACAAGAAGGCCGCGGCCGCCTGGCGCGAAGGCCGCTTCGCCGCCTGAAGTCGTTCCCGTCGAAATCCCCGCGAAGAAAAAGGGCCAGCCGCCCACCCTCTTCGAGCGCGACGAGTCGGTCCGCGAAGATGCCAGCATCGAAGCCCTTCGCGCCCTCAAGCCCGCGTTTAAGAAAGACGGCACCGTCACCGCAGGCAATGCGCCTGGCGTGAACGACGCGGCCGCTGCGGTCGTCATCATGTCCGCGACAGGGCCCGCGAGCTTGGCCTGACGCCGATGGCGCGCATCGTCTCGCATGCCACCAGCGGCATCGATCCCAAATGGGTGATGATGGCTCCGGTCGACGGCGCGCGCAAGGCCGTCGAACGCGCCGGCTGGACGCTTCGACTCTATCGATCTCTTCGAATTTAACGAGGCTTTCGCCGTTCAGGCGCTCGCCATCATGCGCGAGCTGGGCCTTCCGCCGGAAAAGGTCAACGTCAACGGTGGATCGGTCGCCATCGGCCATCCCATCGGCGCCAGCGGCGCGCGCGTCCTCGTCACCCTGATGTATGAGCTGGCGCGCCGCAACGCTCGTCGCGGACTCGCCGCCCTCTGCCTCGGCGGCGGCAACTCCGTCGCGATGTGCATCGAGCGGGTAGCTGGCCGGGACTGGCCGTCCAGGCGGACGCCGCTTCGCGGCACACATCTTCCAGCGCTCCAGTTTGTTTCTCCATGCTGCCCCATCCTACAGAGCGCTTCACCGGTCGAGTCGAAAGCTATCGGCGCTTTCGTCCGACTTACCCTGCGGAAGTCGTCGATCTGCTGCGCCGCGAATGCTCACTCGAGCCCGGACTCCGCCATCGCCGACATCGCCGCCGGCACCGGACTCCTCACCGAAATCTTCCTCGCCGCCGGATTCCCTGTCACCGCCGTCGAGCCGAACGCAAGAAATGCGCGCCGCCTGCGCCGCCCTCCAGCCCCAATATCCAAAACTCAACGTCATCGCCGGAACCGCCGAGGCCACCGGCCTACCCGACCACTCCATCGACCTCATCACGGTCGCTCAGGCCATGCACTGGTTCGATCTCGACAAGACCCGCGCCGAATTCGCCCGCATCCTGAAGCCTGGGGGTTGGTGTGCCGTCATCTACAACAACCGCCGTCTCGGCGGCGACGCCTTCCACGACGCCTACGAGCAATTCCTGCTCGAGTTCGGCATCGACTACGGCGCAGTCAAACAGCAGCATGTCGGCCGCAAGCGCCTCGCTCAGTTTTTCGCCCCCTCTCCGATGAGCTGCGTTTCAATCCCCAACGCGCAGTCGCTCTCTCTCGAAGCCCTCGAAGGCCGCGTACTGTCTTCGTCCTACATGCCTCAACGCGGCCAGCCACATTTCGAAGCGATGCGGGCGGCCATCTTCCGGCTATCTTCGTCGAGACCCAGTCCAACGGCGTGGTGACCATGCACCACGACTGCCTGGTCTGCTATGGCCAGATTTTCTAATCGCTAAACTCTAATCCCTAATCCCTCGTTTCTAGCACTCAATCACATTCAGAGGCCAGCCCCGCCAGGCTCGTCTCCTTGTAACGCGACTGCATATCGAGCCCGGTCTAGGTACATCGTCTTGATGACCTGATCCAGCGACACCTTGTGCCCCTCCGTCTCGTTCATCGCCATCCGGCAGGCCTGCACCGCCTTCACCGCGCCCATCGCGTTGCGCTCGATGCACGGAATCTGCACCAGCCCGCCAATCGGGTCGCAGGTCATCCCCAGGTTGTGCTCCATCCCGATCTCCGCCGCGTGCTCCACCTGTTCATTCGTGCCGCCCAGCGCCGCCGCCAGTCCGCCCGCCGCCATCGAGCACGCCACGCCCACCTCGCCCTGGCACCCGACCTCCGCGCCGCTGATCGACGCGTTCTCCTTGTAGAGAACCCCCACCGCCGCCGACGTCAGAAAATACCGCAGGATGCCCTCCTCATCCGCGCCGGGAATGAAATCGCGATAGTAGCGCGCGACCGCCGGAATCACCCCCGCCGCTCCATTCGTCGGCGCCGTCACCACGCGCCCGCCCGCAGCGTTCTCCTCATTCACTGCCATCGCGTACACCGTCACCCAATCCAGCGGCGCCAGCGGATCGCACGATCCCTTTTCGCGCAGGCGCGCCGTCAGCCGGGCCGCGCGCCGCCGCACGCTCAACCCACCGGGGAGAATCCCCTCCGTCGTCATCCCGCGCTCGATGCACCCCTGCATCACGTCCCAGATGTGCAGAATCCCCGCACGCACCTCGTCGCGGCTGCGCAGTGCGCTTTCGTTCTCGAGCATCAGCTCCCAAACCGCGAGCCGCTGGTCGGCGGCCATCTGCAGCAATTCCGCCGCGCTCGTAAATGGATACGGCAACGCCGCGTCTGCCGCCGCCCTGGGGGTCTGGTCTTCGCCATCCGCGACAATGAATCCGCCGCCAATCGAAAAATACGTTCGCGTCAGCAGGACATTTCCCGCAGCATCGAACGCGGTGAATCGCACCCCGTTCGGATGCTGCGTCACCGCCCCCGGAGGAATCATCTGATTGTCGATGGAAGATCAGGTGATCCGCCTCGCGAAACGGAATTGCCATCGTCCCGAGCAGCATCAGCCGCCCAGAGCTTCGAATCTCCGCCAGCTTCGGCTCAATGGTCGCCGGATCGATCGTCGCAGCTTCCTCTCCGCTCAACCCCAGCAGCACCGCCCGATCGGTCCCGTGCCCGCGCCCGGTGAGCGCCAGCGATCCATACAGCTCTGCCCGAACCTCGGCCACGCGCCCCAGCACGCCCTCCTGCTCCAGTTCCAGGACGAAGCGCCGCGCCGCCCGCATCGGCCCCATCGTGTGCGAACTCGACGGCCCAATGCCCACCTTAAACAGATCGAACAGGCTGGTCTTCACGGATACAGGGTACAGGTTGCAGGGTGCAGGTTGCAGGCGCCGAGGACAGCTCGCTGTGCCGCGCCAGCGTCCTACCGAATCCAGGGCCGCGCATACAACGTTACTGTCGATTCACGTACAACCCAGGCCCGCATCCTGTTCGGGTTCTGTCGCTTGATATTCTGACTTACAGTGGCTCCCACCCTCCTCCTCCCGGCATGATGAAATCCCTCACCGCATCCGCGATCTTATTGCTGTTGGCTTCCACGCTCGTTTCCTGCTCGCGTTCGGCTCGTCATCCAGCCTCGAGCATCGAAGCGGCCGCCGCCGCCCGTGAGCATGCGCTGCAGCAGGCCCGCGCCGTTGCTGCGGCCCTCGATCAGGATCGTCAGGAGCTCGAAACCGTTCCGCCGCCCTCCAAGAACCTCTACATGGCGATTCATACGCGCCAGAGCTGGACCAATCCCTTCGTCATCGTCAGCAAATCCACCGTGAACCTCACCATCCTCATGGCCGACAACGGCCCCGCCGGCAGCCCGGGGAGTGAAATCCTGCGCCCCGTCGCTGCGCGCCGCCGTGAACTCGATCTCCGTCTTTCCGATCTGCCCGAGGCCCTTGCCGCAACACCGGCGAGCGTCTGGCCCTACGGCCGCGTCATCGCCGTGGAAGAAGATCCGCTGGAGCAGAAGACCGACCGCGCCCAGACGCGGCGCAACCTCGAAGCGACCATGCAGATGCTCAACGATCTCGGCGTGGTGATCTACGAGTGGCCTGCCAACGGCCCGCGCTGAGTTCTACCGCAGCGCCTGCCATCTCCACCGCAAACGGCACCTCTCGCTCCGGCTCGACCTCGACCCCCTTCATCCACACAATCCGCCCTTGCCACTCCAGCACCGGCCAGGTCTTTCGCGCTTCCGGCTCCACCTGCATCCGTTCAAAAATCTCCTTGAGCGGCTTCGCTCCGCGCGAGTAGCGAATCTTCACGCGATCCCCAGCCTTCGGCGCTCGCAACACCGCCATCCCCGGGACGGCTTCGCTCGTCGGTCTCAGCACCACCCGCAAACGCACCCCGAACCCAGACACCTCGCCCGGGATCGCAACCTCTACGGGCTCCGCCGCAATAGCCTCTTCGCGGCTCGCGTCCTTGCGCACCAGCCGCAGTTCCCGCGCCGACCTCTCCGCCCACACTCCGGCCGCCAGCTCCTGTTTTTTGGCTGCCATCCGGCCTCGCACATCGCCATCATTCGCTCGCGTCTGCTGGAAATTCAACGCGCACCCCAGCCGCTTCGCAGCCGCGCGCAGCACCCGTCGCCGCACCGCTGGAGCAAGCGCCCGCAGCCGCTCCAGTTCGATCCCTGCACTGCCCTCTTCAGGATGTGTCGATACGGCTCGTCCCCCGCCGCGCACCGGCTTTCCAGGCAACACCAACCCCGGCAGGATGCGCGCCAGCTCGGCATCCCACCAGCTCTCTTCATCGCGCGCAATCGTCGCCAGGTGCGCCAGCTGTTCTGCGATCTGCGGATTGTATTCCGCGAGCTGCGGCATTAGTTCATGCCGAATGCGATTCCGCGTGTGTGCCGTGTCTTCATTGGTCGCATCCTCACGCCAGGACTGCCCCAGTTCCCGCAACCACGCGCGAATCTCCTCTCGCCGGGTATCGAGAAACGGCCGCAGAATCACACCCTGCGCGCACTCCACCACCGGATGAATCCCACCCAAGCCCTCCGTCCATGCGCCGCGCAGCAGGCGATGCAGCACCGTCTCCGCCTGATCGTCGAGCGTGTGCGCCGTCGCCACCGCGTCGGCCTTGCCCTGCGCCAGCAACTCGCGGAACCACGCGTATCGCAGCTCCCGTGCAGCCTCCTCCAGCGTCTGCTTCTTCTCCCGCGCGACTGCCGGCGTCTCGACGCGATGCACCCACGCCTGGACTCCCAGTTCCTTCGCCAGCTCGACGACGAAGCGCTCGTCCTCATCGGCCTCCGCGCCTCGAATCCCGTGGTGCACATGGGCCACCGCCAGCACCAGGCCGATCTCGGCTGCTTCTGCGTGGAGGGTCCGCAGCAGACCCAACGAATCCGCGCCTCCCGACACGGCGACCGCCACGCGCATCCCCGCGTGCAAACCTGTTCGATCGATCTTCGGCGGCCGTGTCACGTCCTCATCCTAAGCTCTATACTGCTCAACATGCTGAAGACGAGACCAGCCACGGCTGCGGACGCTCCACTCATCACCCGCCATCGCCGCCGCATGTTCGTCGATGCCGGGCGCCGCGACGATCAGCGCCTCGAGTTGATGGCCCAGGCGCATGAGCCATGGGTCGCGCAGGCGATCACCGATGGCCATTATCTCGGCTGGCTCAGCGAAGACGACGGCAAAGTCGTCGCCGGCGCGGGCCTGCTCCTGCTCGACTGGCCGCCTCATCCGCTGGACCCGCAGTCCAGCAAGCGCGGTTATCTGCTCAACGTCTATGTGGAGCCCGAATATCGCCGCCGCCACCTCGCGACGAACCTCATCGAGCTTGCCCTCGCGGAGGCGCGCCGCCGCGGCATCCGCGTCGTGGCTCTCCACTCGACCGAGGAAGGACGCCGCCTCTATGAGGCCGCGGGCTTCCGCACCACGAATGAGATGTTCTACGTTGAGTCGATTGAACCCTGAGCCGGAACCGGCCCGGGCGAAATGAGCCCTGCGCACTTACCGCAGAATCGGAAACGGCCCGAGGGAATTGCTGTTCGTCCCGTAGTCGAGATCGAACCCCAGCTGCAGTTTTGCCGCCTCCGACATTCGTCCGGGATTCCACGGCGGATCGAACACCACCTGCACCTTTACTCCCTTCACTTCAGGCAGGCGCGCCAGCTTTTTCTCCACATCGGACTTCAGCACGTCCGACATGCCGCACCCCGGCGCCGTCAGCGACATCTGCACGTCGATCTTCTTGCCGCCTTCCGGATGATCCGCAATCTCGCACCCGTAGATCAGTCCCAGATCGACGATGTTCACCGGAATTTCCGGATCGTAAATCGTCTTCAACTGATCCCACACCATCCGCTCGTTGAACGTGGGCGGTGTGTGCGCTTCGGTCGCCGGTCCGCTCAGGCCCAGCGCATCGGCATCCGCCTCATCGATACGAAACAGCGCCCCTTCCACAGCAACCGTGTAGCTCGAACCCGCCGCCTGCGTAATCCGCACGCATGTTCCCGCGGGCAGCACCTGCTTCGTCCCTGCCGGAACCGCAATCGCTTCGCAGTCCCGCTTCAGGGCAACGGTTTGGTTGGTGATGATCATTGGTATTTGCTCAGCCCCCGGTAGCCGGTAGCTTCACTCCGTGGAAATCTTCTCCTGCTTGCCTTCCAGCGCCGCCTCCAGCGTGTGCCATGCCAGCGTCGCGCACTTCACGCGCATGGGAAATTCCGAGACGCCGGAGAACACCGCCAGCTTGCCCAGCTCCGCCTCATCCCCGTGACCGTGTCCCGGTGACCAGGTCGTGAAACCGGTGAAAGATCTTCTCCGCCTCGGCCTTCGTCTTGCCCTTCACGCTCTGCGTCATCATCGAAGCGGACGCCTTCGAGATCGCGCATCCCGCGCCCTGGAACCCAATCTCGCGAATCTTGTCTCCGTCCATTTCGAGATACACGGTGAACCGGTCCCCGCACAGCGGGTTGTAGCCCTCCGCCTTGTGATTCGCGCTCTCCAGCGCCTTGTAGTTCCGCGGCGCCTTGCTGTGCTCCAGAATCACTTCCTGATACAGATCCCTCAGCTCCGGCATTACGCAAACACCTCGCGCACCTTGCGGATGCCCCGCGCCAGCGCGTCGATTTCGCCCTTCGTGTTGTAGACCGCGAACGACGCCCGCACCGTCGCCGGAATCGAGAACCGCTCCATCACCGGCTGCGCGCAGTGGTGGCCCGGTGCGCACCGCAATGCCCTGCTGATCCAGAATCGTGCCGATGTCGTGCGGGTGCACCTCGTCCAGCACGAACGACAGCACGCCCGCCTTCTCCCGCGCCGTGCCAATCAGCCGCACGCCTTCGATCGCACCAATCACTTCGGTCGCGTAGACCAGCAGCTCATGCTCGTGCGCCGCGATCTTCTCGATCCCGATGCCGTTCATGTACTCAATCGCCGCCTTCAGTCCCGCTACGCCCGCCATATCCGGCGTGCCCGCCTCAAATTTGTGCGGCACCTTGTTGTACGTCGTCTTCTCGAACGTCACCGAGCTGATCATGTCGCCGCCGCCCTGCCAGGGAGGCATCGCCTCCAGCAGCGCCTGCTTGCCGTAGAGCACGCCGATGCCCGTCGGCCCATACATCTTGTGTCCGGAGAAGGCGTAGAAATCAGCATCCAGATCCTGCACGTCCACCTTCAGGTGCGGAACCGCCTGCGCTCCATCCACCACCACCACCGCGCCCTTCGCGTGCGCCGCCGCAATCATCTGCTTCAGGGGATTGATCGTGCCCAGAGCATTCGAAACATGCCCGACGGCGACGACTTTGGTCTTCGAGCCTGAGCAGCTTCTCATACTCGGCGAACAGCAGCTCGCCCTCGATCGTTCATCGGCGCCACCCGCAACGTCGCGCCCTTCTCCTCGCACAGCATCTGCCACGGCACGATGTTCGAGTGATGCTCCATCGCCGTGATCAGCACCTCGTCGCCCGCGCCGACGTTCGCGCGTCCGCAGGTCTGCGCCACCAGGTTGATGGCTTCCGTCGTGCCGCGCGTGAAGATGATCTCGCTCGCCCGCGCCGCGTTTACAAACGCCCGCACCGCCTCGCGCGCCTTCTCGAACTCCTCCGTCGCAATCTGCGACAGATAATGCACGCCGCGGTGGATATTCGCGTTCTCGCCCTCGTAGTACCGCACCAGCGCGTCGATCACCGCCTGCGGCTTCTGCGAAGTCGCCGCGTTGTCCAGATATACCAGCGGATGCCCGTGCACCTTCGTCCGCAGAATCGGGAAATCTTTCCGAATCCGCTCTACGTCGAATGACGTGCTGGCGGCTTTCTCGCCAATCGGCACAGCGGCTGCAGCGCTCATCCCACTTCCTCCACCACTCTTTCGGTCACTCGCTCTCCCAGGCTCACCGGTGCGATGCCTTCGCTGAACAGCAAATGCTCGCTCACCAGATGCTGGATGTGATCCCGCGCGACGCTCGAGTGCATGCGCTCCACGCACTCCTCGGCAAAGGCCATCAGCAGCAGCTTTTTCGCTTCCTGCTTCACTGATGCCGCGCGACCGCAGGTAGAACAGCGCGTTCTCTTCAATCTGCCCGATCGTCGCGCCGTGCGTGCACTTCACGTCGTCCGCGTAGATTTCCAGCTGCGGCTTGGTGTCGATCTGCGCATCGTCGCTCAGCAGCAGGTTGCGATTCGTCTGCTTTGCGTCCGTCTTCTGCGCGTCCTTGTGCACCACGATGCGCCCGTGAAACACGCCGTGCGACCGCCCATCCAGAATGCCGTTGTAGAACTGCCGGCTGCCGCAGTGCGGGGCTGGCATGCTCCACGTGCATGTAGTTGTCCAGATGCTGCGTGCCGGTCCCGAGAACAGACCGTTGATGAGGCACTCGCCGCCTTCGCCCGCCAGCACCGGATGCACGTTGTTTCGCACCAGTCCGCCGCCCAGCAGCAGCGAGTGCGACGCCACGTTCGCGCTCCGTCCCTGCTGGATCCGCAGCGTCGACACGTTGCAGGCCTTCAGGTGCTCGCGCTCGATCAGGTAGTGCTGCGCCACGGTGCTTTCGCCGGCGACCAGCTCCGTCACCGCGTTTGAAAACACGACGGACTCGCCACCCACCGACGCGTAGTCCTCGATCACCGCCACCTGCGCCTCATCTTCAGCGACGATCAGGTTCCGCGGATGCGTCATCGTCGCGGCGTCTTCCTTCGTCGACAAGTACAGCAGGTAGATCGGCGCCTCCACCACCACGCCGCGCGCCACGTGCACGTACGCGCCGTCGCCGATGAAAGCCGTGTTCAGCGCGACGAAGGCATCACGCTGCGTATCGGCATAGCGCCCCAGGTGCTTCTCGACTTCCTCCGGATGCGACTCGATTCGATCGCGCAGGCTCGCGACCGTCACGCCCCTGGGCAGATTGCCGATCTCGGATAGTTCCGCATCGAAGTGCCCATTGACGAACACCAGCGTTGCTGCCACATCGTCCACGCGCCAAGCAGCCGAATCGCCTGGGGCCAGCTTCGTCCTGGCCGCCGGGTGAAACACGGTCTTCGCAATCCCCGACACGTTCGTGAAGCGCCAGTCTTCATCCTTTGTCGTCGGGAAACCGGCTTCGCAGAACCGCGCAAACGCGTCTTCGCGCAGCCGATGCAGCCACGGCAGACTCCGCCCCGCGGCCTCTTTCAAACTCGGTAAAGTTCTCGAGCCAGCTATCGATATTCGCTACCGCCACCGCCGTCTCCCTCACGCCCGCGCTCCAACCGGCTGCCTCGCGTCGTGTTCCGTCCAGCCGTAGCCCTTCTCTTCCAGCTCCAGCGCCAGCTCTTTGCCGCCCGAGCGCACAATGCGCCCATCCACCAGCACGTGCACAAAATCCGGCACGATGTAATTCAGCAGCCGCTGATAGTGCGTCACCACCACCATCGCCCGCTCCGGGCTCCGCAGCGAATTCACGCCGTTGGCCACAATCCGCAGCGCGTCGATGTCCAGTCCGGAGTCGGTCTCATCCAGGATCGCGAGCTTCGGCTCCAGCACCGCCATCTGCAGAATCTCGTTGCGCTTCTTCTCGCCGCCCGAGAAGCCCTCGTTCAGCGAACGGTTCATCAGCTTGTCGTCCATCTCCAGCAGCTTCAGCTTCTCGCGGAACATGGGCAGAAAATCCATCGCGTCCATCTCGTCCTCGCCGCGATGCTTGCGCTGCGCATTCAGCGCCGAACGCAGGAAATAGGTGTTGCCGATGCCCGGAATCTCCACCGGATACTGGAACGCCAGAAACACGCCCTCGCATGCCGCTTCCTCCGGCTTCATCTCCAGCAGGTCTTTGCCCTCAAACAGGATCGATCCCTCGGTCACCTCATACGCATCGCGCCGCGCCAGCACCTGCGCCAGCGTGCTCTTGCCCGACCCGTTCGGCCCCATGATCGAGTGGACCTCGCCGGCATTCACCGTCAGATCGATCCCCTTCAGGATCTCGTTCCCGCCCACCGATACATGCAGATTCTTAATTTCCAGCAAACTCATCCCGTCCTCTTCTCCCTGATCTTTAAACGCTATTCGCTATACGCTTGCGGCGCCCTGCGCCGCTTATCCCACGCTGCCTTCCAGGCTCACCGCCAGCAGCTTCTGCGCCTCAACCGCAAACTCCATCGGCAGTTCCTTAAACACCTGCTTGCAGAATCCGTTCACGATCATCGACACCGCGTCTTCGGTCTTCAGCCCACGCTGCTGCAGATAAAACAGCTGATCCTCGCCGATCTTCGACGTCGCCGCCTCGTGCTCCATCCTCGCCGACGCGTTCTTCACCTCGATGTAGGGAAAGGTATGCGCACCGCACTTGTCGCCGATCAGCAGCGAATCGCACTGCGTGTAGTTGCGCGCGCCCTCGGCGCCCTTCAGAATCTTCACCATCCCCCGATACGTGTTCTGGCCGTGCCCCGCGCTGATCCCCTTCGACACGATCGTGCTCTTCGTGTTCTTCCCGAGGTGGATCATCTTCGTCCCCGTATCGGCCTGCTGGTAGTTGTTCGTCAGCGCGACGGAGTAGAACTCGCCCACCGAGTTGTCCCCCTGCAAAATGCACGACGGGATATTTCCACGTGATTGCCGAACCCGTCTCCACCTGCGTCCAGGAGATCTTCGAGTTCCGCCCCAGGCACTTGCCGCGCTTCGTCACGAAGTTGTAGATTCCGCCCTTGCCGTTCTTGTCTCCCGGATACCAGTTCTGCACCGTCGAGTAGCGGATCTGCGCGTTGTCCAGCGCCACCAGCTCAACCACCGCCGCATGCAGCTGATTCTCATCTCGCATCGGAGCCGTGCAGCCTTCGAGGTAGCTTACGTACGCGCCCTCTTCAGCCACAATCAGCGTCCGCTCAAATTGACCCGTTTCCGCCGCGTTGATGCGGAAGTACGTCGACAGTTCCATCGGACAGCGCACTCCCTTCGGCACATACACAAACGACCCATCGCTGAACACCGCCGCGTTCAGGGCAGCATAGAAATTGTCCGTGTGCGGCACAACCGATCCGAGATACTTCTTCACCAAGTCCGGATGCTTCTGCACCGCTTCGGAAAACGAGCAGAAGATCACGCCCGCTTCGGCCAGCTTTGCCTTGAACGTCGTTGCAACCGACACCGAGTCGAAGACCGCATCCACGGCTACATTGGCAAGCAGCTTCTGCTCGGCCAGAGGAATCCCCAGCTTCTCGTACGTGCGCAGAATCTCCGGGTCTACCTCGTCGAGGCTGGTCAGCTGCTTCTTCTGCTTCGGCGCCGAGTAGTACGTGATGTTCTGGTAGTCAATTGGCGGAAACTTCACGTTGGCCCACTGTGGCTCCGCGTTCGCCCGCTCCTGGCTCGCCCAGTAGCGGTACGCGCTCAGACGCCATTCCAACATGAACTCCGGCTCGTTCTTCTTCGTGGAGATCAGCCGGATCACGTCCTCGCTCAGCCCCTTCGGAATACGGTCTTCCTCAATGTCGGTGACAAAGCCCCACTCGTATTCCTTACTCGCCAGCTCGTGGACGACATTCATATCAGTGCTCATGCATCTCTCCCGAATCCTTTGTCCGCTCTTGATCGGATCAGCGCGCGATTAGCGTATTGGCTTTTCGGTCGGTCCCGCGCCGCGCGCCCAGGGACTCCCCCGCGCCCCAATATACGACTAAAGCAGTCCTATATCAGTGTACCCCGACTCCCGCGCGCTTTCAACCCGCCCAAAACCACCCCACTCTCTATAGATATAAGGATGCGGCCGCATCCGGCGACGCTTCACCAGAAAGGGCCACGCAAACCGCTCATCTGGTTTGGAAACAGCTGATGGTATTAGGGCTTTCGCCCAATGGGACTTCATGGGCCAAGGCAACGAGAGGTCCACGGCCTCACTGAAGATCAACCTGCTGCCGATAATTTCTGAGGGCACAGGGCCGCAGGGCAGACCAGATCGCGGACTCGCGGAATTACCCCGCCGCGCCAGGATTAGCAGAGCGACGAGTGGGCCTTTCCGGTTGCGTAGCCCCCTGCATGCGCCCTTGTTGGCGGATACTCGATAACTTACGGAGTCGAGTTAGAGGAAGTGAATTCGGGAATCACAGCGGGACACTTCGGTCTATGAAGACGTGCGTGGTGGTTGCGCTCAACGAAAAGACTCGGGACTTCGTTGCCGTCTCACTCAAGGCACTGGAGATAGAGACAGTGCGATTGGCGTCGCTGGGAGAATTGCGCGCCACCCTCGAGACGGTTTCTGTGTCTGGAATTCTGCTGGAGCTGGCGACTGCCATCACCGCTCCGGCGCAGGATAAGAAAGACACACAGGAGTTGTTTGAGCTTTATCCCTTTACCAAATTCAGGATCCTCGACAATGAAGTTCGAATCCTCGGCGATACCCTGTCTGGCTTTGTTGACAAATGCCGCCAGTTCAAACCAAGACCGATCCGAAGAGAATTTCGGAAAGTCAATTATCTCGCTGTGTATCTCTCCGCCGACGAGACTTTCGAAGATGCCGAAAAGGCCGTGACAACTAACATATCTCCCAGCGGATGCTTTGTGTACAGTACACGGGAGTGGGAACCTGGCAGTCGTGTTTGGCTAATGTTTCTCGGCGATGAGGCTGTCGTTTGCGGTACTGTCTGCTCTTCGCTACCGTGGGGTAACAATAAACTCCTCCCCGGCATTGGCATCAGGCTCGACACAAGTATCGCCCGATTCGGGTAGTTCGAGCGCTTTGCGGGCTCTGAGCCCGCAGCCAAAATCCTGCCCCTGAGTGAGTCGCCGAAGGCTGTGAGTCGACTGGGGAAGGATGTTCTTTGGTGCCCAAAGGGGGACTTGAACCCCAACGCTCTTTCACGAGCTGCGAATTTTAAGTCCGCTGCATCTGTCGATGGGCAGCTCCGAGAAGCGACGCAAATGGACGGATGGATCGCGACCGTTGTGAAGGAGAGATCCGCCAGCGGGGGAAATCGCTCGGCGATCTTCCAGCCAGCAACAGCGATTAAACTCCACCAACGCCATAGGACGGCCCCGTAGATCAGCGAGTTGAGGTGGGTGATCGAATCGCATTCGACGCCAGTACAGGCAGCTTGCTATCGACTGGTTCAACAGCCACCGCTAATGCCGCGGTCCCCTCAGGAGTGCTACCATCAGTCGGTCGGACGAGCGACACCGTAATCCAGGGCCCCTGCCTTCACCGTTCGCCCGCCCCGAGCAACATCCCCGGCCCGCAAATCAGGACAGTCGGCTCGCATCCCTGGATTTCCCAAAGATGGTCCCCACGCGCGATACCGCGCCGGCCCCCCCAGCCCAATATCCAAAGAAAGGATGGCAATGACATGCCCGATGCGACCTGGAAACCTCACGAAAAACACGGACAGCTGACGACTCAGAGCGACTTACCAGACAGCGTCTACGCGTTTCCGAAGCAGCGTAAAGAACCGCTGACCGACGCCGAGCATGTGCGCAACGCAGTCGCGCGTTTCGATCAGGTTACCGGCGTCTCCGACTCCGACCGTTCTTTGGCGTTCGCCAACATCGAGAAAGCTGCACAACACTACGGCGTCAACCTCAGGGAAACGTCGTGGCACGACCTCGGAACTCATCCCCGGAAGAAATAAAAGCAGACTGCAGCAGCAAGAGGAGAAAATGATGGAAGAACGCACCGCTGTCGAACGCATCGCCGACTTTACCATCGTTGCGGCTGCCGTTGCAGTCGTCGCAATGCTCGCCGTCCTCATCCCCGGCCCGACCGCTTACGCGCAGGACAAATACACGCTCCAATCGCCGAGCGGAATCGCCTTCTCCGACTTCAGGGGGTATGAGGACTGGGCCGTGGTCTCCTCCGCACGGACCGATCAAATCCTCAAGGTGATCGTCGCCAATCCAACCATGATCAAGGCGTTCAAGGCCGGCGTTCCGGGCAACGGCCGGACCTTTCCCGGATGGCTCCATGATCGTGAAGCTCCAGTGGACGCAGAAGAAGAGCACCGAGGCGCCCTTCGACGTCGATGTGCCAGACGCCTTTAGCCAGGCTTTCGTCATGGAAAAGGACAGCAAGAGATTTGCGGCAAGCGGAGGGTGGGGATACGCGGTGTTCAACTACGACCCCCATCGGACAAGTTCTCGGCCGACGCCAAAAGCCCCTCCAACTGCGGATACGCATGTCATACCCCGGTGAAGGCCAAAGACTACATCTTCCATCCGTACGAGAAGCGTTGAATCGCGGGAGGTGAATTATGAAAGCAATCGTCGTCCACCAATATGGCGGTCCGGAAGTCCTGAAGTTCGAGGATTACCCTGATCCGGTTCCCGGTCAGGGCGAGGTGCTGGTGCGGGTCGCCGCCTCGAGCGTCAATCCCATCGATTACAAGCGGCGTGCCGGGTTAACCAAAGATTTCTATCCCCTCCAGTTCCCGGGCCTCATCGGAGTCGATCTTGCGGGCACGGTCGTCAAGCTTGGGCCAGGAGTCGAAGACTTTTCGGTCGGCGACCGGGTGTTCGCCATGGCCGACAACGCCTATGCCCAGCTCTGCGTCGTGAAGGCCGCCGTCCTGGCGAAGGTTCCCGAGGGTCTGGATCTGATTCAGGCCGCGGCGCTGCCATTGGTCACCGTGACCGGCAACCAACTCCTGGCAGCCACCGGAATCAAAGCGGGCCAGACGGTCCTGGTCGTAGGTGCCGCGGGAAATGTAGGTCGGTCGGCGGTATTCACTGCAAAGGACCGCGGCGCTACTGTGATCGCTGGCATTTTGAAAAGGCAGATGAACGAATTGAAGAGCATCGGCGCCGATCAGGCGGTCGCAACCGACGACGACTCCGCCATTGCCAGTCTTCCTCCCCTCGATGCGGTAGCGGATACGGTCGGCCGCACAATCGCCGAGAAAGCGATCGCCAGGGTCAAACCTGGAGGAGTCTATGCATCGGTCGTTGGACCGCCGCAGAACGCCGCGAGCTTCCCCTCGGTAAAGGTGGTGCCGGTATTCTCCCACTTCGACCGGAAGACCCTCGAGTACATGGCCGCAGCCGTGCGTGATGGCAAGCTCGTCATACCGATTAGCGAGAAACTGCCACTCCGTGATGCGGCCGAGGCCCAGGCCCAGGCCGAAAAAGGTGGAGTCGGGAAGATCCTGCTGGTGGCCTGACATTGTCACGCGAAATCGAAAGGAGCCATCCATGACCGCGGTCGAAGTCGCACAGAAGAGCTATGAGATGCCCCCGAAAGAAGGGATCAGCATCGCGCATTTTCTCACCGTCGCCGACATCAACCGATCGGCCCACTACTACGAAAAGGTCTTCGGCGCTCGCATTCTGAGCCTGGGTGACGGCAACGCGCCCGGTTACCTTCAGCTTGCGAATATCTGGATGATTCTGAACGTTGGGGGCGGGCCGACCCCGGATAAGCCAACGGTAACGCTCAGCGTCCCGGACCCGAATCACATCAACAGCTTTCTGAATTTCCGCGTTGCGGATATTCAGGCTTGCTACAAGTTATGGAAAAGCCGAGGAGCGGAGTTCATCACCGAGCCGATCCCCAAGTACGGCGAGATACGCTGCTACATCCGCGACCCTGACGGCTACATCATCGAAGTCGGACAGAGCACGGATCTCACTTACGGTTAATGCTCGGCCGTGACCAATGCAGACTTGAAAACGGATGTCGGCTTAAGTACAGGCCCGTTTGGCGAGGAAGACACAGCCCAGCTCGGTCCTGCATTGACGCTTGTGCCGGGATGTCTCCTTCTTAAGGAGCGCCGTATGAAGGGAGTCATTGATGAACCCCGCAGAAGCCGAACAGAAAGGTCCTGAGCTGCACCCGCGCGACGGGTTCACCGTCACATATTTTCTCACCGTCGCCGACATCGACCGATCGGCTGATTTCTATGCAAGGGTCTTCGGCGGCCGAATTCAGAGCAGAGGCGACAGCAAAGGTGCGTCGGGGCACATTCAGATCGGGAATAGCTGGC
Organism: uncultured Acidobacteriaceae bacterium; assembly: GCA_963819725.1. GTDB lineage: Bacteria > Acidobacteriota > Terriglobia > Terriglobales > Acidobacteriaceae > Palsa-343. The sequence goes on from CAWFXK010000003.1 coordinate 221,954, forward strand.
TGATTGTCAACGTCGGGGGCGGGCCCACTCCTGACAAGCCGTCGGTCACCCTGAGCGTCCCTGCCGACCCGGATAAGGTCAGCAGCTTTCTGAATATCCGCGTTGCCGATATTCAGGCGTGCTATCAACTATGGAAAAGTCGAGGAGCCGAGTTCATCACGGAGCCGAAGGAAAAGTACGGCGAGATACGGTGCTACATCCGCGATCCTGACGGTTACATCATCGAGGTCGGACAGAGCACCGATCTCACCTACGGCTAGCGCCGTCACACGGCGCAAACGGCGTAAAAGCCCCAGCCCCGCACAGGTAGAAGCAAGGATCACGGTGGCTGAGGCCGAGGCTTTCGAAATTCGGTTGGACTACACAAGCTAAGATCCCGGGAAACAGATCCGATTTCAGAGAGGAGAACAAAATGACAACAACAGGAAAAGTCCTGGTGCTGGTCTCGAGCGGTCACGGCTTGCCATTGAAAGATGGCAAGGTTTATACCGGCGCCGGCTACTATCTCAACGAGCTGACGGTTCCGGTTCGCGCCCTGATGAAGGAAGGTTACGAAATCACTTTCGCCAACCCCAAAGGCAACACGCCGCAAATGGATGTCCATTCAGCTGTCGCCGATTTCTTCGGCGGGGACGAGGCCAGGCTTCAGGACTATCTGAAATTCCGCGATACCCTGACTGGGCTCAAAAATCCAACTCGCATCTCGGATGTCATCGCATCGGGCCTGGATCAATATGACGCTGTTTTCGTCCCCGGCGGCCATGGCCCGATGATGGATCTTCTCGATGATCCCGACGCTGGCACCGTGATGAGACATTTTCATAAAACATCGAAGCCTACAGCGGTGCTTTGCCATGGCCCGATTTCACTTCTCTCGGCTCTTCCGAATTCGACGGAGGTGGTTGCCGCGCTGAGTGCGGGCGATGCCGCCGGAGCGCACGCAAAGGCTCAAGGCTGGATCTATTCCGGGTATAAGATGACGATCTTTTCGACGGCGGAAGAACAGCAGCGGGAGCCGCTTGAGATTGGCGGTAAGGTTCTCTTCTACCCGGACTTCGCCTTGCGTACCGCGGGCGGTGACGTAAGTGTGGCCGCTCCATGGAAGAGCTACGTCCTTCAGGATCGCGAGTTGATCTCAGGTCAGAACCCGTTCTCGGACGAAGCGCTTCTGAAACTTCTTCTGCCGGCGCTCGACAGGGGAAGAGCAGCCGCTTGAGATGGGCGGTAAGATTCTCTGCTACCCGGACCTCGCCTTGCGTGCAGCGGACGCTGACGTAAGTGTGGTCCGGGCTGGCCCATCGCTCCAGTGCGGATGCTTCCGAGGGCATGATGAAGGGAAAACAATCACCGATGAATCCCACGTCTTATCGCACAACACAGTCGATGGCCTGTCGATCTTCTATCGAGAGGCTGGGCCGAAAAATGCGGAAACGCTTCTTTTGCTGCACGGCCTTCCATCGTCTTCGCGGATGTTTGAGCCGCTTTTCGCAAGGTTGTCCGATCGCTATCACCTGATAGCGCCCGATTATCCTGGCTTCGGACACAGCGACTGGCCGGACCCGAAGAAATTCGCATACACCTTCGATCATTTGGCTGAGATCATGAACCATTTCACCGAGGCGCTCGGGCTCTCGCGCTACACCCTTTACATGCAGGACTACGGTGGCCCCGTCGGCTTTCGCATGGCACTGGAGCATCCGGAGCGAATCGAAGCGCTGATCGTGCAGGACGCCGTCGCCCACAACGAAGGCCTGGGAGCAAACTGGAAAACGCGCCGGGCGTTCTGGGCCGATCGCGCCGCCAATGAGAGCGCTTTGCGCACCAATCTCTTGTCGCTCGAGGCCGCGCGTGCGCGACACGTCGGAAACGATCCCGACGTGGAGCGCCACGATCCCGACCTCTGGACCGACGAGTTTTATTTTCTGAATCGGCCCGGGCAGGCCGAGATACAAAGCGATCTTTTCTACGACTACCGAACCAACGTTGACTCCTATCCGAAATGGCAGGCAGTGGATGCGCGAAAGGCAACCGCGGCTGCTCGTGATCTGGGGCAAATACGAATCATCGTTTGACCCGAGCGAGCCGGAAAGCTACCGCAAGGATGTTCCGAACGCCGAGGTCCACATTGTCGACGGCGGCCATTTCGCGCTGGACACGGCTGCCGATGAGATTGCTGCGCTGGTCGAGCGCTTTCATGGTGTCTTACACTCAGAGTTGAGGGCACAGCGCGTTGGGTTAGATCGCCAATAGTCCACGGGAGGAGATCGACAGCCCGCAGAACCAAGAGATCCGGACAGACGGCTAATGAGCCACGAGCCATTACGAGGTATCCGAACCTCTTTTCACGATGGCGGGTCGTCCTGCGACTCTTATTGCTGAACCCTGTCCTGCATCATGAGGATCTGAACCGATGTTCCCGTCGCGGTTCATGTCAGCGGACGTGTTGGTCCCGCAATTCGACACCGGATAGAACGAGGAGCTCACCGCAAGAAGATAAGAAATCCGTTCCACTTCTTGAGACGAACAGTCGACTGGAAGCCCCCCCGACAGTGGAGCCAACCTCGCTGATGGAAGTACGTTTTTTCATTTACCGCATGAGCCGAGCGAGCCTGGACTCAGATGCTACCGCCTGCATTTGAACGCGCACGCATCGGAAGTAGTCAAAGTAACAACCAGGACTTCTTCCGCAGGGCGCACCAGCGACGTGGTTCGAACGGCGTAATCACCGCCAACAGCATCATTTCCAGGTCAAATGGGACCCGACCCGCCGGGGCCATCGCGCTCAGCTCAGAAGCTGCACCGGTATTCGATCCGAAACAGATTCCTGTACCAGATATTCGATGTCAGACTGCGTCCATAGCCTGCGTAAATGGAGTTTCTGCCGGAGAAGCTGGCGCGCGCCCCCAGCTTCACATTGAAGATGTTGGCGCCCGCTCCCGACTCAACCTGATTGGCCGAGTTTGTCTGCAGGCCTCCAAAAACATGCCAACCCACCAGCTCGATAACCGGCGCAATGCGGTAATCGTCGCGCACCAGCGCATCATAGCTCGGTCCCACGCCATACATCATCACGTCGCCGTCGAATTTCTGCCCTGCGCTCGACGCGCTCGCGTGGTAAAACGTCCCGCCGATTGGATGCGAATCGCCCAGTTCTGCCTCGACCGCCGTCCGGTCCGAGAGCTTCTGATAGAAGAGCGCCATCGGCTCGAGGCTGTAATGCCCCGTTCCAAAACCCTTGCTGCCATCCCCGGAAGGGAAGTCCGCCCGCAACTGGAGCGTAAGGTTCGTCGTTTCTGACGCAATGGCCCCGAATTTCAGTCCGGCCTGAACATCGCTGATCCCGCTGCCGCTGGACAGAGTCCGGCGTGCGCGTCGCGCTCGGGATAAATATCGGCTGGATCCAGCGAAAAGGAATCTGCAGAAATCCAGAAACCGATTTGCCCGCCGCGTACTCCGCGTTCAGATAAAGCTGCTGGAAATTCAGCGTCGCGCTGGAACGCCGCCGTCGGGCTCACCGGCGCGCTGTGTCCCTGATAGAAGAACTCCGCCAGATCGGGCCGCGGGTCGTTGAAACCCGGCATCGAAGCGGACCCGCACTTCATTCTGCACCGTCGGATCGTCAATGTAGCCCACCATGCTGGGGTCGAGCTTCCTTCGCTTCATCGGCCGCTGCCCGGTATTGTTGCGGGCGGATTTCGGTTTCGTGCCCTGCCCGCTTTGCGCTGTTTGGCAGCACTCCCCCGGAGAACAGGCCGGAAAGCGGGAAGCTCAGCGCCGGGGCGCCGACCGTCGGCAGCGGGTCATCCGGCAGAGAAGCGCCGCCCTGCTGCGCGGCGGCGATCGTAACCAGCACAACACATCGCCGTCAAAACCGCGGCGTATCTCGCAGCGGGGCCCAGCAGGTTCGAGCGATCGCATGCCGGGCGTTCATTGTGGGCGGTGCATCATCTTAACATGCAGCTCCCGCTGTAATTCAGCGTAATGTTTCTGCGCGTCTGCCTTATCCTCGGGAGTTAATTCGGTAAGGATAAGCGACAAGCTTCCGAGTGCGATTTGTGCGCCCTCCAGGTCTCCGTTTTTCAGGTCGTCCTCGGTGAGCTCGACATAGTTCGCAGCCAGGTTGTAATACACATCGTGAAAAAGCGGATGGCTCTGGACGAGGTCACCGCTTTTCAGCCGCATCAGCAGCGCGCGTTCCCGTTCCGCCTCATCCAACGACTCCCTGGCTCCCTGCGCCAGCACGATTTCCGTGCGGAGCTGAAGAATTTTGACTTCCTCAAGCGACAGCGATGGAGCGGGATTGGCGAGTGCCTCGACGATATCCAGCGCCGCGTGATTTCTCTCCGCTGCTCCCGTCAGATTCTTCATGTCCGCCAGCAGCATCGCTTCGTTAGCGCAGTAGGTCGCTAACTCGTAGCTGTATCCGCGATTATCCGGGGAGGTCGCCGAGAGCTCCTTCGCCAGCTGTATCGCCTGCTCATAATGATTTCGAGCGTCGTTAGTGTTTCCTTCTTTCGCGAGCAGAACGGCAAAATCGTTCTCGACTCGTGCCAGATCCTCCGCCGGGTCCGGAGAAGACTGGTTCTCCACTATTTGCCGCGGGATGACTGCCGATCGGCTGCAACAACCCCAGGCTCAGCCGAAAATCGGATTCGGCGTCCCCGCGATCGCCCTGATCGTCTTCCACGATGGCGCGGTTGTAATAAGTCCGCGCCAGTTCCTGCGTAAATCGCTGATTGCCGGGATCAGCGGCATGAAGCTTCTGCTGAATTTCAAGGGCGGCCGCGTATTCCTGAAGCGCCTGGCGAGCCATGAAACGATCGGGAGCGCTGGGGTCCTTGATTTCCGCGCGATACGTCTCGCCCATCCAGTTGTGGCAATAGCCCAGCCTTTCCGGATATTATGTGTCCTCCGGGTGCTGCTTCGCGAGCGATTGAAATGCGGCGATAGCCAGGTTGTATTCAGCCACAGCCTGCGCGGACTTTCCCAACAAGCGGTTCACATCTCCCAGTTGAGCATGGCCCCACGCCGCATCGGCGCTCAGCGCGGCATTATTCGCTTTCTCTTTGGTGAACGATCGATAGAACGCCGCCGCCTTCATCAGCAGTTCGTTGCGAAAAGCTTCCAGATCCGGGGAATCGGCGAACTCCTGCGCCTGTTGCCGGCCTGCGGAGGAGAGGCTCTGATCCACGGCTTGTTCGGCGAGAGTCAGATTGTGTTCGGCGCGACTTTGCTCGCTCCATCGCGATCAGAGCCAGCAGCGAAGTCACTGCGAGCAGCACACTAAGCGCTACCACGGCTGCGCGCTTCTGCAGCTGCCTCGTGCGCTTGCGCCGTGACAACTCCAGAAATCGCGACTCCCCCTGCGTCACCGCTCGCCCTGGCGTCGCCGCCCACCGCTGAGCAGCCTTCAGCTGCGCGCCGGTCAGCAGCAACCCCTCCGGCTCACCTTCGCGCTCCCATTGCAGCGCTCGCTGCTCCACAGTGCTCAGGTGCGTCGCAAACCATTCCTGGTTATCACGAAGTACCGGCTCGATCAGCCGATCGTGCGCCAGCTCATACCACGTGGCGCTGGCCCGGGTTTCTCCCCGCACCAGATGCGACATCGATCAGCTTTTCGATCAGGGCATTGTCCAGACCGCCGCTCTCTTTCGGCTCTCGCAGCCGCTGCACGCGGATCACCGCGCGCAATCAGTTCCTCCCCAAACCATCGCCGAATGTTGCGCTCGAGGCGATCATCGTTCCCGCCACTTTGCTGACCGCACTCGCATAATAAGTCGACAGCGCCGCCGTAACATCGCCAAACGAAGTCACGTCCTCTTTCCCGATTATGGCTTGCGACGCGGGCATCCGCTCCCACAGCTCCCGGCAGGTCACCTGCAGATGCAGTGGCTCTATATAAGGACCGGTCTCCGCCCTGAATTCCCCATCCGGTTGCTGCACCTGCATCTTTGCGAGGTCGGCCACCAGCTGTCGCAGCGCTTCCGGCGCAAACGGCGTCCTGCTCCTTCCACCGATCGGCGAATGGCATCTTCCGCCCCCTCTCGTCGCAGCAAATCCAGGCGAAACCGGTTCTTCAAATGGGTCGGCAGCTCGTTTGCGAAAGGATCCAGCTGCGCAAGATAGTCCTCGCGCAGCGCAAAGATCGCCCAGATTTGCGGCTTCTGCAGCAGCGTGGCAAGCTGAGCAAAAAACTCCCTCCGCGCCTCGAACGCCGTTGGTTCCGCGGTGAGAATCTCCTCAAACTGGTCGAAGATCAGAACCGTGTTATTCGGCGCCGATCGTCGTCGCGGCCGGCTCGCTACATATTCAGCGAGCGCCATTCCGGCAATCGCGCTTTCCGCGCGCCGCAGCCTTTCAGGCACCTCTGCTTCAAACGAAAGATTCACGCTCCCCACGTAGCGGTTCACCGCGCCATCGCTGCCCGGTAGGCAGACTCACCCGCGCTGGCGTCCACACGTCGAACTGCTCCGCCAGCCGCGGCAGCAGCCCCGCCTGCAGCAGCGAGCTCTTGCCCGCGCCCGATGGAGAATGAAACAGGACGATGCGCTCCGCGCTCAGCAGGTAATACAGCCCGTCGATCTCCGCGTCGCGCCCAAAGATCGGCTGTCCTCGTTCAATGGGCCGCGGTCCGACGAAAGGATTCGCCGCGCTAGAACCACTCATCGCCGGCTCCCTGCGCCGCCGCCACTGTCTGCTCCGCGCGGGCCTGCGCCAGTTGCTCTCTCAGCTGCGTCAGAAAATCGCGCGGCGATCCCCAATAGATCGAAATATCCGGCGATCCGCCTCCGCCGTGAAAATAGCTCTCAATGTAGTGCCGTGCCTTTTTGGCGTCGGTCACGCTCCATTCGCCGGGATTCACCTGCACCCCTACGTGCGACAGATCCCTCAGCGTCCGTGTCCCCTGTCGCGTCACGATCATCCGGAACAGCGCGCGGAAGCGCCAGTCGTCGAGCTGAAATCCGAGGAAGAGCAGGGAACTTTGCATCAGTTGCCCCACCAGCGCCGGCAGCAGCAGATCGAGCCGCGCCGCCGCGATCAGATAGTCGAAGAAATCGTCCTCGGTCAGAACCAGTGAGTCCGGTTTTCCGTACATTCCAAAGACGTGATACACCCACGGTTTCTCCGGCGTGGGCTTCGCCGTCTTCGGCTGCCGGCCTCCGCGGTACATCTTCGCCCCGCCATGTCGTGAATACCGGCTCCGCATCCTTGCCCTCGCGCCTCGCAGCGCCCGCAGCATCATCGGCTGGTAGCTCGCATTCAGGTAAATCGACGCCGGCAGCTCGCTCAGCACGCGATAAGGATGGCCGGCAGTCGACCCGCGATTGCTCCACCGCCGCATCCAGCAGTGCAGGCAGCGTGGGCCTCGGCGCCGCGCCTGAGTTCGTCGGAAAGCCTGCGACGCATCTGCTCCAGAAATTGATTCTGCACCGCGTCGCATACGTAGCTGCGCTTCTGTTCTACGCCAATAAACTGCGCCACTTTGGCCAGGTCATGTCCGATCGTGACGATCCAGCGGAAATCCATGCTGGTCAGCCAGCATTCCGCGCCAGCTCCCGAGTTCCTCCGAACAGATCGTCGCCCAGCTCCGGCCCCAGAATCGGAATGAAGCGCCCCGCGCGCACCGATGCGCAGATCGACCTCCACTTGTCGAATTCGCTCTCCCGGCCCCCGCCAAACCCCGGCTCGTACCAGATGCGCCCGTCCCGCAGCCGCAGGAACAAGTACCGGCATCCAGGCATCGTCCGCCTTGCGCACCTCGCCGCGCGCCACAGCCATCGCGCGATCGATCTGCCCATCGACCAGCAGTTCTTTGAAGAAATCGCTTCATGAACTCCGCTGCCGTCGTCATGAAGACGTTGCCCTGCATCGCGATCACTGCAGGCACGCCCGCTTCGGCCAGCCGCGGCCCCAGCGCCGCCATTCCCACTCCGCCTTTGCCCGCGCTCTGGCACGAGGCCAGCACCACCATGCGCGGCCTCTGATCCAGCTCCCGGATCGCCTGCACCAGCTCGGCCCCCGCAACCGGCTGCCCGTCCTCGAGAAACAGCCACGGCTCGCTGCTCCACCAGCCGTCCGTGGCAAACCAGATACAGAATGTCGAAATCCTCGCGCAGCTTCGCCGCCAAGATCGCCCAGCGAAACGCCGCCTCCCGGTGCCAGCACCGTCACCTGAATGCCGGCCAGCGCCTCGGTCGCGCGCGCCACTTCGCCTGCGACATCCACCGGTGCCAGCCCGTATTTCTCTCCCGATGCGGGATTCGCCACCACCACCAGCGCCCGCAGCGCGCCCTCGCGCCCGCAGTCGTATCGGCCGCCAGTCTTCTCCGCTGATCAGGAATCGCGAAACAATGGTCTGCTCGCCCGCGAACAACGGCGCTCCCGTCACACGTCCGGATCGCGCAGCGTCTCCCAGTGCACGCCGTGCAGTTCCGCCGCATTCGCATCGATCGACAACCGCACCCGCAGAATCGATCCCTGCGCCGCCGCCGCCGCGCGATACTTCCCGAACTCCGCGCGCACATCCGGCGTAAAGAATGCTGCGCTCAGCGTCTCCGCATAGGCCGCCGCATCGTCGCCCGCCAGCGCCGCAAAGTCGATCGCAATCACCGGCTCCGTCTTCGAGCGCTGTTCCGCCGCGTCGTCGGCGCTGTGGAACCGGAACCCCAGCGCGTACGACCGCTCATCGCGCTTTCTGAACGTGATTTCGAGATCGGAGTATCGGCTCATCGATCCGCACACACCCTGGATCTTCCCATCAGGCCGCGGCTTCGATGGCGCTGGCCAGACGCCGCAAAGCCTCTTCCAGCGACCTCGCCGCGGAAAGCGCGTGCAGCAGCAGCAGCGGATTTGCCACCGATGCCGACATCGTCATCAGCGTGCTCGCCGCCGCCACAAAGGCTCCGGCGACCGCGCTTCGCAAGGCATAGGTTCGTTCCACCGATCCTAAGTGAATTTGTGTCATGTCCGCAGACAAATTCACCGGTCGAAACTGAGTCGGCACCGCCCGCGTAGCGCACCAGCGTCTCAATCGTCTCCTCATCGCTGGCCGTGCGCACCATCGCCGTTGGCTGCAACTTCATCAACAGCGACTCTACCGTTGCCAGCCAGGCTCGCGAATCCCTGCCCTGAGTCCGCCGCAAAGTCCACCGAATAACTCACCGCCGCTCCAGGCATCGTCGTGCCGTGAGCGCGCGGCCACCGCAATCGCACGCAATCTGGCCGCACGCCGCCTGCACCGCGGCCACCTGCGGATCGCCCGCCATCAAAGCGACTTCACTCCCGGCACCAGGTTCGCAATCGCCAGCGCCGCCGTTTTCAGCAGTTCCACGCGATTCTCCAGCGCCTTGTCCACCATGTCAGAGTGAATCTTCCATAGCGTGTCGTCCACCTTGCCGTCCTGTTCTCGGGCACGCACACCACCGTGTTGCCATCCAGGCTCGCCACCGTCATCGCGCGCAGCTTCGCTCCCGTGAACGTCCCGTTCTCAAACTTCACATCGGCGATGTTGTCGCTCACAAACGTGCTCACCCGCACGCTCGTTACCGTCTGGAACGAGTCCGCCAGCCACGATCCGATCCGCTGCGCCGCATCCTGCAGCGACGCCGCCGCGCCGCGCACCGAATCGAGCACGCCATAATCCGCCATCAGCGGATTCACTGCGCCCACCGCCGGTGGCGTGCGGGATCGGCGGTTGAGCACCTTGGGCAGACATCGTTTGCACCTCCAGAACAGGCCGGCGTGCCGGCTTTCGAATCTTCGGCAAGCATCAGCCGTACTGCCGGATCGCCCACCACCGCATAACTGCGCGCATCGTTATTGGCCGTCCACATCCCCGCTGCCAGATAAGGATCGAGCGGTTGCGCCAAATTTTACGTCCTCCAGCATCACCGACAAATCCGACGAAAGCTCCGCGTACCTTCCGTTGAAATACTCCACCGCCGAGCCCACCGGATGGCCTTCCATCAGCCGCTTCATCGTGCTCTTGAAAACTTCCGTCTGGCTGCCCGCGCGATCCCAGTGGAACGACCATCCCCACGCCCGCTCCACGTGCCCGATCGCCGCCAGCGCCCCTCCGCGCGGATGCGCCAGCAGCCGCTGCGGCAGCCTTCCCAGAAAACTCCTCGGCGCAATCGCCGGCGGCGGCCCATCCGAGTAGTCGCTCAGCTTCGGCGTCCCCGCTCCAAAGCACGCAAAGTGCATGGTGATCGTACCGAAGATCCGCGCATCGTCGGCCACGTCCGCGCCTGAAAAGAAAAAGCTCTCCGGCACCGCTCCCTGGTACGACGGTCCCGGCCAGTCCTGGCAAAGCAGCGCACCCTGCTGGGCCAGCTGCCTGCGCGTCGCCGTTTGGATAGCACATCCCGTGGCTCGCCGTGAACACAAACGCCGGAGCATCCTGCAGCACCTGCGCCAGCCGCGCCTTCGTCGCGTCGCCTTTCACAAACGTGTCCACGCTTCCAGCCCGACTGCTTCGCCGTCCACTCCGCCAGCGGCTGCGGCCAGCTCATCATGGCTCATCTGCGTCGCTGCATCGCCGTCGTTCGCCACCCCAAAAATCGCCGCCCTCTTCGCCGAGCGCCAGCCCACCCGTCTCCGCGGCCACCACCGTCTGCGCATACGCGGCGTACTCCGCCACCGTCTCAAAGTGGATCCGCCCCACCGCGTACTGCACGTCCAGCTGATACTGAAACCGGAATGGAATCGAATCCGGATCGCCCACGATCAGCAGGTAGTACGGCACCACCTGCGGGTCCACCGGCCCCGGCCCCGCGCCGTTGCGCTGCAGAAAATCCTGCTTGCTCTCCGCCGGTGAGTCCGCCGTCGCGCCCCGATACGCTTTCGGCCCGATGTATTCCCTGTAGCGCTCGCCGGCCTGCTCCTTGCGCATCTTCAGCAGCGGCGACAGCGCCTCATAAATCGCCGGATCGGCGCCGTAGGCAAAGATCACGCCCCACCCGGACTCATCCAGCTTCTTCGGGTCGACGCCTTCCTTCGGCGCATAGTGCGTCTGCGTGTCGCGCTGGCGCCGCCGCTTCAGCTCTTCAAAGTGCGCCCGCTCGCTCGCACTGTGCGGAGATGTCCCCAGCGCGATCCGCGCGAACGCATCCACCGGCGTCGGTTCGATGTCGTACCGGCCAGTCGCGCCGTTGATCCCGTTGAAGACCAGCAGCACATCGGATCGCCCCATGATCTCTCCCTCGTCTGGACGCGAAACCTCGCAGCCGCACGCGCGCAGCCAGTCAACCGGCTCTGTTCAACGATTCAGGGAAACTGCAATCCAACTGTAGAGGGAGAGAATCACTTCTGCAAGGCACACCAGCGAACGCGGTGTCCGCGGGTGCAATGCGGGTTGGGGCGCGATCACTGCATCTCTTCGATGATCGCTATCCTCCCGGAGAATTCACCGGTCCGGGGAAGTCTGTTCCCTTTCCCGCGTTGATCACCAGAACTGGTGGATTCGTGGCAGCGCCAAAATCAAAACGGGTCGGCGTTGGATCGTCAGGCGCCTCCGTAATCACTCCGTAGGAGCCGCGCCGAGGAGGAGGAAAAGCTATACGTGACGGATTTTCCAGCCGCCAGATCCACGCGAGGCCCTGGCTTTGGCGACAGGATCGCTGCTGTTACCGGAGAAAAGTACAGCGCCGAGTCCGCGCCGTCCAGAGCTTTGAACGTGACCTGACCACCCTTTGTCACTGTCACTTTCGAAACGCTGGGTACGCGCAGACCCATTTCATCGCGAAGAACGACCTCGGTTGCAGTCATGAGGCCAGAATCTATCGGGTTTTACCGTTGCTGTCCAGTTTGGGGTGTCGCGCTGGCAGTTTTCAGCGCGTTCTGGAACTTTGGATCGGCACGCAGGGACGCCAGTTCCGGCAATTGACCCAGCTGATTGCTGTGAAAGCCGAGCCCGATCGACTTGACGATGAGCGGGATCGCCTCGCTCCTTCGATGAAGGATCTCGTAACCGTCACCAGCGAAAAAGAGCACACTCGGATCCTCGGGAGCCAATGTAATCGCCTGACGCAAAAATGCCAGACTCTGTGCAGCCTGCCCAACGAATGCGTAATACCCGCCGAGAGTTGCCAACAGCAGCGGGTCCTGCGGCGTCTCCTTCCTTGCCACCTCCGCCAGCTCAATCGCCTTCCGATACGCCTCCACCGCCTGCGCGTGATCCCTGGGCACATTGATATACGCCGCACCCAGATTGCCCCACGCTACATAATTCGTCGGGTTCAGGTCCCGCGCCTTTCTGCTCATCTCGATCGCGTCCACGTATTTGCCCTGCGCGCTGAACACCTCCGACAGCGTCGAATACGCCTTGAAGCTCGGCTCCATCTGCACCGACTTCTCCAGGTGCGTCTGCGCCTCTGCATAATTCTGTAACTGCAGCGCCACCAGCCCAAGGTTCAGCTGCACAATCGGGCTGTCGGGAGCAATCGCCTCCGCCTTGCGATACTCCGTCGCGGCATCCTGCAATTTTCCCGCCGCATAATCGTAGTTCCCCAGAAGCAGCGGCCAACGCCAGTAGTCCGGCTGCAGATCGATCGCCTTCTGCACTGCCGCCGCCGCATCGTCGCCACGCCCCTGCGCATCGAACACCTCTGCCTGCGCGCCGTATGCCTCTGCGCTTCGCGGATCGAGCCGCAGCGCCTTCTGCGCCTCCTGCATGGCCAGGTCCGTGTGCCCAGCAATCGCGTCGATGCGCGCCAGCGTCGTGTACGGCTGTCCCAGGCTTCCGTCCAGCGCGATCGCGCGATTGCACGCTGCCCGCGCCTCATCCAACAAACCCGACGCCCGTGTCACCCGATACTCCAGGAAATACGCCCGCCCCAGCCCCGCCTGCGCCAGCGCGAAACTCGGATCCTGCGCCAGGATTGCTTTCAGTAATCCGATCGCATCCGTCACATTCTTCCGGATGTCATACCGCTGCAGCAGCCCGTCAGCCTTCAGAAACTCGTCATTCAAATTTGCTGGCGCCGCCTCTGTCGCTACGGTGCGATGCGCCCCCGGCAGCCACGCACCGCTGCTCACGCGAAAGATCAAAGCGGCCAGGACCAGAACTCCGGCAATCGCCGCTGTGACCCATCCCGTCCATCGCTTCGAACCCGCGCTCTCCGTCTCGCGCCCCGCTCCCGCCGACGTTCCCAGCGTCTCCGCCAGTGCGCTCGACAGCGCCCCCGCGCTCGCGAATCGCCTCCTCGGGTCCGGATGCATCGCCCCCTCCACCGTCCGCACAAACGCATCCGGCAGATCGGGACGATGATCGAGTACCGATCCACCCACCGGCTTCGCATATGTCACCGTGGTTGTTACATGAGTCGCGGTCGGCGCATCTTCGCCGCCCTTTTCCGCTGCCCGTGCGTCGTTTCCGCCATCGCCCGGATACTGTCCCGTCACCAGAAAGAACATCAGCACTCCCACCGCATACAGGTCGCTCGCCGCCGTCGCCCTTTCTCCGCGCAACAGCTCCGGTGCCATGTAACGCGGTGTCCCTGCAAAGTCTCTCCGGTGCCGCCCAGCGCGCTCAGTCCGAAATCCATCAGCAGAATCCGCCCGCCCTCTTCCCGCATCACGTTTTCCGCTTTGATGTCCCGGTGCAGCAAGCCCGCCCGATGCACTGCGCTCAGCGCCTTGCACACGTCCTGCCCGGTCAGCGCCGCCTCGCGATAACCGAACGGGCCCTGTTCGCGCACCAGGGCCGCCAGCGTTTTGCCGTGCACGAAATCTGTCCAGAATCCGACCCGCCCCTCGTGACGGTCGACACCATAAACCGGAAGGATATTCGGGTGGCGAACCGCGGCGAGCGCGCGTGCCTCGCGCAGAACTTCCTCGAACGGCGCCTCAGTCTGCGAAGGTCGCGGCACCAGAAGTTTCAGCCCAACTTCCCGCTGCAGATCCGGATCCCAGGCGCGGTAGACTTCGCCGAAGCTCCCGCGACCCACCAGCTCACGCAGCTTGAAGCTTCCCCATAGCCGGGAACCATCCGGGACCTGCGCACTGCGCGCGGCGCTTGTGGGCGGATTGGGTAAGCCGTCCATGCTGCTCTGTAGAAGAGTCCCTCTTGAATGCACCGAGTATAGAGGAGGGCGGTGCGCGCCGGCTCGCGACTCTAAAAACGCAAATCGGGCGTGGTTCCGTCGTAAGCCGATCCAGTGGGCCGCTTCAAACGGCGTCGGAGAGGCTGAACAAGGCCCACAGGTGCGGAGCGGTAGCGTCGACGATACGAAGAGATGACTATCGGAGTGTGCTGACGTGCTTCCGATGACGCCAAACGCAAGTGGTACCCAGCTCAGACGGTCAAGGGATCTGGAGAAGCGTGCAGTATTCCCCTTTTCTTCTCTGGCATCGGTCTGTAAGCCTTGCGGTGTAATCTTGTGCTGTCGCCACCAGAACAAATGCCGGAGGACCAGCGAAAGCCGACTGGGCCGAATATGCCTGAAGCACCTGTAAAGCAGGACCTGGGAGGGCTGCGCATCGAGGCTCACAAGCGCGGCTCTCGAAACGCCGGAAAGCTCATCGCGATCGTTTTTTCCGTCCTGGTCGTCTCGCTCCTGATCGCGGGCGGCGTCTACGCGTATGTGCATCAGGCGCCGTCGGTGCAAGTCGCCACGGCGGACGCTCCGGACACGGGGCCACAGGCGCTGCTCAACGCCAGCGGATATGTCACGCCGCAGCGGCGCGCCACGGTGGCGTCGAAGGTGACCGGGCGGGTCACGGGCGTCTTTTTTACCGAAGGACTGCGCGTGCACAAGGGATTTGTGCTGGCCACGCTGGACGATTCCGATGCGCAGAGGGCGCTGGCGTCCGCGCAAGCCGATCGCAATGCCGCGCAGGCCAACATTCTCGACCTGCAGGTGCAATTGAAGAATGCGCAAATCGAGCTGCATCGCGCTCAGGAATTGAGGGCGGCAGGTATCCAGACGCAGGAGCAGCTCGACAATGCGACGATGACCGAGAACAGCCTGCGGGCGAAGATCGGCTACGCGCAGGCCCAGGTGCTGGCGGCGGACGCGCGCACGAAAGAGGCGCAACAGGCGGTGGATAATTGCGTCATCAGCGCTCCGTTCGATGGAATTATTGTTTCCAAGGACGCGCAGGTGGGAGAAATGGTGTCGCCGATTTCGGCCGGCGGCGGGTTTACGCGCACGGGAATCGCGACGATCGTCGATATGGCCTCGAATGAAATCGAGGTGGACGTCAACGAAAACTACATCGCGCGCGTGAAGCCTGGCCAGGAGGTGACCGCCGTTCTGGATGCCTATCCGGACTGGCAGATTCCGTGCCGCGTGCGCACCATCATTCCCACGGCCGATCGTCAAAAGGCGACGGTCGAGGTGCGCATTGCCTTCGACAAGCTGGATCCGCGCATTCTGCCAGATATGGGGGTGAAGGTCACGTTCCTTGGGGAAGAGAAGCCGGCGGCAAAAGCGCCGGCGGCCCTGATGGTGCCGCAGAACGCGGTTCGTGACGATGGCGGGCAGAAGATCGTTTTCCTGGTCAAAGGCGATCACGTCGAGCGCCATGCCGTGAAGGTCGGCACAACCAATGGCGCCCAAACGCAGATTCTGGCGGGGCTCACCCCCGGGGATACAGTGGTAGTTGCGGGGCCAGCTAACCTGAAAGATGGCGAGGCAGTAGCGATCAAGCGTTAGTGCAGCGATCCAATTCAGATGGCGGAAATCAGATGGCGGAAATCAAGGAGCGTTGATCATGGTACGCGTGGAGGGCAATGGGGCGGCCGGCAGTCTGATTCAGGTGCGCGGCCTGGACAAAACCTACCGCCGCGGCAGCGAGGACATCGACGTCCTGCAGGGCTTGAATCTTGACGTCGATAAGGGCGATTTCGTGGCCTTCATGGGGCCGAGCGGCTCGGGCAAGACCACATTGCTCAACCTGCTGGGTGGCCTCGACGTTCCCACGCGCGGCACCATCAGCGTGGCCGGCGACGAGATCACGCACATGTCGCGCGGCAAGCTGACCGACTGGCGCGCGCGCCACGTCGGTCTCATTTTCCAGATGTACAACCTTATCCCCGTGCTCACCGCGTTCCAGAACGTCGAATTGCCCTTGCTGCTGACCAAACTTTCGAAGGCCGAACGCCGCAAGCACGTTGAAACCGCTCTTTCCGTCGTTGGTTTGAGCGATCGCATGGGCCACTTTCCCCGCCAGCTTTCCGGCGGACAGGAACAGCGTGTGGCCATTGCCCGCGCCATCGTCGCCGACCCCACCTTCCTGCTGTGCGACGAGCCCACGGGCGACCTCGACCGCAAAAGCGCCGATGACGTGATGGACCTGATCAAGCGGCTGGTGCAGGAGTACGGGAAAACCGTGCTGATGGTGACGCACGACCCGCTGGTCGCGCGCCAGGCTAATACCACGCTGCATCTCGACAAGGGCGTGCTGGTCGAAGCCGGTGCGCGGCAGGGTGTGGTCGCGGGAGGCGCCTCATGAAATTCGGCAGACTGATTCTGGCCAATCTGTTGCGCAAAAAGGCTCGGCTCGTTCTCACCATCGGTTCGTTCGCCGTGGCTCTGTTTCTGTTTGCGCTGCTGGGAGTGGTGAACGATGCGTTCAGCCGCGGAGCGGACGTGGTGAGCGCGAATCGCCTCGTCACCATCAATCGCACCTCCATCATCAACACCATTCCGTTGTCCTACCGGGATGAAATCCTGCGCATCCCGGGCGTCAGTTACATCACGCACGATAACTGGTTCGGCGGGACATATCAGGATCCGAAGAACTTTTTCCCGCAATTCGTGATCGACCCGGAAAACCAGCGGCAGGTTTTCCCCGAGCTCATCGTTCCCGACGATCAGTGGAATACGTTTCTGAAAGACCGTCAGGGCGCGATTGTTGGGGCGGACACGATGAAGCGCTTCGGCTGGAAGATCGGCGACCGCATTCCCATCACTACGACCATTTACGGGCTGGCGGGGAAGCCATTCGAGTTCAATATCGACGGCGTTTACCACGGCGCCAAGCAGGAAGACGATCAGACCCAGTTCTGGTTCCAGTGGGAATACTTCAAAGAGAGCGTACCCGCCAGCATCAAGGGCCAGGTTGGCTGGTATACGGTTCGCATCGCCAACCCCGACGATGCTCCGCGCATCGCCAAAGACCATCGACAACATGTACCTGAATTCTCCCTACGAAACGAAGACCGAGACGGAATCCGCATTCGCGCAGGGATGGGTGAAGCAATTCGGAAACATCAAATTCCTGATTACGTCCATCGGGACCGTCGTCTTCTTCACGCTCCTGCTGGTCACCGGAAACACCATGGCCATCTCGGTGCGCGAGCGAACCAATGAGCTCGGCGTGCTCAAGGCGATCGGGTTCCCGGATCGCGCCGTCCTCGGATTCATCCTCGCCGAGTCGATGGCGATTGCGCTTGCCGGGTGTGTTGGCCTGCTGCTTGCGCTGGTCGCTATTCCGCAACTGAGCCGGGCGATGGCGGGTCTGTTGCCTCCGCTTTTGGTGACAGCTAAAACGCTGGTGTATGGCGTGATCGCCGCTCTGCTGGTGGGCTTTGCCAGCGGCATTCTTCCCGCCTGGGGCGCGATGCGCATGCGCGTGGTGACTGCCCTTCGGAGGGTCTGAGCAATGGTGGCAAAGCTCATTTTCGGTGTCGTGATCACAGCGGCGGCCATTGCTGCCCTGCTGCTCGTTTTGATCATCGTGGGCGGGATCCTTGCCGGATTGCTGGCGCCGCTGATCGGAAACGTGCCGATCTCCTATAACTTCCGCAGCATTCGAGCGCGCTGGACCTCCACCATCGTGGCCATTCTGGGCATTGCCGGAACGGTCGGCGTTTTCGTGGCCATGCTTTCGCTGGCGCACGGCTTCCGGGCCACGCTGGTGGGCTCAGGCTCGCCTGACGATGCGCTGGTGATGCGTGCCGGCTCGACCACGGAAATGATGGGCGGCATCACTCTCGATTCCGTGAAGCTGGTCCAGGATAAGCCGGGCGTGGCACGCGACGCGGCCGGGCAGCCCCTGGTCACGCAGGAAGTCGTCGGCGTCATTCCCATTCCGCTCATCAGCACCGGCACAGACGCAAATGTCGAGGTGCGCGGGGTTTCGCCCAACGTGCTCGAAATCCGCAAATTCGTGAAAGTCGTTGAGGGGCGGATGTTCCATTCCGGCCTCGACGAGCTCGTCGTCGGCAGGAACGCGTCGAAGACCTACGAGGGCCTCACCGTCGGCAACACCATTAACTTCGGCGGTGGGCACTGGAAGGTAGTGGGTGTGTTCGACGCGGGCGGATCGTCATTCGATTCCGAAGTGTGGTGCGACTCGCGCATCCTGAACGAGGTACTCAAGCGCCCGGAAAATATCTTTCAATCGGCCACCGTTCACCTCACTTCCGCCGCGGCCTTCGATCGGTTCAGGGATTCCATTACTTCTGATCCGCAATTGAATCTGGAAGTCGAGCGCGAAGTGGATTACTACGCGAAGCAATCCTCCGCCATGACATCGCTGATCACCATCCTGGGCGGCCTGGTCGCTGCCGTCATGGCCATCGGCGCGGTATTCGGCGCCCTCAACACCATGTACTCCGCCGTCGCCGAGCGCGGACGCGAGATTGCCACCATGCGCGCTATCGGCTTCTCCAGCTGGAACGTCATCCTCTCCTTCCTGTTCGAGGCGCTGCTGATCTCGTTCATCGCCGGCGTTCTTGGCTGTTTGGTCGTGCTTCCGCTGAACGGCATGACCACGCAGACCATGAATTTCTCAACCTTCTCGAGCATCGCCTTTGCCTTCAAAATCACTTTCAACCTGCTCGTGATGGGTGTAATTTTCGCGCTGGCCATGGGCGTCCTCGGCGG
>CAWFXK010000004.1:0-237338 GCA_963819725.1 uncultured Acidobacteriaceae bacterium
TCATGATGCCCAGACAGTAGGTCATGCCGCGGAGCAACTCCCTGAAAGATGTGGTGCCGTTCAGCCATTTTGACAGCTTTCCGGGTCGATTCAAAAGATATTCGACCAACATCCCGGGGCAGGCGATACATCTTACGATCACCGCGCCGCCGATGCAGGCCGGCGGCAGACAGCACGATGAGGCCCGATGCTCCTTCGCCTGGGTTATGACATGCAGTTCGACATCACGGAACCGGTGGCCTGCGTGGCTCAGCTGCGGGTCCACCCGTCGCGCACGGCCGGTCTGCGCGCGCCGGACCTGGTTCACGTAGAACCGGAAATTCCGGTCGAGGAATACACCGACTCCTACGGCAACCTCTGCACGCGCTTTCTCGCCCCCGCCGGCACGCTGCGGCTGGCCAACGACTTCTTCTTTGAAGATTCTGGACTGCCTGATCCGGCCAGCCCCGGAGCCCTCGCCCATCCCATTGCCGAGCTGCCCCACGTTGTTCTGCGCTTCCTGCTGCCGAGCCGCTACTGCGAGGTGGACAGCCTGACGCCCGCGGCGTTCGATCTGTTTGGGAATACGACGCCGGGCTGGCAGCGCGTGCAGGCCATTTGCAACTGGGTCCATGCCAAGGTGGCCTTCGGCTATTCATTTGCGCGGCCGACGAAGACGGCACTGGACGTATTCACCGAGCGGCAGGGCGTGTGCCGCGATTTCCAGCATCTGGCGATTACATTTTGCCGCGCGCTCGGGATTCCGGCGCGCTATGCCGCCGGATATCTGGGTGACATCGGGGTGGTCGTAGCGCCATCGCCTATGGATTTCAGCGCCTGGTTCGAGGTGTATCTGGAAAACCGGTGGTGGACCTTCGATGCCCGGCACAACATGCCGCGGATCGGCCGCGTCCTGATGGCGACCGGGCGGGATGCCGCCGACGTGGCGTTCTTCACGTCGTTCGGGTCCGCGCCGCTGAAAAGCTTCCTCGTGATCTCAGAAGAAGTGAAAGACGGGTCGCAGTCGAAGTAGCCGGCGTGCCGAGTAACGGATCGGGCACGGGAAGCGAGCCCATGATCGGCCGGAGTATACTGGCCGCCGCTTCCCCAAAAACGCTCCTCTGCTCCCACGCTCCAACAGCAAGAAAAGGAAACTCATGGCCAGCTACATGATTCAGGTTTCGTACACGACTGCGGCCGTTGCCGCTTTCGTCGCAAATCCCCAGGACCGCTCCGACGTCATTCGCAAAGCGATTGAGTCGCTGGGCGGGAAGATGCACAGTCTCTACCTTGCTTTTGGGGATTACGACGTTGTTGGGATCTTCGATATGCCCGACAACATCAGCGCCGGGGCATTCGCGATGGCCATCAAGGCAGGCGGCGCCTGCAAAGCGGTGAAGACGACTCCGCTCCTCAGCGCTGCGGATGGCGCGGCCGTACTGAAAAAGGCGGCGTCGGCCAATTACAAATCGGTGGTTTCGAAGAAGTAAGGCCAGGTGAAGAAGGCGTGCTCGGGGCGGGATGCTAGAGCTTCCCTGCCCCGGTGCTCGCCTGCTTTGCCTCCGCTTCGGCGATGACTTCGTTGGCGTGGGCGTACTTTTCCGCGTCGTCGCCGGCCTCGTTCCACAACTTTTCGCCGTGCTGCAGCTGCTCCTGCACAGCGCCAGCATCGATCTCCTCAGGCTTCTTTGCGCTCTCGGCCAGAATGGTGACGCGCTCCGGCAGGACTTCGACGAATCCGCGGGCGACTACGTACCGTTGATCGCCTGCCTCGCCGCCGTGCAGACGAACCTCGCCGGCACCGATCTCGGACAGCATCGGAGCATGCCCGTAGAGCACCTCGAAGTAACCGCTCTTGCCGGGCACTTCCACGGCTTCCACGGTCTGATCGACGAGGATGCGGTCGGGGGTGACGAGCCGAACTTTGAGCAGATCGGACATGGCTATTTCGTGGTCGCCTTCAGTTTTTCGGATTCTTCCAGCACTTCCTCGATGGTGCCGCGCATGTAGAACGCCTGCTCCGGCACGTCGTCGTGCTTGCCGTCGATGACTTCCTTGAAGCTGCGAACGGTGTCCGCAATCTTGCAGTATTTGCCGGGGATGCCGGTGAACTGTTCGGCCACGTGGAACGGCTGGGACAGGAACTTCTGCACCTTGCGGGCGCGAGCGACGGTGATCTTGTCCTCTTCGGAAAGCTCGTCGATGCCGAGGATGGCGATGATGTCCTGCAGATCCTTGTAGCGCTGCAGAATACGCTTCACGCCCTGAGCGACGTCGTAGTGCTCCTGCCCGACGATGCGGGCGGTGAGGATGCGCGACGTGGACGCCAGCGGATCCACGGCCGGATAGATGCCGAGTTCGGACAGCGGACGCGAGAGCACCGTAGTCGCGTCGAGGTGAGCGAAGGTCGTCGCCGGGGCCGGATCGGTGAGATCGTCGGCGGGGACGTAGACAGCTTGAACGGAAGTCACAGAACCGCGCTTGGTCGAGGTGATCCTCTCCTGCAGCTCGCCCATTTCCGTGGCGAGGTTTGGCTGGTAGCCGACGGCGGAGGGCATACGGCCCAGCAGCGTCGAAACCTCAGAGCCGGCCTGGGTGAAGCGGAAGATGTTGTCGATGAAGAGCAGCGTGTCGGCGCCTTCCTCGTCACGGAAGAACTCAGCAACGGTGAGGCCGGTCAGCGCCACCCGGAGACGCGCGCCGGGCGGCTCGGTCATCTGGCCATAGATAAGCGCGGCTTTGGATTTGGCGGGGTCCTTCAAATTGATGACGCCGGACTCCTGCATTTCGAGCCAGAGATCGTTGCCCTCGCGGGTGCGCTCGCCAACGCCGGCGAAAACGGAGAAGCCGCCGTGCTGTGAGGCGACGTTGTTGATCAGCTCCTGGATGATGACGGTCTTGCCGACGCCGGCGCCGCCGAACAGGCCGATCTTGCCGCCTTTGAGGAAGGGCTGGATCAGGTCGATGACCTTGATGCCGGTCTCGAACATCTCCTCGTGAGTGGACTGCTCGTCGAAGGCCGGGGCAGGACGATGGATGGGCATGCGCTCCTTCGCGTTCACCGGACCAAGGGCGTCGACGGGCTCGCCAATGACGTTGAGGACGCGGCCAAGGGTGGCACGGCCGACGGGGACGGTGATGGGCCCGCCCTGGTCGATCGCCTTCATGCCGCGCACCATGCCTTCGGTGGCTTCCATGGCGACGCAGCGCACACGGCCTTCGCCCAGGTGCTGCTCCACTTCAAGGATGACGTTGATGGGCGTGGGAACGGTGAAACCGTCGCTAACCACGCGCAACGCCTCGTAGATGGGAGGCATGGTCGCTTCTTCGAACTGTACGTCCACCGCGGGACCCGAAATCTGAATGACTTTGCCGATGTTTTCTGCCATGTCTCTTTGTTCTCGCCTTAGAGAGCGGCTGCGCCGCTCACAATTTCGATAATTTCCTTGGTGATCGCCGCCTGACGAACCCGGTTCATCTGCAGCGTGTAGGCGTCGATCATCTCCGACGCGTTGTTAGTGGCCGAGTCCATGGCCGTCATACGCGCGGCGTGCTCGGCGGCAATCGATTCCAGTACCGCGTGGTAAAGCTGCGAGGTGACGTAGCGCGGCAGCACATCCGCGAAGATCTCTTGCGGCGGCTGCTCATAGATGTAATCGACCTCGGCGGTGCCGAAGTTCTTTGCCTCGTCCTCGAGCTGCTTCTGCGCGGCCTCGGCTTCAAGTGGATACAGGCTCACGCCGGCGGACAATGCGGCTTCCGCGATCCTCTCGCGTTCTTCCAGGGTCGGCTCTTCGGCGCGCTCGATTTCCTGCACGGTGAGGGAAAGGATGGGCAGGACGCGCTCGACGACGACCCGCTGCTGGATGACGGATTTGAATTCGTTGTAGACCAGGTACGCCGCGTCGATCTCCTCGTGCGTGTAGAGCGCGATGATTTCTTCGGCAACCTCGCGAACGGCGTCGTAGTTGGTCTTTTCGAGCGGGGCGGTAGGGCTTTCGAGCACCTCGATGGCGCTGGCTCGTTGCCGCTGGCGACGCTCATGTTCTTCGCTGGCTTCGGCAAACTGTGCGGCCGGATAGCGGCGGCGGAACAGATCGCGGGCCTTGCGCCCAATGCCCTCGACGTCGATCTCCTTCTCGCGGTTCTCCGCCATGAAATTCGCCGCGGCCTTGAAGATGTTCGCGTTGAAGGCGCCGGCGAATCCCTTGTCGCCGGAGACGACAACGAGCAGGATGCGCTTCTCCTCTCGCGTCAGCAGCAGCGGATGCCGAATCTCGCCGGTTTCCGGATCATAGATGTCGGCGCGGCGCTTCAGCGACTCCAGCACGCTGGCCAGCATCGCGGCGTAAGGACGCGCGGAGACAGCGCGCTCCTGGGCGCGACGCAGCCGGGCCGCCGAAACCATCTTCATGGCTTTGGTGATCTGCCGCGTGTTGCGAACGCTGCGAATGCGGCGCCGTAGATCGAGAACGTTGGGCATGGTTTAGTGGGCGGCCGCCACCGGCTCGGCTTTCTTCTGCTGTTCCTTCTTCTTCTCATCCGTGTTGAGCGGCTGCACGGAAGTCTGCTTCAGCTTCGCGCCTTCGTGCTCGGCAACGAAGTTCGCCTTGTACTCTTTCAGCGCGGCGTGGATGCGATTGCGCAGATCGTCGTCGAGGGCTTTCTTCGTCGCGATGTCGTTCAGCAATTGCGATTGCGCGGAATCGAGATACGGGTAGAGCCCGTCTTCAAAGGCGCGAATCTGATCGACCCGGAGATCGTCGAGATAGCCCTGGGTTCCGGAGAAGAGGATAATGACCTGCTGCTCGGCGCGAAGCGGATGGAACTGCGGCTGCTTGAGCAGCTCAGTCAGGCGCGATCCGCGGTTGAGCTGGTTCTGCGTGACTTTATCGAGGTCGCTGCCAAACTGTGAGAACGCCGCCAGCTCGCGATACTGCGCGAGGTCGAGCTTGAGCGTGGCGCCGACCTGCTTGATTGCCTTGATCGCAGCGGAGAATCCCACGCGCGAAACCGAGAGGCCCACGTTGACCGCCGGACGGACGCCGGAGTTGAACAGGTCGGTTTCGAGAAAGATCTGGCCGTCGGTGATGGAGATAACGTTGGTTGGGATGTAGGCCGAAACGTCGCCAGCCTGGGTTTCGATGATGGGCAGTGCGGTCAGCGAACCGCCGCCCATCTTGTCACTCAGCTTCGAGGCGCGCTCCAGCAGGCGCGAGTGGAGATAGAAGACGTCGCCGGGATAGGCTTCGCGTCCTGGTGGACGGCGGAGGAGGAGTGAGATTTCGCGATAGGCGATGGCGTGCTTGGAGAGGTCGTCGTAAATGACCAGCGCGTGCCGGCCCCTGTCGCGGAAGTACTCGCCGATGGCGCAGGCGGCGTAGGGCGCCAGATACAGCATCGGAGCGGGCTCCGAGGCCGAGGCCGCGACGACGATGGTGTGCCCCATCGCGTCGTACTCCTCCAGCGTTTGCACGACCTGGGCGATCGAGGAGCGCTTCTGCCCGACCGCGCAGTAGATGCAGATCAGGTCGTTGGTCTTGTTGTTGATGATCGAATCGAGGGCAACGGCGGTTTTGCCGGTCTGGCGGTCGCCGATGATCAGCTCGCGCTGGCCGCGGCCGATGGGGATCATGGAGTCGATGGCCTTGAGGCCGGTCATCATCGGCTCGCGTACGGGCTGGCGATCGATCACGCCGGGAGCGAGCCGCTCAACGGGCAGGGTGTCGCGGGTCTGGATCGGACCCTTGTCGTCGATCGGTTGGCCGAGCGCGTCGACAACGCGGCCGATCATGGCATCGCCGACGGGCACGCTGAGAATCTTGCCGGTGCGCTTGACCTGATCGCCTTCGCGGATCTCGGTGTAGTCGCCGAGAATCACAGATCCGACCTGGTCTTCTTCAAGGCTCATGGCCAAACCGGCGATGCCGTGCGGGAACTCGAGCAGCTCGCCGGCCATGACCTTGTCGAGCCCGTGGAGACGCGCGATGCCGTCGCCCAGGGTGATCACGGTGCCAACTTCGTCGACGCGCATCTTGACGTCGTAATTCGCGATCTGCTCCTTCAGGAGCGCTGTGATTTCGTCTGCTTTGATTTGCGCCATGCTTGTGGGTTCCTGGTCCTGGATTGAATCTCGTTCTTTGTTGGGCTGCTCTGCGGTGCCACCTTCAGCTGGTGGTTAGTTCTTCTCTCAGCCGGTCGAGCCGTCCCCGCACCGAGCCGTCATAGACCGTGCTTCCCACCTGAACGACCGCGCCGCCCAGCAGGGAGCCGTCTTCCTCGTACTGCGCCTCCACGGTGCCGCCGGTGAGGCCCGCAATCTGTTTCTCCAGATCTCTCCGCTCCGGCTCGTCGAGCTTTCTGGCGGAGACCACCTTTGCCTCGTGAATGCCCAGCCGCTGATTGACTTCGCGCCGAAACTCCGTGAGCACTTCATCGAGGCCGGCGATGCGGTCGTTGCGGATCAGCACCGCAATGAAGTTTCGCGTCTCCTTCCTCATCTGCAGCGTCGCATTCAGCTTGTCGAGCAGAGCGACCTTCTGCTCCACCGGGAACGAGGGATCCACCAGGAACTCTCGCAGTTCCCGGCTTTCATGCCAGGCTGCGGCGAAGTCGGCCAGCTGTTGCTGTATGGCTTTGGCGTCGAGTTCGGACTCGAAAACGACGTCGGCGAGGGCGCGCGCGTATCGGGAAACAAAGCTTGCCATCTATGCCTCGCCTCCCGAGTTCTTGTTGAGCGACTTGCCAAATTCGCGGACGAGCGCGCGGTCGGTGTCGGAGGAGAGCTGGATCCGGCGCATCGCGTGATCGATAGCGAGGTCAGCGGCAAATTTCTTCAGCTCGCGCTGGGCGGCGGACTGAGCGGCCGCAATCTCCTGCTCGGCCGAAGCGACAATGCGCTCGCGCTCGGATTCCAGCGTGGCGTGAATCCGCTTCTCGTCCTCGACCGCTTCCTGTTCGACCTGGTGGCGAAACGTCTCAATCTCAGAATCGAGTCGCAGCAGGCGAGCTTCTACCTCAGCGAGCCGGCGATTAGCGTCCTCGCTGGCAAGTCGTGCGCTCACCAGATCCTTCTGCAGATCCTCCGAGCGCTTCCGGAAAATTTTCGGCAGAAACTTCCAGAGGGCGAAACCGATGGCGAACAGGAGAACGCCGGAGTTGAGGTCCTCGAAAATCTGGGCGGCGGTTTCGGTTTTCAGACCCGTAGCGCGGGCGATCGCCTGAACGACGGAGGAATGGCGGTACTGCTCGATGTCGGAATTGCTCTCCGGCTCGTCCATATGCTCGCCGCCGGGAGCTTTGGAAGTGGCAGCCTGCGGCGAATGAGACGGCGCTTGCTGGGCCCGGGCAAAGATCACGGGCGAAGCCAGCAGAGCACCCAACAGGATGGCTCTCAGGATTTGGGCGGTGGTTTTCAATGCGAACCCTCCGCCGACGCCGAGGGCAACACAGCCGCCAGCACCTGGGCAGCCAGCTGATTGGCGGAAGCCTCGATCTGCTTCCGGGCCTCGGTGGCCTGGGTATTGAGTGCAGCCTGGGCCGACTCAACCCGCTTTTGCGACGCCAGCCGCGCGGCGGCCAGAGAGCTTTCTTTGTCCGCGTTGAGCCGCTGCATGCGCTGCTCGCGGTTGCGGAAGATCTCGGCGCGGGCAGCCCTGAGCCGGGCTTCGTATTCCTGGGTTCGGACATCGGCCTGGGCGATGGCCTGGCGCGATTTCTGGAACGCCCCGGTGGTCCGCTCCTGGCGCTCCTCGCGGGTTTTCACCAGGCGGCCGAACAGAATGAAGCGGTAGGCCAAAACCAACAGAATGAAAAGGATCATGGTCGGTATGGCACCGAGCGCAAGATCACCAAGTTGTCTTAACAACTCATCCATGAATGTCCGGCGGTAGCAGTCGGGAAAGACTGGGAGGCTTCAGGTGGAACTCTTGGTTCTAACAGACGCAAAAAAACGGTGTCAAATGACCAAAGGCACTTACGTTTGCGCCCGTTCCTCACGTTCCGCTCCGGCGTAGATCATGTGGTTTCATCGTGCCAAAAATCGACATCCGCGCGCTTGACCTGACCGGGTAACGGCGTATTATGAGGATACCACCTCGACCCGGATCAGGGTCGGCGAACCGGGTGATCGGAGATACCCACCACTCTCCATCATCCGGTTTGCTCTTTCCGGGTGGATTCTCGTTCATTGAGGCGAAAGCGCCGGTAACGTCCCAGCAGGGACGCTGGCCCCGCAACGGTCATCTGCACCAGGTTTCCCTGGTACTCACGATCGCGGATGACCGCTCCTGCTTCGAGGGCGGCAAGGGCGTCGCCTTCCGATTGCGGTATCTGCAGCCGTTGCTCCAGAATCGGATCCTGCACCAGTTGCTCGTCGATCCGCTGCATCAGCGCGTCGAGGCCGATGCGCTCCTTCGCCGATGTGGGAATTACCTGGCTGTGGCTCTCGAGCGCGGCCCGCTCCTCGTCGCTGAGAAGATCGATTTTGTTGAGAACCTCCAGCCGCGGCTTGTCCAGAACTCCCAGTTCGCCGAGCACCTTCTCCACTTCAGCTTTGTGCTCCTGGCGCATGAGGGCTGGAAGCGTCGCGCACATGGAGGAGAATTTCGGCCTTGCGCACTTCCTCGAGAGTCGCGCGGAAAGAAGTAACCAGAGTGTGCGGGAGGTCGCGAATGAACCCCACCGTGTCGGACAAGAGAATTTTTCTGCGGCTGGGGAGCTGGATCGCGCTTAGTTTTGGATCGAGGGTGGCGAACATGCGCGACGATTCGAGGACGCCGGCATGCGTGATGGCGTTAAAGAGGGTACTCTTGCCCGCATTGGTATAGCCAACGAGTGCGACGGTGGGAACGGGAACGGACTCACGCCGCTGGCGCTGCTGGGAACGCGTGCGGCGGACGGCTTCGAGTTCGCTGCGCAACTGCTGGACGCGGCGCTGAATGCGGCGGCGATCGGTTTCGAGCTGGGTTTCACCGGGTCCGCGGGTGCCGATGCCGCCGCCCAGCTGGGACATGGCTTTGCCCCGCCCGGTGAGCCGCGGCAGCATGTACTCGAGCTGCGCCAGCTCGACCTGCAGCTGGCCTTCCCGCGTGCGGGCATGCCGGGCGAAGATGTCGAGAATAAGCTGCGTGCGGTCGATTACGCGGCACGGCAGGGCATTTTCGAGGTTACGCAGCTGGGTCGGGCTCAGGTTGTGGTCCACGATGGCAACGTCGGCCTGCGTGGAAGCGGCCACGGCGGACAGTTCCTCCACCTTGCCACTGCCGATGAGAGTAGCGGGATCGGCTTTCGGCCGGTGCTGGGCAACGTCACCGGCGATCACGGCGCCGGCACTAAGGACCAGCTCGCGGAATTCAGCGAGGTGCGAGTCTTCTTCGCGAACGGGCGGATGGACGACGGGACTCGACCGCGCCGCATGGCGCGCCTGCACTGCCCCGCGGGTCAGGACTCTCCCTGGCGGTCCAATGACCACCGTCACCAGCAGGGCCCTTTCCGCGGGCGAACCCGTCGCATTCAGCGGCATCGAAACTCGTCGCGGGTGGGTACCGGCCTCCCGTCAGGAGCCGGACGCCTCCTGCACCGCTTGAGGCGGTGTTACCGCCACCGGTCCTGCCTGCGCAGAGTGCGGAGCACGATGTTCTCCGTGCAGAACCGAGCGTGTGCTGACTACAGTGGAAATTGCGTGTTTGAAAATCAGCTGCTCCTGGCTGTTGTTTTCCAGCAGCACGGAATACTTATCGAAGGAACGGATCTTTCCGGTGAGTTTCACGCCGCTCACCAGATAAATCGTGATTGGGGTCTTATCTTTACGAACGGTGTTCAGGAAAGTGTCCTGAATGTTCTGCGCCGGCTTGTTTTCCATGAGCCGATCTCCTTTGCCCTTTATTTGCTCGACGGTGAAACTGCAACAACAAGAAAAACTGCAGCGGAGCCCGAAATTTGGTAACGCCGCACCCACCGTCAAGGTGTGTTACCAAGATACGGGTTCGAGAACCCTTTGCGCAACATTGCGGGTTCCTTTCGCAGCTATCTTTCTACGCAATTGATTGAATGGGGATGCTAACAGGCCGACACGGGCCTTGCGTACGACTCAGAACCGTTAACGGTGTTTTCGATGGGGCTTTCCATGGCGATGAGAAGGCACCGAAGCACTGAGCGTTCGCGGCGGAGCTGCCCCCTCGCGATGGACAACCACGCCGTCCATGCTAAAGGTCTCTGTCACCGTATCTCCGGGATTCACTGTTCCCGTTTGAGGATCGAGGGCGACCTGATCGCTGGCGGCGACGCGGAAAGAAAACGTCGGGACCTGCTGGTTGGCAGAAGACGCCTCGGTCACCGAAACCGGGAGATAGCCGGCGAGATTGCGCTCGCGGTAGGCGGTTTCATACCGATGCTTCTTCGTGTTCCACGTGAAAACCCGAACCTGGTCGAAATCGTACGGAAGGCCATCCTTCCACGGCGACAGGAACGCGACGTACTCGGGCACCTGATCGCCCGGGACGTTCGCTCCCGGATCCATCACCTTTTTCAGCACATAGGCGCCGACAATCTTCTGCCCTTCCGCCAGCCCGGCAATCGCATCGGGCACATCCTCATCAAGGGCGCGAGCACGCACCCACCCAACATGACCGCTGGTGTCGCGAATGAGCCAATAGTCCTCGATATTCGGTGGCGATGGCGCCGGAGGGTTGTCTGAATTCGTGCGGCTCACCGGCTTCTCCAGCGGAACGGGCAGAGCCTGCGGCGGCTCGGGTTTGGGAACCGACGCTCGCTTTAGCAACTGCAGCTTGTCGTTTTCCGGCAGCAGGTAGAAGCGGTCCGACGTGCGTCCGGGCGCGTCGCGCAGCCAGTAATCGTCGCGCAGAACGGCGGTTCCCACCACAGGAGTACTGGCGTTGTCCTGGACGAGTTGTGTGAATTTGTCGCAGGTCTGCTGATCGATAACGCCGTGCTCCTCAATCCAGCCGATCTCGCCCTTTTCGGTTTTGACTTTCAGGAAGCGGCGGCCATGGTCAAGCACCTGCAGACGTTGCCCATTGCTGACTTCGGCGACGCGATTGCTGACAGCGGCGACACGGTCGCGCAGGTACGTGCCGCGAGCCCAGACGAAGACGTATTCGCGAGACGGATGGGGTGTGAACCGACCACAGCCCTGAAGGATCAGGAGCCCGAGGAGGAGCCCGGGAAGCAAGCGACACGCAGAGGGAGAGGAGTGAAACATGGAACCTGTGTGACAGACCCGTCTTATGGATTCCGCAGGCTGGGTCAAGGATACATCCAATTCAGAACACCACTGTATGCGGAGAAGTTGCGGAAGATTACCATTGGGATTCACCAGCACAAGCACGTGCGAGCCTGCCTGGATTCCCTGTTACGCCTGTGGTTTCGGTGTGAGACGGACAAAACGAGGAGCCAGCTCCTCCCATTTCGACAGGAGCCAGAAGGCCCTCATGCTGGCCGTCTTGTCCGCATGCAACTGGACCAGTCCGAAAATGCTGTCTTTTGCTGTGGTGTCCAGGCTGGACCAGGGCTCCGGTGTGAGGAAGCCGCTGTGGTAGCGCTGGCGCGACAGGAACAGGCCATCCTCGTCGAAAACCCAGGCTTCGCCGCCGGTCATCCCTGCGCCAAAGTTGTTGCCGGTGGCGCCGAGCACCGCCACGAGCCCGCCAGTCATGTATTCGCAACCATGGTCGCCCACGCCCTCCACGACGGCGAGAGCGCCCGAGTTCCGGACGGCAAAGCGTTCGCCTGCGCACCCGGCGGCAAACAGTGCGCCGCTGGTGGCGCCGTAAAGGGCAACGTTGCCGAGGATGGTGTGGAGCTCCGGCTGCAGCGCCGCGCGCCCCTGGCCGCGGAGGATAATCTCGCCGCCGGAAAGGCTCTTACCGACGAAGTCATTGGCCAGCCCCTTGAGGATCAGCTCCATGCCGGTAACTGCAAAGGCGCCGAACGACTGGCCCGCTTCGCCGGTGAGGCGGAAGCTGAGCGGAGCCTGCGGCATCCTGCCGGCGCATTGCAGCATGGCCAGCTCGCCGGCTAGCCTTGCGCCAAAGGTCCGATCCTCATTGGCGATGAGCGAATCGACCTGGAAAGGCTCGCCAGCGTTGTAGGCCGCGACAGCCGGCTCAACCCAAGCATCGTCGATCGGCGGATGGTCTTCCGGCCGCAGATTGCGTTTGCCCTGCCAGTGCCGTGCACCCGCTTTGCCGCCATCCGGTGGAGCAGCGAACATGGGACTGAGATCGAGACAGCCATCGAAGCGCGTCTGCTCCAGCAGGTCAGTGCGGCCGATGGCGGCATCGAGGGAAGGCAGACCGAGTTCAGCGAGCAGCGCACGAATCTCGGCAGCCAGACCCTCAAAGAGCCTCACCAGGTGCTCCGGCTTGCCGCGGAACTTCGCCCGCAGCTCAGGTTTCTGCGTGGCGATGCCGGTGGGACAGGTGTTCAGGTGGCACTGGCGGGCCATATCGCAGCCGAGCGCCACCAGCACGGCGGTGCCGAAGGCGAATTCGTCGGCTCCCAGGAGGGCGGCGACGACGATGTCGCGCGCCGTGCGCAGGCCGCCATCGCAGCGCAGGCGCACGCGGCCGCGCAGACCATTGCGGATGAGCACCTGCTGTGTCTCAGCCAGGCCCAGCTCCCAGGGATTGCCCGCGTACTTGATGCTCGAGAGCGGCGATGCGCCTGTTCCGCCGTTGTGCCCGGCAATCACGATGTAGTCGGCGTAGGCTTTCGCAACGCCCGCGGCCACCGTGCCGACGCCACACTCCGAAACGAGCTTCACGCCGATCGCCGCCTTCGGATTGATCCGGCGCAGATCGTAGATCAGCTGTGCAAGATCTTCGATCGAGTAAATGTCGTGGTGCGGCGGCGGGCTGATGAGCTGCACGCCCGGCTGCGCGTGACGCAAACGCGCAATCAGCTCGGTGACTTTGTGCGCAGGAAGCTGGCCGCCTTCGCCCGGCTTCGAACCCTGGGCGATTTTGATCTCCAGCTCTTCGGCGTGCATCAGGTATTCGGCCGTTACACCGAAGCGCGCCGAGGCCACCTGCTTGACCTTGTTATTGAGCAGTTCGGACGGAACCATGCTTCCGACCAGAGGCAGCTGCGCGCCGGGCTCGTAGACGGCAGGATCTTCCCCGCCCTCACCCGTGTTCGACCGCCCGCCCAGCATGTTCATGGCAGCGGTGATGGTTTGGTGAGCCTCGGGGCTCAGCGAGCCGAGCGACATGGCGCTGGCGATGAAGCGGCGATAGAGGTTCTGCGCGGGTTCGACCTCGCCGACCGGCAAGGGCTCCGCAGCGGCGCGGACTTCCAGCAGGTCGCGCAGCACCGCCGGTTCTTTCTCCGTCGCCTGGGTCGTGAAGGCCTGCCATGCGACAGCCGTATCAGGAGCAGCGGACGCACCTGCTTTGGTCGCACCCGTAATGCTCTGCAACAGGCGCACGGTCTGCGGCTGCCATCCGTGAGGCTCCGCCTTGTCCGCCTTGCGGAAGCGAATCCAGCCGTAGTCGGGCAGGTCTTTCGTCGCAGCGACGGTCACGAGGGGTCCGCCCCCGTCTTCGCTGTCGCAGTTTCCGGAGCCTCGGGTCCGGCATCGACTCAGCATAGGCGCGCGACCACAAGTCGCGAATCTGCGCTTCCAGCTCGGGGAATCCAATGCCGCCCAGCGGCACCGGGGTGCCCTCAAAGCAGCGCTCCACGACTTCCTTGCTGAGGCCGAGGCAATCGAAGAGATGCGCGCCGCGGTAGCTGTCCACCACGGAGATGCCCATCTTCGACATGATCTTTGCAAGGCCCAGGTCGAAGGCATGGAGCAGATTCGCCTCACCGTTTTCGGGGTTCATCTGGCGGGCGGTTTCCAGCGCGAGCCACGGACACACAGCGCCGGCGCCCATGCCCATCAGCACCGCGGCATGGTGGAGGTCGCGGCAGTCGCCGGCTTCTACGGCGAGTCCAACCTTAATACGTTCGCCCGCACGGATAAGCGCGTGATGCACGATGCCGGTCGCCAGCGCCATCGGAATGGGGATGCTCTGGTCACCACAGGTCCGGTCGGTGAGCAGTAAAACAGCCGCACCCCCGCGAACCAACTCAATGGCTTTGGAGCAGAGGTCATCCAGCGCGATGAGCAGATTGCACGCCGGATTGAAGACGCACTCCAGCACCGCCAGAGGCAGATCGCCAGCCAGGTCGTGCTTGCGCTGGTGCAGCGAATCCATCTGCGAAAGCGATAGGAACGGCGACTTGAGAGAGAGGCCAGGCAGGCGCTCGCGGGTATTGAGGACATGCGGCCACGGGCCGAGGCGAGTGTGCAGCTGGATCACGCAGGCTTCGCGCAAAGAGTCGATCGGCGGATTCGTGACCTGGGCGAAGCGCTGGCGGAAGAAGGCGTAGACGGGACGCGGCGTGCGCGCGAGCGGCGCAATCGGCGTGTCGTCGCCCATAGACCAGACGGCGTCTTTGCCCTCCATCGCCATGGGCTTCAGGATCATGTTGACGTCTTCTTTGGTGTAGCCGAAGCCCAGCTGCAGCTGGTTCAGATCCGCGGGATCGACCGCGGGGACCGCAGCGGTGGAGTCGAGCGTCGCGCTCTCCAGCAGCTTTTCGTAGTCCGGCGCGGAGCGGTCGAACAGCGTCTGCAGCTCCTCCTCCTCATAGAAGACGTGGTTTTCCAGGTCGGCCAGCAGCATCTGGCCGGGGCCCAGGCGACCGCTGTGCACGATCTTCTCCGGATCGAGATCCACCAGGCCGGCTTCCGAGCCGGCGACCACGAGGCGATCTTCCGTCACGAAAAATCGGCAGGGGCGAAGACCGTTGCGATCGAGCGCCGCTCCGATGATGTGCCCGTCGGTGAAGGAAATCGCCGCCGGTCCGTCCCAGGGCTCAATGCAGTCGCCATGATAGGCCAGAAAGGCCGAATGACGGCCGGTATCGCCCGGCGGCATCACCATGCGTACCGCCTCGGCTACGGTGCGGCCATTGCGGGCCAGCAGTTCGATCACTTCGTCGAGGCTGGTTGAGTCAGAACCGCTGGGCGTGAAAATGGGACGCAGCTCATCCGGCAGCGTGGCGGCGCGGGCCGTCATGCGCGCGCGGTTGCCCCAGATGGTGTTGATCTCTCCGTTGTGGCCGAGAATCCGGAACGGCTGGGCGCGGTCCCACGAAGGCGCCACGTTGGTGGCATAGCGCTGATGGAAGAGCGCGAAGGGAGTGACGAACCTGGAGTCGGCGAGATCGGGGTAGAACTCCGGCAGCAGCCGGGCGTCGCACATCGCCTTATAAATGATGGAAGAAGACGAGAGGGAGCAGACATAGCCCTGTGCGGAGCCGCGCTCGAATTGCTTGCGCGCGAGGTACAGGCGGCGATCGCGATCCTGAAACGAGACGGCGCCAAGAACCCGGTCGACCACGAGGATCTGGCGGATCACGGGCAGCGTGGAGGCCGCGATTTCGCCCAGAATCTCCGGTCGTGTCGGCACTTCCCGCCAGCCGAGAATGGAGAATCCGCGCGCCGTGATGGCCTGTTCCAGATCGCGCACCGCAGCGGATGCGGCGGCGGGCTCCGCCGGGAGAAAGACCATGCCCACACCCAGCGGTTGAGCCGCATTGAGAACGATGCCAGTCGAAGCGAGCAGCAGTTCGCGGGGAATCGCGGTGTGGATACCAATGCCGTCGCTCGACTTACCGTCAGCGGCCACCGCGCCCCGATGCGCCAGGCGCGACAAGGCGGTCAGAGCCTTCTCGAGGATGTCGTGAGAGGGCTGGTTGTCGAGCGTAGCGACAAACCCGACGCCGCAGGACTCGTGATCGAAGCGTTCATCGATCAGACTGGGTCGGGAGTCGCCGGACGACAAGGCCGGAGCGACACGATTTCTCGTTCCCATATCCAACTATAACGGCCTTCTATAACGCCCGCAGGCGAAATCGGAGATTTCTGTGAAAAACGTGTGACCATTGCGGCGAACCTGCCGCCCGGTAACCGGAACTGCTCCCGCTTGACAGAAATGCCTTGCATATTTATACATCACTCCTGTATTTTTATACATAGCGAAGTGCGGCTGACCGCTCCCCCGGCCGGCCGCCCCTTTTTTTGTATGCGCGTGTGAGTTTCGTATGAGCAAGCAGGAACGGCACAATCTGATCCGGCAGCTGGTGGCCACGGAATCGATTACCAGCCAGGACGAGCTGCGGCGACGCCTCGTGCGGCGCGGCTGCGACGTAACCCAGGCCACCTTGTCGCGCGATGTCCACGAGCTTCGGCTCTATAAAGGCCCCAATGGCTACGCGGCGCCCAACGGCAACGGTCACGTCGAGGAGGAAGAAGAGCCGACCGTCGACGAGGTGCTTTCGAGCTTCGGTTTGGCAGTGCGGCAGGCGCAGAACCAGCTGGTCCTGCGAACCACCGGAGGGGCAGCGCAGCCGGTCGCGCTGGCCATCGACCACGAGCAGTGGCACGACATCGTTGGAACTCTCGCCGGCGATGACACCGTGCTGATCATTTGTCCCGATCATCGAAAGGCGTCGTCAATGCGGGAAAAACTGGAGCGCATGATCGGCTGAACAACACGGTGCAGAGCTCAGAGCACGAGCTCAGAAAAACAAAACGGAATTCTGAATCATCGCGCGACGGATTGAGTCAAAAAGGTTTTGCAAAAAAAGATGTCTGAACGGAAGAAAAACTCGACGATGGCGACGAAGGCTCGAACGGGCAACCTGTCCCCTGTCCCCTGTCCCCTGTCCCCTGTCTCTGTTGCCGTGATGGGCGTGAGCGGCTACGCCGGCATGGAGCTGGCGCGCCTCCTCCTGCGCCACCCCGCGTTGGCTGGAACGCCTCCGCTTTTCCTGGGACGCGCCGAGGGCACACCGGAGCCGCTCGCCCGCGTTCATCCGCAGCTGATGGACAACAATGGCACCGGTTTCGGTCCAGGCAGCCTCAGCATCGAGCCCTTCTCCTGGGAACTGCTGCAGTCGCGCGGTGTCAAAGTGCTCTTCCTCGCGACGCCGCACGAACAGTCGCGCCAGTGGGTTCCGCAGGCGCTCGAACACGGACTGCGCGTCATCGATCTGAGCGGCGCGTGGCGTCTCGCAGAAGCCTCGAACCGCGCTGTTTACAAATTCGCAGATGAGGGCTCCGCCACTGCGACCGAAATCCAGACGAGGGCCGTCTACGGCATGCCCGAGCTGCATCGCAACGAGATTCGCGCGGCGGACGTGGTGGCGAACCCAGGCTGCTATGCCACGTCCATCATCCTCGCGCTCAAGCCGCTGATCGACGCTGGCTGGATCGACATGGGCCGCGGCATCGTCTGCGATTCCAAGTCCGGCGTCTCGGGCGCAGGCAAGGCGCCCACCGCGAAAACCCACTTCATGCACGCAGCGGACAATCTGTCGGCCTACGCGCTCTTTTCGCACCGGCACACGGGCGAATTGCTGGAGCAGCTGGACCTCAGCGCGGAGCAGATCGTCTTTGCGCCGCATCTGCTGCCCATCCCGCGCGGAATTCTCTCAACCATATATATAGGGTTCACCGGCCCGCACCAGCCCAGCGACGTGGAGGCTCTTTATCGCAGATTCTTTGCGGAGAGTCCGCTGGTGCGGGTCTTCCCTGCCGGCCAGCTGCCGCAGATCCAGTACTCCGTGAACACGAATTATTGCGACATCGGCTTCCATTTGGCCGACGACGGGCGACGATGCGTGATTGTCTCCTGCCTCGACAACCTGCTGAAGGGCGCCGCCGGACAGGCGGTGCAGAACCTGAATCTGATGTCCGGCTTTCAAGAAACAGATGGGCTGATTTGAAGGCCGAAGCGGAAGGGTTATGAGAAGTAAAGCAGAAGGGTTCTGACATATGAGATACGTAGTCAAACTCGGCGGTGTAACGCTGGAGAATCCGGAACTGCTGCACGGGTGCGCCAAAGCTATTGCCGAACTGGTGAAGGACGGCAACCAGGTGGCCATCGTGCACGGCGGCGGCGTGCAGCTGACTCGGACGCTGAAGCAGCTGGGCAAACAGAGCGAGTTCGTCGCCGGCCTCCGCATCACCGATGCTGAAACGCGGGATACCGCCCTGATGGTCCTCGGCGGAGGCGTCAACAAGGCGCTGGTCGCGTCGCTGGGCTCGCACGGCCAGCCCGCGGTTGGACTCTCGGGCGGTGACGGCCTCGTCTTCCGCGCGCGCAAGAAGAGAACCGCTCTCGACCTCGGCTTATGTGGGCGAGATTGCCGCCGCGGATCCGCGCTGGCTCGAGGCCATCTGGCAGATGGGCGCGGTGCCGGTAATCTCGTCGATCGCGCTGGGCTTTGACGGCGAGTACTACAACATTAACGCCGACGAGATGGCTGCAGCCTGCGCCGGCGCTTGTAAGGCCGATGCGCTGGTCTTCCTCACCGATGTGCCTGGAGTGATGGGCGCCGACGGCAGCGTGATGCGCTGGCTCTCGATCGATCAGATCGCGGATCTGACGCGCGATGCCGTGATCACGGGCGGTATGTTGCCAAAACTGAGCGCTTGCCGCGAAGCCCTGCTCAACGGCGTCAAGCGGGTGCGCATTCTTCCCGCCAGCGTCGCCGAGCTTTTGCCGGATCTATGCAGCAGCCGCGTCAATCAAGGCACCGAGGTGATGGTGGCATGATCGCGCTCGCTTTTGTATCAGCTTGCGGAAAGACGCAGGGTTTTGAAAGGGCACGGCTTCAGCCGTGCCGCAATCACCGCAGCAGAAACCCGGCTTCAGCCGCCGAGGGAAGGGTTCCAGCACCAGGAAAAGTTTCAGCACCGGCCCGCCTTTGTATCAGGGCACGACTTCAGTCGTGCCGAACAGCGTCCTTTAAGAGTGGGCTTTAGCCCCTGCGAGCGAACATAACGATGGAAACAAAACTCGAAGAACTCAAAGCAGCTGAGGCAAAGCTGCTGCTAGGCACCTACGATCGCTATCCCCTGCTCTTCGAGCGAGGCGAGGGCGTGCATCTAGTCGACGAAAACGGTGTGCGCTATCTCGACCTCCTCAGCGGTATCGGCGTCAACGCGCTCGGCTACGCGCATCCGGCGATCGAAAAGGCCATCGTGGAGCAGAGCCGGAAACTGATTCACATCTCGAACCTCTATTACCACGAAGGGCAGGCGGCCCTCGCCTTGCGACTCACGGAAGCCACCGGCATGGATCGCGCGTTCTTCTGCAACAGCGGAACCGAGGCGAACGAAGCTGCGCTCAAGCTCGCCCGCGCCTGGGCCGGTCTCAAGCGCGCCGAAGGCAAGCCCCTCGGCACGAAGTTCCTGGCGCTCGAGAACAGCTTTCATGGCCGCACCATGGGTTCGGTCGCGGCGACCTGGAAGGACAAGTATCGCGAGCCCTTCGATCCTGTCATGCCAGGCGTCGAATTTGTCCGCTTCAACGACATCGACGACCTGAAGGCGAAGTTCTCAACCGACGTTTGCGCTGTCCTTATTGAAGCCATCCAGGGCGAGGGCGGCATTCGCCCTGTCTCAAAGGAATTTCTACAGGCAGCCCGGGATCTGACTCGCTCCACCGGCGCGCTGCTCATCGCGGACGAAATTCAGTCCGGCATGGGCCGAACAGGCAAGTGGTGCGCCTACCAGCATTACGGCATCCAGCCCGATGTGACGACCCTGGCCAAGCCATTGGCTGGCGGTGTTCCCCTCGGCGCATTGCTCTGCACTGAAGAAGCCTCGCAAGCCATCCATGCCGGCATGCACGGCACCACGTTCGGCGGCGGACCGCTGGCGTGCGCGGTGGCACTCGTGGTGATTGACACCATCGAGCGCGAGCACTTACTCGAACATGTCACCGACATGGGCACATATTTTCAGACGAAGCTCGATGAGCTGGCGAAGCGGCATTCCGCGATCACTGAAGTCCGCGGACTCGGCTTGATGCTCGCCATCGAACTCGACTCGGCCGACCTGGCAAAGACTGTTCTGGGCGAAATGATGAAGCGCCACATCCTTATCAACCGCACCAGCGAAACCGTCCTGCGCCTTTTGCCGCCTTACATCATTGAGAAACAGCACGTGGACGAGAGCCTCGCGGCTCTGGACGAAATTTTGACCGAACAGACGGCGCAAACGGCCGTAGCCCCATCCCCGGGAGGAAAGAGAATTGGCAACTAAAACCATCGCCGTATCGGAACTCGATTCGGTCAGCCCCGACGTTTCGCTCGCAGGCCGCGACTTGTGTTCGGTCGCCGACCTCACCACCCAGGAACTGGCCGGTATGCTGGCTCTCGCCCACGATGTGAAGACAAATCCAGGCGCGTACCGCTGGGCGCTCGACGCAAAGCAAATGGTGATGTTCTTCGAGAAGCAGTCGCTGCGCACCCGGCTCACCTTCCAGACCGCGATGAATACGCTCGGCGGGTCGGCACTCTTCGTCGATCAGACCTCGTCACCCCTCGGCGAGCGTGAGTCGCTCGCTGACATCGCGCGCAACGTGGAGCGCTGGGTGCAGCTCATCGTGCTGCGCACCTACGCCCACGAGACCATCACCGAGATGGCGCAATACGCCAGTGTGCCGGTGATCAACGCGCTCAGTGATCTCGAGCACCCCTGTCAGGCCATCGCTGACTTCATGACCCTCCAGGAGCGTTTCGGCGATCTGAAGGGCTTTAACTTCACCTACGTCGGCGACGGCAACAACGTTTGCCACTCGCTGATGCTGACCGCAGCTTTGCTGGGCGCCCACTGCACCGTTGGCGCGCCGAAGAACTACGCGCCAAAGGCGGACATCGTCGCGCAGGCGCGGGCCATCGCCAACGTCACCGGGTCGAACATCACGCTGGTGAATGATCCCGCGGGTGCGGTCACCGGCGCCGATGCCGTCTACACGGACATCTGCACCAGCATGGGCTTTGAACACGAGGCCACCAAACGCGCGCCCATCTTTAAGCCGTATCAGGTCAATGAAGGACTGATGGCGCTGGCTTCTCCGTCGGCCGTCTTCATGCACTGCCTGCCCGCGCATCGCAATGCCGAAGTCACCGACGCGGTGCTCGATGGACCGCAGTCCGTTGTCTTCGATCAGGCTGAGAATCGCATGCACGCGCAAAAAGCGCTGCTGATGATGCTGCTTGGCTGCGGCAAGAAGCTCAGCTAAGAACAGCAATTTAGACGAAGGAGCGCACTCGAAGCTTGCCGTTGCGCCGCTGAGGTTTTGCACGAAATGTCTGTAATTCTCGAAAGTTTGCCGGTCGGCCAAAAAGTCGGCATCGCTTTTTCCGGTGGCCTCGATACCAGCGCCGCGCTGCACTGGATGAAGCAGAAGGGCGCCCTTCCCTACGCCTATACGGCCAACCTCGGGCAACCGGACGAAACCGACTACGACGCCATCCCGGGCAAAGCCCTTGAGTATGGCGCGGAAAATGCCCGTCTGATTGACTGCCGCGGACCGCTGGTTCGCGAAGGCATCGCCGCCTTGCAGGCCGGCGCCTTTCACATTTCGACCGCAGGCGTCACCTACTTCAACACCACACCCATCGGACGTGCCGTAACCGGCACCATGCTGGTCACAGCAATGAAGGAAGACGACGTCAACATCTGGGGCGACGGCTCGACCTTCAAGGGCAACGACATCGAGCGCTTTTATCGCTACGGCCTGCTCGTCAATCCGCGCCTGCAGGTCTACAAACCCTGGCTCGACCCCGCATTTATCGACGAACTCGGCGGCCGCGCCGAGATGTCGGCTTTCATGCAGAAGTCCGGTTTCGGCTACAAGATGTCCGCCGAAAAGGCCTACTCCACCGACTCCAACCTCCTCGGCGCGACCCACGAAGCCAAGGACCTCGAGCAGCTTTCGAGCAGCATCAGGATCGTCGAACCCATCATGGGCACCGCCTTCTGGCGCGACGACGTCGACGTCCGCCGCGAAGAGGTGACCGTCCGCTTTGAAGAAGGCTTTCCTGTAGCCCTTAACAGCAAGGAGTTCCCCGATCCGGTCGAGTTGTTGCTCGAAGCCAACCGCATCGGCGGCCGCCACGGCCTCGGCATGAGCGACCAGATCGAGAACCGCATCATCGAGGCCAAGAGCCGCGGCATCTACGAGGCCCCCGGCCTCGCCCTGCTGTTCATCGCCTACGAGCGCCTCATCACCGGCATTCACAATGAGGACACCATCGAGCAGTACCGCGAGAACGGCCGCAAACTGGGCCGCCTCCTCTATCAGGGTCGCTGGTTCGATTCCCAGGCCATCATGCTGCGCGAATCCGCGCAGCGCTGGGTCGCGAGCCCCATCACCGGCGAGGTCACGCTGGAATTGCGCCGCGGCAACGACTACTCGATCCTGAATACCGAGTCGCCCAATCTCACCTTCCACCCCGAGCGCCTCAGCATGGAGAAGACCGACTCCGCCTTCTCCCCGCGCGACCGCATCGGCCAGCTCACCATGCGCAATCTCGACATCACCGACACCCGCGCCAAGCTGATGACCTACGCCCAGAGCGGCCTCATCACTTTGAACAAAGGCTCGGAGATGCCGCGGCTCAACAGCGGGACCACGAAAGGCGAGTGACGTTCATGACCGAACAACCCGCCAAAATGTGGTCCGGCCGTTTTCGCGCCGCGCCCGATCCGTTCTTCGATCAATGGCAGCGGTCCATCCGCTTTGACTGGCAGCTTCTCTGGGAAGAACTGGCTGCCAGCCGGGCGCATGCGATCGCGCTGAGTGCCGCCGGCGTCCTCACCGACGACGAGCGCGCACGATCGTCCGCCGGACTCGAAGGCCATCGGCACAGAATCCACTCGCGACGAAGCTCGACCAGGTCCGCGACGATCCGCAGGCTGAGGACATTCACCACTTCGTCGAGCTGCGCCTCACCGAAGCCATTGGCGACCTCGGCCTCAAGCTGCACACTGGCCGCAGCCGCAACGAACAGATCGCCACCGACCTGCGCCTCTACATCCGCAACCGCATCGAATCGCTGGTCGGCCAGCTCGCCGAATGGGCCCAGGCTTTTCTCGCCCAGGCAAAAGCCGCCGGCGATGCCGTTATACCCGCCTACACCCATCTCCAGCGCGCCGAGCCCGTCCTCGTCGCCCACTGGCTGCTCGCCTACGTCGAGATGCTGTTCCGCGACGCCGCGCGCCTGGAAGACTGCGCGAAGCGCTTCAACTTCTGCCCTCTGGGTTCAGGTGCCGTTGCCGGCGCGACCCTGCCGCTCGACCGCACCATCGCCGCACGCGAGCTCCACTTCACCGCGCCCACGGCCAACAGCATCGACGCCACCAGCGACCGCGACTTCGTTCTCGAATACCTCCAGGTGCTCACGCAGCTAGCTCTCCACGCCAGCCACTTTGCCGAGGAGATCACCCTCTTCGCCACCGCTGAGTTTGGCTTTATCGATCTGCCCGAAGAGTTCTCCACCGGCTCCAGCGCCATGCCGCAGAAGAAAAACCCCGACCTCACTGAGCTGGTCCGCGGCAAGGTGGGCCGGATTCACGGTGCGGCGGAATCCGTCACGCTGCTCCTCAAAGGCCTGCCTCTCGCCTACAACAAGGA
Source organism: uncultured Acidobacteriaceae bacterium (assembly GCA_963819725.1). Lineage (GTDB taxonomy): Bacteria > Acidobacteriota > Terriglobia > Terriglobales > Acidobacteriaceae > Palsa-343. The sequence continues at coordinate 23,487 of CAWFXK010000004.1, forward strand.
CCTCCAGGAAACCCAGGAGCCTGTGTTCGCAGCCACTGCGGAGATCCACAAGATGACGTGGCTGCTCGCCGCCTTCACGCGGGCACTCCGTTTCCGCACCGACCGCATGAAGGCTGCAAGCGAAACCGGTTTTCTCAACGCCATGGCGGCAGCCACATATCTCGTCCACAAAGGCGTTCCCTTCCGCAAGGCGCACGAGAAGATCGGCAACGCCGTTCGCTACTGCCTCGACAGGGGCTGTGAGCTGGGCGGCCTTTCGCTTGAGGAACTGCGCCAATTCGGCTCGGAGTTCGACACCGATTTCTTCTCCGCCATCACGCTGGAGGCCACGCTCGACTGCCACGATGTGATCGGCGGCACCGCGCGCCATCGTGTGCACGCTGCTCTCAAGGAAGCCGAAGAGCGCGTCGAGGCCATCGTCAGGCGATACGGCGAAGTCGCGCTTGAGAACCAGGAGGCCGCCCATGCTGGTGCGTAAAGCGCGTCTCCAGGACGCCACCAACATCTACGAGCTGGTCAACAGCTTGTCCCACGATGGCACGCTGCTGCGCCGTCCCTTCGCGGAAATCTGCGAGAACGTGCGCGACTTCACCGTCGCCGAATCCGAAGGCGGCATCTTCCTCGGCTGCGGCGCGCTCCACCTTTACGGTCCCCATCTGGCCGAGGTTCGCTCCATCGTCGTGCGCCCCGAAGCCAAGAGCCATGGTGTTGGCGGCGAGTTGCTGCAAGCGCTGCTGGCCGAGGCCGAAGGTCACGGCGTCGGGTGCGTCTGCCTCTTCACGCGCATCCCCGATTTCTTCTTCCGCTATGGTTTTCGCGAAGTCGAGGACCGGACGGCGCTGCCCGACAAGATCTTCAAGGACTGCCAGAACTGTCCCCGCCTTTACAAATGCGACGAAGTCGCGATGGCACGCGGGCAGGTTCCGAAGGTCTCGATCCTGGGACCGCGCATTGAAGCCGAACAGCTGGTGCGGCTAAGCGTGTAAATCGCGCTCAGCCGCCTCCCTTCTGTCCAGACATCCAACCCTGTCTCATTGAATTAAGGCTTCGACAGCATATCCGCCTGTCCAGTCGCCAAATCTACCGGGAACGAGTTGTGTTCCTGGACGATCAGCCACTGCCCCTTCTGCTTACGCAGAACATCGGTGCTCCGCACCACCAGGTGCATCTGCTTGCCATCCTTGTCGGTCATCGTGCCGTCAACGATGTAGTGCGTATAGGACACCGGACCCACCACCGTGATGTTCAGGTCCGTCAAAGTCGTATTGGCGGGGCCCGGGAGCATCGCGAACGTGTCGTCCCAGTCCTTCTTGTACACATCCCAGCCGACATACTGGCGCGGAGGGACCAGGTCGAAGACAAACACGTCGTGATCGTAGAGGGCCATGATCGCGTTCGTGTCCTTCTTGTTGAAGCTGTCGCCGAATCGTTGGTAGAGCGCTTCGATGGCGGCCTTGTCAGAAGAATTCGCCTGTGCTCTTGCGGGAACGGCTCCTGCCAGCGAGGCGGCGACGCATAGCAGAATGGCAGCCAAACAGGTGTGTCGTTTCATAAGACTCTCTCCTTCGCAAGTTTTTAGGGGGAAATGAGTGCGGTGAGCTTAGTTTTGCCGCAAGTCGTTTGTCAACGGGGTCCATGTGCCCGCTTTTCTGCCCCCGTAACGGGAATGTTCCAGTCGCTCCGTCCTTTTTTGAAACACGCCCGCCGCAAATCCCGCATCTATTTGTGTAAGGGCCGGTCCCGGTCGATAGCTTCATTACGAGGGATCTTTTATGGCCGTACGTGCAATTCCATCGCCGATCGACATGCTGGATGTTACCGGCGAACCGCTGGTCGATCCATCCCGCCGCGTCTCCAGCATCGGCCCCGACGGAGCACCGGAGATCAACCTGGGCGCCTTTCGCGGCCTCGCTTTCGCGTTGATCTTCCAGGCGGTCCTCTTCCTGCTCGGCGGCGTTGCCTGGCAAATCTTCCGCGCCCTCCGTTAGACTCCGGCGCTCCCGCACTCAAGCTTCCATCCTCCGGCTTCCCTCTGCCCCTGGTACCCTGTCTCCATGGAACTCGTCATCAACGGCCATGCGCGCTCCTTCCCGGAGCTCGCCGCCGGCGCCAACGTACAGGATCTCGTCACCGTCCTCGCCCTCAAGTCCGACCGCGTTGCCATCGAACACAACGGCGCCATCGTCGTCGCGGCCCTCCTGGCCCTCCACTCCCATTGCTGACGGCGACAAATTCGAAGTGGTTCATTTCGTCGGCGGCGGCTCCCGCTGACTCCGCTCATCGCTTCACGCCGACAACTTTTCGCCAACCGCCCCTTGCGAATCGTCTTCCCCACGCTTGCCTCTGCTGCCTCACCTTAATCCCCATTGCTCCATCCCCGCCTCCCGTGTACTCTCGATCTTTCGGGTCCCCCCGCAACCCTTCACCTCTCAACGATCTGCAGGACTCTTCATGAACCAGCCCATTGTCTTCGTCAGCGGCAGTAAGGGGGGTGTCGGCAAATCGCTCACTGCGATGGCCGTGCTCGACTACTTCACCACCGAACACCGCTACGTCCGGCTCCTCGAAGCCGACACCACCAATCCCGACGTCTGGAAAGCCTACCGCCGCAATGTCGAAGGTGAAGTGGTCAGCCTCGACGAAGTGGATGGCTGGATCACGCTGGTCAACACCTGCGATGCGAATCCCTTCAAGGCCATCGTCGTCAACACACCGGCGCGCAACAACGACGCGGTCCTTCGTCACGGCGCCATTCTCCTCGACTCGCTCAAGGAACTGGCCCGCCCTCTGGTCACCCTCTGGGTCATCAACCGTCAGCGCGACTCACTCGAGTTGCTCAAGAACTACATGGAGTCGATGAACGCCGGCGTGGTGCACGTCATCCGCAACGGCTACTTTGGCGATCAGAGTAAGTTCGAGCTCTACCAGTCCAGTTCCATGCCGGAAGCCATCGCGCAGCAGGGCGGCAAGAGCCTCTTCCTGCCCGATCTCGCCGACCGCGTCACCGACGAACTCTACTCGCGCCGCATCACGCTGCAGGAAGCCGCGCAGCAGCTCAAGCTCGGCGACCGTGTCGAACTGCAGCGCTGGCGCACCTACGTCCGCGAAATGATGAGCCAGGCCGGCGTCTAGCAACGCAGGACAAAAGCAAGCGTAAGGCGAGCGGAAGACGAGCAGAAAAGCGAGCAAAAGGCGGGCAGAACTGCGAGCGAAGGTTGAAGGTTGCATGCCTGCCTGTCGCTGACCCTGTTCCGCTACTCGTTCCTCGCTCGCTTCTCTACTCGCTTCCTGCTCGCTCTTCGCTCCCAGCTACCGGCGGGCGGCTATCCCTGGTACCCTGTTCGCATGAAGAAGATCCGCTGGGGCGTCCTCTCCACTGCCAACATCGGCGTTAAAAAAGTCATCCCCGCCATGCAGCGCGGCCAGCTCTCCACCGTCGCCGGCATCGCCTCGCGCGACCTCGCCAAAGCCAGCGCCGTCGCGAAGGCCCTCGGCATCCCCACCGCCTACGGCTCCTACGAAGAACTCCTCGCCGACCCCAACATCGACGCCATCTACAACCCGCTCCCCAATCAGCTTCACGTCCCCTGGACCATCAGGGCTGCCGAAGCCGGCAAGCACGTCCTGTGCGAAAAACCCATCGCCATGAATGCCGGCGAAGCGCAGACCCTGATCGCCGTGCGCGAGCGCACAGGTGTCCTCATCGGCGAAGCCTTCATGATCCGCTCTCACCCGCAATGGCTCCGCACGCGTGCGCTCATCGATGAAGGCCGCATCGGCACCCTGCGCTCTGTCGCCGCCCATTTCAGCTACTTCAACGTGGACCCCGCCAACATCCGCAACCAGCCGGAAACCGGCGGCGGCGCTCTCTACGACATCGGCTGCTACTGCATCCAGTCCGCGCGCTACGCCTTCGGAGCGCTGCCCACCCGCGTCTGCGGCCTCATCGATCGGGACCCGCAGCTCGGCACGGATCGACTCACCTCCGCCCTCCTCGACTTCCCTGGCGGCCACGCCATCTTCACCTCCAGCACGCAGCTTGTCCCGCACCAGCGCGTGCACTTCTTCGGGACCAAAGGCCGCATCGAAATCGAAATCCCCTTCAACGCCCCACCCGACTGCCCCACGCGCCTCTTCATCGATGACGGCAGCGACCTCCTCGGCTCCGGCATCGAAACCGAAACCTTCCCCGTCGTCGACCAGTACACAGCTCCAGGGCGACGCGTTCTCGCGTGCGATTCTCGAAGGCACGCCGGTTCCGGTCTCCCTCGAAGAGGGCATTGCGAATATGGCCGTGATCGACGCAATCTTCCAGTCAGCGCAATCCGGAGCGTTGGCAACCGGTGCGCTGATCGCGCATGAAGATCCTCCGCCAGACCGCAGGGCGAACTCGTCGTCCGGGACAGCAGCATCTGGCTCGGCGTCGTGCTGGCGGCCTGCTCTCTCCTTCCGCTTTACATCGGCATTTCTCACCACGACCATAGACTCTTTCGTGCGTTCGGATGCCTTCTCCTTTTCGCCATCCCCTGGGTCCGCCGCGCCACCTTCACCTTCGACGCCGCCACGCAAACCATCCGCTGGGCGCGCATGCGCTATCTCTGGACCCGCACCGGCTCCCTTCCTTTTTCCAACGTGAAGAGCATCGACATCCAGTCCACCATGAGCGGACAGGCCAACGTGACCATCTACCGCCTCGCGCTTGTAACGCCACAGGGAACCATGCCCCTGTCCGACGTCTACAGCAGCGGCGAAATCCAGTGCACGTCGGTGCGCGACGCTATTCAGCGCTTCCTTAAACTCGATCCAACTGCAGTAACCTCGGTGGCCACCGGTCTGGACATCGCCATCCGCGCCCTTCTCCAGAAGCCCACCATCGAGTAGATCGCGAGTCATCGCCGGAACAGAACCCTGCGGACGGCTTCCTCGTGAAGCCGTATCCTGTTCTCCAACGTCCCGGGATTCCCGCTGAGGTCTGATCGTGACACAAGCTATCTCTGCCCCACCGCTGGCGGGCGCCACCCTCGGTTCCGCCACGAACAGCTTCGTCCTCGCCGAATGGCGGGCAACTGGCACGCCCGCGGGTTCCGAGCCGCAGTGGGTCGCCCCGCTCCACCTCCACCACAGCGATGACGAGGCCTGGTACGTTCTCGAAGGAACTCTCCATATCCGCCGCGGTGAAGAGATCGTCGAAGTCCGAGCCGGCTCCGCCACTTTGGTCCCCCGTGGCACTCCGCACACCTACTGGAATCCCGCGCCCGAGCCCGCGCGCTATCTCCTGGTCATGACGCCCCGCATTTACGCACTCATCCAGGCCATCCACGCCATGCCCGAGCGCAACACGGCAACTCTTCGCGCCCTGTTCAGCGAATACGATGCCGAGCTACTCTAGGTCCCACTCATGGATAACCAACTCGCCCTGTCCCGCCTTCATTACGAACTCGTCTCGGGCCTCATCCAGACCGGTACCTGTCCGACGAACACCGACCTCGCCCTCCGTTTCGAGCGCCACGCCTTCTGACATCGACGACCTGCTCCACGCGCTCGCCGATCTCCACGGCGTCGTGCTTCATCCGCACCAGGCCGGCGCCGTGGATCCTCCACCCCTTCTCATCGACTCCGACTATCAACTGGATCGAAGGCCGCAGCCGCAGCTGGTGGGCGCCGTGCATCTGGTGCGCCTTCGGTGTCGCCACCCTCGTCGGCGGCGACGTCCGCATCCACTCCCGCTACGGCGCCGAATGCGACCCCATCGTCATTCCCGTGCGCAACGGCCAGCCGCTCGGCTTTGAAAACGTCGTGGTCCATTTCGCCATTCGCCCCGCGCGCGCCTGGGATAACGTCCACGAGCACTGCTCCATGGTTCTTCCCTTCCGCAATGCCGATGAAATCGCGCGCTGGTCCAGCCGCCACAGTCTCCCGCGCGGCGAGGCCGTTCCCCTCCACCAGGTCGCGGCCTTTGCAAGCGTCTGGTATGGATCGCACGGCGATCCTGACTGGCACAAATGGAGCGTCGCCGAAGCCCAGGACATCTTCCGTCAGGCCGGCCTCACGTCGCCTTTCTGGAATCTCGAAAACAAAGACGACCGGTTTTAGGCCGGCTGTCCACGTTGCCGGTCGCTGGTCGCGATCCCGAATTCCCGATCTGCACGCTACACTGGCCTGCATGCTGCTCAAACCCGCGACGGTCTCCCTCCTCGCTCTCGCCTCCCTGACCGCCCGCGGCCAAGCCGATTCGGGGCTCACCGCGCAGCTGCAATCTCAGATTGCAGGCTTCCACGGCAAAGTCGCCGTCTACGCCACCGACCTCGCCACCGGCAAAACCGTCGCGATCGACGCCGACCAGCCCGTGCCCACCGCCTCCGTCATTAAGCTCGGCATCCTCTACACCGCGCTGGAGCAGATCCGCGCCGGCCAGGCCCACTTCGACGACCGCCTCATGCTCAACCACGACGACCAGGTCCCCGGCTCCGGCGTCCTTCTCTTCCTCGACACGCCGCACACCCTCACCCTCAAAGACGCGCTCACCCTGATGATCGCCGTCAGCGACAACACCGCCACCAACCTCGTCATCGACGACCTCGGCCTTGACACCATCGACGAGCAGCTCACCGCGTCGCCGCCACGAGGCCTTGGCCTCAAAAACACCTGGCTCTACAAGAAAGTCTTCAAGCCCGCTGCCGGTCCGCAGCCCGCCGACCAGCCGAAGTTCGGCCTCGGCAAAACCACCGCCCGCGAGATGGCCTCCATCATGTAGCGCTTCGTCACCTGCAACCTCGGCCCTTCTCCGACCAACAGCGCCGCAACCGCGCCCAGCCCCGCTTCAACAGCCATCCCGTCTGACAAGGACCTCTGTGCAGCCGCGATCCACATGCTCAAGGTGCAGTCGGACCGCGACATGATCCCGCGCTATCTCGAGAAGCTCGACACCACTGAGGGCGACTCCGCGATCGCCGACAAAATCGGTGCCCTCGACCACGCCCGCAACGACGTCGGCGCCGTCTACACGAAGCACGGCGTCATCATCATCTCCGCTTTTACTCACGACAACGAAGACACCAGCTGGACCCCCGACAATACCGCCGAGCTGCTGATCGCGAAGATGGCGAAGACCATCGTGGACGCGTGGGCACCCACCCCTTGATTCACTTTCGCGTGAGTCGCCCAATCATCTCCGCCCGATCCGGCCACCGACGCACCAGATCATCCCGCTTGCCCGACGCATAGTCCGCGTAATCAAATCCCGGGCTCACCGTACACCCCAGCAGCGCGACATTCCCGCCCTCCAGCAGCCGCGTCCCCTGCCACACGCCCTGCGGAACCACCGTCTGCAACAGCTGGCCCTTCGCAACGTCCTGCCCCAGCACCAGGTGCCTTGCTCTTCCATGCGGCCACAGCTGCAGCATCTCCACCGGGTCGCCGAGATAGAAGTGGAAGACCTCGTCCGACGCCAGCTTGTGCATCTCTGAGAAATTCTCCGGCTCCAGCAGATAGTAGATCGCCGTCCCGGCCGCTCTCGCCCCGCTGTATCGCCCCGTCGGCAACGCCTCCAGCGGAATCGTCTCCTCCGCCTTCCACGTCTCGCGAAACCAACCGCCCTCGCGCGGATGCGGCTCCAGCCCCAGCATCTTCTTCAACTCCGCGGCCGTGATCGTATTCGCCATGTCCGAATCCTATCGCGAAGTCGCAGGCGTGCTCGAACGGTGAAGCCGAAACGCAAAAGCACAAACCGCAATCTGCTTTTCGCTACCGGCTACCGGCTCGAATGCGCGGGAACTCTTCCCACGCATTCGTTGTCTATCCCCGCAGAGACGCACCGCGAGCACAACCGGCTCGCGCATCTCGCACTCACCCTCGCTCTCTCCGGCAGTTCGACTCCGCCGTTCCTGAACGCTGAGCACTGAACGCTGAACGCTGTTCCGGAGGGAACCCATGTTCGAAGACAGCACCTTCGCATCCGCCAGCCGAATCCACACCCGCAGCCCGCGCTACGCCGCCGGCTCGATGGTCCTGCAGACCGCGCTCCTCGCCGTCCTGATCCTCGTGCCCTATCTCTACCCCAGCGCTCTTCCCCGCAAGTTCCTTGCTGTGCCCCTGATCGCCCCGCCACCTCCGACGGTCGAGCCGGTCGTCGAGCCGCAGCACGCCATCGCGTCAGCCTCCAACCACACCGAACTCCTGTCGACGACCATCCAGATGCCGTCCAGCATCCCAACCCACATCCCCCGCGTTGTCGACCCAGGACCTCCAGGCCCCATCACGCCAGGCGCATTCGGCTCGACCTCCGGCCCAGGCGCGCTGCCCCTCGGCCTCGCCACACCCCCACCCACGCCGCGCGTGCATCCGGCCAAACCCACAGGGCCCCTCCACGTCTCCTCCGGAGTAGCGGCCGGGCAACTCATGGTCCCCATCCAGCCGCATTACCCGGCTATCGGGCTCGCAACCCGTACGCAGGGAACCGTAGTCGTCTCGGCGCTCATTGGCACCGACGGCCGCATCTCCAGCCTCCGCGTCCTCAGCGGTGCGCCGATGCTCGTGCCGGCCGCTGTCGACGCCATCCGCCAGGCGCGCTACCGTCCGTGGACCCTCAACGGCGAGCCCGTCGAAGTCGAGACCACCATCAACGTCGTCTTCTCCCTGGGCAACAATTAATTCGTCGCAGGTGCAATTGTTAGTGGGTGCCCCACATCTCTGCCGTTGGAGATGCGGGGCTTCAGCTCGGGCAACCAGCTCGAGCTCAGGCTACCGGCTACCGGCTCCAGGCTCCCATTTCCGGGCTTCCCCTTTCGTGTGACTCGCATCACCCTAATCGCCGCGAATGTTGCGATACGATGAACAGCGATGCGGGTCCTCGTCTATTCAGCTCCGTGGTGCCGCGACTGCCGCGAGGCCAAACGCTTTCTCGACTCCCATCAGATCCCCTACACCGAAATCGACATCGAAGAAACCCCGGGCGCCGCCGAGGAAGTCTTCTCCCACGTCGGCAAGCGCGCCATCCCCCAGTTCGTGATCGATGGCGAATGGGTCCAGCCTTACCGCCCCGGCCGCGGCTTCCTCTACGCCGAAATGACGAAGCGCTTCGGGCTGAACGCCACCCCAAAAATCACCCGCTGACCTGCTCCCGCTCTTCGTACCCCGCACCCTGCACCCTGTACCCTCCCTTCACGGAACCAATCCCCACGGAACTGCGTATCCCCAGGTGCAGCCCGGCAGTGGGTCTCGTGGACTCGGTCTGAACCTGGATCGCGGCCGAAAACCTCCCCGAGCCCGTCCACGAAACCCGCTGGGGGGAGGAAGCCGGCAGTGAATCGCAACGGGAAGCGCAAGAACCGCATCTGGCTGTGGGGCGGCCTCGTCGCCGGGGTTGTCGTCATCCTGGCCGTAACGGCCTTTGCCCTGCGCGCCGGCGGCGCCAGCATCCCCGAGGCCCGCCTCGCGAAAGTGACCCGTGGCGACATCGCCAAGTCCGTCGTTGCCACCGGCCCCATTCAGCCCATCACCAAAGTCGAGCTCAAATCCAAAGCCTCGGGCCTCGTTGAAAAGCTCTACGTCGACATCAACCAGATGGTCATTAGAGGCCAGGTTCTCGCCCAGCTCGACCAGCAGGAGATCCTCGCCCAGGTCGCCGCCCAGCGCGCCCAGCTTGCCGCCGCTGAAGCCAACGTCACCACCTTCACCGCCAACATCGCGCAGGACAAAGTCAACGCCGAAGCCCCTGACCTCCCGATGTACCAGGAGACCTACGAGCGCAACGTGAAAATGCTCAAAGACGGCATCGTCTCCCAGCAGGCTCTCGACAATGCCGAGCGCGACTACCTCGCCCAGAAGAACAAGCGCGATGCCGCCGTGGCCCAGATCGGCGTCGACCAGGCAAAACTCCGCCAGGCTGAAGCTCAGGTCCAGCAGGCCAGGGCCAGCCTCGACCAGCTCAACCAGCAGCTCAGCTATACCACGCTGGTCTCGCCTCTCGACGGCATGGTCCTCTCGCGGGACGTTGAGGTCGGCTCCGCCGTAAGCTCCATCCTCGTCCTCGGTTCAACCGCCACGCTCGTCATGACCATCGGCGACATTCACCAGGTTTATGTCGACGGCAAAGTCGACGAGGCCGATATCGGCAACGTGTATCTCGGCCAGCCCGCGCGCATCCATGTCCAGTCCTTCCCCAACAAGACGTTCAATGGCAAGGTCACCAAAATCTCACCGCTCGGCGTCGAGAAAGACAATGTAACCACCTTTGAGGTTCGCGTCTCCATCGACAACCCGACGGGCGAACTCAAGGCTCTCATGACTGCGAACGCCGAAGTCCTCGTCACCGAGCATCACAATGCGCTGAGCGTTCCCGAGCAGGCCATGACCTGGGATAACGACAAGAACGCCTTCGTCTGGGTTCCCGATGCCAAATCCAAAGAGGGCCAGAAGAAGATCCCCGTCACTGCCGGCATCTCCAATGGCACCCGCACAGAGATTCTTGCCGGCCTCAGGGAAGGAGACCCCGTTGTCCTGCAGCAATAAAGTTCGCAACCGTGGCGGTCACCTGTCACGAGAAATTCAACCCCCGCCCCATCCGCTCGCCTGAGGAGGTTATGAAGATGTACATCACACTCCGCAACACGATCCTCGCCGCCGCCGTCGCCGCTTTTATCCCCGCTGCTGCGCTCGCCGCCGACGGTACCTTCGACAAAACCCTCCACGTCTCCGGCCAGGTGATGCTCACCGTCGGCACCGGTTCCGGCTACATTCACGTCACCCCGGGCTCCTCCAGCGAGGTCCACATCGTAGGCCATGTCCACGCCAACGGCTGGGGCTTCGGAGCCTCGCCCGACGACCGAGTCAAGCAAGTCCTCGACCATCCTCCCATCGATCAGTCCGGCAACATTATCACCATCGGCCGGCACTCTGACTGGATTCGCAACGTATCGATCGACTACGACGTCACCGCGCCCAAAGGCACGCAGCTCGAAGCCAGCTCCGGTTCCGGCGACCTGCGCCTCCAGGACCTGGGCGGCCCGCTCAAGGCCAACACCGGCTCCGGCTCCATTGAAGCCGGCGGCTTCAGCGGCCGCGTCCTGCTCCAGACCGGTTCCGGCGACATCCGCGCCGGCCTGCAGTCAGCCAACGACGTGAAAGCCACCACCGGCAGCGGCAGCATCCACCTCCAGGGAGTCTCCGGCGCCCTCTTCGCTGAAACCGGCTCCGGCGACGTGGAAATCGGAGGCAATCCTTCTTCTGACTGGAAGGTCGAAACCGGCTCCGGCTCAGTCACGCTGAATGTCGGCGGCGCTCACTTCTCGCTCGACGCCAGCACCGGCTCCGGCTCCGTGCACAGCGATCCGCCCATCAGCATGCACGGCTCCATCGAGCGCCACCACATCCAGGGCGACATCAATGGTGGCGGTCCCACCGTTCGCGTCGAGACCGGCTCAGGCGACGTCCGCATTCACTAAACTTCCCCGGCGCCCCATCCTGTTGCTCGGAGTTCTTCTGAGCCACAGCCTGGGGCGCCGGATGGATCGTTTCGTCCTTCGACGATTCCTCTTCCTGTCGTGCCGCCTTAACAAGCCTTTTCAGCAACATCTCCGGCGTATCCCGGAAAGCCCGCAGCCATCCTGCGGACAACCATGCCGGCGCGATCGTAAACTGCGAGAATCCGCAGGCCAGGCAAACCGCGATCTCCGGTGCCGGGCTCAGCGGCGCCGCGCTCCTCGTTCTCGAGTGATTCAAATAGAGCCGAACGTCTGCTGGAAATGCAGTCATCGCCTCCGAATTGCATTTCTTGCAGATCATGGAATCCCCCTCAGCCCACTCAACTCGTCCCTTGCGAATCCCATCGGACCAAGGCAACAAGACTTGAGCAAGTAAGCTGCGGAAAACCCCCTTGAATTCTAAAAAATCTCTAACATTTCCCATCCCGGGAGGAAATTCCCCCCATGAATCAACTTCTCCAGGGCAGCCCATCCTTCCTCTTCTGACGTTTCAAAGAGAAAGGACAGGATGCCTCGACCTCAGTACTGCGCCCCGCAATTCGGGCAGAATTTCACCGTCCCCTCATGTGGCGCGCCGCAGCTGGGGCAGAACTTGCCCTGCTTCGGCGGAGCCGTCGCCGGCGGCGCTCCCGGCTGCTGCTGCGGCGGCGTATAGGTGGGTGGCGGTGGTGTGTACTGCGGCGGTTGTTGGTAGCCCTGTTGCGGAGGAGGCGTGTAGGTCGGCGGCAGCGGCAGCGGTTGCGGCGGCATCCCTGGCGTTCCCGCCGCGCCGGTTACCGGCTTGCGCAGGATCAAATACAGCGGCAGAAACACAATGCACACCAGAAACGTCCCGATCGCCCACAGGATTGCATTCATGGGACGCTTCTTCGCGTCGTTGTACACCCAGAATGCAATCGCGGCAGCAATCACCAGCCCAATCAGTTGATAGATTCCATTCCCTTGCACGGTCGTTCCTCCCTCAATGCAGATTGTTCAGCACCAGCATCACTACCAGCGCAACTGCCACTCCGCACCCCAAAGCTCTGCCGTGAAACCAGTCCAGCCGCTTTCTGCGCCAGGCCAGCAGCACCGCGACCGGATAAACAACATACACTACCGGGGCGGCAATCCACGAACATGGATTTTGCGTGGGCCTGTTTCCATGCAGCATTACCGCAAAGTCCCGCGTCATCCCGCAGAATGGACATCGCAGCCCCAGCAGGATCTGCATGGCGCACCGGTAACCGGCATGCAGCACGCCCTGAGGCCAAACCGCCAGCACCAGCGTGCAGACCAGAATCGCGCCCAGCACGCTAAGGTGTGGCGCCAGCTCGCGATTCACCCGCGGCGCCGTTTTCGGCATAAGCATATATACCCGGATTCCCCGGCGATCGCACGAAAATTAAGCGCGCGTCTGGCGCAGGTCCTCCGCGCTTACGAGCTCGCCGTCCGCATCGCCTTTTCGCTCGTCTTCCTGCTCGCCGGTCGCTATCCACCACTGGCCCCAGCTGCCGGCTCCGGGCAAGGGTCTTTTTGTCCCCGCTCCACGTCCTCCAGTGTGCGATTTTTCAATCGCACAGAAAAGGAGACCCACCGTGCCCCGTATGATCCGGCCCACCTTTCTTCTTGCTGCCTTCGCCTTCGTTCTTCCACTTCTCCACGCGGGGCAAACCCCTCAGCACGGACCTGTGCCGGCCCCCATCACTTCCGCGCACAGCATCTTCATCGCCAACGGCGGCATGGACGCCTTCTCTCTGCAGGCCTTCGAAGAACTCGGCCTCAATGGCACCGACGCTTATGACTCCCTCTACGCCGCCGTCAAAAGCTGGGGTCAGCCGCAGCTCGTCTCCTCGCCCGCCGACGCCGACCTTGTTCTCGTCGTCCACTTCACCGCACCCCTCGTCGGCGAAGGCGGCGGCTGGAGCTTCCAGCACATCTTCGCGAATACCAAATGGCAATTTCAGACTCAGCTGACAATCTACGACGCCAAAACGCAGTTCCCGCTGTGGAGCCTCACCCAACCCGTCCGGCCGGCAAACCTCAAAGGCACCTGGCGCAAGAACATTGCCGACGCCAATGCCGCCCTGGCCGGCGACCTCAAGTCCCTGCTGTCACCGGCCACCCCATGATCGACAACGCCTCAACTCCCCAGGGGATCGCCGAACGTTGGCAGCTATCCGCTATCATGGCCCCCAAGTCCAAATTTCTTCGGAGCCGACGCATGTCTCGATGTTTTCTCTCTGCGGCCCTCGCCTTCTGCTTCGCCCTGCCTGCGCTCGCGCAGTCGCACATCACCCTCACCGTCGACACCACCCATTCCCCGCAGAAGATTCTCCATGTCCACGAAGTCATCCCCGTGCACCCCGGTGCCCTTACCCTCTACTACCCCAAATGGATCCCCGGTGAGCACGGCCCCGACGGCCCGCTGAATGCCGTCACCGGCCTCCACTTCATGGCAGACGGCAAGGAAATCCCCTGGCAGCGCGATCTCCTCGACGTTTACACATTCCACCTCGACGTCCCCGGCGGCGTCTCGCACCTCGACGCCAACTTCGACTTCATCGAGGCCGAAGGCTTCTCCGCATCCGACAAGCTGCTCGTGCTGGAGTGGAACGAGGTCGCCTTCTATCCGTCCGGCACGCCCTCCGCGCAGCTCACTTACGACGCCACTCTTGTCCTGCCTGACGGCTGGAAGTTCGGTACCTCCCTGCCCATCGAGCACGAATCCGGCAACCGCGTCACCTTTAAGCCCATCTCCTTCGACCTCCTCGTCGACTCGCCTGTGATTGAAGGCCAGTACTACCGCGTCGTCGATCTGACGCCGCCTGGCGAAACGATTCACCACGAGCTCGACCTCGCCGCCGACAGCGAAGCCGCACTCGCCATCACGCCCGCCATCCAGAAAGGCCTGACAAACGTCGTCGCCGAATCCGGCGTGCTCTTCGGCACGCGCCACTATCGCGACTACCACTTCCTCCTCGCCTTGAGCGATCACGTCGCGCACTTCGGACTCGAGCACCACGAATCCAACGACAGCCGCCTCCCCGAGCGCGTATTCCTCGATCCCGGTGGAGCCTTTATGGTGGGTTCGCTGCTGTCCCACGAGTTTGTCCACTCCTGGAACGGCAAGTTCCGCCGCCCCGCCGACCTGACCACCCCCGACTTCGAAAAGCCCATGGAGACCGACGGCCTCTGGGGCTATGAAGGCCTCACCGACTACCTTGGCCCCATGCTCGCCGCGCGCTCCGGCCTCTGGACCCCCGAGCAGTACCGCGAGTTCCTTGCCTCGGTCGCCGCCTCACTCGGACCCGGCCGTCCCGGCCGCACCTGGCGCCCCCTCCTCGATACGGCCAGCGGCGAACCCATGGGCGGACCCGGCGGCGGCCTGCGCGGCTGGATCAACTGGCGCCGAGGCGTCGACTACTACGACGAGGGCGACCTGATGTGGCTCGAAGTCGCCACCATCATCCACCAGGTCACCCATGGCCAGAAGTCCATCGACGACTTCTGCCACCTCTACCACGGCGGCCCCAACAACGGCCCCGAGGTCAAGCCCTGGACCTTCGATCAGCTGGTTGCCACGCTCAACTCGGTGGCGCCGTATGACTGGGCCGGCTTCCTCCACCAGCGCCTCGACTCGAAGTCCCCCGAAGCCCCTACCGGCGGCATCGAAAACGGCGGCTGGAAGATGACGTACAACGCCGAGCCCATCGGTCTGCCCGGGCGCCGCGGCGGCGCAGGCGACGCCTACTCCATCGGCCTCCAACTCGGCGAAGACGGCACCGTCGCCGATTCCATCGTCGGCAGCCCTGCCTATAAAGCCGGCATCGCTTCGGCGATGAAGGTCATCGGCGTCGACGGCCGCCTCTACACCCACGACCGCCTCGAGGACGCGATTAAAGCATCGAAGGATTCCACCGAGCCCATCAGCCTCACGTACGTCGACGACGACTATATCCACACGGCCAGCGTCGACTACCACGGAGGGATCCGCTATCCGCACCTCACGCGCGAGGACTCAAAGCCAGACTACCTCGATGAGCTGATCAAACCGCACGCTGGAGCTCAATAGCACATCTGCCCCGCCCGGGCGCCGGTTCTCAAGCCTGCGCCCCGGACCGCTCCCTGTACCCTGTACCCTGTTCCCTGGACCCTGTTCCCTGCTCAAAACAGGTGTGATCGTGATCACAGCCTTGCGTCCAGGCTTCTGGCATTCTCAATTCATTCGTAGTTGTACAAACATAAGGGGCTGCCTCTCCTGATCTGGGGACGGGAATGTTGGCGGCCCCTTTCGTTTGCTCTTCAGAATCCCAACCACATTGCATCGCACTGCAGTCGAGAGCCCCGACGCATAGCATCGATCGCTTTCAGGCAAGCCTCAGGGCGCGGTGTTCGCGGTCGTAGCGTCTGAGCGCGGCATGGCGGCCGCCAGCATCAGGACCGTCCCGCAGAACATCAGCGTGTCCAGCGGGTAATTCACGCCGAGCTCCATGCTGGCGCGCCCCACGATGCCCAGCGGCAGGTACACCGCCAGAATCCCAAACAGCACGACCGCACCCAGGGCCGTCGCAGCCGCGCGGGGCTTCCAGCCGATGAGCAGCAGCGGGCCCGCGATCGCGTAGACCACGGCGGTCAGGTACGTCCAAAGAACGTGTCCCCAGATCCACGCGGGCGTGACGAGTTCGAGCGGGATGCCGGGGACATGGTCGGCATGCAGGAACTGCTCAACGCAGTAGTACAGGATCGGGACCGCGACGAAGCAGCGCGCGACCGTGGCGAGAATCTGTGTGCCGCGCTGGTTCTGCCGGGTGAGGCTGACGGCGAGCCCCAGCGGGCCGCCGCTGAAGGCGAGCTCGCGGAGCATGAGCGCGGTCGCGAAGCGGTTGGTGGGCTGATGAGTCCAAGCCGGGGCGTCCATCAGCACCACGAAGAGGAAGAACAGGAGGGCGAGGAGGCTGGCGGCGAGACGCGTCTGGATGCCGGTAACGAGGCTAAGGGCGGCGGCGATGAGGCAGGCGCCGACAAGGTACGCCCAGAACATGTGCCAGGGAATCCAGGCCGGGACGATGGAGGCGATGACGGGCGTGAGCATGAAGTGCTCGGTGCCGAAGGCGGCGATGGGGACGGCGTAGAAGAGGGGTCCGAGGAGGATGAGCTTGTCGAGGGCTGAGGCGCGGAGCCAGTCACCGCCGAGGAAGAGGACGATGAGGCCGAGGGCGAGGACCAGTCCGGCCACGGCGTCGGAGGCGAGGACCGGGCGGGGGAAGGCGTCGAGGAACAGGGCGGGTGAGGAAGAGGCGAGGGCGGCAGGCATGTCGAGCGGTTGGCTCCAGGACGCTGGGGGCGTCCAGGGGAGCATACCAGCCGGCGGTTCGGGGGGACATAGCCGGAGGCGCGGCTTGAGGTGGCAACGGACATGACCGGATAAGAGCCACTAGCCAGTATCCGAAGCCACTCGGCGGCAGATGAGATGTCAGGGAGTCGCCCCTGGCGGTCGCCAGCCCGGTCAGCCACCCAGTTGGCGCAGGAAAGGCTCTATCCGATGAAGCAGGGCGCGGTAGACACCGCGGCTAATCATCTCTACCTGCCGTTCTTTTATCAGCTCACTAGCGCGGGCACGGACTTGTTCTTCAGCCACCCCCGCATTTTGGCTCAATTCGGTTATGGTCACTTCGCTAATGATAGAGTCCTCTAGCGCGTGCGCGATACGGCGCGCAGAGAGGACGAGCATTAGCTTATCTTTTGCCTTTAATGTCCGATCCTTGATTTCGACATTGCCGGCTGCATCGACCGCGCAGTGATTTACGGCCAGTTCCAGCAGGGAGTGCATCTGGGCCTCGGAGAGGTCGCTGGATACCAAAAACCTGCTCTTGAGTTCCTCTATTTTGCTCATCTCTATTTTTCCTGTCATTTGGTTGGTTTGAACCTGCCCCCGCCCATCCAGTCTTCGCCGGTGGTCTTTACATCGCAACCGGCGAGCCGAAGCTTCTCGGCGAGATTGTGTCGGCTTGTCGGTGTACCCGTTAAATTGATGTAGTGTTTCCCCCCTAGGTCGGAGAATTGCCGTACTTTACCGACCTGAAGGAGGATCGTGCGTTCGGGCTGCAACGCCAAAGCCATACCGGCTTCTATGAGAACATTCGGCCGTGGCTGCAGTTCAGGATGGTCTGGGTCATCGGCGCGGCGCAGAGAGGGACGCAGGCTAACCTCTTCGTCCGGCGTTAGCAGCACCACACATGCTTTTGTCTGGCTGAAGCCGGTGTTTAGCACGTCCAGGATGAACGGAGATGTGCTGCCCGTGAGTTGGGCAACTTCGTTAAATTCGAGCGGGTGAAGGCCAATCGCGCGCAGGAACGCAAATATCTTCTTGCGCAGCCGCTCATCGCGGCCGTAAACAACAAATACCGCGCGGGGGTCCTGCGTGCGAGGCGTCTTCGGATCTGCCTCCGCCACGCTTGGCGGAGGCGGGCCACTCTGAGTTTCGCTCAGCGGGCTTGCTGCGGCCTCAGTTGCGTCTGGGATCGGGAGCAATGCTGCGCGTACCGACTGGTAGCCTCGCAAGCTGAGCCGATAGCCGCCGCCTTTTGGGCGGACGAATGCCTTAGATTTTCGGAGGACATCAGAGAGATTTGCTGGTGGGCGCACGCGCAATTGTTCATACAGGTCCCCGAGAACCTTCGGTGTGACCACAGCACCCTCATGTAATTCCTCGAAATAGTAGGCAAGGTAAGGCGCCAGCCGTCCCGGCTGTTGCGCTAGGGTAAGGAATTCGGGAATGCGATTGGCGAGTTCTTGCAGTCCATCCATGGCTTATCACTTCTTCTTTCGCGGCAGGTCAAACGCGACGAAATCGGAGCCGTGGTCGGTGAGGCGGTAGCTGCCGGGTGTCTTCGTCGGCTCGATGTAGTCTTTGAACCGTTTGGTATCTACGAGTGCCTGCTTCATCGCCTTTGGAGGTTTCAGCCCCGCCCGAAGATAGGCTCGCCGCATGTCCTCTGCGTTGAACTCGGCTTTGCCGGTCTCGGCCAAGCGAACGGCAAGAACCGCGATTCTCTCCTGATGACCTGCCGGGTTTTTCAGCGCGACAAAACCGCCATCGTTCATGGGTCGCGGATTCGGACCTGACGGCTCCTGGCGGGTGGTAGGGCCGTTCGACGGAGCTCGGAATCGTTCAAGCTCCACCGCAACAAACTCCGGGGGCCCCTCTATCGTAATACGGTGGCCCTCCCATTCAATTGTGCTTTTGGTAATTCCAGAGTTCATGTACACCTCCAAGACCTTGCAATTGCACAGATCGATCTTGCTCGCAGCAGTCGTGGCTTGGCCGAGCTAAGCGCGAAAACAATTGGCGGTTTAGCTGTTCAATTCTACATCACATTTAAATTAAGGAGGCACTTTCCCCTGTGGAAAACGGGCTGCCAGTCGCGGAACATTGGCTGTTTAGGCCTCTCGGTCAATTACCTTGTGTTCTCAGTATACTATTCATTTTAATGCGTTTGATTACAGAATTGAGGCAGCGTTTCTGGTCAAGATTCGCGGATTATTATTTCTGGTTGGTTTGGTCGTATGTACGAGATTGATTTTATTACCTGTCGTACTCCAACAAGCGCACTTCCTTAATTCAGACCAGCGGACGCGTGGGTGCCCGTCAGGGCAATGCTCTCCTCTTCGGATGCTGGCGGCTTCCAGACGCTGCGACGGCCTAACCACTGCATAACTATTTGTTTTACAGTGTCTATTCGTCCAACACTTTGTTCATAGGGGCGAACGCAAAGGAGCGCTGCGACTGGTTTGTCAGTGAGGATCGCTCCCGCTGGGAGTGATCTGCTCTTCCGCCGGGACATTCTGAGTACTTCAGCTCGTCCCGATTCATCGCACAGCATGGCTCACGACTGTCGTCTAAGCCTTTCTTTTGTGTGTTTTATTGGCTATTACTGGATGTGCGTTTCCGTCTTGCAATAATTTGCACTTGCCAAAGTCCAGAGCATGGCGCTAGCGTAAACTGTTTATGGGTGCCCGTCAGGGCAATGCTCTCCTCTTCGGATGCTGACGGCTTCCAGACGCTGCGACGGCCTAACCACTACATAGCTATTTGTTTTACAGTGTTTATTCGTCCAACACGTTGTTCATCGGGGCGAACGCAAGCGAGCGCTGCGACTGGTTTGTCAGTGAGGATCGCTCCCGCTGGGAGTGATCTGCTCTTCCGCCGGGACATTCTGAGTACTTCAGCCCGTCCCGGTACCTCGCACAGCATGGCTCACGACTGTCGTCTAAGCCATTTGTTTGTTGGTTTTACTAGCTATTACTGGATGTTCGTTTCCGTTTCGCAATAATTTGCACTTGCCAAAGTCCAGAGCGTGGCGCTGGCGCAAACTGTTTATGGGTGCCCGTCAGGGCAATGCTCTCCTCTTCGGATGCTGACGGCTTCCAGACGCTGCGGCGTGGCTGAATTACTACGTAGGCGCTCAGGGGCCGGTCAGTCAGGTGGCCAGAGAGCCGATTTGTACCGAAAAGTCGGCCAGTGTTCTGCGATTTTCCGCAGCGCGAACGGTCAACTGTCGACTTCAGGCCAATGCGCTCATCGAGCATGACCTTCGTACCCCCACCCCCACCCTTTTCCCTTGCATAGCCCAAGCCCCCCACTTACCCTGAACATAATCGATACGTGTAACTCGAAAGGCCTCGCCACCCGCGAGGCCTTTCCCTTTGGAGCTGTGCCTTGATCAAAACCTGCTGCTTCCTCCTGCCTTCCGGACGCCCCTGCCAGGCCCCGGCCCGCCACCGCTCACACTTCTGCCGTCACCACGATCCCGCCCAGCCTCACCCGGCCCCCCGCAGCGCCTCCCGCGCCGGAAAAGAGCCGGCACCCGCCAACTCCGGCCCCTCCCGCGCCCAGGTTGCCGCCTACTGGCGCACCTACCCGGCCACCATCGCCGACTTCGACGAGCAAGGACTCCAGGAGTCCGTCGAATATATCCTTGAGGCCCTTGCCCACCGTAATATCTGCCACCGCAGCGCCGGACGCATCCTCGCCGTTATTGCCGACCGCCGCCTTGCACTCGCGAAGCAGAAGCAACACGCTACCCTGTGCCACTTCTTCGAGTCCGTCGGACAACACAACCCCGAGGTCCTCAAAAACAAGAACAAATTGTTTGAGGGCCTCGCCCAACTACCCTTGATAGATTTATCTGAACTGCAAGGCCCTGTACAAAATCCCACTCCTAATAGAAGCGCAACGACTTCGCCATTACCTTAACCCGAAAAAGCGAAATCGCTAATTGCGGCTGGTGACGACTTGTTCGTAGACCTCGAGATATCGGCACGAGTGAACTCATGCCCTGACACGTTTTCGTGCCGCGGACACGGAAAGCGAATCGCGCTTCGCGCGATACCCACATCCCTAAGCCGGGTGGACGGTACGGAGGTAATCGGGGAGAGCGCTGGTATCCAACGGCCGGAAATCAAGAGGCCGAACGACCGTGGACAGCGAGCCGTCTTTGCGGCAACGACAGTATCCGGGTTATAGTTCAGTCATATGCGCTGGATGACGGCAAAGCGTGGGGCACCTGTATCCTGGATCTCGATCCTGGGAATTGCGTGTGTCACGCTGGTGCTGCTCACCGGCGTCCTGCAGGTCACCCACACCCACGCCAACGGCCAGCCCGATCACGATTGTTCGCTGTGCGTGACGGCGCATCACGTAGCCCAGGTGGTGGTGGTGGTCATGCTGGCGAGCGTCTCGGATACCGTCGCCCGCTTTGTCGCTGCCCGTTTCACGCCTTTCCCGCGCCAGCGCTTCGTCCTCAAGCTGGCCAACCGGCCTCCGCCTGTCCCTTCTGACCTCGCCTAAGCCCTAACTCCGCCCCAGCGGAGGGCTTTACAGCAAAAACCAGGGACATCTCACATCGATATCGGAGGTCGTGCATGCGCGCGTGTCAGCGTGTCGCCATTCTTTGCATTTGCAGTGCAGTCGTTTTCCTTCTTTGCAGCGTTCCATCGGCTGCGGCTCAGGCCGGAGCCACTTCCGGAACCGTAACGGGCACCGTGACCGATCCCACCGGGGCCGTCGTCAAGGGCGCCTTGGTCACCATTCAGAACCCGGTCAGCCAGTTTGAAAGAACCGCGACCAGCGACGCCACCGGCAACTTCCAGATCACTAACGTACCCTTCGACCCCTACCACATGACAGTATCCGCAAAGGGCTTCGGCACCTGGGTGCAGGATGTGACCGTGCGCTCGACCGGGGCGGTGAATGTGCCGGTCAAGCTGCAGCTGGGCGCCGCCGCCGAAACCGTGCAGGTGACGAGCGAAGATCTGGTGAACGCCACGCCAACGATGGACACCGAGATCGACCGCCATGCGTTTGCCGAGATTCCGCTGGAGAGCCAGTCGTCCTCGCTCAGTTCGCTGGTCACGCTCTCGTCTCCCGGCGTGGCGGCCGACTCGAACGGGCTCTTCCACGGCCTGGGTGACCACGCCGAGAACTCCTTCTCGATCGACGGCCAGCCCATCACCGATCAACAAAGCAAGGTCTTCTCGAATCAGTTTCCCTCGGCTGCAGTACAGTCCATGGATGTGATCGATGGGGCGCCGCCGGCCGAATATGGCGACAAGACGAGCCTCGTGGTCCGCGTGATCACCCGCTCCGGACAGGGCATGACCCGGCCCACCGGATCGATCTACGCCACCTATGGCACGTTTGGCACCGCGTCGGGCGGTTTCGACATCGGCTACGGACAGAAGAACTGGGGAAATTTCCTCTCGGTGGATGGTCTCAACACCAGCCGCTTTCTCGATCCGGCGGAATTTGCCGTGTTCCACGACAAGGGCAACGAAGAGGACGTCTTCGACCGCATCGACGATCAGATCGACGCGGCCGACGCGGTGCACATCAACCTCGACTATTCGCGGTCGTGGTTTCAGAATCCCAACGCATACGACAACCTGAACCTGGGCGGTGTGAATTTCGCCGGGACTCCAGTCGCGGGCCAAACCGATCAGCGCTCGAAGATCGGCACCTTCGACATTGCGCCAAGCTACACGCGCGTGATCAGTCAGGATTCGGTCTTCAACCTTGGGTTCTACATCCGCAAGGACAACTACCACTACTACGGCAGCAAAGATCCGTTAGCTGACCTCGGGCCGATCCAGCGGGAGTCGATCGGGCAGGACCGCAGCCTGGCCAATGACGGCGTGCATGCCGACATCTCGTATGTGAAAGGCATCAACAACGTGAAGCTGGGTGCGATGTACGAGCACACCTTCCTGAACGAAAGCGACTCGCTCGGCATCGTCGATCCGGCGTATCTCGATTCGCTCGGCTGCATGTCAGGCGGCACGCCCGACGTGCCCACCGGGGATCCGTGCACGACCCTCTATCCCCACGACCTCACCCGCGGAGGGACTTTCTACAACTTCCTCGGCCATACCGATGTGAAGGAGCTGGCGCTCTACCTCGAGGATCAGATCAAAGCCGGAAACTGGCTGTTCAATCTGGGCATGCGCGGGGACCTCTACAACGGCCTTTCGACCGCGAGCCAGGCCGAGCCGCGCGTGGGCCTCTCCTACAACGTGAAACAAACGAAGACCGTGCTGCGAATCTCATACGCCAGGACGCTCGAGACGCCGTTCAACGAGAACCTGGTTCTCTCCAGCCGCGGATGCCTGAACGACGTCGTGAACCCGCTTCTCGGTTGCCAGGCTGGCGATTCGGGCCCGCTCTCGGCGGGCTTCCGCAACGAATTCCACGCCGGGCTGCAGCAGGTGGTGGGGCCGCATTTCGTCCTGAGCGGCGAATACATCTGGAAATACACCCACAACGGTTACGATTTCAGCATCCTGGGTAACACCCCCATCACCTTCCCCGTCGAGTGGCACAATTCCAAGATTCCTGGATTTGCGCTTCGCGCCAATCTGACACCGTGGCACGGACTCAGCGCTTATGCGGTCATGTCGTCCGTCGCTGCGCGGTTCTTCCCGCCCCAGGTCGGCGGCGCCGGAGCCACAGTGGGTCAGACGGGACTTCCCTTCCGCATCGACCACGACGAGAAATTCAACGAGACGACTCATTTCCAGTATCAGCTGCCCTGGAAGCACCTGCCCTGGTACAGCTTTAACTGGAGATATGACAGCGGGCTCGTCGCTGGCAACGCTCCTTGCTATGGAACCACGGACCCCAACAGCCCCTGCGGGGCGTCAACCACACTGAACGGTCAGCCCGCGATCATGATGGTGGATGCGTTCGGCAATCCTTTGACCGCCGACCAGGAGTTTGAGGCGGGCCTTGCGTGCAACGGCGTCAAAGCGACTCCCTTCGCCGCGTTACCGAGCGTCTGTCCGGCAACGCAGTTCACCTCCAGCCTGATCTCGATTCCCGCACCAGACAAAGGCGACAACGATCACAATCCGCAACGCATCCAGCCGCGCAGCCTGTTCGACATGGCTCTCGGCGAAGACAACATCTTCCACGGCGACAAGTACAGATGGGGAGCGCAGGTTTCGGCCATCAACGTCACCAATAAGTACGCTCTCTATAACTTCCTTTCCACCTTCAGCGGCACGCACTATGTGACGCCGCGCGCCATCACGGGCCAGATCTCGTTATCGTTCTGATTTTCAGGCAAGAGGCGGTGCCTGCACGGGCCGCCTCTCTCAGCGCGAGGTGACAATGGCAGAAGTGCATTCGTGGGGTCGGGGAAGCAAGCGACGCATCGCTAAGCTTCGATGGAGGCGATGGGAGATCGTTCACGCCATCGTCCTGGGACTGCTGATGACGGCGTTCGCCTTATGGGTGGGACTCTGGATCGCGACGAACCATTTCGACTAACTAATTCCGGCTGGTGACGACTTGTTCGTAGACCTCGAGATATTGCTGGGCCGGTTGGGTCCAGGATGCTGCTGCGCAGCCTGTAGCCCGTAGCCGGTAGCTGGGCGCTGGCGCGGTTGGCTGGTTTGATCCTCTGGAAGCGGGGTTAGGGGGGTTGACCCCCTGGCCTCTCGTGTGGAATCAGCAGGTTGCGGAGGGGTCGACCCCCTGGTGTTAATGGATTGGTTAATGGGCAGCCTGCACCCTGTAGCCGGTTGCTGTTTGCGGCTGCATTCGGCGGAGGGTTGAGACGGCGCTGGGGGAAGTTGTGTTTTTCCCGGGGGCTGCTTTTGCGTATGTATTTCATTCTAAGTAGGTTGAGTCGTATTTACAAGTTTGACAACATTTGATCCTTTGAAAACAGAACACTTCGAGACGGCCGTTTGTGTAACACAGGCGACTGTCTGTGTGACAGAGGCGGCCGTTTATGTAGAAGAGGCGGCTGTGTGTGTGACGTTCACGGCTGCCTGGGCCTGGACGGGGTTACGGGTTACGGGTTACGGGTTACGGGTTACGGGTTACAGGTGACAGCGGGGCCGTCGCGTGGTGGCGCGGATCGGCTTCGTCTAGGATCGTGCAACAGAAAAGGCTCGCCGCGGCGAGCCTTGCTGTGGAGACACTTCTCCGATTGTTTTCAGGTTAGCGGGTGCGGGAGGGTAGAGGCAAGGAGAATCGGTGGGGTGGGGGGTACGGAGGTAATGGGGAGAAGACAGGCGGTCGGCAGTCCCCAGTCGGCAGTCAGCGGAGGGACCGATGCGAGGTTTCTATGCGAGCAGGGGTAATGCCTCCAATTCGCAATCGTGGTGGGCGGCGGACATCCGGTCGAAGCAGCGCGGACGTAGCCGCACCACCGTATTCGCCTCTCGTTCAGCGAAGTTGTTTCATGGGATCAAGCGGTGGGTCGGGCAATCCGATTCGTTCCAGGAGGCGAGAAAATCTCGGATCGCCGTATAGCTTTCTCCAGATCGGATCGACGGCGAGCAAAGTGAGTTCCGATCCTTCTCGTGCCTGAAAAGCCTTCTCCAGCCACTCCATCGCTTTGTCCCTTTCGCCGGCCTGGGCATAGTCCGACGTTCCAGGAGACGTCCTATTGCACCAGATGCAACTCGCGCAACAGATTTCTGTAACGTGGATCGGCGCGCAGCCCGTCGAAAATCGGATCGGTGGCCAGGGTGGTCGTGGCAAAGCATCGTTCCGTTACTCCTCGCTCGAGCCAATGGAATGCGTCGTCGTTTCTGCCGATTCGGGCACTGTCGGCTGCGATATCGAACGAATTGCACCTGGTGGAGGGAAGGCTCTGGAGTATTTGCAGTCTTGTTTCCCAATACGCCTTCCAGCCGCCACTGTGCCAGGCGTCTTCGAGCATGGCGTGCCAGCGCTGTCCCTCGGCAGTTCCCTGATTGCCATAAGAGGAGATCTGAAGATCTGCGGCTACGGCCTCATCGTGAAGGCCAATCATATCGTCCGCCTTGCTTTCCCAGTTGAGGACAAGGAACAGGCGATCGGGCTCCATCTCCGCGGCGCGATGCAGATATTGGATCGCTTCGTCGTAGTGCCGGGCCCAATACAACACCGATCCCATGTGACGCACACTGATAAACGCCATCGGATTCAGTTCCAGCGCTCCTTTCATATGCATCACAGCCTCATCGTGCCTGCCCACGATGCTAAGCCAGGTGGCATAAAGCCACTCAGCGCTGGAATCGTCAGGGCTCAACGCAATGGCACGCTGGAAGTCCTGATCCGCAGTCCTCCAGTCCCATTCCCAGTTCATTGCCACCAAACCCAGCGCCGACCATGCCTCGCCATTGTTCGGATCCAGTTCGATTGCATGCCGTGCCGCCGCCTTCGCCTCAGGCACCGGCCCATGCAGCGGATCGGACGATGCCATCGCCGACTCCGCAAGTCCCACTGCGAGTCCGCCCCATGCCTTGGCGGAGTTGGGGTCGAGCACAACCGCCCGGCGGAAGAGGGGCAAAGCGTCATTCATATCGCGCTTGTTGAGCAGGTAGCGGCCCTGCATGTATCCGTCGAAGGCTGCCGAGTCGAAACGCACGGACGTCTGACGGTGCCGGTATTTGATCCAGTGAACAGCGACCGTTCCGATCAACGCGAGCAGGGAAAGCGTCGCCGCAATCCAGATCCAGCGCGGTGGAAACCATTCGCGTTTCGAGCGCGCTTCCGGCTCCGGATGCGGTGTCGCGGCGACGGGCTGTTCTTCAACCGATGCGACGAAGCGATAGCCCATCCCGGGGACAGTCTGAATGTATTGCGGCTGTTCAGGGTCGTCGCGCAGGCAGTAGCGCAGCTTGCGGATCGCAGTGTTGATCCCGTGTTCAGTATCGACAAAAACTTCGTTCGACCAAAGGCGCCCGGCGATCTCTGCGCGCGTCACTAACTGGCCTTCGCGCGAAACCAGCAGGATGAGCAATTCCATCGGCTTGCGCTCCACCCTGAGGACATGGCCGTTCCGGCGCAGCTCGAACCGACCGCAGTCGAGGACACATTCGCCGAATTGCAACACGGGGCCGGGCAGGGTGCTGGGCACAAGATCTCCTCCCGCGCGGAGAACGATGCCCAAGTGTGCCATGGAAACCCCGGCCTGGAAAGAGGTTAGTGGTTCACCAAATCTTTATCTCAAGCTTCACCTGCTCTTCATTGCCTTTGTCCCACCGATTGCGGTTTGCTTCGGGCCTGGCCGGGCATCTCCGGCTGAGGAGAGGAAACCAATGCAGACAATCTATTCGCGGTTCGTAGTATCGATGGGCGCGCTGGCTCTCGGTTTGACCATGGTTCCCGGCGCTGTGGCGCAGTGCGGCCTACCCACCCGGCCCGTCAAACCAATGGCATGGCACCCCCAATCCACCATGGATCCCCTGCTTCTTCCGGCCGCATTCAACGATGATGAAGCGTCCGTTGTAGGGATGTGGCACGTAGTCTTTACGGCTCACGCAATGAATGACCAGTCGATTCCCGACACGGTCATCGACAACTCGATCGTGGTATGGCACGCCGATGGAACCGAAATTATGAATTCCTCGCGTCCCGCCCAGGACGGCAATTTCTGCCTCGGCGTCTGGTCCCGCACGGGAAGGCGCAGTTACTACGTTAATCACATCCCATGGCAGGGCAACGATCCCAGCAACGCACCGGGCGGCATCGGCAATCCGCAGGGAGGCGCCCAGCTGAACGAGACGGTTACTCTCAGCCCTGACGGCAATTCTTATACCGGAACCTTCAGACTGACTGCTTACGACACTTCGGGCAACGTTACCGTGTCGTTCACGGGCTCGCTTTCAGCAACCCGGGTTACGATCCATACCTCATTCGGCGACTTACTCTGAGAGTGGAATCTGCCGGCAGGACGGCCGATCGCTCGGTCTGCCGTCCTTATCCCACATCTGCCAACATCGGGCAGATATGGGGCACACACGCAGAGAAGGCATCCGCAGATCCCTCCCTCGCCTTGCCCCATCGCTCCGCGACGGGGCCCCTGGTGCGCTCCGCTCGGGGAGAATCGGCGGGGGGTACGGAGGTCATGGAAGACAGGCGGTCGGCGATCGGCAGTCGGCGAGAGACCGATGCGAGGTTTCTATGCGAGCAGGGGTAACGCCTCCCATTCGCAATCGCGGTGGGCGGCGGCGATCCGGTCGAAGCAACGCGGACGTAGCCGCAACACCGTGTTCGCCTCTCGTTCAGCGAAGTTGTCTCATGGGATCGAGCGGTGATTCGGGCAATCCGATTCGTTCCAGGAGGCGAGAAAATCTCGGATCGCCGTATAGCTTTCTCCAGATCGGATCGACGGCGAGCAGCGTGAGTTCCTGTCCTTCTCGTGCCTGAAAAGCCTTCTCCAGCCACTCCAGCGCTTTGTCCCTTTCGCCGGCCTGGGCATAGTCCGACGCAACTACGCTTGGGGAAAACACGATACCCGGCCTCTCCATCGATCGAAGGTCCTGAGCCAGATGTTCCTGCCAATACCCCTTTTCCCCTTTTCTTTCAAATGCCTTACGCAGCCTTGCGGTTCGCTCCGATACGTCGTTCTGATTGAATCCCATCAGCAGGTCTCCCCGCTCACGCTCATCGATCGCCTGCTCATACTTGCCCATCACCTCGAACAATTCCGAGATATATGCATGAGGAAGCGGGAAATTCGAATCCATAGCGACCGCGTGTTCGAACGCCCGCCGCGAGGCCTCTTAGTCGCCGGCCAGAAGGTAGCTTTCTCTGAGGAAATTGTTGATCGGCAGCGACAACGGATCCAATTCGATCGCCTTCCGATTCTCGGCGATGGCCTCGGCGCGCAAACCCATTGGCATCAGATAGCAATTGGAATAGAGGAGATGCGCGAACGCCGAATTCGGATTGAGCCGGAGTGCTGTAACAAATTCTGACCTGGCTCCGGGAAGATCGAAGTCGTAATGCGACTTCTCCATCCCGAGGGCGGCGTGTGCTTCGGCCAGCGAGGGGTCCAGCTCGATGGCTTTCTGGGCAGCTGCCCTGGCCTGTGGAAAGCTGACTTCGCCACTACCTTAACCCCAATCGGGACAAACTTAATTTCTGCTGGTCACGACCTGCTCGTAGACCTCGAGGTATTCCTGGGCAGGTCGGGTCCAGGAGTGATCCGCCGTCATGCCGTTGTGCATGAGGGTTTGCCAGGCTGGCTTGTCGTCGCGGAAGACGGCGAGAGCGCGCTGGATGGCTGCTAAAAATTCATCGGCGCCGAGGCCCTGGAATTTGAAGCCGGTGCCGGTACGGGTTTCGGGGTTCCACTCGTCGACCGTTGAGTCGAGGCCGCCGGTGGCGCGCACGATGGGGACGGCTCCGTACTTGAGGGCGCAGAGCTGGCCGAGTCCGCAGGGCTCGTAGCGGGAGGGCATGAGGAACATGTCGGAGCCGGCTTCGACCTTGTGGGCGAGGGTGATGTCGTAGCCGATGCGGGTATAGACCTTGCCGGGAAACTTGGCGGGGAGGGAGCGGAGGAGGTTCTCGTAGTAGTCCTCACCGGTGCCGAGGGCGACGAGGACGATGTTCTCACGCGAGAGCGGCTCGGCGACCTGGGCGATGAGGTCGATGCCCTTCTGGGTGGTGAGGCGGGTGACGACTCCGATGACCGCGGTGGAGTCGTCGTGGGGAGCGGCACCGAAGGCGTGGAGCAGGTCGCGGCGGCACTCGGATTTGCCGGCGAGGTTTTCGGGATTGTAGTGGGCGGCGATGTTGCCGTCGTGGGCGGGGTTCCAGTCGTTGTAGTCGAGGCCGTTGAGGATGCCGCGGAGGTCGGCGGCACGGTTGCGGAAGACGGCGTCGAGCTGCTGACCGTATTCGGGAGTCTGGATCTCCTGAGCGTAGCGGGGGCTGACGGTGGTGAGGCGGTCGGCGTAGACGAGGCCGCCCTTGAGGTAGTTGAACTGGCCGTAGAACTCGGCGCGCTGGGGGGTGAAGATGTCCCAGGGGAAGAGGAGGCGCTCCAGGGTGGCGGCGGGCCAGCGGCCCTGGTATCCGGCGTTGTGGACGGTGAGGACGGTGCCGCGATTGCGGAGGATGGGATCGAAGTAGTAGAGGGTGCGCAGGTAGACGGGGAGCAGCGCGGTGTGCCAGTCGTGGACGTGGAAGAGGTCGGGGGCGCCGAGGACCTTGGTGGCTTCGAGCACGGCGCGGCAGAAGAGGGCGTAGCGCTCCCAGTTGTCCTGATACTCGCCGCCGGGGGTGCCGTAGAGGTATTCGCGGTCGAAGAGCTCGGGGCAATCGACGAAGTACATCTGGACGCCGTCGCGGGAGCCGCCGTCGAGGATGGAGGCGAAGCGGCTGTAGCCGAGGAAGGGGATGGTGATGCTGCGGACGGCGTAGTTTTTTTCGGGGGATTGCTGCTGGGAATATTCGCGGACTTGTCGGTAGTACGGGATGAAGACGGAGACTTTGTGGCCGCTGGAGGCGATCTGGCGCGGGAGGGCGCGGAGGACTTCGCCGAGGCCGCCGGTTGTGGCCCAGGGCGCGCATTCAGAGGCGGCGTAGACGATTTGCATAGGTAATACAGGTTACAGGTTGACAGGTTCGACAGGTTGCAGGTGACAGGTTGCAGGTGACAGGTTACAGGTGACAGGGTGGTGGACGGTGCACAATCAATAAGGATGCGGGAGCGAAGGCAAAGACCCAGGTTGGGGCAGAACTTTTTGGTGAGCGCGACGGCGCAGGCGGCGATTGCGGATGCGCTGGGGGATGTGTCGGGGCGGACGGTGGTGGAGATTGGGCCAGGGCGGGGGGCGATCACGGCTCTGCTGGCGGGGCGGGCGCGGCGGCTGGTGGCGGTGGAGCTGGATCGGGAGATGGCTCCGCGG
Organism: uncultured Acidobacteriaceae bacterium; assembly: GCA_963819725.1. Classification (GTDB taxonomy): domain Bacteria; phylum Acidobacteriota; class Terriglobia; order Terriglobales; family Acidobacteriaceae; genus Palsa-343. Next base: position 54,146 of record CAWFXK010000004.1, read on the forward strand.
TTGCGGGAGGAGTTTGGGGGGCGGGAGTTGGTTTCGGGCGGAACAGTCGAGGTTCGGGAGGAAGATGTGCTGGGGACGGATTTTGCGGCGCTGCGGTGCGGTGAGGCGGAGAAGTTGTTGGTGCTGGGGAATCTGCCGTACTACATCACGTCGGAGATTTTGCTGCGGCTGTTTCGGTATGCGGGGGATATCGAGCGGGCGGTGGTGATGGTGCAGCGGGAGGTGGCGGATCGCATCGCGGCTGAGCCGGGGACGCGGGACTATGGCGTGCTGACGGTGACGGCGCAGATGAACGCGCGGGTGGAGAAGCTGATGACGCTGCCGCCGGGGGCGTTCTCGCCGCCGCCACAGGTGTACTCGACGGTGGTGCGGCTGACGATGGCTCCGCGGTTTGCGGAGCTGGGGGTGGAGGCGGAGGGGTTTTTGCGGTTCGTGCGGAGCTGCTTTGCGCAGAAGAGGAAGATGCTGGGGAAGAATCTGCGGAATGCGGGGTTCGAGGCGGGACGGGTAGCGGCGGCGATGGAGAAGTGTGGGGTGAGTGCGAAGGCTCGGGCGGAGGAGCTGGGGGTGGAGAGGCTGGCGGGATTGTGGCGGGAGCTGCGGTAGAGGTAAAAGGTAACGGTACGCGGGTGCGGCGGTGTGTTCAGTTTCTAGTGCTGAGATCGGACGTGGGGGGCTTTAAAATCACATCAGCGGCTATGTCTCAGCTTCAGCTTTGGGTGGTTATCGCTGCTCCTTCGATTCTGGCCCTGATCGGGATCCTCCTGAATCAGACTGGACTGCACCGGGTGGATGGACGTATCGATCGCGTTGAACAGCGCATGGCTCAGATGATGGACATCTGGAACCGGGATGTGAAAGACCTGCTGGGAATGATCTCCGATCACGGCCAGCGAATCGTGCGGCTGGAAGAACATCGGCGGTCGTAGACATAAGTAGAGCGTTCGCGAAGGGCCCGCGGTCGTAGCGGGCTTTTTCTATTGCGACCGGAACGCTTTCTCAGTGGACCCGGACGCTGCCGTCGTCGCCGTGGCTGATGCGGCGGAAGGACCAGACGGCGAGGCCGGCGGCGAAGCAGACCACAGCGGTCCAGCGGAAGACGTCGACGAAGCCCCAGAGGAGGGCCTGGCGCTCGAGCTGCATGTACATCGCGGCGAGAGCGGCGGGCTGGCCCTGGGCCGGGCCGAGCTGGTGCGCGAAGTACGCGGCCATGGCTGCCATGTGCTGCTGGAACCAGACGCCGGTGAGCGGCACCGTGCCGGAGATGCGCGTCTGATGGAAGGCCATGCGGCGGACGAGCATGGTGGAGGCGAGTGAGATCCCGATCGATCCGCCGATGTTGCGCAGCAGATTGAAAATGCCGGTGGCGTTGCCCATCTGCTGGTTGGTCAGGGTCACGGTGGCCATGTTGCCGATGGGGACGAAGACGAAGCTGAGGGCGAATCCGGTGAGCACGATGGGGATGAGCATCGTGGTGGGGCCGATGCCGGTGTTGATGAGGGAGAACCAGATGGAGAGGAGGCCGAAGCCGGTGAAGCCGATGGTGATGAGCCAGCGGTTATCGATGCGGTGGCTGATGAAGCCCATGAGCGGGAGGCCCAGCATCGATCCGAGGCCGCGCGGAGCGACAACCATGCCGGCGGTGAGCGCGGTGTAGCCAAGGACCTCCTGATAGAAGAGCGGCATCATGGCGATGGTGATGTAGATGGCGAAGCCGAGCATGAAGATGAGCAGGCAGCCGACGAGGAAGTTGCGATTCTGAGCAAGGATGCGCAGGTTGACGAGGGGATTCTTACTCATCCACTCATGCCGGATGAACCAGACCAGGGAGACGATGAGGATCGCGGTGGCCCAGCGGATCCATGGGGCGCTGAACCAGTCGACCTCCTGGCCTTTGTCGAGGATGATCTGCAGGCAGCCGGACCAGAGGCAGAGGAGGCCGAAGCCGAGGTTGTCGAAGGCGCCGGCATTGGAGCGGCGGATGTAGGGCGGGTCGTGGACGAAGCGGCTGATCATGAAGACGGCCAGCACGCCGATGGGGATGTTGATGTAGAAGGCGTAGCGCCAGCTGAAGGAGTCGGTGAGCCAGCCGCCGAGGGTGGGGCCGATGACCGGGGCGACGACGACGCCGAATCCGAAGAGGGCCATGGCAGCGGCGCGCTTTCTGGGCGGGAAGCTTTCGAGCAGGATCGCCTGAGAGAGCGGCTGCAGTGCCCCGCCGCCGGCTCCCTGGAGTACGCGCGCGAGCAGCAGCATGCCGAGGGAGGGGGCGGCGCCGCACCAGAAGGAGGCAACGGTGAAGAGGCAGACGCAGGTGATGAGGAAGCGCTTGCGTCCGAAGCGGAGGGAGAACCAGTTGCTGGCGGGGAGAACGACGGCGTTGGCGATGAGGTAGCTGGTGAGAACCCAGGTGGCTTCGGAGTTGGAGGCGGCGAGCGTGCCCGCTATATAAGGAAGGGCGACGGAGGCGATGGAGGTGTCGAGGACCTCCATAAAGGTGGCCAGCATGACGGAGATGGCCACGACCCAGGGGTTGGAGGCGGGAACGGCGGCGGCTTCGGCGGAGGAGGGCGGGCGCGGCGGGGTGATGGCATCCGCGGTGACAGCTACGGGGGGTTCGACGATCGTTGCCACCCAGGGGCTCCTCCGGCGACTCTTTCAGGGTAGGGGTCGGAGGGGATGCGGGGCTGTGGCGTGGGTCACAGGGGGTGGGGGTGGATCCCTTTCAGATCAGGAACTGGGACCAGCAGTTAGTAATTGATCTGGTGGGCTGAACGGCAGGCGTTTGCTCGAAAAGGGCCACCGGGTGACGCCAAATGCACTCAAGGACACGGTCTTTCTCCTCTGGTGTAACAACCGGTGCGAGAATGCAGCACCGCTTGTTTGTCGAAATCGTATAGTGAGATTCAGGAGCTATGTGGTGCGGAAAGATGTTGTTGCAAACACACTAAACCTTACGCCAGTCGAGCAAGAAATTATCACGCTCAAGGCCGCCCTGGACATGATAGGGGACATGGTCAATCACGAAACCATGACGATTCACTTCAGTGACCCCGGCTCTTCCGTCATGTTCACGACGATGACGCACATGGCATTCTTCAATATCATCCTTGTCGATTTCCTTTCCAAGCCCGGGCAGTTTTTCGCAGGCGACAGGAGTTATGTCGAACGATTGAAAGAGATATGCGTGAAGCCGCTCATGGGCGAGGTACAGGATGCTACGACACTGACTGAGGCTGTTTGCACATTTGATAAATGGTTATCAGAAACCGTCACAATACAAAATCGCTGGTTTCCGTCGCGAGATCTGCAGCTCAACGTTAGCATTGAGCGCCAAGAGTTTATCCGGATGTGTGGGAACATCGCAAAACACAACTTCACACAGCTAACTCGGCAGGCAGAGAAGCTGCGACAGGTTTTTTGCGAAAACGGCGAGTCTGTACCCTTCGATAGGTGTATCCCTGCTCTTCAAGATTTTCGCCAACAGTTTTACGATGACGTTTTTCATTATCATTCTTCCACGATCGGAGAGTTTCTGAATGACATCCGATGGGGGATTTATTTATACGCCGCGCCCGTCAGAGCGCGTTGCGTAGAAACCCGCTATGACGAAACGCTCCGCAGAGACACTTACACCTATGCGTATCCGAGTGATGTGACTTCTGACTTGGCGAAGATTTGCTACTGGGATTTGATGAACGATGTATCGCGGCAACCGTATATACAGCGGTTTGAAGTGGCCAAGTATCTGAAGAATAGATATTGATTCAGATGCCTTCTGCCCCGTCCCCCCAACATCAGTCGACTGAAAATCTAAGGCCCGGGCTTGATCTGACTGGCGGGTATGATCTTCTCGAGGTATTCGGCAATTCGAGCAAGTTCCTTCGGTATGTCCTGCAATTCGCGTAGGGTCTTGGGCATCTCATGGTCGTGCAGTAATTGCCGCTGGCTGGCATCCACGCTGCAGATGAAGTCATGGCATAGTCTCTTGCCGCTCGAATCTTTGTAGTGGCATTCACCCGCGAACCGGGTATCGGCGAGTTTGCGGACGAATTCGTGAGATGCACCTACCAGCGTGGATACGCTCTCCTGAGGCAGCAGGACAGAAATGTGATCCAGGCTCTGGATCTCAATTTCCTTGTGATCAACTGGTCGCGTCTTCCACTTCAGCTCGACATCATAGGCTACGCTGGCCCCGCAATTCTTGACCCTCAACTGCAGCAAGTCGTAGCGACTCGTTAGGTCAAAATAAGGGGTCGGTCGGGGTCGAAGCGAATCCTCCTGTAGCTCCAAGACTCTCAATGCCGGCAACACAGCGATCACAGCCGCGATAACTGCCAACAGGGCGGCCAATGTGGACCAAGTCTCCTTTTCTTTAGGACCGTGTAGCAGAAGGGCCGCCAGAGTGACGCACGCCACGAGGACTATTCCGAGGCAATAGTAGACCGCAGTTTTCATCTGAACATTTTGACACTACCGACAGCGTCCGGCGATCTGAACTAACGCTGTTTCGTCTTTTGAAACGCCCCAATCGATGTGCTTCAGGCCGGGTTTCAGCGGTGAGATCGGTTGTTCTGTCCGTTTGGTGCGGGAAGTTTTTCTTCGCCCGGTGTGGAGAAAGCAGGTCCCCCTCCGCCTACCCCATCTGCGCCTGTCGGCGCGACGGGGCCCCAAAGCGCTCCGTTCGGGATGACAGCATCAAGATAAGGGGTCAAAGACAGGGTTGAGGGTCGCAGGCTAGTCGCAGACGGTTGAGAGTCGCAGGTTAGTCGCACGCCGTGGCATGGATCATAGGGAGCAGGATGTCAGGAGGTTCAGATGACGTTCTTGCCGTGAAGGCCGAAATGTTTGGCTGCGGCCAGCAAATGGGCGTCATGGGAATACACTTCGCGGAAACCCGATTCGGCCGCTGTCGCCAGATGGACGGCATCGGCTGCACGCAGAAAGACCGTCGCCGGGAGCTTCTCGTAGACCTTGCGGATGCGCGAGAGGATGTCGGCGCTTTGTGGGATCCAGTGGAAAGCGCCGGCTTCGATGTGCGCCTGGATCTGGCCGATGAGTGCGGCATACGAGACGGCTCGGATGGCCCCTTTCCGCAGCTTGCGATGGAATGCGGCCATCATTTCTGCCTGGCCATGGTTGGCACAGGCGACGTGGTCCGTTGCCGCGAGCGCGCGAACCGCTGCTGCGCCCGGATCCTGATAGTAGAGGCGGACGAGGTAGCTGGTATCGAAGTAGATCACCGGATTTCGCGGTCGCGGTCTTCGCCGACGGCTGCGGTCGAGTCGGTTCCGCCACGAAGGCGCCTGCGCTCCCGAAGGAAGGCACGCGACCACGGCGGATTGGCGAAGAACGGTTGTGCCGGCGGAGGCGAAGCCGGAACAATTTTGGCGATCAGCTGTCCACGGTCGGTCACATGGACCTCTCCACTCCGCGCGTGGCGGACCCATCGTCCGGTCGACCCGTGGAGTTCGCGGATGGTGATCGTCTTCATGTGACACATTGTGTCACATCGATCCGATGCGCGGCAAACTGCCCCGTCCAGAACAGCAGGCGAGGACAAATCGCGTCAACCGTAGGTGAGATCCGTGCTTTGTCCTACTTCGATGATGTATCCGTCGGGGTCGCGGATGTAGCAGCGAATCTCGCCGTACTTGGGGATGGGCTCGGTGATGAACTCGGCTCCTCGGCTTTTCCATAGCTGATAGCAGGCCTGGATATCAGCGACGCGAAAATTCATGAAGCTGTTGATGTGATTCGGGTCAGGGACGCTGAGCGTGACGGTCGGCTTATCCGGGGTCGGGCCGCCCCCGACGTTGAGGATCATCCAGAGATTCGCCAGCAGCAGGTAGGCAGGCGCGTTGCCATCCCCCATACTCAGAATCTGTGCGCCGAAGACCGTTTCGTAGTAGCGCGCCGATCGCTCGATGTCGGTGACGGTGAGAAAGTGCGCGATGCTGATCCCTTCCTTCGGGGGCATCTCATAGCTTGTCTGGTCGATTTGCACGGGGCTCATGGACGACTCCAGTTCCGGGATTGTGCGATGGGGCCGATGGGATCCCGCGGACGACTGCATCATCCGCTGGGGTTAGGATGTTGCGGTCAGGAAACCGGCGCTAATAAATTTCCACTGCGGGCCAGCCGATCTGCGGTAAGACCCGGAGACGCGCGAATGTCCTGAGTTGCCACCGGATTGCGGGCGGGTGACACTGAATTCAGGTAGACATTCGGGAGGGAGCGCCGTAGGCTGGTGCCTTCTTTGAAGCTTGCTGCTGTCTGAACACAACCTATCTCTGAACCCCATCGATGCGACTGTCGTTCGTAGGTTTTGCGTGGAGAAATGTCTGGCGCCGCCGCCTGCGGACCGCACTGACGCTGTGCGGCATCGGCATGGGCATTGGGGCGTTTGTGGCGCTGGTGGGGTTCTCGCGCTCGTTCGAGCATGCGTGGCTGGAGATGTATGAGAACGCCGGCACCGATCTGGCGGTGGTGCAGAAGACATTCCTGAATACGTCGGTGGACGAAAGCGTGGGGCCGGTGCTGCGGCAGATTCCGCAGATTGCTATTGCCGCGCCGATGGTGATCAACATGATGGCGGTGACGCCGGAGGTGAACACCCTGGTGTATGGGTGGAAGGCGGACACCTTCGAGTTTTCCGCGCTGAACATTCTGCAGGGGCGGCGCTTTCGCGATGGACAGCAGGAGGCGATGCTGGGCGAGCTGCTGGCCGGGAGCCTGAATAAGAAGGTCGGCGACACGATCGATCTGCAGGGCAGCACGTTCACGGTGGTGGGGATCTTTCGCAGCGGATCGGCGCTGGAGACGGGCGCGATCATTCTGCCGCTGGGCGAGATGCAGAACCTGTCGAGCATGACGGGCAAGGTGACGGCGTATCACCTGAAGCTGAAGCCGGCGCCGGCGGGCGTTTCGCAGGAGCAGTGGCAAAAGCAGGCCGAGGATGCAGTGGAGAAAGAACTGCCGGGTTTGCGCGCGGTTCCGGCGGCGGAACGCGCGGCGAACAATCAGCTGGTGCTGCTGGCGCATGCGGCGGCGTGGGGCACGTCGCTGATCGCGCTGCTGGTGGCGGCGCTGGGGATTGCGAACACGATGGCGATGTCGGTGTTCGAGCGGACGAAGGAGATTGGGGTGCTGCGCGCGATGGGATGGTCAAGAGGGCGGGTGATGGTGCTCATCCTTATAGAGGCGGCAGCGCTGGGAGTGGCGGGCGGCGCCGCGGGGGTGTTGCTGGGATGGGGTGCGCTGCGGATTCTTGGGACGTTGCCGCAGACGGCGAGCATCGCATCGACAACGCTGCCGGTGGCGACGCTGCTGGAAGGGTCTGCTGATGGCGATGCTGGTGGGCGTGCTGGCGGGGTCGGTACCGGCGTGGCGCGGCGCGCAACTGAGTCCGGTGGAGGCGCTGCGGCATGAGTAGCGGAACTGCGGGCGCGGGATCGCCCTGGATTCTCGAAGTTCGCGATGTGAAGAAGAGCTATGAGGGCGGGCGCATTGAGGCGCTGCGCGGCGTGAGTCTGGGCGTGGCGAAGGGCGATTTTCTGGCGATTACGGGGGCGAGCGGGAGCGGTAAATCGACGCTGCTGCACCTGCTGGGCGGGTTGGATGAGCCGACTTCGGGATCGGTGCTGTTTCGCGGGGAGTGCCTGGGAGAGCCGAATAACGGTGCGGCCTGCATCACGCTGGATGCGTATCGCGCGCGGTTTGCCGGGTTCATCTTTCAGTCGTTTCATCTGCTGCCGTCGCTGAACGCGATGGAGAATGTGCAGGTGCCGATGCTGGGCAGTGGGGCGCATCACGCCGATCGTGAAGAGAGGGCGCGGGCGCTGCTGGTGGAGCTGGGGCTGGAGCAGCGGCTGCGGCAGTATCCGACGCAGCTTTCGGCGGGGGAGCGGCAGCGGGTGGCGATTGCGCGCGCGCTGGTGCACGAGCCGCAGGTGCTGCTGGCCGATGAGCCGACGGGAAACCTGGACAGCGTGAACTCGGCGAAGATTCTGGAGCTGCTGGCGCAGGTGCAGGAGCGGCACGGGACGACGCTGGTGATGGTGACGCACGATCTGGCCATTGCGGCGACGGCGCATCGGCATGTGGCGATGAAGGACGGGCGGATATGCGAGTGAGGGCGTGGAGAAGGTTACGTTCCCGTGTTACGGTCGCGCTTCGCACGACCCCCACGTCCCCGAAAGCAGGGACGTGGGGCAGCCACATCTTCGGCTGGTTCTTGTGCGCAGTGATCGGCCTTTTAACTGCGAGCTGCAGCGCGCAGAGTGCCGCGAAGCCGGCGGCGGCGGGATCGCTGAAGGCGGTGCTGGCCAATGCGCGGGCGCGGGTGGAGAAGTCCGATGTGCGGGCGACGGGGCGGCTGACGATCGTGACTGCGAATGGCGCGCGGACCAACAATTCGTTGGTGCTCGCGTCGCACTCGTTTCCCGATGGGCTGCGTACGTTGATTACGGTGACGACGCCGGATCACAAACGCGAACGGTACCTGCTGACGCAGAACGAGAGCGGACGTACCACGATTGAGGCGTTGCGAGCCGGGAGACAAGACGCCGGTACGCCTGACGCCGGAGCACTGGGGCGAGGGCGTGGCGGGGACATTGTTTTATCCCGAGGATTTTGCGGACGGGCAGTTCTTCTGGGCGAAGCAGACGGTGCTGGCGCCAGCGAAGTACGGCGCGCGCGACTGCTTTGTGCTGAAGAGCGAGCCGGGGCCGGGGCAGCCGACCATCGTACTCGTCAGTCACGACGTGGATGGACGAGAAGACCGGGCGCGCCGGTGTACGTGGAGGCGGTGCCGAAGAACGGCGCGCCGGCGAAGCAGTTCGTGTTCTACGACCTGGAGCAGATCGGCGGGCTGTGGCTCTCGCGGCAGGTGGAGGCGAAGGTGGAGGGCAAGGGGGGCTCGACGATCCTGCTGATCGATCATGGCTCGCCGCACGCGCACTTGACGCGGAAGGACTTTAGCATCACGGCGGCGGATTCGGCGAGTGAGGCGGGGCGATGACGATGCTTCCTCGGAGGTGTGTTCATCGTCGCCTCTGGTGTGCTCCCGGTGGCTCTGCTCGTTCTCGCGGGACTTCTTTATGAGTGGATCGGCGCTCGGTTGGATCGAAGGGGGCTGCTGAAGCCGGAGCGGCTGGTCGGGATTGGCGAGGGGCGCGAGCTCTATATGGTGGAGATGGGTCCGCGCGGGCGAGGGCCGACGGTGGTCTTCGAGTCAGGGTTTGCGGCGACGAGCCTGAACTGGCTGCATATCCAGACCGCGCTGGTGGAACGCGTACACACTGTGGCCTACGATCGCTGCGGACTGGGGTGGAGCAGCGCGTGCACGTCGGAGCGGACGCCGGCGCATGTCGCGCGGGAGTTGCGGGGGTTGCTGCGGGCGGCGGGCATCGAGCCGCCGTGGGTTCTGGTCGGGCACTCGTTTGGCGGGCTGGTAATGCAGCGGTTTGCGCTGGAGTATGCGGAGGAGACGGCGGCGCTGGTGCTGATCGATCCGATGCGGCCCGTCGAGTGGCCGCCGTTCAACGCGGCGGCGAATGGGCGGGTGAGGCGAGCGCAGCGGCTGACGCGGCTGGGCGGCGCTTTTGCGCGGGTCGGGATCACGCGGCTGGCGGCACGATCGCACTTCCGCCGGTCGGCGAAGTTATCGAGGTTCCTGATTCGGCTTGCCGGGCGGCACGGGGAGTTCCTGGCTTCGCGCCTCGACACGGAGATCCGCAAGATGCCGGCGGAGGTGCGGCCATCGATTGCGGCGCACTGGTCGGCGCCGCGGTTCTATCGCGGGCTGATGGCGCATCTGGATGCGGTGGAGGCGACCGCGAGGGAGATGTATCAGGTGGATCCGATCGATGCGGTGCCGGTGATGGTTCTGACTCCGGCGGATGCGGCACCGCCGACGAACATGCACCAGTATGGCCCGCGCGGGCGGCATGTGATCGCGGAGCGCAGCTTGCACTGGATCCACCTGGACGAGCCGGAGCTGGTGGTGCAGACGATCCTGAACGCGGTTGTGCAGGCGGTGGCGGAGGACCGGCGGCGACAATCTTCGCTGGCTGCGGCCGTCGATCAGTAGATGGATGAGGTTGTGCGGTTACTGAGGACATCGAGGGCTGGCCGATCATTTGTGCAGCTCGGTGGCTCGAGGCTAGCGCTTGTGGATGCTAATCGTGAAGCGGGCGCCGGTGCGGAAGCTCATCGGCTGCGAGGGGTATCCGATGGGGCCGATGTGCTGGTTGCTGGTGAGGTTGTCAAGCTGAGTGTAGAGGGCCATCCAGGGTTTGTACTGGTAAGTCACGCCTAAGTCGACTTTGGTATACGCATAGTCGAGATTACGGTTGGGCAGGAGCAGCGTGTTGCCGAAGTTGACGTCGTTGCCGCCGAGGTAGGTGGAGTCGTCGCTGCGGCTGGCGTAAGCGGCCTGAACGACGCCGGACCATTGTTTGCCGGTGTAGATCGCGCTGGCAAAAGCGGTGTGCGGGGGGCGGCGGAAGGGGCGCGCTCCGACCAGCGGCGCGTAGTTGCCAATCGGAACGCCGGGATATTTGGGGTTGAAGCTGGGGCCGATAGCGTCAGAGGAAAAAGAGTGCTGGACGCCGGCGTCAAGGTAGGTATAGCCGCCGCGGACGAAGATATTCCTGCCCATGCCGTATTCAACCTCTGACTCGATGCCGATGGCGCGGTAGGACATGGAGTTCAGATCGAGCGAGTAGGCGTAATTGTTGGTGAGGAAGCTTTCGAGCTGCTGTTGCTGGGCGGGACTTAGATTCGGGAGCAGCTTCGGGACGACGGTGGCGGGTACAGGTTCGATCTGATTGCCGAATTCGTTGTGGAAATATGTAACACGGGCGATTACTTTTTCGCTGAAGAGGCTCTGCTCGATGCCGCCGTCGTAGCTACGCGAGGTTTCCGCGCCAATAGGAGCGATGCCGTACTGCGCGATGGTTGACTGGCCGCCGTTGGTCTGGAGGAAATGGTAGAGCGAGCCGAACTGCTGGTCGAGGGTGGGCTCCTGGTAGCCTTTGGCGAAGTTCACGTTGAGGCGTGTGCCGTGCAGGATGCCCTGACCGGGGCGGACGAGGTACAACGAAGCGCCGCCGCGTGGCGTTCCTACGAGGCCGAAGAGCTGGTTCTTCTCGACGCCGCCGGCAGCGGTGTAGAAGAAGCGGTTTTTGAACTGGCCGCCGAGCTGGGCCTGATAGTCGTAGTTGGTGCGCTCCACATTTTCGCCAAAGAGGTAGACGGGCTCGCCTTCCATGCCGCGCTCGTCCTCGTAGCGGAAGCCGCCGATGACGCCGAAGTGCGGGCCGTGCTGGTAGTTGGTGTCGGCGTAGAGGTTGTCGCGGTTGGAGGCGAGATAGACCTTGTAGGGGTAGATTGAGCCGAACGCGGTGCCGTAGTTGAGTAGCGCCCGGCCCGCGGTGGAATAGCCGTTGGCGCCGACGACGGTGACGTTGTTACCGTAGTAGTTCCCTGCTCCGAGATCGCTGGTGTTGAGCAGATTGCCGGCCGGGTACCACTCGCCGGAGTCCTCGCGTTTGCGGACGAGGCCGTAGCGCGCGGTGGCGTGCCAGTTGTCGCGAAAGGCGTGATCGATGGCGCCGGCTGCGTAAACGTCCTGGTCATTTTGTTTGCCGTCGTTGGCGAGGCCGTAGAAGGAGTAGCCGCCGTTGCCGCCGGGCAGGCCGGTGGCGGAGTTGCTGCCGCGCACGGTGACGCGAATCTGCGTTTTGGCTGACAGGCTATAGCCGAAATTCGATACGGCGGTGCCGTCGTGATACTCGTCGTTGGGGATGGAGTTCTGTGTATAGAGGCTCGATGCGCCGAGGTAGTAGTCGAGCTTGCGCATCATGCCGGCGAGCTGGGCCTGGTTGCGATAGGTTTTGAAGCTGCCGGCATCGCCTTCGTAGAGAAAGGATGGAAACGAAGTGCTGCCGCGCGGCGTGGTGAGCGCGATGACGCCGGCGGCGGCGTCGGATCCATAGAGCACGGTGTTGGGGCCGCGATAGACCTCGACATCCTGGAGGCCGAGGCTCGAGACATTGCCGAAGTCGAAGCGGCCGCCGATGTCCTCGACGGGAACGCCGTCCATGACGACGCGATTCGCGGTGGAAGTGCCGCCGCGGATGAAGACGGAGGTGACGCCGCCACGCTGGCCCTGCTGCACGACGTTGAGGCCGGGGACCTGGCGGAGAGGATCGGCGACATCGGCGTGGTTCATGAGGTCTTCAGCGCTGAGGCCGGAAACGGAGGCGCTGACCTGGGCCTGGGGCTGGGGAGTGCCGGTGGCGGTGACGATGACGGACTGGCGGACCGTCTCGGGCTCGAGGATGACGTTCTGCTCGACGTTATCGAAGCGGCCACCGTAGAAGCTTTGCGTTTGCAACTGGCGGAAAGAGATGCCGGAGGCGAGCACATAGAATCGGCCTGAGCTGGGGCTGACGATGGCGTAGCCGCCATCGGGGCCGGTGCGCGCTGTGAGCAGCACGTCGCCGTTCTGGACCAGGGCGACGGTGGCGTTGGCGATGGGGTAGCCCAGGGGATCGGTAACGGTGCCATGGACGCTGACGGCGTGCAGGGCAGGCGCGCAGGAGCAAAGGAGCGCGAGAGCGGTAAGGCGAAGTCGAACGATGGTGAGGAAACGGGCCTTGGTGAAGAAACGGGCGATGGTGTGGAAACGGCCTATGGGCCGCGAGCAAAGAGTCATGGTGTCCTCCGTTCCCCCGCGGGAACGCGGTAAGTGAGCCTGTCGACGAAAACAAGCTCGGCAAGCAGGACCGGTCTCCTGACTCGCGCGCCGTTCCCGGCATCAACGCCGAGAGAACGAAGCCTGACCGCCTTCCCGAAGCTGTCGCTTCAGTGGCACTCTGGCCAGGCCTGTACTGCGTCATCGTGAAAGACGCAGGAACACGCGCTTACAGTTGCGGGGCAGTGGCGGATTCTAACCGCCTTCCCGAGCATCCCATTGCACTGGTTAAAAGCCATTGCGAACCTGCGCGCGGGACGATTCCCGCGTCACCTTCGCGGCCGATCCGGACGGGGGAGCCGGATTCCCCGTTATAAATCCTCCGGTGGCGCAAGTCAAAGAGGGTGTTGATGTTCGGGTTGGCACCTGGGCTGCCTCAGGCCGGGGAAGCGCACCATCCAATCCCGCAAAGCGCGCCTCTCATCCGTCAGGTGCAGAAATTTGGGGATCAACTGGATCGAGCAGGGATATACTCGCAGGACACAATCCCCAGCGTTGCTTTGTTTCAAAGTTTAGATGAACTCTCGTCCCACCGCCGACGGAGTCAGGCCCAGAGTGCTGATTGCCGATGACGAACGGATCATCGCCGATACTCTGGGACTGATTCTCAACCAGAACGGCTTTGAAGCTGCCACGGTGTACGGCGGCCAAAAGGCGGTGGAGACGGCGCGCGTGTTCCAGCCTGACGTTTTTCTGGCGGACGTGGTGATGCCGGGGATGAGCGGGATCGAGGCGGCGATCCAGATTTCAGACATCATCCCGGGATGCCGGGTGGTGCTGCTGTCGGGTCAGGCGGCGACCGCCGACCTGCTGCGGGATGCACGCGTGCGCGGGCATGAGTTTGAGATTCTGCTGAAGCCGGTTCATCCGACACAACTTCTGGATCGGCTGCGGGTGGCGAGCTAATTCTGCTCGTAGCGCGACCTTTCCTCAGCGGCTAAAGCCGGATTCAATCTCGGGACTCCACGGCACGACCGAGGTCGTGCCCTGTTACAAAAGCGAACCACCACGGGGTTTTGGCGAACTCTGAAGCAGTGCGCTTTCAGAGCATTGCATGCTTCCGATTTACATCGACTCGCGGATGGCGGCCCAGAGTTCCCGGATGCCGGCTCCGGTTTTTGCGGAGCACAGCAACAGAGGGACGTCTCCGAAGGCTTCGCGCAGAGCCGCGAGGGACCTGGGGCGGCCGTTTCCGGAGAGGCGGTCAGCTTTGGTTCCGACAATGAGATATTTGCGGCCGGCAGTCTCGAGGAACTCGAAGAGCTGCGCGTCACTGGCCTTTGGGGGGATGGTGCTGTCGACGAGGCACACGCACAGCGAGAGCGTGGGGCGTTCGCGGATGTAGGGGTCGATGAATTTGGGCCACTCGGCGGAGACGGATCTGGAAATCTTCGCGTAGCCATAACCCGGCAGGTCGGCGAAGAAAAGCTGGGGCTGCTGGCCAGGCTTCTCGGGCCACGGAGAGGCGGCGAGGGCAAAGAAGTTGATGGCGCGGGTCCGGCCTGGTGTGGAGGAAACGTGGGCCTGCTTCTCGCCCAGCAGCGCATTAATCATGCTGGATTTGCCGACGTTGGAGCGGCCGAGGAAGGCGATCTCCGGCGGCCCGGGTTTGGGGAAATGCGCTTCGGCGGTCGCGGAGGTGAGGAATTTCGGATAAAACTTCATCATTGCTTCCGGGCCCAGTCTAGCGGACTGCTCGCGAGCGCACACCTGCAGGGGAAGAGATCGCCGATGAAACTGACTGCCGGATGTCTGGTGCTGTCCGCTTTGGTTGTGGCTGGAATGAGCCAGCCCGTGCATGCCCAGTCGTCGGAGAGCGCGATTCGGCAAGTTCTGACCGACCAGCAGGCCGCGTGGAATCGGGGCGACATCGTCGCATTCATGCATGGGTACGATGACTCGCCGCAGACGACGTTCATCGGGAAGACGATTCAGCATGGCTACCAGATGATCCTCGAGCGGTACAAGCGAAACTACGGCTCGCGCGAGGCGATGGGGGAGTTGGCGTTCAGCGATATCGATGTGCGGATGCTGGGGCCGGAGCACGCGGTGATGACGGGCCATTTCCACCTGACGCGGACGCAGGCTGGAGGGGGCGAGGCGACCGGCATTTTCTCGCTGGTCTTTGAAAAGAAGGCGGCCGGCTGGAAGATCGTTCTCGATCACACAAGTTCGTAAGGCAGAGCTTCGTCGGGGCGAGAAGATCTGCGACGCGAAGGCAGACGGCGCCGGCGGGCCGGCTGTGAGTTGAAAAATTTCTACGATGGAAAGGGCAAATCCTGTAAGAAGTTCACGTTTTGGGAAAAACGTTGCCCGTGTGTTACTAAGGTTTCCATTTTAGTTTCATTTTCTTGTTGCTTCATGATTTAGCGCGTGTACTATGCGGTCAGTAATTAACTTGACTCCTAGATCGGACCTAAGTAGTTACGGTTGTAACCACTTACGCCACGCGGGTTTCCACAGGAAAGACCAGGGGAAAACCGCGGTGTGAACCCCTGCGCGACTGGGGTTCCCAGCATGCACGTGGCCCGGGGGCCAGGCGTTTACCGCAAGCTGGCACGACCTATTCAATCTTTTTGTAAGGTCTCGCGCTCCCATGAAGATTCGCACGAGTTTTGCTGTATTTGCCTCCTTCCTCCTCGCCGCCACCGCCTTTGCCGACCCCACGGTTAATTCTCCCGTTAACGGAGCAACGGTATCGTCTCCCTTCAATCTGTCGGCGAGCGCATCGTCGTGCTCCTCCCATGCGATTTCGGCAATGGGGTACTCGTTCGACAACAGCCCGAACAACACATTCGTGTACAGCAATTCCATCAACGCCAGCGTCTCAGCGGCGGCAGGAGCTCACGTTCTGCACGTGAAGTCGTGGGGGGCAGGCGGTGGGGGGTGCGTGACCGACGTGGCGATCACCGTCAGCGGGACCACGCCGGTGGGTGGCGCGTCGCCAGATGTGTCGGTCAGCAGTCCTTCGGTGGGAGCGGGCGTGTATTCGCCGTTCACGCTGACAGCCAGCTCACCGACCTGCGGCGGGTATTCGACGGCGGCGATGGGCTATTCGTTCGATAACAGCCCGAGCACGACGATCGTCTACAGCACGTCGATCAATACGGCGGTGGGCAGCGCGAACGGCGCGCATATGCTGCACGTGAAGGCCTGGGGCAACGGCGGGGGCGCCTGCGACACCGACGTGCCGATCAGCGTGACGGCTGCGGCGATCGCGGCGACGGTTCCATCGACAGCGATCAGCGTGGCGAACATCGACGACCTGGCTGGGTGGAACGCAATTAACGACAGCGGCGCCAGCGGGAGTTCGACAGGCGCCACGGGACTGGTGGGATCGCCCTCGCGGAGCGGTTCGGCGCGGGAATTTGCGACGAGCTTCACCAACAACGGCGACGAGCGCTTTTATGCCTCGTTCGGCGACGACACAGTTTCCACGAACTTCCTCTACGACACCTGGGTGTACATCCAGAGCCCGAACAGCCAACTGGCGAACATCGAGATGGACCTGAACCAGACGATGCCCAACGGGCAGACGGCGATCTTCGGCTTCCAGTGCGATGGGTGGAACAGCACCTGGGATTACACGGCCAATGCGGGGACGCCGCAGAATCCGGTGGACACATGGGTGAAGTCGAATCAGTCCTGTAACCCGCGGCAGTGGAGCGTGAACACCTGGCATCACGTGCAGGTGGCGTACTCCCGCGACAATTCGGGCAACATCAATTATCAGACGGTGTGGCTCGACGATGTGCCGCAGGCGATCAACGCGACGGTGAACTCCGCCTTCGCGCTGGGGTGGGGGCCGAGTCTGGTGACGAACCTCCAGATGGATGGATTCGGCAACGGGCAGGCGATCGTCTACATCGATAACCTGACCGTGTATCGCTGGTAAGATCGGGGACCGGAACCCCGCTACGGGAGCCGGTCCCGATGCCTTCCGAACAGGAACTCTTCGACGAACTTTCGTTCTACACGCTGGCGCACGGCGATGCGGCGTTCATCCACGAGAACAGCGCGGACGCCTGGCGTGCCCAGCATGCGGATGAGACCATCAGGCCCATGGCCGTGGTCTTTGCGATGATGGGCTTGTACCTGTATCTGGAGAAGGGCTTCACCGGCAAGCAGGTGCAGCTGGCGCACATGCGCATGGCGCGACGGCGGCGATCGTGGCCGCGGCTGCCATTGCCGAAGAAGCAAGCCGGCTTACGGTCGAGGATGTTGTTGCGGCGGAGCCCGGGCCGGCGCGCGACGCGATGATCCGCCAATGGTGCGCGGCGGTATGGGAGACATGGGACGAGAGCCGGCCGCAGATCGCGGCACTGGCGAAGGCGGAACTGGACGTGGACTGAGCCGCGAGCGCTTGACAATGCGCGGTGGGAACCTGACTCTCGGTGAGAGGACAGCACGATGACCGCGCAATTCCAGCCGACATGCACGAATCTCTTTCTGCGTTTTTCGCGCGACAAGCTGGTGAATCAGTACTGGCCGCGGCTGCGCAACTGCGTTGAGCCGCTGACGGACGAGCAGATCTGGTGGCGGCCGAACGCCGCCAGCAACTCGATCGGCAACCTCATGCTTCATCTGAACGGCAATGTGCGGCAGTGGCTGGTGGATTCGTTCAATCAGGCGGAGGACAAGCGCGATCGCCCGGCCGAATTCGCAGCGACCGGGAACATGACAGGCTCTGCTCTGCTGGAAAAGCTCGGATCGACGATTGGCGAAGGCGCGATGGTGCTGGACCGGCTGACGGAGGCCGAGCTGATTGCGCCGTACGAGATTCAGGGATACCACGTGCATGGCCTCGACGCTGTTTATCAGGTGGTGGAGCACTTCGGGCTGCACTACGGGCAGATCGCGTACATCACGAAGATGATCACGGATAAGGATCTGGGCTTCTACAAGGAGCTGAACAGGAGCGGCCGGGCTTCGTGATGCGCGGGCTGCGTGCTGGTGGCTATTCGGGAGCGGTGGCCGGGTGCGGCGCGGTGGCGCTTTGCGCGCGAGCGCGGAGTGCGTTGCTCGTGTCGATCTCTCGCTGGGCATCCGCAGGCCGCAGAGCTTCTTTGTAGGCGCGCGCCAGTTCCTCATGGTAGGTCTCACTGTCGGGCGAGAGGCGCACGGCGGCTTCGAGATGGGAGATCGCGGCGGCGGTGTCTCGATTGCCGAGCGCGATTTTGCCGAGATCGTAATGGGCGGCGGCATCGCGCGGGCTTAGCCGAATGGCGGTCTCGAGCTCGTCGCGGGCCTGCTGGATCTGGCCCTGCCGATCGCGAGCTTCTCCGAGGGCGCGGTGGACATCGGGAATCTCGGGGTGCGCCTTCTCCAGTGCGGTGAGGCGATCTGCGCCGGCGGCGAGCTGGCCGGTCTGAACCAGCGAATCCGCATAGACGTAGTCGACCTGAGGGGCGAGGTCGGTCTTGCCGATGACAGAGTGCAGGGTGTCGATGCAGTCCTGGAATTTTCCGGCCATGAACTGGCTGATGCCGAGGACGCTGCGAGCACCGGCATCGTCACGATGGGTCTGGAGATAGCGAGTGAGGGGCGGAATGGCATCGGCGAAGAGCGAGCCGGCGAATGCGGCACGCCCCCAGTTATAGTCGAGACCTTCGAGGGATGGGTTCCACTCCGCGGCTCGCTCGAAGAAAGCGACGGCGCCGGGATAGTCCGCATTCGTAGCAGCAATGGCGCCCAGGTTGTTGTAGCTGTCGGCGACCACTGGCTTGAGCTGCTCGCGGAGGGCGTCCACTTTGCGCAGGGCCACGGAATTGATGCCGAGGGCAGCGCCGTGAGGAGAGGAAGACGGGTCCGTGGCTGCTGCGGAAGGGTCCTGGGCACCGGCGGAATCCATCAGACCCACGAGCTTGCTGCGGTCCTGGGAGAGCGTCTTATTGGCGAGATCGCGCGAAATCTTCATCTCGGCGTTGGCGGCGTCCTGCTGACCCTTCTGCATGAGGATTCTGCCGAGCAGGAAGTGGGCTTTCTGGACCTGATAGCGATTGCGGGAGACATCGGTGGTGAACCGGATACATTGGCGGAGGGCGGCTTCGGATTCGGCAGTGCGGTGGGAATCGAAATACATCTGGCCGAGATAGAGCCAGGTATCCGGGTTATCGGGGTCGAGGGCTGCGGCTTTCTTTAGCCAGGTTTCCGCCTCGGCGTAGTTATTGCGAGTGGTGGCAATCTTGCCCAGCGCTGTATAACTCATCGCATCGCGGGGAGATATCGCAATTTCCTTCGTCAGGTTATCCTGGGCCGCTCCTACATGAGCGTCGTCGGTGCCGGTTGCCAGAAGTACGGCAGCGAGTAAGTAGTGGGCCCCGGGCAGGCTGGGGTTTTCCTGGATGGCGCCATCGAATTCAGTAACCGCGCGGGGCTGAAAGTCGGAGTCGGCATAAGCGCGGCCGAAAGCCATGTGAATTTCGGGAGTATCGCCGAAAGACTTTTCCATCTCGCCAAAGAGCTGGACCGCGCATTTTTCGTCACCGAGGTCGAGGCAGGCGACGGCGAGGTCATAGCCATTGGGAAAGGTGGGATCCAGGTCGACGGCCGTTTCCAGTTCCTTCCTTGCTTCCTGGTCCTGATTCATCTTCAGCAGGGTGCGGCCGAGCACCTGATGAGCGAGCGCCAGCTGCGACCGATCGCCGGAGTTATTGCGGATGAACTGCGTAGCCAGGGTCTTTGCATGGGGAAGGTCGCCGAGCGTGAGGGCCGTTCGCGCGTAATCGAGGAGCAGGGTGGGTGCATTGGGCTGGAGGGTAAGGGCCTCGTCGAACAGCGGAGCGGCATGCGGGTAATCGCGAGCCAGCCCATAGCCCATGGCGAGCTCGCCGAGCGCGTCGGCGAGAAACGCGCGGTATTCGCTGGCGGCATCACTGAGTTTGCCGGCCCGCTGCAGGTCCTCGGCGCGGTCGTAGTGCAGGCGCAGGGAGTCAGCCGCGGGATGGCGGGCGGCAACCTGCCCGCGGAGGGCGACACCGGCAGAAAAGACAAGGATCAGGGCGGCGGCACAGAGTTGGAGCCGGCTCAACATCGGAAAACTCAAGGCGACGGCAATGCTGCCGCTTCCAAATCGTAGCATTCTGCTGCGCGTGCAGGCGCAGTATTCAAGCGAGTCTCGCGAGGAACCAGGCGGAGGCAGGAAATGGCTGGGTGAGAGATTGATGGGCGGTTGCTGTGGGCATGCGGCACAAAAAAAGGGAAGGTGAATACACAGCATTCACCTTCCCGTGTGGAGGTCGGTTCAGAAGTAGTACTTCACATTCAGATCGATGATGCGCTGGAAGGGCGCAGCTGTCTTCCAGTCCATCACACCGAAGGTATTGGTGCTGTAATTCCTCGTGATCGCTCTGGTGTTGTAGTCCACCTTGTAGTTGAGCGTCAGAAGGTTGGTACTGCTGTAATCCGACAACGGGTGGTTGAGCCAGTTAAAGGCGCTGGCACGGAACCGGATCGACTGGCTCTCGTGAATGTGGAACGTTCTCTCGATGGCCAGATCGTTGTCGAAGTAGGGGGTGGCGCTCATGTACGGGAACTTCTGCCCGCCCTGGCTGCCGACGTTGGGCAGGTTGAAGCAGGTTCCGTTCACGCGCTGATTGGACCTGAGACCCGAGGTCGGGTTGCAGGTGAGCACAGGCAGGATGGGAACCGACGCATCGGTACCGAAATAGGTCCTGGCACTGAGTCCGCTGGTGACGCCGGTCAGAGTGGCCGGTACGTTGACATAGCTCTGGCCGAGGCTGAAGTTCGGCACATTGTTGCCCAGAGCCGCCGGAATGTATCCGCCGTGCTGCCAGGTAGAGATACCGGAGATAGTCCAGTTGCCAAGCAGATGGTTCAGAGCCGGGTTGAACTCATGAACCGCACCGCTGGCATAGGTGTACGACGTGTTAAAGACCAGAGGCCGGTCAATCGACGTCGGTCCGTAGTTCCGGTCGACGTTGAAGGGATTCTCCTGCAAGCCCGTACCAAGGGCTTTCGACCAGGTGCCGTTGAGGTTGAAGGTGAGTTTGCCGGCTGTCTTGATCCAGGCGGCCTGCAGGCCGTTGTAGTTGGTGTACCCGATGTGCTGATCCATGGCCACCGCGTTGGTGCCATAGGCGTAGCCGTACGGGTGGTAGTCGGCGAACTGAATCCCGGTGTTCGCGTTAGTCGCGGGATCTTTGTTCACCTGTTCGGGGTTGCCGGCAACTTTGCCGTAAGCGGCGCTCAGCACGTTGGGGTCGGGCTTATAAAGAGCACCGAGAGGAGTCTTGTTCATATCGGCCAGGGCTGCGAAATTGCTGCCCTGGATGCCTTCGCCGTTGTCGGTCAACTGGGTGGTGTTGCTGCCGACATAGGCGACATCGAGCAGAGAGTTCCACGGCAATCTCTGGTCGATGGTGAGGTTATAGGCATAGGTAAGCGGCTGACCATAGTCTTTGGGATCGAATCCTGCCTGGCCGCTCTGGTTTGCGCATTGTGCAGTGCAGGGTTTGTACGCGAGCGAGCCGAGATCTTTCAGCTGGGCAGTAAATCCGCCGGGCAGGCTGTAGCCGAGCACGTGCTGCGCGGTAACCAGCGGAGGATCGACGTCGTTCACCTGATCGACAAAGCGATAGGCGCCCCATCCGCCACGTACCACGGTATGACCATTCCCAAAGACATCGTAGGAAAGGCCGAAGCGCGGGTCGAAGTAGGCGAAACGATTAGGTTGACCGCTGAGCGGCACGCCGGAATCGATGGCATGCCAGTAGAAGCCGGGAGCATACTTGCCGTCGTTGTAGTCGGCCAGCACGCGATCCGGATAGAAGACGGCCATGCCCGTGCGCTGGCGATCGTACCAGTGGCCGACGTGCTCGATGCGAGCGCCCAGTTCGAGCGTCAGATGCCGGGTCGCCTTCCAGGTATCGTCAGCAAAGCCGGCGGTCTCCATATAGGCTGTGTCGCCGATCGGCGAGGCGTTGTTTTCGCCGTATCCGGTCATGATGCCCATGACAAAGTTGGCATCCGGGTTATGCGGCGATCCCATGGATTGGCTGGTGAGAACGTTCGGGGCCTGACCAGCGCGGATGGTGAGGTTACCGTCCTGGTAGGTGGCGAAGGTGCTCTGGAAGTTATCCGTGGTCTGGGTAAAACCGCCGAACTTGACGGTGTGGGTTCCGAAGACCTTGGTGAAGACCGCGCTGAACTGCGGGGCTTCCTTCTTGACAGCGTAGGATCCGGGAGGATTGTCGAAGATGGAGGCCTGCGAGAAGTCCGGGAAGGTTTGGTTCCCGGCACTGCTGTAAGCAGGAATGGGTTCGGACGAGGAGACCCCGGGGAAGACCTTGCCATAGGTGTATCCAAGGGTTCCGCGAGAGGCTGCCGACGGATTGGGCTGTGCGAAGGG
Source organism: uncultured Acidobacteriaceae bacterium (assembly GCA_963819725.1). GTDB lineage: Bacteria > Acidobacteriota > Terriglobia > Terriglobales > Acidobacteriaceae > Palsa-343. Next base: position 76,279 of record CAWFXK010000004.1, read on the forward strand.
GAAGCTGCCGAAGGCCCACGCGGCCATGAAGTCCATGGTCATAGTGGAGCTGAAGCTATGAACGAAATGGCCGGCCATGGACTTGCCGAAGAAGTTCTCCGGCTCGCCGCCGCCCGGGTAAGGAATAGCGTTGCCCGGCGTCCAGTAGAGGTGGGCACCATTGCCCTGGGCCAGCTGTGAGTCGTAGGCCTGCTGGTAGGAGCCGTAGATGGTGGTGTCGTTGCCGAGGTGGTAATCGATGCGGAGGCGATAGATCCAGCCATTGTTGATATTCGTAATTGGCTGGACGTAGTTGAAGCCGCCGTTGCTGCCCGGGTCGGCATTGGCCTTGGGCCAAATCTTAGCCAGGGCTGCGGCGCCGGGATCGAGGAACTGGGTGGGAATCCTCTGCCCAACGTCGCCGCCGGCACCTCCATAAGACGCGAGGGTGGAAGAGGGAGCTGCCTTGGTGCCATCGGGGTAGATGGTTACGTCGTTCACAGAGCTTCCCCCCAGGTCGCTGCACCAGCCGCCCTGCGGGAAACCCGATGAAGGTGCGGGGAAGAAGCCGTTGGGGCAGAGCTTGAGATTGTCGGCGTTATCCGTGCTGAAGTCGCCCTGCAACATTTCGGGAGTGGGGATGGAAGACTTCAGAACGTTGGCATTGCCCTGGTTTTGCAGCCAGCGTTCATAGCCGCCCCAGAAGAAGAGATGATGGCCGGTGAGTGGAACCGGGCCGCCGAAGTTGCCGCCGGGATAATAATAGTGCTGCGGTCCCTGCGTCCGCGTAGCAGCGTTGTGGTTGTCCGCCCAGTCCTGAGCGTTCAGCACGCTGTTGCGGGCGTCAAAGTAACCTTCGCCGTGGTAGTGCTCGCCACCGGATTTGCTGATGGTTTGGACCACGACCGGGCCAAACGGCGCGTCCGCGGAGAAGTTGGAAGCCTGGACGGTGACTTCCTGGGTCATGTCGGGGTTAATGATGGAGACCGAGGAGGCCATGTTGCCGGGATCGATGACGTTGGCGCCGTCGGCCAGCAGGGCCGTACCGCCACGGTTCACGACACCGTTGATGTTGATGCCGTTACCGATCGCGCTTTGCTGCACCGTCACGTTCAGGTCGTTGTAGGTGGGGGCGTTCTGGGTGAGCCCGGTGGACATGGTAGTGGCACCGGGGAGAACTTTAAGCAACTCGGTGGTGTCGCGGCCTTCCAGCGCCAGGTTTTCAATCTGCTTGCTGTCGATGACGTCGGTGCGCTGGCCGTTCTCGGTGGGGATCATTTCGGCGGAGGCATTGACGGTGACCGTAGTCGATTCAGAACCGACGGTGAGGGAGAACGCGGGAACGGTGCGGGTATCGCCGGCGTGCAGGACGATGCCGGTGATTTCCTTCGGCTGGAAGCCTTTGGCAACCGCCTTCACCGTGTAGGAGCCAGGGGTCAGGGCTGGAAAGGCATACAGTCCTTCACCGTTGGTCTGCACGACGCGCGAGGTACCGGTCGCTTCATCGACCAGGGTGACCTGCGCATTGGGAATGACGCCGCCGGAGGGATCGATGATGGTTCCGGTCAACTGGGCGGTGGTTTGAGCCTGCAGGCGCGGCGCGGATAAAAGCAGAAGGGCTACGCCAAGGAGAGGGAGAATCCAGTACCAGGTTTTGCGGAGTTGTCGCGGTTCGTGCCGGAACGATTCACGCCGGGAAAGAGCGCACAATGCGTTGGTCATATTCGATTTGCCTCCTGAAAAAACATCGCCAACAAAAACGAGCTTTCGTGGGTACGGCCAGCAGCTCTTCTTGATGCGGAATTTCTTTTATTGTTAGCGACCAAAACTATAGTGGTGTGAATTTGCCATTGTCAAGCACGAACTGCATACCAGAGTGGCTTCGGTAATTATGTGACCAATCGGCCAGAAGTCCATGGCCAGTTGGACTCTCGGGTGACATCCACTTCATGCGGTGTGTTTAATTCACCTTCTCTACAGAGTGGGTGGGATCGTTCGATGTAATGCAACCGTTAACATTGAAGGGTTAGTTTGGCCGGTTTCAGGGGTTATTTGTCGTTCGGCACTCTGACATCGCCGGGTAATCGTTTACTCGCCAGCGGCTTTTCTCTTTATCCATAACAAATTCAGTCTTTGCCGGTTGCCAGTTCACTGTCGATTGCTGCGTCGATTGGCAAAGCTGGTGATATGCTTCCTTCTTCCCCACAGGCGCTTCATTCGCGGCGAAATCTGAAGCGAAACAGGCGCAGCGTTTTACTGAAAAGGTCGCAAGCAAATTGCCGCAACACTGGAATGGCATCCGACTCATTGACCTGGCTGAGCTGCAGCTGGCAACGAGCGAGACGGCACGAATCATCAATCGCGATATCGTCCTGGAGCTGATCAGGGCCAGCCAGCCCATCTCCCGGGCGGACCTGGCGCGGCGCTCCGGTCTGGGCAGAAGCACGGTTTCCCAGATCGTGGAGCAGTTGATCCGGGAAAACTGGGTTCGCGAGGGGGCGATGGGATCGCCGCCGCGAGGACGCAGGCCCACGCTGATCGGGTTAAACGAAGATCTGGTGGCCATCGCGGTGGACATTCATCCGCGCCAGGCCAGCGTTGCGCTGGTGGATCTGAACGGCCGGCTGCTTTCGCGCTGGCCCGTCCCCCTCACCTCCGACCCCGCCGCGTCGATGCGGCTGATTTTGGACTGCATGCAGCGGATGCAGCGCTCCGCCCCGCGCAAATCGATCGAGGGCGTGGGCATCAGCCTCCCGGGGCGCGTGAACCCGGTGACGCAGCGGCTGATCTTCGCGCCTAACCTTAAATGGCCGGACTTCGACATCAAGAAAATTGTCGAGACGAAGATGGGGCTGCCGGTGACGATGGAGAACGATGCGACGGCCTGCCTGATGGCGGAACTGACCTTCTCCCGCATGGACGGGGTGCGCGACGCCGTGCTGGTGGCGGTGGCGGAAGGCGTGGGCACCTGCGTTTTGACGAACGGGCAGCTGGTCTCGGGGAACAACGGGATGGCGGGCGAGTTCGGCCATGTGTCCATCGATCCCAATGGGCCGCGGTGCGGTTGCGGGAAGAAGGGTTGCTGGGAAGTGTTCGGCTCGACGCGGGCGGCATTGCGCTATTACCGCGAACTGCGGCCGAAGTCGCACGTGGTGACGTTTCAGGAGCTGCTGAATCTGGCGGAGGAAGGCGATGCGGCGGCGGCCCAGGCGCTCACGATGCAGGCGCAGGGAATCGGGCGCGGGCTGCGGATGATCATTGCCGGGCTGTCGCCGAGCACCATTCTGATCGCGGGCGAAGTCACGTCGGCATGGCACCGTTTCGGCCCGGTGATTGAGAAAGAAGCCATTGAGCTGACGCTGGCGGGCGGTCCGCCGACGATCCGGCCGGCGCTGGAAGGCGAGATCGCGAGGCTGCGCGGCGCGGCGGCTCTGGTGTTCCAGCGCGGCGCGCAGCAAGGCACCCAGGCATCCACCGTGGCCGACAAGCCGGCCTGATCAGCGCCTCGGGAAGGCCACGAACCGCGGCTCGGAACGGGCGGTGGGTTGTGCGCAGCCGCTTTCTTCTTCTTGCTGCAGTGTGTTTTCGACGTCGGTGCCTTTGTTTTCGATGTAGGCGTCTTCTCGGCGTTCTGGCTCTCCTTACCCCCTGCCGTTGAAGGCTCGCTCTTCTGGCACGCGGCCGTCACACGCGGAATGTCTTTCGTCGCCACCGAATCGGCAACCATCACCGAACCGCTGCAGCTGTAGCCCTTCGGAGGCGGCACCTCGCCGCACGGCCGGCAGATCACCTGCGGCGGGCCGGCATTCGGCGTGACCGGCAGGGTAGCGCCAGTCTGGCCGAAGGCGCCCGCGCCTGAAAAGGCGACCGCCACCACTGCCGTTGCTGCGTGAATTGCCGCGCGCGCGATCAAGTTTCCCTTCGTGGCCGGCCTCCTACTGCACCGTCAGTGTCAGCGCCTGCGTCGTCTGGTAGATGGTGGACTGCGATGCCGTCACCGTAATCGTATAGTTCCCGGAGGCTGTACCACCACCACCGCCGCCACCACCACCGCCGCCTCCTCCGCCGCTGCCGCCACCGCCGCCACTGCATCCTGGAATGCCGATGCAGAGAACCGCGAACATAGCGATCATCCCCAGACGCCAGCGGCGCCGCGGTAGCAGCAACGCGCCGAGGATGGAAAATGCGGCCAGGCTGATTCCCCCGCGGCTCGCCAGGGAGGCGTGCGCGGGAGCGGATTTCGGTGTTGTGCTTACCGTGAGCATGATGTTCTGCGTCGTCGCGCCGCTGGCCACATTCGCCGGGTTAAAGCTGCACGTCGACGACGATGGAAGCCCGCTGCACGCGAGTGCAACGGCGCTGGCCAGCGAAGTTCCCTGGGCGGCCGTCACGGTAAGCGCATACGTTGCGCTCGTCCCGGCCGGCACCGAGGCCGTGGTGCCAGTGGCTGCGAGCACAAACGGAGCCGTGCCGGTTCCGGTCAGTCCCACGGTCTGCGGCGCCCCGGCAGCATTATCGGCAATCGACATCGTCGCCGATCGTGCACCGACTGCCTGAGGAGTAAACACCACACTCACTGTGCAACTGCTCCCGGCAGCGACGCTGCCTCCGCAGTTGTTCGTCTGCGAAAAATCTCCGGCATTCGTGCCCGTGAACGACATCGCGACATTCGCCAGCGCTCCATCGCCCGTATTGCTCAGTTGCACGGTCTGTGCGGCGCTGGCAATTCCCGCCACCTGATTGCCGAAGGCCAGCGAAGGCGAGCCCAGCACCGCAGTGGGAATTCCTACGCCCGTCCCCGACAGCAACACAGTGACGACGTTGGCGGGCGAGGTCACCGTAAGCGTTCCCTGCGCTGCACCCACGACGGTTGGCGCAAACACGACGCTCACCGTGCAGGTGCCACCCGGCGCCAGGCTCGCTCCGCAAGTAGTGGTCTCCGTGAACGGGCTCGTGATCTGCAGGCTGTTGAGTGTCAGAGCAGCATTCAGGTTGTTCGTCAGCGTTACCGTTTGCGCGGCGCTGGTGGTTCCTCGGGTCACGTTTCCAAAGGAAAGCGAAAGCGATGAGCTCTGCAGCGCAGCCAGCGGCAGTGCCGCCTCCCAGGCTCCGCGGCCATGGGTGATCACGCGCAGCTTGCGATTCGTCGTATCGAACAGCACGTCCTGCACCACCACATTTGGCAGTCCCGTGCCCAGCAGTTCCCAGTTTGTGCCGCCATTGCTGGTTACGTACACGCCCGTGTCAGTCGCCAGATAAAGCGTGTTCAGAAGGCTGGGGTCGGCGGCAATGCTGTCGACCGGCGTGTTGGGCAGATCGCCGGAGATGTCCGTCCACGCCGTGCCGCCGTTCGCGGAATGAAATACGTGCCCGCTGTCAAAGCCATTCACGGTCAGGTACACATCCTGAGCGCTGTCCGGCATCACCATGATCTTCGTGATGGTGCGGTTCGGCAGTCCGCTCAGATTCTTCCAGGTGGCCGACGCCCCGGAAAGCGCGTTCGTCGTCACCGAAACGGTCCCGTCGCCGGCTCCGGTGTAGATCGTGTTGGAATCGGTTGGCGCAACCGCGATGGTGCTGATGGTGGCGTGCCCCGCCGTCAGATCGCCCGAGATCGCCGTCCACGCGCCGCCACTGTTCGTCGACTGATAGAGCCGGTTCGTGCCGGTATAGACCGTCGAGACCGTCGTCCAGTCGCCTTTGATGTCAGCCACCCACGGCCATCGATCGGTGCTGCTGATGCCGGTTTGCGCCGCGGTCCAGTTGTTCACCACCGTGTCGCCCGATGCGTTGGCCACCCAGTTCGCCGCCCCGCCCTGGCAGTGGGCGTAGGCATAGGTCGCCTTGGGGTCGATGTACACCGCGCCGCCATCGCCGCAGAAACCCGACTGCTCCCCGTTCGGCCAGGACAGCGCACCCGCATACAGGTTGAGCCCGTGATCCTGTGACCCCGCCAGCAGCCGCGCCTGCCCCGCCACGATCGAGAAGCCTGGATAAAAGGTCATCGTGTTCAGGGTCGCGTTCAGCGAAGTAAACACCGCGTTGGCCGCGGTCGGTTGCGTGGTCACAAACACGCCGCCATCGTCGGCCAGATACATCCGCGTGCCGTCGCCGGAGAAAGCGAACCCGTGCTGATCGGCATAGTACGTGCCGCTGTTGTCGGCGGCCCACGTTTGGCCGCCGTCAGTGGACTCATACAGCGTCGCGCCGCTCGCATAAAGCACCTGCGGGTTTCCCGGCGTGACCGCGATCGCGTTCCGATACCAGTCCAGCCCACCGGGCGAGGTCAGCTGCGTCCAGCTGGCTCCGCTGTTGCTGGTTACATAAAGAGTGCCGAGTGTCGTGAAATTCGCGTTGGCGAACGCCGCGTACAGCTTTCCTGTTGAATCCTCGGCGAGCGCGGTCCGAATCACAGCTGAAGCAGGGGGCACCGCCCCGGCGCCGCTCCCGCTGATCGAGGCCCACGTTTTTCCGGCATCGCTCGACATGTAAACCGTCCCTGGCGCGGTCGACCCGCCGATTCCCGCGTACGCGACGCTGGCGTTCTTCACGTCGAACATCACTGCGGTCACACCCCCGCCGAGGGTCAGCACTCCGCTCCAGGTGTTGCCTCCGTCCGCGCTGCGATACAGGCCGCCCCAATTGGCTGCCAGCACAATGTTGCTGTTGCCGGGCTCGACTGCAATGGCTGTGAAATCGGGAGCCGTATCGCCCGTGGCGAAGGGCGTGCGGATCAGTGTCCAGGTGGCTCCAGCGTCGGTCGACTTCAGCAGTCCCTGGCCGTAGTAGCTGTCCGTGGAGAAGTCCGGCTCACCGGTGCCCGCAAACACCGTGTTTGGATTGTTAGGGTCCACCGCGACCGCTCCGATCGCCAGCGACGCTTGTTGGTCGGTGAGCGGTGTCCACGTGTTCCCGCCATCGGTCGTCTTCCACACACCGCCTGCCGCTGTCCCCAGGTACACCGTATTGGGATCGGTCGGATGAACCGCAATCGACGTCGCGCGCCCGGAGTAGGGAATCGTCCCGTAATATGCGGCGGCGGGCCGTGGCCCGTCGGCTGTCCAGGTGACCGCCGAAAACGGATCCGCCTGCGTGACAGCGCCTGGAGTGAGAGCGCTGAAGGCCAGCCTGCGCCGGGCCACCAGCTGCTGCCGTTGCGTCTGGGCGCGCCAGTAAGCCCCGGTGGGAATGTGTGCGTTGGGATACGCACGCTGCTGCAGGAACCACTGGCTCCGCTTCAGCGGGAACAGCGCATCTTCTTCCTGCTTCTCGCCGGCTTCAGGAACATTTTCCGTTTGCGGCGTTAGTTTCTCCGGCGCCGAGGTCGACTCCTGGGCTCGCAGGACCGGCACGGAGAACAGCACCACAGCGAGCACGAGCCCGGAGAGAAGGATGGTTGTAGCAGGACAGAAATGTCGCAGCGCACACCCGGCAATTCTCTTCATGTCATTGACCTGGCGGGAAAAAAGTAGCGCTACTCTAGCAAACCCCGGTCAGGCCCGCAATGACAAAAAGGAGCTACTCGCCTGCTTTATGGTCGATGAACTTATCCGCCCAGGAAATGAAAAAGGTCATATTGGGGGCATCCGTGTGACCGCCGTCGTGCTGCCGCCACGCCAGCTTGCCCTCCAGCAGTCCGTCGTTCACCGGCGGCATCTTCGTCGTGTGGTAATTCGGATCGAGCGTGAAATCCGTGCCGCCGCTCAGCCCCTTCGCGCCCAGCAGCTCCCACACGCGGTTTGCGTCCACCGTCGCCATCCAGCTGCCCTGGTGATCGAGCCAGTGGGCGTCGCCCTTCTCCGGCACGCCATAGCTGATAAACGTCAGCCGCGGCGCACACAGCGCAATCAGTTCGTTCGAATCCACCGGCAGCTGGCCCGGATTCATGCTGCCGAACGTCGCCTCCGACGCGTCGTACTTCATGAAGTTGCCGTCCATCCAGTAGTATTCGCCCGTCGCCAGGTTCTCCACGCCCTCGCCGTAATTGCGGCGCAGTGGTGTCGCCCCGCCTTTGCCCGACGAGCCCACCAGCACCATCGCAAAGCGCTGATCGAAGGCCATCGTCACCAGCGCCGCTTTTCCGTACCGCGACACCCCCTCGATGCCGACGTGCTTCGCATCCACCGCCGGATCGGTCTCCAGATAATCGAGTCCGCGCCCTGCGCCCCACGCCCACGCGCGCAGCGCGCCCCAGTCGTCCGGCTTGCGCGGCTGCCCTTTGTTCACCAGCCCGATGATGCCCTTCGTCAGGCCCTCGCCATCGTCCGCCTGCACGCTCGCCGGATCGAACAGCACAAATCCCCAGCCGTCGTTGATCAGCTGCCAGATGTTCGGTAGTCCTCCATCGGCGTTCATCTGCGGGTCGCTGAAACGGCGTCGCCTTCACCGGCTCCCACGCCGGATATTTTTTGAATACGTCCTTCAGCGAAGGATCCTGCTGCTCCAGCACGGCCTCCCACGCCTTGTTGATCTGCGCGAACTCCTCCCCTGTCGGCTCGTGCGGATTGGGGAAGCCGGCGCGGCTGAACATCATCAGCACCGGCACCGGCCCCTTCGCACCGGCAGGCGTCACCACCGTCATGTGGATGTCGACGCTGATCGCCGGATCCGACGAGTTGTCCACGTGACCGATCAAATCTTTCGCAATCACGTGGTGGAAGCCGATCATCTCCTCATCCGTCGCCGTCACCGTCCACGTCACCTTCGGCACATCCTTTGGCACGAAGCCGTAGACATACTTCGAGTACCCCTCCACAATTTCGGGCCGCCGCTTGTCCCACCATGTCGCAGCCGCTGTTACTTTTTGCCCGTCGTCGAGCGTCAGCGGATCAGGCAGATTCGGATAAGGGTTCGCCTTCGACTCGTCGTAGTTTGCGTGATTCGGCGCCTTCTCGTCACCACTCCAGCCCGGGCGCTGTGCCTTGATACCGAGCTGATCCATCATGTTCTTGTGATCCTGATCGGCCGCGGATGTCGAACTCTGCGCCAACGCGCATTGAGGCAACACCGACCGCGAGTGAACAACTGAGCAGACTGAGAGCAAACCTCGATGGAAAGCGCACGCGTCCTCCGCTTGCTGATATTCTGGCTGGCGTTCCGGCCGAATTATTTCGGGACCGATACTAAATCCTGAACCATGAAAAGCGTACGCGAAGTTCGCATTATTTTGTTTTTGATGATGGCTTTTGTTCTCGGCGCGGCCCGCTGCCAGGCCCAAAACACAGCGCCACCGCAGGTTTGGATCGCCACCTGGGGCGCCTCCCAGCAGATTCCGGAGCCGCGCAACATCCTGCCTCCCGCCGATCTGCGCGACGCGACTGTGCGCCAGATTTTCCACCTCTCCGTCGGTGGCGCAACCCTCCGCGTGCACATTACGAACGCCTTCGGCGATGTGCCGCTGCACTTCACTTCCGCGCACATCGCGCGCCCGCTCGCCGCCGATGCTCCGGCAATCGATCCAGCCAGCGACCGCGCTCTGACTTTTGCTGGAGCCAACGATGTCACCGTGCCCGCAGGCGCCGACGTCGTCTCCGATCCCATCGCGTATACCGTCGCTCCGCTCTCGAACCTCGCCGTCACGTATCACCTCGACGAGCCCCCGGCCCCGGAAACCAGCCATCCCGGTTCCCGCGCGACCACGTATTTCGTGCACGGCGATCAGGTCAGTGCCGCGACTCCGCAGAATCCCGGCACCATCGAGCACTGGTACCAGGTCTCCGAGATCGACGTGCAGGCTGCGCCCGGCGCCGGCGTCATCGCCGCACTCGGCGATTCCATCACCGACGGCCACGCCACCACCACCAACGGCAATGACCGCTGGACCGATGTGCTCGCCGCGCGCCTCCAGCAGTCCGCCGCAACCAGGAACATCGCGGTGCTCAATGAAGGCATCGGCGGCAACCACCTGCTCATCGACGGCCTCGGCCCGAACGTGCTGGCGCGCTTCGATCGCGATGTGCTCTCCCCCGACAGCGTTCGCTGGCTCATCGTCTTCGAGGCCATCAACGACCTGGGCGGCCTCGCGCGCGAACCGGCTTCCACTCCCGCCGATCACGCCATTCTCGTCCAGCGCATCATCGGCGCTTACCAGCAGATCCTCATCCGTGCTCACGCTCACGGCATTCGCGTCTACGGCGCCACCATCACACCCGACGGCGGCTCAGACTACTACCATCCCGACTCGTTGAGCGAAGCCGATCGCAAGGCCGTCAACGACTGGATTCGCGCGCCCGGCCACTTCGACGCGGTCCTCGACTTCGACCAGGTCGTGCGCGACCCGCAGCAACCCGGCCGCATGCTGCCCGCCTTCGACAGCGGCGACCATCTGCACCCCAACCCCGCTGGCTATCGCGCCATCGGCAATTCGATTCCGCTCTCGCTCTTCTCGCGGTAGCGAGCAGCTGATCTGGGCTTGGCCGCTTGACCTCTCCTCGGGCGTCCTCTACGATAAACGTGATGGCATTCTGCCCCAATCCGGTGATGTGTTGCGCTTGTTGTTGCGCGCTGCGCCGGATGTGTGGGTGAGCTTCTAGCCTAAGAATTCTCGACCCATCGTTCCCGCGCATCAGCGATCTGCTGACGCGGGTTTTTTATTTTCCCCTCAAATCTTATGGAGTTATCGATGGCGGAACTATCCGCAGTGAAGGAAACGAAAGCGCAGCGAGCCGAGCGGCTGAAGCGCGAGAAGAATCCCTGGGATGCGATCGAAGAAATTCGCGGCTTCGCGCGCAACGGCCACGCTTCCATCCCGGCCGAGTGGAGCACGTATTTCCGCTGGTGGGGCATCTACAGCCAGGGCGACGGCCTTGGCGTGACGGGCGGCAAGGGCGGCGAAGGCAAGGCGACCGAGTACTTCATGATGCGCGTCGGCATCCCCAATGGGATTCTGCGGGCCGATCAGGCGCAGGTGCTGGCGCAGATCGCGCGCAATCATGGACGGAATCTGGCCGACATCACGGTGCGGCAGAACATTCAGTTTCACTGGCTGACGATCGAGTCGTTGCCGGAGGTGATGGAGGCGCTCGACGCGGTTGGACTTTCGCCCCGAGGCGCGTGCGGCGATGTGGTGCGCAACGTGACGGGCTGCCCGCTGGCGGGCATCGCGCATGACGAGATCGTGGACGCGTCGGAACTGGCGGTTGAAGTGTCGCGCGCGCTGCAGGGCAACAACGATTTCTACAACCTGCCGCGGAAGTTCAAGGTTTCGATTACCGGCTGTGCGGTGTGGTGCTCGTATCCGGAGATCAACGACATCGGGTTGACGGCGATCCGGCGAGGCAAGGAAGTCGGGTATTCGGTGCGCGTGGGTGGCGGGCTTTCGAACGAGCCGCATCTGGCGGTGCGTCTGAACGCGTTCGTGAAACCCGAACAGGCGGCGGCAGTGGTGCGGGCGATTGCGGAGATCTTTCGCGATCAGCAGGGTCTGCGCGAGAGCCGCGACCGGGCGCGTCTGAAGTATCTGTTCATGAAGGAAGGCTGGACGGCGGAGCGGTTTTTGGGCGAAATTGAGAACCGTATCGGTTACAAATTAGGTCCGGCGGTGGACGAGTCGATTCCTGACGATATTCTGCGGGACCACGCCGGAGTTCATCCGCAGAAACAGTTCGGGCTGAGCTACGTGGGCGCGAGCGTGCTGCGGGGGCGGCTCACCGGCGATCAGCTGGCCGCCGCGGCCGAGATGGCGGAGCGTTTTGGAACCGGCGATCTGCGGCTCACCGTAATGCAGAATCTGATTTTCCTGAATGTTCCCAGCCATCGCGCTGCGGAGCTGGCGCGCGAACTGGAGCAGATTGGCCTGCACGTTCAGGGCTCGCAGTTCTGGCGGGGCGGCATCGCCTGCACCGGCACGGAGTTCTGCAAACTGGCCATCACGGAGACGAAGGGCTTTCTGCGCTGGCTGGTGGAAGAGATGGAACTGCGGCTGCCGCAGTTCGATCAGCAGCTGCGCCTGCACGTGACGGGCTGCCCGAACAGCTGCGGCCAGCACTGGATTGCGGACATCGGGCTCGAGGGCAAGAAGGTGAAGCACGACGGCCAGCTGACCGACGCGTACTACTTCTGCGTGGGCGGCTCGGTGGGCAAACACGCCGGGGTGGCGCGGCCGGTGGGATTCCGCACGCCCGCGCATCTGGTGCCGGAGGCGCTGGAGCGGCTGCTGCGGAAGTATCTGGCCGAACGCGAGGGGGGCGAGAATCTGCGCGCCTGGTTTGCGCGCAACACGGATGCGGAGCTGCGGGCCGCGCTGGCTGGCGAAGAGTTCATCCCTGTGGAACGCGATCTGCCCAGCGGACGTGTTCCGGTGGAGCTGGCGGGATGAACCTGCTTCCGATTTTTTTGCGTCTGGAAGGAGCGGCCGGTTCTGGTCGTTGGCGCGGGGACGGTGGCGCTGGCGAAGATCGAGAGCCTGCGTGCGGCGGGCGCGGTGGTCACCGTGGTCGCGCCGCAGACGATACCGCGCATCCGGGAGCTGGCGCACCAGGATGCGCTGTTGTGGCGCCAGCGCGTCTTCGAGCCAACCGATCTCGATGGCGCCTTCCTGGTGATCGCCGCGACGAATGCTTCCGAGGTGAATCGCACGGTCTTCGAGGAGGCGCGGCGGCGGAACATTCCGTGCAACGCGGTGGACGATCCGCCGAACTGCGACTTCTACTTCGGCTCGGTGGTGTCGCGAGGAGATTTGCAGGTGGCGATTTCGACGGCGGGGGAGAGTCCGGCGCTCGCGCAGCAGCTTCGGCAGGACATCGATGCGCAGCTGGCGCAGGATCTGGGGCCGTGGCTCGAGGAACTCGGCGAGTTGCGCCGCGAGGTTCGCGAAGCAGCGCCGGCTGGAGAAGCACGCAATCTGCTGCTGCATGAGCTGGCACAGCGGCAGCTTTGCAGTTCGCCCACCTGCCCGACACGGCAATTCGCGGAGGAAAGAATTCAGGCTATCCAAAAACAGGCGAGCCGGGACGCTGAGGCGCAGCCATGACCGCGGCACGACCGGGCACGGTGTATCTGGTGGGCGCGGGGCCGGGCGATCCGGAACTGCTGACGCTGAAGGCCGCGCGGCTGCTCGCGACCGCCGACGTTGTGTCTGCACGACGACCTGGTGCCGGCCGCGGTGCTGGCGCACGCTGCACACGCGCTGGTGATCAACGTGGGCAAGCGCTGCGGGCGGAAGAACATCTCGCAGGAACAGATTCACACGATGATGATCGAGGAGGCGCGCCGGGGGCTGGCGGTGATCCGGCTGAAGTCGGGCGATCCCCTGGTATTTGGGCGCGCGGGCGAGGAGATGGAAGCGCTGCGGGCGGCGGGGATTCAGTTTGAGGTGATTCCGGGAATCACGGCGGCGTTCGCGGCCGCAGCGGCGCTGGGCCGTCCGCTGACGGATCGGCGGGGCGCGTCGAGCGTGAGTTTTTCGGCGGGGCATCACGCGCCCGGCTCGCATCTGGAGCCGGCCTCGCTCGCCGGGGCGACGCGGGTGATCTACATGCCCGGAAGAGATTTGTTGCCGGTTGCGGAGCAGCTTCGTGCGGAAGGGCTGCCGGGGAGTTGCCGTGCGTGATTGTGTCGCGCGCTGCACAGCCGGATCAGCAGATTGTGCGGACGACGCTGGCGCGGCTGGAGCGGATCGCTTCCCTGCCCGCGCCCTCGATCCTGCTCGCCGGGGAGGTGCTGCGCGAGGCAGAGGAGAGCGACCTCGCCAGCGCCGTCCAATCCGTAACTGCAGCAGTGACAAATCAACCGCAGCCGGCCCAGGCCGATTAAACCCTCATCACCGCTCAGGACGCCGCGGGTTCGAGCGTGTATTCGAAATCGTAGAAGTGCTTCCCCGCCTCGATGCGAATGATCATCGAGCCGGAGATGCCGGTGAGCTGGCCGGTACCTGTGTCCGGCACGACCATGATGTCCATCTTCGCTGCGCCGCGATTCATGGTGGCATTGTGCTGCAGGACAAAACTGCCTTCCTTGCCCTGCAGAGTCCCGGTCACACGCTCCAGGGCGACGTAGCCACCGGAACCTTTCTCCCGATCGAGAACGCTGAGCATCTCGCCCTGGCCGGTGGCTTCGAGGTCGCCGTGGAACTGCTTATCGAGGGACATGCGGCCGAGGCCAGCGGCTTCGGCCTGCAGGATTGTCGGCCTTCTGCGGAGCCAGCTTCACCTCGAACGTGCCAGTTGCCTGATGCATCGCGAAAACCTCCCGCCATCCCGAGGATAGCAAGTCTGCCCACCTGGTCCATCCCGCATCCAAATCACCATGAGCACGAAGGGGAAAGTTCTCACTCCCGCGATCCTGCTGGCCTTCGCGCTGGCAGGCTGCCATGGCAATACGAGCCAGAATGCAAGTCAGGCGCAGCCCGAGCCTGCGCAGGATCCTGCTACGGCCAATCTGGCCAATGCGAACTACACCACGCCTGCCAATCAGAATCCGCCGCCACCACCGGCCGACCAGAGTGCCCGAGCGCCGGCCGATCAGGGGACAGATCAGGGGACAGATCAGGGAACCCAGGATCAGGCCGGATACGGTGACCAGTCTTCGGGCTATGACGACACAGGGTATGACGTCGCATCCGAACCGCCGCCTGCGATTCCGGATTACGAACAACCGCCGTCTCCGGGCGACGACTATGAATGGACGCCAGGCTACTGGGCGTATGCGTCGGACGACTACTACTGGGTGCCGGGCGTGTGGGTACTTGCGCCATACGTCGGCGCATTGTGGACGCCGGGCTACTGGGGATGGGAGACCGGCCGATATCACTGGCACCGCGGCTACTGGGGTCCGCACGTGGGGTTCTACGGTGGCGTGAACTATGGCTACGGCTACGACGGCGATGGCTACGAGGGCGGTTACTGGCAGGGCAGGGATTTCTACTACAACCGCGCGATCACGCGGGTGAACCCGGCGCAGGCGCACCACGTTTACGACTACCGTGTGACCAGGAGCTACAACAACTCCCGCGTGAGCTACAACGGCGGCAGGGGTGGACTGAACTACCGTCCGACACAGGCGCAGGAGGCCGCGCGCAACGAGCGGCACATGGCGCCGCTGGCGGAGCAGCACAATTTCGCGCAACAGGCGATGCAGGACCGCGGGCAATTTGCCAAAGAGAATCATGGCCGTCCGCCAACTGTGGCGGAAAGCCGGCCGGTGAACGATGGGCGAGCGGCGCCGGCTCCGCGCGCGGAGGATTTTCATCCCTCGCCGTCGCCGCGGACTGCGGGAGGACATCCGCCGCTGCGCACAGGACCGGCGACTCCGCCGATGGCGGGCCGGGTTGAGCCGAATCGCGGCAACGAACCAGGAGCAGCGCCGGGAATCGGGGGACCGGGCACCGCTGAATATGCCACGGCCGACGCCAGGATCGGGCATTCATCCACCGCCGGGGCGGCCGGTGCCGGAATCGCGGCCGGCGAACACGGCCGGAGTCACGGCCGCAACCGCAGGCGCAGTCGAGGCCGAGTCCGTATCGGCAGAGCCCGCAGCCGAGGATGGAATCGAGGCCTGTGCCGAATCCGCGGCAGCCGCAATCGGTCAATCGACCTGAATCGAGGACGCAGCCGGAGAATCGTCCCGCGCCGCAACCCCCGCGTCCAGAGTCACGCCCGCAACAGCAGCCGAGGCCTCAGCCAGATGTCCAGCGGCAGCAACAACGGCCGGAGCAGCGGCCTGAATCGCGGCCCGCACCGCAGCCGGAATCTCGCCCGCAGCAGCCGCACCAGGAATCGCGGCCTGCATCCCCTTCGAAACAGGAGCAACACCCGGAGAGCAAGCCGGGCGAGAAGCATCCTCAATAGCGCGGAACGGGAGAAGGGGTGGATTCGGCGTACTGGATGGTGCGGGCGAGGAGTTCGCGGAGCCGGAAGGCGCGTTCGAGCTGAGCGGCGACGAGGAGTTGCTGGCGGCGGCGATGATCGGGGTCGGTGAGGAGGGGCAGGGTACGCTCGTCGCGCGCAGCGGCGGCTTCGAGTTCGAGGATGGAGGACTCGAGGGTGAGGCGGAAACGATCGCTGACGCGGAAGGGTTCGGAGGCGGTCGGCAGGGGCATATTTTCTTTTCCGAGATTCAAGTCTCTTGTTCTGCTGCCGATTCTAATGAGCAGACGCTTTGTCTGCGACCCCAGTTCGTGAAACTGCGGAGAAACTTTATGGGGAGAGGTGTTGCGAATTCGGACATCTCCCTGGGCCCGCGCCCGACCGTTCACAGCTCCAGCGACTTGTTCGCCACCTTCTCCTGCGCCTGGGCGATGAATTGCTCGACGGGGCGTGAGCCTTCGTCGCCCTTGCCACGGGTGCGGACGCTAACCGCATCTCCGGATTCCTCCTTATCGCCCATCACCAGCACGTAAGGAAACTTCTGCAGGGTGAAGTCGCGGATCTTCGCGTTCATCTTCTCGTTGCGTGCATCGATCTCCACGCGGAAGCCGGCCTTTTGTAACCGCTGCTGTACCTTTTTCGCGTATTCGTGATGGCGCTCGCTGATGGGCACCAGTCCCATCTGGATCGGGGCGAGCCACAGCGGGAAGGCCCCGGCATACAGCTCAATGAGGTACGAGACCATGCGCTCCATGGTGCTGATAATGGCGCGATGGATCATCACCGGGCGCGGCTGGGTGCCATCGGCGGCGTTGTATTTAAGGCGGAACTGGTTAGGCAGATGGAAGTCGAGCTGGACGGTAGAGTAGGTTTCTTCGTGACCCATGACGTCGGCGAGCTGAATGTCGAGCTTGGGGCCGTAGAAGGCGGCGTCGCCGACGCTCTCGCGATATTTGAGGCCGAGAGCATCGAGGGCTTCGCGCAACTCGCGCTCGCCCAGCTCCCACATGGCGTCGTTATCGACGTACTTCTCTTTGTTCTTCGGGTCGCGGAGGGAGAGGCGATAGCTGTATTTCGTAATGCCGAGGTCTTTGTAGGTGCGCTCGACGAGCTGCATCACGTTGGAGAACTCTTCCTTGATCTGATCGGGCGTGCAGAAGATGTGCGCGTCGTTCAGGGTCATGCAGCGGACGCGGCTGAGTCCGCTGAGCGCGCCGGAGCGCTCGTAGCGGTACATGGTGCCGAGTTCGGCGATGCGCACGGGCAGATCGCGATAGCTGTGCAGCTTGGCCTCGTAGACGAGGATGTGGTGCGGGCAGTTCATGGGACGCAGCACCATCTGCTCGGTCTCGAGGTCCATGGGCGGGAACATGTCCTCGTGATAGTGGGCCCAGTGGCCGGAGCGCTTGTAGAGGTCGACCTTGGCAAGGTCGGGCGTGTAGACGTGTTCGTAGCCGAGCTCGCGCTCGAGGCCAAGGATGTAGTCCTCCAGCAGCCGGCGGATGGTGGCGCCTTTCGGGAGCCAGAGAGG
Organism: uncultured Acidobacteriaceae bacterium; assembly: GCA_963819725.1. Classification (GTDB taxonomy): domain Bacteria; phylum Acidobacteriota; class Terriglobia; order Terriglobales; family Acidobacteriaceae; genus Palsa-343. Next base: position 93,592 of record CAWFXK010000004.1, read on the forward strand.
CAGGCCGGCGCCGACTTCTTCGCTGACGGTGAAGAGTTCCAGTTCCTTGCCAAGGCGGCGGTGGTCGCGGCGTTTCGCGTCTTCGATGCGCTCGAGGTAGTCGTCGAGGTCTTTCTTCGAGAAGAAGGCTGTGCCGTAGATGCGCTGGAGCTGCGGGTTCTTCTCGTCGCCTAACCAATACGCACCCGACAGGCTCATGACCTTGAAGGCCTTGACACGGCCGGTGGAGGGCACGTGGGGGCCGCGGCAGAAGTCGACGAATTTGCCATTGCGGTAGAGGGAGATTTCTTCACCGGGCTTCGTGAACTTCTCGACGAAGTGGACCTTCATGAAGTCGTTGCCGGTCCGGAATTCCTCGAGGCCCTTCTCGCGCGGTTCCATTTCACGAATAAACTTCTCGTCGCGCGCGGCGACTTCGGCCATGCGGCCTTCGATGAGCTTGAGGTCTTCGGGCGTGAAGGGCGTGGGACGCCAGAAATCGTAGAAGAAGCCGGTCTCGGTGGCGGGACCGTGGCCGAGTTTCGTCTCCGGGAAGAGCTCGGTGACGGCGGTGGCCATCACGTGGGCGGCGGAGTGGCGCAGGACTTTCAGCGCTTCGGGAGCCTTGTCGGTAACCAGTTGCAGGGCGACGTCTTCCTGGAGCGGCGTCGAGAGATCGACGAGGCGCTCGGCGTGCGTGTCTTCGGCGGCGTACATCTCCGCTTCACCGGCGGCGGCTGGCGATGCGGCGGCCGTGGCGGCCTGGAGAGGGCGGATGCGGGCGACGACTGCGGCCTGGGCCAGGCGCGGCGAAATACTCTCAGCGATGGCCAGGGGCGTGGTGCCGGACTGCACTTCGCGCACCGATCCATCGGGAAGCTGAACCTGAATCGAACTCATAAGAAAAGGTTACAAGGCGCAGCGTGCAGGGTACAGGGTACGGGGGTGCAGGGTACAGGTTATAGGTTGCAGGAACGGGCGTGTGCAGTTGATGAGGCAGGATCGGGCCGCCCGAGCTTTTCGCCTACTTCAGCCCGATGTGCACGGTCATGTGCATGTCGTTCCAGTTGGTGACCTGGTCGTAGGTCTCAAAATCAGTCTGGTAGGCGCGCGTGCCGCCCAGCTGTTGCGGGGTCATGCTGTTGATGCGCTGCCAGAGGGCGCCGATGACTTGCTGCGGAGGCCCCTGATCGGAGTTGAGGTCGGCGTACTTGCCGGGGTGGATGGTCCTCGCCACCATGCCCTCCGGGATCTTGTCCGCCGACGTCACCTTGTAGCCGAGGGTGTAGTTGTAGTCGCCGGTGTTATCGCTGGCGTAGTCGCTGTAGACGACCACCAACGCGTCGCCGTCCCGGTTAGGGATTTGTTCGAGAGTGCCGTTCTGCATCACGCCCTCCCACATCTGCGGAATCTTGCCCTGTTGCCCGGCTTCCGTCGCATTGTTGGTGCGAACCGTGACGCCGACCACGATGAAGCTGGCCTGATCTTCGATCTTCGAAGCTGCGGGAGCCGCGGATGGGGCGAGTGCGGACGGAGTTTGTACCGGCGGGGCCGGTGAGGAAGCGGGATTCTGGGCCAGTGCGGCGCCGGCAAATGCCACCGCGAGAGAAAAAGAAAGTATTGCAGAGCGGGAAATCGTAGCGGTCACCATAACGGGAGCAGTATACGCAACGGCATCGATCGGGTTTCACGGGAGGATGGGCACCCGCGATTGGTTACGTGGCCGGTACTTTCGTCAGTCGAATTTGCGCTCTGAGGGCCCAGGCCGCTGCCCCATTTGTGGCAGAACTGGAGGTGTGGATTCCTGCTGCGGCAGCGGAACACGCCAGTAAGATGAGAGCACTTCTTCAAGGTTTCAGTCAGCAGACTCAGGCTATGGCGGGCTTCGATCGCAGAAATTTCTGGTTGCGCCTCGCTGCCACTGTGGTGGCGGCGGCGCTGCCTCTGCTCGGCTGCCAGAGCGTGCAAAACTCGTCGCCCTCGCAGACCCAGGTGCGGGTGATCGACGCCTCGTACAACGCGCCGGCGGTGGACGTGGACATCGCGACCACGCCGATCGCTGCGAATATCGGCGTTGCGACGTTTACCCACTACGCTTTTCTGCCGCCGGAGAACGCGACGGCGTATGTATATCCGACGGGCACGACGAAGGCAGGGGCACAGGTGGATGGGCAGTTCCTGGTTTCGGAGCAGCATTCGATTTTGATCAGCGACTCCGGCAAGGGCTACACCGCATCGATCCTGACCGACCAGCCGACAGCGGCTCCGGCTGGATACTTCTCGGTGCGGTTTCTGCAGCAGGCGCTCAAGGCCGGCGCGGTGGATATTTATCTGGTGCCGGACGGAAGCACGCTCGCGGACGCCAAGCCGCTGTATACGAATGTGGCGCCGCAAGCGGTGGAGGGGTACGCGAACGTCCTCGCCGGGAGCTACACGATTGTCGTGACGCCGACCGGCGTAATCAAAACGCCGTCCGCAAGCACGCCGATCCAATTCATGGCAGGCCAGGTGCGGACGGTGCTGATCATGGATGCGCAGCTGACCACGAATCCGCCGGTGACGGTGACCATCGGAAACGATGTCAACTGAACGGCAGAGTTTAGAGTTTAGAGTTTTGTGGAGCTGCTCTCTCCAGTTCCAGCAACTTCTTCTTCCGCTCCACGCCCCAGCGATAACCCGTGGCCTTGCCGTCGCTGCCGATGACGCGGTGGCAGGGGATGACGACGGCGACCGGATTTGTGGCGCAGGCGCGAGCGACGGCGCGGAAGGCCTTCGGATTGCCGAGCGATTTCGCCAGCTCGGCGTACGTGCGCGTTTCGCCGCGAGGAATCAGGCGCAGGGCTTCCCAGACGCGCATCTGGAAGGCGGTCGCGCGCAGGTCCAGGGGCAGATCAAGCGCGGCAGGGTGCTCGGTGAACTGCGAAAGCACCTGGTCGAGACGCGGCGAAAGGCTCGGATCGGGCTCGATCTTTGCCTGAGGGAACTGCGCGCGCAATTCGCGGACCAGCTGGGTATCGCTGTCGCCGAGGATCACCGAGCAGAGTCCGCGCTCGGTGGAGGCAATGAGGAGCTTGCCCAGTGCGCTGCTCCCGATGGCGTAGCCGATGCGGGCGTCGCGGCCTCCGGCACGGTAGTTGCCGGGAGCCATGCCGAGCTGGGTGTTTTCGTAGGCGCGGCCGGGGCCGGAGTAGCCGGCGTCATAGATGGCGTCCGTGATCCGGGTCGAGCCGCCGGCGAGTTCTTTGCGAAATGAGGCAGCGCGCTTTTGGCGCTGAAACTGCGCTGGCGTAACGCCGAGAACGCGCTTAAACGTGCGCTCGACGGTGAAGGGGCTACGGCCGGTGAGGCGCGACAACTCAGCCAGAGTGGCGGGGCGGTTGCGCTTGAGCGTGGCCGAGAGGGCCTCGACCAGGCCCGCGTCCGCGTGGCGCTGTTGCGGACGGCAACGCAGGCAGGGGCGATAACCGGCGCTGATCGCGGCAGGCGGATCCGGGAAAAAGACGACGTTGGCGCGCGAGGGGCGGCGACTGGGGCAGGTGGGCCGGCAAAAGACGCCGGTGGTGGTAACGGCGTAGACCATCTCCGCATCGGCTGCGGGATTCACGGGCCAAAACTGCGGCCCAGGCCTGGTCCTCGGTGAGCATGGCGGCTGTGTTCATCGTACTCGTCTCCTGTGAGGATGAGGATCGCAGGAAGGCCGGTGCGGAACACTCCGGGGCTTGCTTGTAAAGTCCAGCGTTCAGTTTTCAGCGTTCAGCGTTCAGGAGCGCCCGCGACGCAGTGGGGGCATTCGCCGAAGTTCGATACCCTCCAAAGGGAAACGACCCTGGCGCGATTCCTCTAAATTGCCTTCCCACACAGCTGTCCCACGGAGTTCGCGAATCGACTCCTGCGCCTTGAGCCGCTCAGGCGTCATCGGAGGCCGCGTGGAATCGGAGCCGGATTTCTTCTTTTTAGCCATCGCCATATGCTCATTGTCAGCCTACCAGCGCCACCAGCCCTGGGGGAACAGGTCGTGCCAGTTGGCGCGCAGCAGCGTGAACACCAGGATCGCCGCCGCGACCAGCAGAATGCCAATGATCTGCTGGCGGCGCAGGCGCGTCACGATCCGGTCCGGAGCGGGTTGGTTCAGGCTCCGTCGAACCGGACTCGGACGGCGGAGCCACGGCTATTCGTCTCCGGGACGGATGTTGTAGAGGAAGTAGAAGCGCAGTTCCAGAAACGGCCCTTTGAAGGCTTTGGGGATGGGCGGGAAGGGCGAGGCGCCGGTGATGCCGGCCCATGCGGCACGATCGAGCGCAACATCGCCCGAGGGCCCTTCGAGAATCATGTCGCGCACGCTGCCGTCGGGATTGATCTTGAAGCGGATCATCACCTTGCCCTGCTTATCGAGGGGCGGGCGAGCGGACTCCGGGATGATCGGCCACCAGGCGCGCTCGGTATCCCAGACCACCCGCTGCACGTACGGGCCGTAGTCCCAGCCCATGGTGTCGCTGAGGACGTCGACGCCGCCGTTGAGGCCGGGATGTTGTGACGGCGCGTTCGCCCCGTCATCGCCGCCATACTGGCCGCGGCCCTGCATGGCCTGGCGCATCGCCTGCTGCAACTGCTCATTGGGATTGGCGGCGCTGCCGGAGCGGAAGTTGGGCTGCGGCGCCATCGGCGGGGCTTCGAGCTTCGCCGCGTTGTTCTGGGGCAGCGGCTGGGCGGGTGGCGTGGGTTGATGTTGCTCCGCCACCTGGGGCTGTTGCTGTGCAGGCGGCGCGGCAGGCGCTGCCGGCTGCTGGCTCGGCTGGGGCGCCGGAACCGGCGGACCGGCTCGCTTCATCGCCTCCAGTTCCTCGAGGGTCTTGCGGTCCAGCATCGGCTTGGGCGTCTCCGCCTGGCGGTCCTTGTCGGAGAGCGGCGCCTGGGTCTTCGGTTTGACCGGCTTCAGCGCGTCAGGCGGCAGGTCGAGGAAGGTCAGATCCTTCTGGCGCTGCTTCATGATCACAGAGGGATCGACGACGCGGACGTGGTAGATGTACCTGGGCCCGTAGAGCAGGTACCAGGCCACGACCATGTGGATGATGAGGGCGATCCAGAGTTTCTCGCGCAGGCTGGCCCAGCCGCGGTTGCCCTCCAGCTCGTCGATGATGTGGAGCAGGTCGGTAGGGGCGAGCTCTTCGTAGCGGCTGCGACGCCAGGACGGCAGATTGCCGGAGCCGTTGAAGGAGGGTGCCAGGCGCTCGCGTTCGGTGGCAGCTTCAGCGGACTCGTCCTCGGGCAGGGTTTCCACAGCGACGCCCAGGGACCGGGACGATGTGGATTCCGGCTCCGGGACGGGGTCGGCGGGCGGATCGTTAAGGTTGAGGCGAATCGGCATTCCTGGTTTACTTCATTTCCGCTTGCTTCGGTACTGCTTCCTGCGGTTCTGCGCGGCTCAATCGGCCCAAACGCTGTCTGCGATCGGAGTGACGCGGGAACGCCACGAGCTCTCGTGTCTATTTTCTCATCAAATCGAGGGACTTACCGCTGTTTGTACAATCGAAAACGTGGCGAAAGAATCTCATGTACCCCCGCGTAGGACTGCGGCTGTGATTACCGTGAGCGACAGCTGCGCACGGGGTGAGCGGGAGGACCTTTCCGGTCCCGCGTTGGCTCGTACGTTGGACGCAAACGGGTTTGAGACCGTCTACCGCGTTACGGTTCCAGACGATCAGAAAGGCATCGAAGACGCAATCCGGAAGGCTGCGGGGATGGCCCGTTTGGTGGTTACTACGGGGGGAACCGGCATCGCTGCGCGGGACGTAACGCCAGAGGCAACGCGGGCGGTGTGCGACCGGCTGCTGGAGGGGGTGGCCGAGTTGATGCGCGCTGAGGGCCGGAAAGAAACACCGATGGCGAGTCTGAGCCGGGCGGTTTGCGGGACGCTGGGAACGACAATTGTGCTGAATGTGCCGGGGAGCCCGGCGGGGGCGGTCAGTTCCCTGCTTGCAGCGTTGCCGGTGCTGCCGCATGCGCTGGATCTACTGGACGGGCGGACGGAACATGAGGGTCAGGCGGCGGCCGGTCGAGCGCATCGAAGCGACAGAAAGGTTGAGCGCGCCTGAAATCTCTCCTGGCAAAATTCACCAGTCTCACCCAGCACTGGCTGATCCCGCTGGGGCCGTGGGGCGTGCTGCTGGGGTCGTTCATCGACTCGGCGTCGATTCCGATTCCCATTGATGTACTGATGGGAATGTGGGCCTGGAACGACAGGCAGCACTTCTACGTCTATGCGCTGCTGGCGGCGCTGGGGTCGACGCTGGGTGGGTTGATCCCTTTCTTTGTGGGACGAGCCGGTGGCGAATTGTTCCTGCTGAAGCGGGTAAACCGGGCGCGATTCGAGTCGATGCGGAACCAGTTTGAGAAGCAGGAATTCCTGGCGGTAATGGTTCCGTCGCTGCTGCCGCCGCCGACACCGTGGAAGCTGTTCGTGTTTGGAGCGGGCGTTTTCGAGATGCGGACGCCGACGTTCATGCTGGCAGTGTTCATTGGCAGGACGATTCGCTTTGGCGTGGAGACGGCGCTGGTGGTGAAGTATGGGCCGCAGATCGTGAACGTGGTTGGGGATCTGGCGAAGAAGCATCTGGCGCTGACGCTGGGGGTGCTGGTGCTGATCTTTGGCGTACTGGGCTGGTGGATGTGGCGGAAGCTGCGGACGAAGAGGCTGGACGACGCCAGCCTGGCACTGTAGGAGCGGAGGGCCCGCTCTTTCTCGAATCGTGCTGTGACTTTGGTTCGTCCACTACAAGCTTTTGTAACAGGGCATGACTTCAGTCGTGCCGACCTTGCGATACAAAGAGACAGGGCTTTCAGCCCCCGTCATAGCAATTCCGTCGCGCAGGTCAGAGAGTCACGATGTGCCGCAGTGCACGCGAACGTTTCTTCGTTACTACGAAGACGAGCATGGGAAGGCGTTTGCTGCAGTCGGATCGATCTGCGGCTTTGCTCGTTGATGTATTGCGTACCTGCGTTGCGGCAGATCGGTTCCGGGTTCTCGATTTTGTCGTGATGCCGGATCACGTTCATTTGCTGATAAGTGTCGGACCGGGGATCTCAATTGAGAAGGCAATGCAGTTCATCAAGGGCGGATTCTCGTACCGCTTGAGAAAAGAGCTGGGCTGTGCGGGCGAGGTGTGGCAGCGGGGATTCTCGGAGGTCAGAGTCGAGGGGGAAGAGAACCTTCGCCGACATCAGGAATATATCGCACAGAATCCCGTGCGGGCGGGTTTGGTCCAGGAGGCAGACGAGTTTGCGTGGTGTTTCGAAACGCTGAAGAAGAGGAAAGCCGCAGGGGCTAAAAGCCCGGTCTCTGGGTAGCGGTATCGGCACGACTGAAGTCATGCCCTGATACAAGGACAGACAGCAGCCATTTTGGCCGTTTGCGAACCCCTTTGGCTGAGTGTTTCGGTGAAGCGTCAAAATGCCTGGTTCGTCCAGGTCATCGCGCCGTGGAGCGCCGACGCTCCTGGCGAAATTCATCGGAGAGGCGTTCCACATCCGCCTCGCTGTCAATTCCAAGCGCCTTTCCCCTGGCGCGGGTACGGCGAAGCAAGGCATCCCACTCCGGATCGGTCGCCATGTAGCGCCTGAGCGCTTCCCGAAACAGCTCGCTGAGGGTCCGATGCTCGCGCTCAGCCACTTCCTGAGCTTTGACGAGGAGGTCGGGGGGCAAGGTAATCGAAACGGTCTTCGCTATCCGCATGTTTGTCATTGTAATACACTGACAAACATTGTAGCGAAGGCTCCCACGGAGTTTGTTGCACGGGCGGGGCGCTGCAGGCGTCAGTAAGGCTGGTTCTTCCAGATCATCGGGACAAAGTACTCGGCCAGGAACCAGGAGAGCACGAACATCACAGCCATCAGGCCGACACCCCAGAAGAAGAGGCGGACCGGCAGGGTTCGCATCAGGGGTGGGGTGGGCTCGGGGTCGAATTTTCGGTCGGGAATCTCGAAGAGCAGGCCGCTGGCGAAGCAGACGCACGCGGTGAGGCCCAGGGTACCCAGTGCGTCGAGAAGGCGGTCGCCCCACGGGCTGCCGGGCACGAAGAAGGCGTGGGCCATGAGCAGGTAGAGGGAGAGGATGCTGAGCGCCAGGGCGATGAATTTGGCGATCGGAAGCATGAGAGGCCTTCTCGTCCAAGCCGAGCATATTATGACTCGCTCTGGCTCTGTATGATTGTGAGCCATCGTATCGAGGAGCATTAGAGAGGAACTTCAAAAATGGCGAAGTATATCTCCAGGCAAATGCTGACTTGCTCAGCGTCATTGTCTGCAAAACAAGCACTTGCATTGCGGGATTTAGGCATCAAGCTTGATTTGCGGTGCCCGAACGCAACTTGCAACCAGCGAGTGTTCCCGGTCGGCAAAGGAAAAGACAAACACGGGACTATCTATAAGGCGCATTTCGAGCACAAGAATCGCAATCGCGATTGTCACTTCGGTGTAGGAATCAAGACCACCGCGACAAAGGCGCAGGAGAACGCCACGGTCGATCTCGCGCGAGCTTGAGTATGCCTTTCCCTATCCGCGAATGCCCTTCAGCGCCGGATAGACCTTGCGGAAGCCCGCATACCCCTGAGCATAGCGCCGGACGAGGTCCGGCTTCGGGTGGATCGTCTCGGCGACCGTGATGCCCGCGGCGCAGGCGGCTTCGAGATCGGGCCAGTGCTTTGCGCCGACGCCTGCCAGGAGCGCCGCGCCAAAGGCTCCGCCTTCTTCCGCCGTGAGCCGCTCGCAGGCGTAGCCGTAGATGTTGGCCTGGATCTCGCGCCAGAGCGGGCCGCGCGCGCCGCCTCCGCCGAGACGCACGCCTTTGAGCGGGATGCCCAGTTCGGAGAAGAGCGTGAAGCTGTCTTTGAGCGAGTAGGCGACGCCTTCGAGCACGGCGCGCGTGAGGTGCGCGCGGGTGGTGGTCGAGGTGATGCCGACGAAGGCCGCCGTGGCGGTGGGGTCGAGATGAGGGGTGCGCTCGCCGAAGAGATAGGGCGTCCACAGCACGCCGTCGCTGCCGGCGGGGATCTTCGCAGCGGCGGTGGTCAGGTCGTCGTAGGTCTGGTCGGGGGCCAGGGTTTCCTTGAACCAGCGCAGAGAGAGGCCGGCACCCTGGGTGACGCCCATGACGTGCCAGCGGCCGGGGACGGCATGGCAGAAGGTGTGCAGGCGGCCGAGCGGGTCTTTGGTGGGCGCGGCGGTTGCGGCGAAGACCACGCCCGAGGTTCCGATGGTGGCCGAGACCGAGCCGGGCTGCAGGATGCCCATGCCGACCGCGCCCGCTCCCTGGTCACCGGCTCCGGCAGCAACGGGCGTGCCGGACCTTAGACCCGTGAGCTTCGCGGCTTCGTCGCTGATTGTCGCGCAGACCTCGGGCGACTCGAAGAGCTGCGGCAACCAGCTCTCGGGGATGCCGGCGACCTTCGCGACTTCTTTCGACCAGGTGCGGTGGGTCACGTCAAGAAGCAAAGTGCCGGAGGCTTCGTGAACGTCGATGGCGTAGGTGCCGGTCAGGCGGTAGCGGACGTAGTCCTTGGGGCACATGATGTGGCGCGATCTTCGCGAAGATTTCCGGCTCGTGGTCGCGGACCCACAGCAATTTGGTGAGGGTGAAGTTGGGGAGCGCGGGATTCGGCGGTGAGCTCGATGAGCTTTTTACGGCCCACTTCGCCGCCGCCGAATTGATTCGTGAGCCACTCGCACTGCGGGCTCGGTACGGACGTCGCACCAGATGAGCGAGGGGCGAAGGACTTTGCCATCCTTGTCGAGCATGACGGCGCCGTGCATCTGGCCAGTGAGGCCGACGGCGTCCACTGTCGCGGACTGACCTGACGTGCCGGGGCCGGCGGCGAGCACTGCGCGGATGGCTTCCTGCGCGGCGCGCCACCAGTCCTCGGGGTCCTGCTCGGCCCAGCCGGGATGCGGCACGCGAAACGGCTGATGCTCGGCCGAGGCTTCGGCAACGACGTGCCCTTTTTCGTCCACCAGAACGGCGCGCGTGCCGCCTGTTCCCACATCCATTCCCAGAAACACGTGCGGTCCCTCGTTTCTCCGAGTGCAGAACAAATGTAGCAAAGACGGGGGGATGGATGAGACGGCGCGTGCTGGGTCGGTGTCTGGTGTAAGACACGGGTCACGCCGGGTCAGCCTTTCGTACCGCATTCCAGGACGGAATTTGTTTCACCACGGACGATGTGGTGGGATGATGAGGAGACTTCGGAGCCGCACTTCTTGCGCATCTCGCTGTTCATCACCTGCTATAACGACACACTCTTTCCGGCCACCGGCCAGGCCGTGGTGCGGCTGCTGGAGCGGCTGGGGCACACGGTCGAGTTCGATCCGGAGCAGACCTGTTGCGGGCAGATGCACTACAACACCGGCTACCAGCGCGAGGCGATGCCGCTGATGCGGCGGTTCGTGGATATCTATAAGGATGCGGAGGCAGTGTGCGTGCCGTCGTCGTCCTGCGTGGCGATGATGCGGGACCACTATCCGAAGATGGCGGCCGAGACGGCGGATCCAGGGCTGATGCGCGCGGTTGAGGATCTACTGCCGCGCGTGTATGAGCTGACGGAGCTGCTGGTTCATCGGCTGGGGCTGGAAGACGTGGGCGCGTATTTTCCGCATCGGGTGACGTACCACGCCAGCTGCCACTCGCAGCGGAGCCTGCATCTTGGAGATACGCCACTGCGGCTGCTACGCAAGGTGCGGGGGATCGATCTGGTCGATTTGCCGAACATCGATCGCTGCTGCGGGTTTGGCGGAACGTTCGCCATCAAGATGGGCGACGTTTCGGCGGCGATGCTGGCGGAAAAGATGCGGGACGTAGAGAACACGCGCGCTGAGGTGGTGACCGCTGTCGATACGTCGTGCCTGATGCACATCTTTGGCGGGCTGCATCGGGCGCGAGCCGGCGTGCGGATGGCGCACATCGCGGAGATTCTGGCGCCGACCGAAGCCGATGTGGTCAACGAAGGAGCGGGCGCATGACGATCCGCGTGAGCGAAGCCGATCACGCGCCGTCGTTCCAGAAGGCGGCGCTGCCGCTGCTGGAGGACGCGCAGCTGCGCAAGAACGTCCGCCACGCGACGGATGTGATCCAGCAAAAGCGCGGCATCGTGGTGGGGCAGACACCGGATTGGCAGGAGTTGCGCAGCGCGGGCAGCGCGATCAAGGCGCACACCATGCGCTATCTGGGCCATTACCTCGAACAGTTTGAGAAGGCGTGCACGGCCGCGGGTGGACACGTGCATTGGGCGAGCGATGCCGATGAGGCCAACCGGATCATCGTCGACCTGGTGAAACAGTACGGCGGCAATGAGGTCATCAAGATCAAGACGATGACTTCGGAAGAGATTGGGCTGAACGAGGCGCTGGAGCAGGAAGGCATCCGCGCGCACGAAACCGATCTTGCCGAGGTGATCGTGCAGTTGGGTGGCGACAAGTCTTCGCATATCGTGGCGCCGGCGGTGCATAAGAATCGGAGCCAGGTGCGTCAGATCTTCCGCGAGCGCATGAACCTGCCCGACCTGAGCGATACGCCCGAGGAACTGACGGCGGCGGCGCGGCGTTATCTGCGCGAGAAATTCCTGCGCGTGCACGTCGGCATCAGCGGTGCGAATTTCCTGATCGCCGAGACCGGCAGCGTCTGCATCGTCGAGTCCGAGGGCAATGGCCGGATGTGCCTGACGCTGCCCAACGTACTTATTTCGCTGGCCGGGATCGAGAAGATGATCCCCGGCTTCGAGGACCTTGAAGTATTCCTGCAAACGCTGCCCCGCTCGGCGACGGGGGAGCGGATGAATCCTTATAACTCGCTGTGGACGGGCGTACGGCCGGGCGATGGGCCGCAGCATTTTCATGTGGTGTTGCTCGACAACGGGCGGACGGGAATTCTCGCCGATGAAGAAGCGCGGCAGACGCTGCACTGCATTCGCTGCGGGGCGTGCCTGAATACCTGCCCGGTGTATCGGCAAACGGGCGGCCACGCGTATGGGTCGAGCTACTCGGGGCCGATCGGCGCCATTGTGACACCGCAGCTGTTACAAATGCGGCACGGCCAGACGCTGCCGTTTGCCTCGTCGCTGTGCGGGGCGTGCTATGACGTCTGCCCGGTGAAGATCAATATCCCTGAGGTGCTCATCCATCTGCGCGGGCGTGTCGTCCGTGAGCAGAAGAGTGTGCTCGATCTGGAAGCACTCGCGATGAAGACTGCAGCGGCCATATTCACAAGCCGAAGGCGGTTTGAGGCGGCGCAACGGCTGGGACGGATCGGGCAGTGGCCGATGGTTTCGCACGGGTGGTTCCGCAATCTGCCGGGCATGCTGGGCAACTGGACGCGGGTGCGCGATCTGCGCGCACTGCCGCCGCAGACCTTCCGGGAATGGTGGAAACAACGGGCGAAGAACGCGCCCAGTGGGGGCCCTGCAGTCCCGCTGCGCTCCGCGCGCAGAATCGCTGAGGACAGCTCCCATGGCTGATGCGCGCGCAGCGATCCTCGACCGTATCCGCTCCGCGGTGGGAGCGGGTCCCGATCCCGCTGCGGACTACGCTGCGATTCCGCGCACGTACATTCGCAAAGGCAATCTGGATGCGGAAGGCAGGCTGCACCTGCTCGAAGAACGTCTGAAGGACTACGACACACACGTCGTGGAAACGGATGCCGCTTCCCTGCCCCGGACCATCTTGTCTGTGCTCCAGGGGCACCAGCAGAAGAAGGTGATCGTTGCAGACGGCATGCCGCGGGAAGTGCTGCCCAGCGACTTTGCTTTTGTTGAGGAGCATGCGGCCACCCTCGACGAGCTGAACTCCTGCGATGGCATCGTGACTCTGTGCGCGGTTGCGATCGCGTTCACCGGATCCATTGTTCTGACGCACGGGCCGGGCGAAGGCGCGCGACGGCTCACGCTGGTGCCGGATCGCCACTTGTGCGTCGTGCGCGCAGAGCAGATTGTCGAAACGGTACCGGAGGCCATTGCTCGGCTCGCTCCCTTCGCCGACGCTCCCCTCACCTTCATTTCGGGTCCGTCGGCCACCGCCGACATCGAAATGACCCGCATTCGCGGGGTGCATGGGCCGCGTTTTCTTGACGTTGTGCTGGTGCGCTGAGCGCGGGTGGCTACCTGCCAAATCACTGTTCGGGACCTTTGTGGCCGGGCCCGCGGGGTAACCATCGTACCGTACCGTCGACACGATCTAAGGCCTGTATTCCCCATCACATGCGAGAATAGGAATCGCCTGTTATGCTCTCGTGTTCCCGTGATACATTTCCTGAGCGCGCTCGGGACACCGGACGCGGAGAGCTAAAAACTGACTTTTTGGAGGGTGTGTGTCAGCTAACGCCGGACTGTGGTTTTTCCTTGCTTTGAGCGCCTTATCGCTCATGGCGGCCTGTTTCTTCACGAGCGGGCGAATGAAGAGTGTTTTGTTTTCGCGGCGCTGGGCGAAATTCGCCGGCGTCTTTGCCACACTTATCCTGCTCGGTCAGGGCGCAGCTTTTGCACAAGACTCGACCGGCGGCGAAGCCAATCTGCAGCTTCCGGATTTGAGCCAGGTTCACTATTGGGGATTGAACGGCCACACCCTGCTCATGTTCGGGCCTCTGGCCTGCATTCTGGGCATGGTTTTCGGCCTCTTTATGTACATTCACCTGAAGGGCCTGCCGGCACACCGTGCGATGAAAGAGGTGTCGCAGCTCATCTGGGAGACCTGCAAGACCTATCTGACCAACCAGGGGAAGTTCCTGCTGCTGCTGTGGTCGTTTATTGCGGTCGTGATTCTGGTCTATTTCGCCGCCCTGCTGCACTTCAGCGCGGCCCGCGTGATCATCATTCTTGCGTTCAGCGTGCTGGGGATGGCGGGCAGCTATGGCGTGGCGTGGTTCGGCATCCGGGTGAATACGCTGGCGAACTCGCGCTCCGCATGGGCTTCGCTGGGCGGGAATCCGTATCGCGCCTTCAGCGTTCCGCTTAAGTCGGGCATGAGCATCGGCATGATGCTGATCTCCGTCGAGCTGCTGATGATGTTTATCATCATCCTCTTCGTTCCGGGAGACTATGCGGGGCCGTGTTTCATCGGCTTTGCCATCGGCGAATCGCTGGGGGCGGCCGTGCTTCGCCTCGCGGGCGGCATTTTCACCAAGATTGCCGACATCGGCGCCGACCTGATGAAGATTGTCTTCCATGTGAAAGAGGACGACGCCCGCAACCCAGGCGTGATTGCCGACTGCACCGGAGACAATGCCGGCGATTCGGTGGGCCCCACGGCCGACGGTTTCGAGACCTATGGCGTGGTGCAGGTGGCACTGATTGCCTTCATCATTCTGGGCGCCAAAGACTCTGTCACCGGAGTGCAACTGCTCGTCTGGCTGTTTGCGGTGCGCGTGGCCATGCTGGTAGCCGCGGTTGCGGGCTATTACCTGAACGGGATAATTGCCAAAGCGAAGTACGGCAAAGCGGAGCAATTTAACTTCGAAGCGCCGCTCACCTCGCTGGTTTGGATCACTTCCATCGTGACGATTGCCGCCACCTACCCGGTTACCTATGCCCTGCTTTCGACTTTGGGTGGAGACCCGACGCTCTGGTGGAAACTGGCGACCATCACCTCCTGCGGAACAGTGGCGGGCGCGCTGATTCCTGAGCTGGTCAAGGTGTTTACTTCCACCGAAGCCCGCCACGTGAAAGAAGTCGTGGCGTCGGCCAGAGAGGGCGGAGCCGCTCTCGGTCTGCTCTCCGGCTTTGTCGCCGGGAATTTTTCCGCCTACTATCTGGGACTGGCCGTCATCCTCTTAATGGCCCTTGGATACGGGGTAAGCACCCTGGGATTCGCAAGCGTGATTCTGGCGGCGCCTATGTTTGCCTTTGGCCTGGTGGCTTTCGGCTTCCTGGGCATGGGGCCGGTGACCATCGCAGTCGATTCCTTCGGGCCGGTGACGGACAACGCGCAATCCATCTACGAGCTGTCGCTGATCGAGAACGAGCCGGGAGTGCGCGAGGACGTGAAAAAGCAGTACGGCGTGGAGGTGGATTTCGAACGCGCCAAAAAGATGCTGGAAGCGGCCGACGGCGCGGGCAATACGTTCAAGGCCAGCGCCAAGCCGGTGCTGATTGGCACCGCTGTGGTCGGCGCCACCACCCTCATCTTCGCCACCATTATGGCGCTCACCAACTCCCTCACCGCAAACGTCGACAAGCTCTCTCTGCTCCACGCTCCGTTTCTGCTCGGCCTGATCACCGGGGGGGCGGTCATTTACTGGTTCAGCGGAGCTGCCACCCAGGCCGTGACCACCGGCGCCTATCGTGCGGTGGAATTCATCAAGGCCAACATGAAAATTGAAGGGGCGGAGAAAGCCTCCACCGAAGACAGCAAGAAGGTGGTGGCCATCTGCACCCGTTACGCGCAAAGCGGGATGCTGACCATCTTCATCTCGCTGTTTTTTGCCGCGCTGGCTTTCGCCTTCCTGGATCCCTTTTTCTTCATCGGCTATCTGATCTCGATTGCCATGTTCGGCCTCTACCAGGCCATCTTTATGGCCAACGCCGGAGGAGCCTGGGACAACGCCAAGAAGATCGTGGAAGTCGAACTGCATGAAAAAGGTACGCCCCTGCACGAGGCCACCGTGGTGGGGGACCTGGTCGGCGATCCCTTCAAGGACACCGCCTCCGTGGCTCTCAACCCGGTCATCAAATTCACCACGCTCTTTGGCCTGCTCGCCGTCGAGTTAGCGGTGAAACTGTCGTCCTCCAACCCGATGTTGACGCACGTGCTTGCGGCGGTCTTCTTCGTCATCTCCTTCTATTTCGTCCACCGCTCGTTTTACGGCATGCGCATCGCGAGCCGATAGCCCAGGTCAGAGCTGGTTGCCGGTTCAGCCGGCAACCGCTGACCGTCACTGAAGACCGAAGCAATGGGAAGGCAGGGAAACCGCAGGTCCGCGGCTCTCTGCCTTCGCTTTTCTCCGCGGAAGAGGAGTGTGGCGCGTGGGGCCTGAACTGAACGTCCCTGATACCCTCAAATCATGATCAAGGGCCTCACTTTCATCCGCCCCGTGCACTCGCCGGCTCAGTTCGATGAGCTGGTGAGCTTCTTTTCCGCACTGGGTTTTGAGCCGGGACGCGGCTGGGATGAAGCTCCTCGAAAGGAGGGCGCCGCCGGCAAAGGCCGCCCCTTTCTTGCGCCTGCTAGGCAATCTCGAATTCATCGACGGCGTGCTGCCCACGCTGACCACCGATCTGCTCGTCGAAGTCACGTCGCTCGACGCCGTCCACCAGGTTGCGAGCCACTGGCTCGAAAACAACGCCAGTCCTGACGCCGCCAAAACGCGCATCACCTCTATCGAAGACACGCACTGGAAGTCTCGCCTCTTTACCGTCGAGCCGGTGCCCGGTTTCCCGGTTGCGTTCTGGGAGCGGCAGGAGCCGCTGCGCGGCAAGCCCATCGCGCTTGAAGGCGATCTGAGCGCGCACGAAATGAAGTTCGCCATCGTGGTCGCGCGCTGGAACGCCGTCATTACCGACCGTCTGCTCCAGGGCGCACTCGATTGCCTGCTCCGCAGCGGCGCGCACCGCGAATCCATCGAGATCGTCCGCGTCCCGGGCTCCTGGGAGATTCCCGCAGCCGCACGCCAGCTGGCGCAGACCGGCCGCTTCGACGCGGTCATTTGCCTGGGCTGCCTCATCCGCGGCGAGACCGCGCACTACGAAGCCATTTACAACGAAGTCGCGCGCGGTATCGGCCAGTCGCAACAGGATACGGGCGTTCCGCACGCCTTCGGGGTGCTCACGTGCGAAACGCTCGAACAAGCTCTGGACCGCGCCGGCCTGAAGAGCGGCAATAAAGGATTCGAAGCAGCGGCGGCGGCGATCGAGATGGCCTCGCTGCACACGAAGATCGCCGCGGCGCCCGCGGAGCCGCGAGCATGACGCTGGTCGGCAAGCGACGCAAATCCCGCGAACTCGCGATGCAGATGCTCTTTCAGGCGGATGTGGGCCGCCAGACTCCGGACGAGGTGCGCAAAACCTTCTGGCAGGCACGTGAAGAAGTCGAGGACAATGCGCGCGGTTTCGCTGAGGATCTGTTCCGGGTGGCCACCGCGCGCGCACCAGAGATCGACGCGATCCTTGAGCAGTATTCGCAGAACTGGCGCATCAACCGCATGTCTGCGGTCGATCGCAATCTGCTGCGGATGGCGGTCGCCGAACTGCTCGGCTTTCCGGGAACGCCCGCGCCCATCGTGATCGACGAGGCCCTCGAAATCGCGCGCCGCTATTCGGCTCCGGAGTCCATCGACTTCCTTAACGGCATGCTCGATACCATTGCAAGGAGTCGCGGATGAACGGAGTGCGAGCCACGCGTGCTGCGAACAATCTGCATCTGGACGGCCTCCCGTGAAGCTCCTTGCGTGGCTGCTGGAAGTCTTCATCAACACCTTCGGCATCACGCGTCCGCGCCCGGAGCAGGAGCGCACCGCGCAGATGGTCATCGGCGGATTTCTCCTGGCGTTCATCCTCTTCGCTATCGCGATCGTGGTGTTCTTTCTGATCGAGACTCACGCCGGGCAGTAAGACAAGGGCCGGCAGGCAAGCATGGTGACCCCGGGAAGACTCGAACTTCCGACACGCAGTTTAGGAAACTGCTGCTCTATCCACCTGAGCTACGGGGCCACTTTTTGTAATTCTTTGTTTACAAAAGCGTTACTGCTAGATACTGGCTTCCTCGAAGAGCTGTCCTGCGACCGGTGACCGATTTAGTGACCACTCCATTTTCGCGCCGTACAGCTTTTGTGCGCTTTTTCGCTGCCCGATTGGGCTTGGAAGCGGGCACGAGTCGGTCCACTGCAGCGCGGTTGTGCTGTGGCGCAAGGTGCGCGTAACGCATCGTCATTTGGATACTGCTGTGCCCCATCAGTTCCGCAACCGTGCGGAGGTCAACCGCCGCCATAACCAGCCTACTTGCAAAAGTATGACGGTTGCAATGCCAGGAATAATCCTTGATCCTGGCTTCCATCAGCGCTTCGTTGAACCAGCGCCGGTAATTGTGTTGCGGATCGCGGCCCGCGTCTCGAAATACGTAGAGTTGGTCAGCGTGATTCGTCCCCTTCTCTTTCTGATTGGCCGCGTGCTCCTGCTGCGCTCGTCTCCGCTCCTGCATGGCATCGAAGGCAATCGCATTCAGTGGAAGGTGGCGCGGCTTGCCGGACTTTGTCTTGGGCAGCGAAATCAGACGGCGCTCGAACGACACCTCGCGCCATTTCAACTGGAATTGTTCTCCCGCCCGCATTCCAGTGTGAATTGATACGAGGAAGGCTGGGACGTGCTGGGCCCAATGCTTCCGGAGCACAGCCAGCAATTTCGGCTCCTCCGCCGCGGTCAGAAAACGAAGTCGCTCGTTGTGTTCTGGCTTGGCCTTGACGAGCGTAGCCGGATTGCCGGAGAGCGCATGATTCTCGACAGCCTTACGGAACACCAGAGAGAAATTTCAGTTCCAGGCCATCGATCTGCGCTGGGGCGTCCCCGGAGAGGCGGGTCTGGATCACCGCACGATGCAAATCTGGCTTACGCGCTTCGCTGGGGCCGGTGGCTTCTACTGGCGCTTGTGGCTCGGCACCGCCGATGGTCGGGCGCCAATACTCGCTGATCTCCTTCTCGATGATCTGTACCAATCTCGTTTCAATGTCGCTGCACATCCTCGCGAGATGGTCGAGAGTGACTTCGAGCTTTTTGCCGTTGTCAGCCGGGCGAAGGTCTACTTCCGAGGCAGTGATCTGGTCTTCACCTTCCCTGTGGAGCTTTCGGCTGAGTTGGTCCCTCAACTCGCTCAACGCACGGTGCAATGTGGCATCTTTGTCGAAGAAGTCTTTGGCACGTTCGTCGCTGAAGTACTCGCTGTGATTGCGGATTCGTGCGATACCAGGCGACGACGTGGTCCGGCGCATCGGGCACAGCCAGTGCACCGCGCCAAATCTCCTGTTCGGTGGCCGAAGCCTGAAACTTAACGATGGAGGGCAGCGACTCGTCCGGCTCTGGGATATGGTCGAACCGGCCGGAAAGATCGCCTGGCGGATAGGCGCGATTGATGATCGCCCATAGCGCCGCCTCGACTTTCTTCCAAGCTTCGTCTTCGCGCGCCTCCGCAAATTGCTGCCCCTCCGGCCACTCATGGCGCGAACGCAGCACGTACGCAGACGGGGCCGCGTTATCGTCCCGTCGATACCAAGTTCGGAGGACGTGCGTCGCGCTTTTGGGGGCCTGTGCGCCCCGTGGCGCATCGGCATCAAGTTGCGCCGCCGCCTTTTCCAAATCCAGAAACTCGGGCTCTGTGACCTCTTCAACCAAGGGCTGCCAACCGTAACGATCGCCCAGGAGTACCAGAAAATTCGGCCGCGGCGAAACCTCCTGCGCCCGGCGGAGTTCGTCGAAGCAGATTTGCATCGTGCGGTGATCCAGACCCGCCTCTCCGGGGACGCCCCAGCGCAGATCGATGGCATGGAACTGAAATCCACGGATCATGCAGTACTGCTCCAGCCGGGGAAACACGTCGCGCTGAAGGAGATTGCGCTCCTCCTTCAGATCGCTGAAGGTCGAACTGACAAAGACGCGAATGATCGGCCGGAGGCGTGGGATCACAGGCCTGCTCCATTTACTCTGCGCCGCCCCAACTCATCCGGCCAAGGGGCTTCCAGCGGCACGGCCGATGTGGATCGCCAGAGGTCGAACCGTTCAAGATCCGCGACCTTGCCCGGCTCGTCGAGGGCCCCTGCAATGGCCGCGAGTAAATCAGACTCCTCCGGTGCGAGCCGAGCGCGCAGATGATCGAGAATGTCGGCTGCCTGCCACTCGTGATCGGTGCCGCCCAGACACGAGATCTCGGGCCGGGTCAGAAGCGTTCGCAGCTGACCAAGATAGTGGCCAGCGTTCTCATTCCGTAACCAGCAAAGACCGGTGCGGATAAAAAGAGTCCGGCCGCTGGTAACATCGCGATGGCCGTCCCTCAGCGACCATGCCTCCACGTTAACGCGCCTGGCCTCGTCGAATTGATCGCTCAGCATGCATATGATTGCCAGATTGTTGCGACAGCGGATGCTTCTCAGATAATTTGGCGGGACACATTGATTCTCAATGCTGATCGCGCGCTGGAGTAACGCTGCGGCCTCAGCGAAACGTTGCAGCAGGCGGAAACATAGGGCACTAATGTTCAGGTCCGCAGCGGACTGTGATTGCTGGATCTGGCCGCTCTTCTCGGTAGCTTCCACCACCCGGCGCAAAATCGGCTCTGCCGCGGCCACGTCCCCTTCGGCACGCAGCAGATTCGCATATCGAGCGACTGTCTTCCAGAAATACTGGTGCTCTGTCCCGAGGGGCTCGAAACCCTCAATCGCGCGTCTGAAGAGAACGACTGCTTCCTTTGCGTTTCCCTTTTTCGCTAATAGGGATGCAAGGTTCGTCACGCAGATCAGGGTCTTAGGATTCTCACGTCCGAAGCCCTCTTCGGCGAGCGGAACAGCCTTTTTTCTCAGATTCTCAGCTTCATCCATCCAACCTGGCTTACCTTGATCTTCAAGTACGCCGGCCAGATTGTTTAAGCTCTTCGCAATATCTCCCTTGTCGGCATCGTCTCCGTGGGCTTCATAGATTGCCAGAGCGCGACGCTGCAGGCCTTCTGATTCCTGCTGTCTCCCCTGAGCCCGCAGCACTACAGCGAGATAGTTGAGGTCTTCCGCAACGTGGAGGCTATTGGGGCCGTCCGTCTTTTCACGAATTGCCAGAGATTCCCTGAACGTGGCTTCGGCCTCCCCATTGCGACCGAGTTGGTGGAGCGACTCACCGTAACAAAGCAGGCGATGAGCAAGATCGCCACTATTCGGGGGTAGCGTGCGTTTAGCTATTCCGAGAGCTTTCTCGTCTATTTGAAGGTCCAACTGGTACAACCCCTTGCCGTAGTAGAGGGAGCCGAGCGCTCCCATCAGAGTCAGACTGGGTTCTACTCGTTCATTTGAAAGTCCGAGTTCGATGAGCCTTTCTGCGTGAGGACGCAATGCATCCCAAACTGGCCATGTCTTCGGATCTTCGGCCGTTTCGTCGGGAGCGTAGGCAATAAGCGAGGCCCTTGCCTTCTCGATCCAGCTTGGTACGGCATCCTTGCCGATCGAATCGGCCTCGACGGCCTGCACCAATCCGTGAACACTGAACGTTGGGTTCTCGACGCTGCGGTGCGGCTGAACCATCGAATATCGGGCCAAGTCAGCGATCCACTGCGGAATCTCGATGTCCAGTGGCGGACGGTCGTGCGGCAAGGGGCCGACCTCCCGGGCCTGTTCTTCGACAATCGACGCGCTTTTGACCCACAATGCCTGCGGGATCGGCGTCGGCGCCATAAATGCCGCCATTCGCAATATTGCCCGTGAGCCAGCAGGAAGGTGATCAATGGTTGTTCGCCAGGTGGCGTAGACCGACGCGGGGTATTCGGTCGACCCGCGCGACTGTTGCTGTGAAAGAAAATACTTTTGAGCTGTCTTAAATCGGCGGATGTATTCCCCGTACGAGCAACTGGTGCCTGGCGCGCCGATGTAGGCCGCAGCCTGCTCCAGCGCCAGCGGCAAATAGCCGAGCAGTTCGGCGAGTTTATCCACCGCTGCAAGCTCGTCGGAGCTGAGCGCCTCCCAATTCCGGCCAGCCCGAGCCAGCAGGAGTCTTTTAGCTGGCTCCGGCTCAAGTACCCAGACATTGCAGACTTCGCGAGGATTGCTCCAGCCGGCGAAGCGCGAAGTAATTACGGTGTGGCAGCGCCCAGCGCGAGGAACCCATCTCAGTACCGCCTGCTCGTCTGGAGCATCGTCTAACACAAGCAATCGCATGGGCCGAGCCGCTGGCTGATTGAGTTCATCGAAAGCTCGCTTTGCCTTCTGATTTGGTTCCAGTCCGGCGTTTGCGAGTTCGGGAAATAATAAGTCGAAAAGTGCGGCGAATTCTGTTTCAATCCCGAGGCGGCAATCGACCCAAAAGGCCTGCGGATAGAGCCTCCAGAACCGATCGACATATGCCCGGGCAAGAGTCGTCTTGCCGACACCCCCGAGCGCCGTGACGATCTGCACCTCCCCTTGCGTGAGCGCGGCCGTGGGACTAGTCCAGAGCTTCTCGTGGATTTCGTTCAGCTTGTCTTCCCGGCCGACAAAATGCTCAGTATGTCCATAGCGCATGCGGGTGAGACGTTTACCTAGCTCTGGGATCGGTGCGACCAGCGCCGTTCGGATGGCTGCTACAAGCCGTGGCCAGTCGTGATCATCCACGCGCCGGAAGTCGATGGATGTTGTCTGAAGATGGCGCAGGGGCGGAGTGGAGACGCTGGCGGTTTCGTCAATCTTGCCGCGCGCATCTTTGACCAGGAAGTCTCCCTCAAAGATCAAAGGGAACACCAGATCGTGCCCATAGGTTTCATATCGAGTCCATTCAGATTGTTTCCATCGCGGCGTGAGGATGGGAAGAATAAGGCGGGCCGCTTCGCAGTGTTCCTCGATTTCCCTGTGCCAGTCACAGCCGGGATTCAACCTCGACTTGTCGAACCAGACCGAGAACCCTGCATCAGTTAGGCGGTTGTTCACTGCTTCCGCAAACTTCAGGTCTGGCGAGGCGTAGGAAATGAACAGGTCATCATTCATAGGCGACCCGGCTCTGTTTCCTTGCGGATGGTCATCCAGTCCACCGTCGGGTCCCCGCAGACTTGAATCACACGGTTTGGCATGGAGTCCTCTGTTTTCCGACCCTAAGCTGGTGTCCCTCTGCTGGCGTACTCCAAAACTGCCTCGGTGTCAGTGTTGTGTGTCACAAAGCGCGTGGATTGAGGCCGCGGCAATCCAAGGCCAAGAAACACACGCTGTGTTCGTTGCGGTGTTTGCGCCAACGGAAGTATTGGTGTTTCCAGACAAAGAGCATTTGTCCCCGAGGTTGCGCGGACCTTGCTGAAAGGACCCCAAGACGACTCGAACACTCGCGCCAACTGACTGAATAGGTTTGGCACCTCAGGTAGGACTCGAACCTACAACCCTTCGGTTAACAGTCGACGACTGAAGGCCGGAGTAGTCGTGCTTTCAACGGAGTAGAAAGGAGTGATTGGAGCAATCGGAGCCAGTACGGCGCACAATTCGGCGAAAAATTCGGCGAAGTGTGAGGTTTGAGGATTCGGTCATGCTGACACTAGGCTGACCCAAGCCGCCTCTGGAAACTTGGTCGTGGACAGAACGGAGGTTTGGCAATGCCCTTGGATGCGTGTGGTGAGGACTGTACAGTCTGTCATCGGCGCCTCTCAACTCATCTGTTGGACCGCCCACTATCGGATGAGCAGGGGCCGACGGCGGTTACGACTGGCATTGTTTTCCTCCTGGCGGCTCACTGTCCAGGAATAGGAAGGAGGCGCGTTCGAAATGTGCATAAACCCGGCCGCGGCTTGCCGATCGTGGTCGCCAAGGCGAATGCGGCCCTCTACTGTTGTGGGACGAAATCGGTATTCACGCTTTGTCCTTCGCCAAATCTCTCGCTGGCATCTCTGCTCGATCAAATGCTACGCAGTCACTTCTCGGTCCGGTTCGCCTCGAGGTATTCGATGTACCCCAGCAGAGCACCCCAATGGTAAAAGCGGTCGCTATTGGCTACGTCGTCCCCGTTGCCAATGGTGGCGTTGTAGTTCTCATGAACATGGCGATGTTCCGTCCACTCCCCGAGAAACAACGCATACGACTTTTTTGCAAACTCCCGGCGCACGGCAGAGTCTTCGTAATTGCAAAGTCCCAGATAAACCAGATAGTTCATTGGCCCCCAAATCCGGCCGCGCCAGTAATTCTGGTCATGAAATGCGAGATCGTCGCGCTCAATGGAGGGAATCACCCACTGCCCCCAGAACTCCTTCGCGTTTGTCAGATGTTTTTCGATCATCGTGTGGGCTTGCTCCGGAGTGGCCGCGCGGGCAAGCATGGGATAAAAGTTCGTCGGCGATAACCGCCTGCTGAATTGCCCACTATGCAGGTCCTTATTGAGGAAAATCCCATCCTGATCGCTCCACAGCGTGGCGAGCCTTGCCCGATAACGGGCGGCGCGGTCTTTCAGCTCTTTTTCTGGTTCCGTCCTGCCCAGGACCTCGGCGATTTCCGCAAGCGCATCGCAGTCGGAGATATACAGGCTCATCAGGCCGACGTCCGCGTACTCCAGCACGTGCTTCTGCCGATCGTAGGTTGCCGTGTCGTACATCGGGCTGTTATCCAGGCCTGACTCGAGAATGGCCCCGGTGCGTGTTCCACCCGAGCTATCATCGAGATTGCCGGGCAGATTCTCGCCGTCGCTCCCCCAGGCCAGATAGCCATCTATATCCCGATGGGCCGCCCACCAGCGATTCCATCGCAGCAACGGATCGAATGCGTCCCGAAGAAACCAGCGGTCCTGATATTTTTGGTAAAGTCCCAGCACGGTGACTGCACCAACCGGTGGCTCCGAGCGATCGAAGCTCTTCCATCCGCCCCCACGAGCGTAGTTGGGCACGAATCCTTCAGCCGTTTCCTCGCGGAGGGTTTCCATCGCGTTGGCGTAGGCGAGATCGCGGTCGCCGATCCCCGCCATCGTTGCAGCGAAGAAGTTATCCCAGTCGAAAATTACGTAGCCGCCCCAACTCACGCTCCAAACGCGACTGACAGGCGACACGACCCGTTCGTGGCTCGGCTCGTAGATCGTGTCCCAGCTCAGTGTGGTCTCAATCGCGTCGACAATCGGCGCGTTTGTGCCTGCTGCACGAATGGAACCCTCATAGGCCTGCCGCTGCCTGTCGATGGTGGCCTGAATCTCAGCAAGCGTCCGCCGTTTGCCGGTGCTGACGCCCACCGGGCCTGTGAGATCGGACGAGAAATAAGGTCCTCCCCCGGAAATATCAATCCATCTATTGCCGGGCGGCGATCCTGCCGGCGTGCACGCGCAAAAGACAGGAGTCGATCCTGCAGGGCTCTGCGCCTCGATGAAATCGTCGCGACGCATCGTTGTACCAGGTCGATTCCAAAGGAAATCCACGGTGAAGATGATTGTGGGCGGAAGGGCGGAACCTCCTGTGCCTGCCTGCGGAGTCGCCAGCATCACCAGATCCCGGCCATCGTGCGCGCTCTGCATCCTCCACTCATGCCCGTGCCATGCCATGCGCAGGTCAGTGTAGCTGCCGTCCCAGGCGTGTGGCCCCGGCGTCACCTGTTCGGCCGCGGGATTCAGCCTTCCGATCAGCGCATCCTGCAGAAACGCGTCGCTCCCCTCGGTCGTGTTGTGCTTCAATTCGGCGTGAATCGCGAGGCCCTGGGGCAGCAGCACCTGGGTGTTCACGCTGTGTACGTCCCAGGTATTCCAACCCTGTGCCAGGCGCTGTTGCACCTGCTGATATTCAGAAGATGCCGCCGGCGGCGATCCCTGGCCCGGTGCAATCCGCGAATCGACGGCTGTTGTCTGCGCCGGCGAATTGCAGCTCAGCACTGCAACTGCCAGGCACGCCGCTGCTTCGCAGCACAGTGCTTCGCGCAACCGGGTCCCGCCCTTCATTCGGTCGTCCTCATCACTCTGCCAGCGAAGAGAATTGTATCCACGACAATACACGCCGCGGGCGGCATGCGCGCATTGCCGTGTCGCCACCAGATTCCATCGTCATGATCGGCGCCGGAGACTATCTCCCATGAATCAACTCCACCAGTTCTTTGTCCGGCTGTGTCCACGCGGCAGACCCGCTGTGCGTGAGCCGCTGCGCCCGATCATCCCAGTGCAGCCTGGTGACTTCGCCGCCCGATTTCTCGTAGGTGTAGGTCTGGCCATCGTCCTGGAAAAGCATAAAGTCCGCATCCGCGCCCGGCCACACCTCCACTTTCACAATCGCCTGTTGCTGCGATGCGCTCTCGACCTCACTCCCGATTGGGATAATCGATCCGGCGCGTACAAACAGCGGTAGAGTGTCGATGGGCGCATCGACGGTGATGGTTTGTCCTCCGTGGTACTTCTCCTTTGTCCAGAAGTTGTACCAGTCCGTCCCGGCTGGCAGATAAACCGAGCGGCTGATCGCTCCTTGTTCTGATACCGGAGCGACGAGCAACGCCGGCCCGTACATATATTCGTCCGGGATATTCGCGACCTTCGGATCTCCGGGGAAGTCCATGAAGAGCGCGCGAGTATAAGGAGCGCCGGTCTGATAGCTCTTCCAGGCAACGGAGTAGGTGTACGGCAGGAGCTGATAGCGCAGCTTCAGGTATTTTGCCAGAATGGGCTCGGCCTGCTTGCCATAGGACCAGACTTCGTTGTGCATGCGCTCGCCGTGCGCGCGCATGATGGGCTGGAACGAACCCCACTCGAACCAGCGCACAAACAGCTCGGGATAGTCTTCGTAGTTGCCGATGTTGTCGCGCACATCCGATCCCTCGATGAGCGGCTTGTGCTCAGCGTGATATTCGGAGGGGATCTGCGGCGAGAAGAAGCCCGCGATGTCTGTATCCCAGTAAGGCATCCCGCTGGCGGTGAAGTTGAGACAAGCCGGAATGGAACGCTTCAGCATGTCCCAGCTTGAGACGATATCGCTCGACCAGAAGACCGTACCGTTGCGCTGCGCGCCGAGATATGCCGCCCGAGCCAGGATCATGACGCGCCGGCTGTCGCCAAAATCGCGACGGAAGCCCTCGTAGACCGACGAAGTGTGAAACAAAGGGTAGACGTTGTAAAAACGAGTGCCTGAGCCAACGAAGAATTCGTCCTTCGCCGGGTCAATATCGGGCTCAGTTTCGTCGAGCCAGATGTAGTCGAAACCGTAGGGTTTGACGTAGCGGTCGCGAATCTCCTGCCACCACCACTTCGCGGCTTCCGGATTCGTCGTGTCAAGATTGGGACCAATCGTCTTCGCCTGCCATCCCATGTCGGGCTTGCCATCCGGCCCGTGGATCAGCCAGCCTTTGCTCTGCAACATGTCGTAGAACTGAGTTCCCGGCGCGAAGTGTGGCCAGACGCTGAGCAGCGTCCTGACATCCATCGCGTGCAGATCGCGGTTCATGCCGGCCGGATCGGGCCAGCGCTTCGAGTCGAGGTCCAGTTCGCCCTGTCTGGTCATGTTCAGGAAATCCACTACGACAACGTCCAGCGGCAATTTTCTGTCGCGATACCCTCTTGCCAGATCGAGGATTTGTTGCTGGGTTGGATAGATCGCCTTGCTCTGGATGTATCCGTAAACTGCCCGAGGCAGCAGATGCGTCACTCCGGTGAGCAGCCGATATCCCTCGTAAATTTCATCGCTGGTCTGCCCCGCAATCACGAAGTATGAAACGCGGTCGCCGACCTCGGACGACCATACGTTGCGGCCGTTGAATCCAAGGTCCACCGTTGTTTTCGATGGATTATCCCAGATCAGACCGTAGCCGCGGCTGGAAACCATGAACGGGACGCACACGTCCTCGCCGCCGATGGCGTTGTATTCGTGCCAGCAATGGACTTCGTGGTCTCTCAGGTCCATCCATCCTTTTTGCTGCTGCCCGAGTCCGTAATAGTGCTCGTCGGCGAGCGAGTCGAAGACGGCCATCACCCGATGCCCGGAGTCAGCAGAATCGTTCTGGGTAGAATCGGGGGCTTCCGGGGCCATCATCCAGGTGCGCATCTGGAAAGCATCCTGCCGTCGGCGGTTGTGATCAGGAGGGCATCGTTGTGGGATATGATCCGCCGCCCATTCTCGGGGAAGTACTGTTCCCGCAGAGCGCGGTTGGTGGCATCGAGAGGCATGGGCTGGGGCAGCTGGTTCTTCGGCAGATCTCCCGGCGCAATACGCACGACGATCTGCGCAGAGCGATAGATGTCGTTTCCGGCGGAATCGCGCTCGTGCGTCCATCCCGTCGGTCGACGGTTTCGCCACGATCCCGTAACCGGGATCCGCAGTCGCCGCGGTCTTCTCACTGCTCATCGTCACCCGCACGATGCCGGGAGCATAGGGCACGAGTGAAATTACGCGCCCGTCGCGTTCCAATACAAGCGGACCGGCTTCCTGAGCAGTGACTGAAGCTGCGGACGAAATTGCGCCCGCAACAATCGAAACAGTAAGACAAGCGTTCAGAACTCTTTTCCTCATGGCCTGACCTTTCCTGCGATTCCTTTTGATTTTCCAGTTTACGATCGGCATTTTTTGCAAGCCATCGCCATCGACGCCGCGAAATTGCACAGACGGGCTTGAGTGAACGGCGCGGCTTGTCGAAGATATCGGAATGCGGGTATGCCGTGGGACGGGCTGCTCCGGACGCCATCCTGCAGACACCACATCAAGCGGCGTGACGATTGCGGCGAAAAGGGCGGGGAGACAAACTTCGTCTCCCCTCACGGAGGCACTATAGTTCAGAAGCTTGCGCGCAAATGAAACTGCATGCTGCGAGCCGGCAACTGGTTAGTGGACTTTCCGAACGTACTGTCGTTCATGACCGAATCGACTCCACCGAGGTTCGAGCGGTTGAACAGGTTAATAACTTCGCCCTTGGCCTCAATCTTCATGCGTTCGGCTGAGAACCACGGGAAGGTGAAATATTTCTCGAACGACAAGTCGAAGTCTTTGTACCCGGGCGAGTCGTAGGTATTGCGCCCAAGGCCGCCTTCCTGCCCCAGAGCCGGTGTCGGAAAGTCGGATGCCTTGAAAACGCCGTTAAGGAACTGTGTCTTCGACTGGCCGCTTAAATGCCGGCCAAAGGAAGGAGAATTGGGAAGATCGTAGCCATACCCGTCGGCGTTGTAGTCCCCGCCGGCATCACCGGTGATTGTGCTGCCCGACGGGCAGTGGTTGTTAACCGCAGCTACCGCGCCGCCGTTGCAGATGGGAATGAACGAAGAAGTGGTGTGGACCGTGAACGGCAGCCCGGTATATCCGATCCACTTTCCTCCGAATTGCCATCCGCCGAGAATGTACCGGAGCGCAGTACTGGAGTAGCCGTTGGGAACATCCCAGGTGCCATCAGCCGAGAATTGCTGGTGGATGTCGAAATCAGCGCGACCTCGTTGCGCTTTCAGGTTGTTGGACTGAATGACGTCGCTGTTAGCGGGCCCCTGACTGGAAATGGACTGCGCAAAGCTCATCTCGTCCAGAACCTTGCCGTAGGTGTAGATACCCCGCAGCGCGAGGCCGTGGGTATATCTCCGGGTGACCGCCAGCGAACCATAGTGTCCGGCGGAGTTGCCGTTGGAGGTGGCGAACGCGATCCCGGCAAAGTTCTGGTTCAGGCGCTTCAGTGTGTTGTTGTTCTGGATCAGATCGCCTGCAAAGCGGTCAATGTCGTTGTTGAAGAGGAGCAGGTGATGTGCTTCGGTGCCGGAGTAGTTGATTTCTGCAATCAGATTGCTCTGCAGTTGCTGCTGCACGCTCAGCGACCACGCGACCACCTGCTGCATTTTAAAATCGGGATCGTAGCCGCCCATCCCGGCCCGCTGCACCACCCCATTGATCAGCAGTGCGCCGGTGTGTGGATCGACGGTGGCGTTGCTGGTATCAAGGACAGGGCAGTTCAGGTTCCACGCTCCGGAAGCTGTGCAGAGGAATGGCTTCGGTGTGGGGTTGCCCGCGGTGACGTCATCGACCGGCTGGAAATAGTTCGGCAGATTCGCCGCGGTTGTGTCGGTGATGTGCAGGTATGGAGGCTGGTCTTCAAACATGCCAAGGCCGGCGCGGATCGCCGTCTTACCCGTGCCGAAGGGATCCCATGACACACCGAGGCGAGGTGTGAAGCCCCCGATGTTGTGGTCGAGAACGTGGTTGTTGCCAGCCAGGGCAGCGACACCGGAGGCGACCTGTGCGTTCCAGGTCGAACCGGTGCCGAGGTTGAATTTGGACAGAGTCGGCCGGTTGATACTGAAGAAGTTGACCATTCCGTCGTAACGGACGCCGGCGGTCAGGGTGAATTGTGGGGTCAGCTTCCAGCTGTCCTGCGCATAGTATCCCTGAATCAGGTCGCGATAGTCTCGATCGTAAGGAGCCTGTTGGTGGTTCTGCAGGTTTACGTTCGGTCCCGTCTGCTTGACCGGCTCGTCCTGAACAAAATCGAGCAGGTTGTTGTAGTTGAACGTGGGACGAGTGAAGGCTCCCTGCTGGTGGTCGACCTCGCGGGTGTTGAACAGATCAACTCCGAATTTGAGCGTATGCGTCCTGATGGTTGCCGTCATCACATCGCGCCAGCTGTAGGTGCTCTGGGTAAAGTTGCCCGGCGCCCACGAGCCGAATCCCGCCAGGTTGTTCACGTTGACGTACGGGATCCCTTCGGTCGCCACCTGTGTGATGTTTGATCCGTACGGGCGGATCAGGTTCAGTCCGGTCTGATTGATCAGATGAGTATTGAAGGTATGCGTCCAGTTGCCATTAATGAAATCGGAGCTGTTAGAGTTTCCCTGAACGCTGGCAGGGCGGGTTCCGCCTCCGGGGCTGTCGTACTTGGTGCGCATCACATCCACATAGATGCGGTCGCTTTTCCCGATATAGTCGTCGATCCGGAAACTCCACTGATATCCGTCCTTGGCGGAGCTGTAACTTACCGGAATGGTTCCGATGATATTCATCGTGGCGGGAATGCCTGTGGGAGGAGCGTAGTAGCCTGGGGTGCCGGCGTTTGATTCATAGACGGCTACGGTCTCCAGGCCGGTGGTTGGATAAGTCTGGGGAGGTGCCATGCCCAGGATCTTTGTGGCAATCGTGTTCGGCAGATTGGCCTTCGCCCAGTTATAGAAGTCCTGTGTTTCGACCGTGGCCGTGTAGCTGTTGGGATTGCTTGAGCGCAGTACATCGATCGCGCCGAACCAGAAAAGCCTGTTTTTGAACGCGGGCCCGCCCAGCGTGCCGCTTACCTCGTTTCGTGTGAAGGCTGGAACCTTATCCTGAAAGTGCGTCTTCGCGCTGAGGGTGTCGTTAAGGAAGTAGTAGTCGATGGTCCCGTGTAAATCGTTGGTGCCGGACTTGGTATAGACGTCCACGGTGGCTCCGCCGTTCCGTCCCTTCTGGGCATCGAAATCGTTGGTGCGTACGTTCACCGACTCGACGATCTCGGGATTGGGGGAGATCGAGGTCTGGCCGCCACGGGAGGGCGTGTTGGTATAGCCGTCGTCGATCTGATAGCCGTTTTCTTCCTGGCGCAGTCCGGCGGCGTTCAGGTTGATACCGTACTCATTGGTGTAGTTGTCGTTGCCACCTGTAACAATGCCGCCACCGGTCATGCCCGGCGACAGCGATGCGAGTCCGTAGATATTCTGACCTGACAGCGGCGTTTGCTGCAGGGTTTCGGAGGTGATGATCGCCTCGGTGTTCGGCGTTTCCAGATCGACCGCGGCCGCCGCCGCAGAAACTTCCACACTGGTGGAGACGGCGCCCACCTTCAACTCGGGTGTGATGCTGCGGACTTCGGCGATCTGCAGGGTCAGTCCTTCCTGCTTCCAGGTCTGAAATCCTGCCATTTGAATTTCGACCGTGTAGGTCGAGGCGGCGAGAGAGTCTACGCGAAAATAACCGTCATCTCCAGACTGGACGGTCCTCGATACTCCAAGCCGGGTGTCGGTCACGATCACCTTGGCATTTGCGATGACGGCGCCGCTGGTGTCGTGCACGATGCCCTGGATCCCGCTGGAGAACTGAGCAAAGGCGCGTGATCCTCCGAAAGCGAACACCAGCAATAGGAAGACGATTGAGATGCTTTTCCAACGTTTCATGTCGTTTTGGCCTCCCCCTGAAGTAGATACAGGCCGTTCGGTGTGAAAGACGTTAAGTCCGCAGGCGTTTCGCGACAGGAGCCGCTCCGCGTCCAACGACTTCTACGGCGCTTGCATCCAGTTCGGACCCGGCGTCAGCCTTTTCCAGCACTGATCGCCTGGCCGCCTGATGCGGCCGCGGTCAAATGTTTTCTGACATCATTCGGACGGGGCCGCCAGCCATTACCGCTCCCGCCCTGGCGGATCCTCCAGTTCGCCGGAATTTCGATAAGAAGACATACAAGCGGCTTCCTCGTTTGGACCTCAGGAAGACGTTTTCCTGAGTCGATCGGAAGCAGTGTTCTCAAATCAGACCGAAAGTTTGAACCTTCAGAAAGGGGCTGGCAAGTAAAACACGGTGTTCTTACTGTTAGCTTTGCCACACAACATCCGTTGCAGCAATCACTTAGCCTTAGTGGGCCGCAGGTTGAGAAGTGTCGTAGCAACTGGGCCTGTTTAAGGCCGTGGGTCCGTCGTCCCAGGTGGCCAGAAGATCGACGTCAGCCCGGTGCTTGACAACGGTTAGCCGTCTTGGGTTTACTTGTTTCCCGTCTGAAAACGCTTACGGGAGCGCCTTTCCGGACTGGGAAGAGGGTGCCCCTGAGTGGGTACGCCTGGCTGAAAGACCACTTCAAAATCGGGCGTGTCCACCGCCCGAATGGCAGAAGCCACCGACGAGCGTGGCCGCAGGTGGATTCATGAAATCACTTCTTGAACCGCCGAAAAACACCGAAGCCGATCAGAGCCACCCTCCGCCGCACGACGGAGCATGCGACCGCGAGACCGTGCTCCGGGAACTGGACAATATCTCGTCCAGCCGATTCTTCAAGAGCGCTGACCGCAGCAAGGAGTTCCTGCGCCATGTAGTGATGAGCAAACTCGACGGTCATACTGAGCGGCTCAAGGAACGCGCCATCGGTACTGAGGTATTCAGGCGTCCGCCCGGATATGCGACTGGGGACGATCCTGTTGTGCGGGTCCAGGCGGGCGAGGTCCGGCGGCGCCTTGAAGAGTACTACAGGGCGGCGGAGCAGCCGTTCCCGATGCGGATTGAATTGCCGGTGGGTTCGTATGCTCCGGTCTTTCATACGTGTCCGGCTCCATGTAATCCAAAAACGCAAGATCACCCTCGAACTCCGACACCAGCGCCAGTTTCGCGCAGGAATCTTTTCCCTAAATTGATGCTCCTGTTGGTGGCAACGCTTCTCGCCGCCTTCGCTGCCGCATCCCTCTTCAGATCCTCGGATCACTCCACCAACGCGACGGGGACACTCGAGCAGTTCTGGGGCCCGGCCCTCGCCAGTCACCAGCCCATCCTCGTTTGCATCGCGAATGTCTCCAGCGATTCGTCGAGGCAGGACGCCGGGGGCTCTCCACAACCTGATTCCGTTGCCTCTCGAATCGACTCGACAAGTGTCGATAGTTCCCTGCCCGGACAAATTGGAAATCCGGAGATAGTTCCTGCCGCCGATGCCTCGGTTGCATTTCTTCTTTCAGGCCTTTTCGCGAAGTTCGATAAGGCGAGCCAACTGCGCATTGGCGGGTCTTCGACCTTTGAGGACCTGCGCAATGCTCCAGCGGCCGTCATTGGCGGTTTCAATAACAAGTGGACGATGCAGTTCGTGTCGAATCTGCACTTCGCATTCGTCAAGGAGAATGGGCAGTACACCATTCGCGAGCAGGTTCCGGGTGGAAGAGTCTGGACGACGCGGCTGGGGCCACATGGCGAGACAATCGAAGATTTCGCGATTGTTGACCGCCTGATCGATTCGAAGACCGGTCAGTTTACCGTCACGGTCGCGGGCATTGGACCGCGGGGAACGCAGGCCGCCGGCGAGTTTGTCTCATCGCCACGCTGGCTGCAGCAGGGGCTGACCAACGCTCCGGCTACCTGGCCGGACCACAACCTCGAGGTCGTGCTACGAACTACGGTGACGGAATCGGTGGCAGGCCCCCCGCGTGTCATCGCAACGTACGCCCGGTAAGGACCGGCAACGAAAAATCCCAATCGACGACTGTACCTGACGTTATGATGCAGGTCAGGACAGCCGTGGAAGTTCTCCTGCATGTTCGCGTTTTGGTCATCGGTGCCCTGTTGTTGCCACTGGCGGTGCCCGCTCGCTGTCCGGCTCAGCAGCCCGTGGAAAGCGGAATGGGAGGCGGCATAGCGTCGGCTGGCGTATTCGCTCCCGTTTACGACGAACACCGGCGACCGATTACTGCGGGCGGATTCGTCGAGACCGGGCCCGTAGTCTTCCAGGACGTATCCGATGCCTCCGGGCTCTCCAGGTGGAGTCATGAGATGGGTACACCGCAGAAGAAATACATCCTGGAGACTGATGGTTCCGGCGTTGGCCTGATTGATTACGACAACGACGGCTGGCTGGATATCTATCTCGTCAACGGCTCAACCTACGACGCCATCAGCGGAAAGCGGGAGCCACCGCACGCCGCCCTCTTTCATAACAACCACGATGGCACCTTTACGGACGTTGCAGCAAAGGCCGGAGTTACCAACGATCGATGGGGATTTGGCGTGGCGGTTGGAGATTACGACAACGACGGATGGCCAGACATCTTTGTTGCGAATTTCGGCAAGAACCGTCTTTATCACAACAACCACGATGGAACCTTCACCGATGCAGCGGAAGAAGCCGGCGTCACTCTTGGTAACTGGTCAAAAGGAGCGACGTGGGGCGACTATGACGGTGACGGCCGTCTCGACCTGTTCGTTTCGGGCTACGTTCACTACAACCTCAATAATCAGCCCAGTTCAGAGGATGGAACGGCCTCTACAGCAAATTGCCAAATGCGCGGAGTTCCGGTCATGTGCGGGCCGCGTGGGCTGCCAGGGGAACCTGACCATCTGTTTCACAACAACGGCGATGGCATATTCAATGACGTTAGCGCGCATGCCGGCGTCTCCGACTCGGACCGGTTCTACGGATTTACGGCCATCTTCGTCGACGTAAACAACGACGGCAAAGTCGATCTCCTGGTCGCAAATGACTCGGAGCGCAACTATCTTTACATCAATAAAGGAAATGGACAATTCGAAGATCAAAGCTATATTTCGGGGTTCGCGTTTAACTTCGACGGGCGCGAGATTGCTTCGATGGGACTGGCTGCGGGCGATTACCTGAACAACGGCCGCGTCGACGTGCTGGATACGGATTTTTCAGACGATTACAAAGCGTTGTTTCGTAACGACGGAAATGCCACGTTTACTGATGTTTCGCGCGAGTCCGGTATTGCCCAGGTGGCTGTTCCGTTTGTGGGCTGGGGTGACGGCATGATCGATTACGATAACGATGGCTGGAAAGATCTCATGATGATCAACGGTCATGTTTATCCGCAGGTCGACGAGCATGCCTGGGGTACGACCTATGCCGAGCGTCCCCTGCTCTTTCATAACAACCATCGCGGCAGATTCGACTATGTGGCGCCGGTGAAGGGATCGGGGTTGGCTGTCATCACGCCGGGGCGCGGCGCTGCATTCGGGGACCTTTTCAACAATGGCAGGATTGATGTGATTATCAACCCGGTCGACGGACCAGCAGTTCTGCTGAAAAACGTCAACCCGGACCATCATCACTGGGTGGAACTCAGGCTGGTTGGCGGCGCCAAGAGTCCCCGTGATGCCATCGGCGCCACCGTCTATCTGAATGCGAACGGGATGCGTCAGCGAGAGGATGTAATGAGCGGGGGAAGCTATATTTCGTCCAACGACCAGCGCCCGCACTTTGGACTGGGTGATGCGACCGATGCCGGAACCGCCGAAATTCACTGGCCTTCGGGCACAGTCGAGAGGGTCAGACTCCCGGCTGTGGATCGCATTTTCACCGTGACCGAAGGGAAAGGTATAACTGGCGTATTGTGTGCCAGCCAGCCGTGCTCCTGAGCGCACGCTGGAAGTTCTGCCCCCGTAGCCCGACCATGGTGGCTTGTGCCACCGACGTTCGGTAGAGAGATTCGATGAACGAGAGAGCCATCAGAACCGACAAGCGCCGCGCCGGATTTGATCACAGATGCTTCGGACTGATCATCGGCTTTGCTATGGCGCTCACGATGTCGTCCATCGCGCAGACGGTGACGACTTCCATCTCCTCGATCGAGTCGATGATCCGTTCGCAGCACTACGATGAGGCTCTGGCAACACTCCGGACTGCTCTTCGGAAGAATCCGGGCGACTTCAGGCTCTGGACATTGCAGGGCATATGCCTTGCGCTGCAGGGGAACGACGATGCAGCCCTCGCCGCGTTCGATCATGCGCTCCGCATTTCCCCCAATGACCCTGCTGCTCTTAGGGGCGAAATTCAGGTCCTCTACAAGAGCGGGGATAAGCGGGCCATACCGCTGCTGGAGAGAATGCTGAAGTCCGATCCGGGCGATGCAACCGCACAGGAAATGCTCGCCACGCTCGAGCAGCGCACAGGCAATTGCCGGGATGCCGTGTCTCATTTCCAGCTGAGCAAAGATGCGATCGCCACCCATCCGGCTTCGCTCGAAGCCTACGGTTATTGCCTGTTTAAGCTCGACAAGATGACCGAGGCAATACCCGTTTTTCGCGAACTCATCCCACTTCTTCCCGGGCGCACGTATCCTTCTTACGATCTTGCAGTGCTTCTGGTTTCCCAGCACCAGAACGAGGAAGCCGTCGGGATCCTCAAACCTCTGCTCACGCCCGATCAGAATGACGCCGATATTCTCAGCCTGGCGTCACAGGCTTATGAGGCGACAGGCGACACTCCGCGGGCTGTGGCGCTGCAGCGCCAGGCCGTTGTGGCGAATCCCTCCGATCCCGCAAATTACGTTCTCTTTGCGGTCCTGTGCATGACACACGACTCCTTCCAGGTAGGAATCAGCATGCTCAATGCGGGGATCGAGCGCATTGCCAATAACGGTTCCCTCTATCTGTCGCGCGGCGTGCTTTATGCGCAGCTGGCTGACTATGAGAAAGCGGAAGCCGATTTTAAGCGAGCAGAGCAACTCGACTCAACACAAAGCATCAGTGCTTACGCGGGCGATCTTACTGTACTGCAAAGGAACGATCCGAAGACCGCGCTTGCGCGCGTGCGCGAGCAACTGAAGGTTCATCCGGGCAATCCGCTCTTCCGTCTCCTGCTGGCGCAGCTGATCATGAACGGTACTCCCGATCCCCAAAGCACCGAATTCAAAGAGGCGATGCAGAATGCGCTGGCTGCGGCAAAGACAAAGCCGGATCTGGTTGAAGCTCACAATGAATTGGCGAGCATGTACATGAGCCTGAAACGGTACGATCAGGCTATCAGCGAGTGCAGAACGGCCCTGCGTTACGACCCCGCCAACGAAGCCGCCATGTACCACCTAATTATCTCCATGCGTCACAGCGGGCATGAGAGCGATCTGGCACCCCTGGTGAAGCGTCTCTCTGAGATGCACCAGGAATCTTTACAGCATGAGACCGCGCGCAAGCGCTACCGGCTCGTGGAGGCGCAGCCGCCAGCTCCGCAACCAGACGGAGGCCGCTAATTCCCTGGCACAGCATCATTCAGCCGCGGTCGATATGGACGAGACCGGCGGACGGGTCAGCGCGTGACGGGTCAACGGGACATAGACGAATGGAATTCATTTTGTGGCGCAGTTTGATTTTTCGCGCAGCAACGCTGAGTATCGCAGCTTTGATGCCTGTGGTTGCCCGACCTCAGCAGCCGCAGACCGCTCCTGCACAGGGTGGCGGCATGAGCGGAATCGCCTCAGGCGTGATCTCGGCACCTGTTTACGACGCGCAGCGGCGGCCCATCACGGCGGGCGGATTTGTGGAATCAGGGCCGACGGTTTTTGCAAACATCGCGCAGCAGTCCGGGCTCGCCGGCTGGACCCACAAGATGGGTGTACCCGAGAAGAAGTTTATTGTCGAAACCAACGGCTCCGGCGTCTGCCTTATTGACTACGACAAGGACGGCTGGCTCGATATCTACCTGGTCAACGGATCGACCTTCGATGCGCTGGACGGCAGGGAATCCCCACCCCACGCGGCACTCTTCCACAACAATCACGACGGGACCTTCACCGATATAAGCGCCCAGGCGGGAGTACAGAACGATCGCTGGGGGTATGGGTGCTCCGTAGCGGACTACGATAATGACGGCTGGCCGGATTTGTTTGTCGGGAACTTTGGCAAGAATCGTCTTTACCATAACAACCA
Organism: uncultured Acidobacteriaceae bacterium; assembly: GCA_963819725.1. Taxonomy (GTDB): domain Bacteria; phylum Acidobacteriota; class Terriglobia; order Terriglobales; family Acidobacteriaceae; genus Palsa-343. The sequence goes on from CAWFXK010000004.1 coordinate 131,515, forward strand.
CGACGGTACATTCACAGATATGGCTGAGAAAGCCGGCGTTGCTCTTGGCAACTGGTCCACAGGCTCAGCGTGGGGAGACTATGACGGCGATGGCAGACTGGATCTGTACGTGACGGGTTATGTGCATTACGACCGTAAACTGGCCGAGACTCTCGCAATGGATGCTTCCAATGCGGCATGCCTGTACCGCGGGGTTCCAGTCAACTGTGGGCCCCGTGGGCTGCCAGGGGAACCTGACCATCTGTTTCACAACAACGGTGATGGTACTTTCACCGATGTCACGGAAAAAGCCGGCGTCGTCGATAAGGGTCCTTTCTATGGTTTCACCGCGATCTTCATTTCTCTCGATGGAAATGGACGCCCCGATCTTTTTGTCGGCAATGACTCTGAGCCGAATTATTTCTACCGCAACAAAGGTAACGGGACCTTTGAGGATCAAAGCTATGTATCAGGTTTTGCTCTTAACAAGGATGGGCGCGAGATCGCATCCATGGGCATAACCGCAGGAGACTACGAGAACAACGGTCTGGTCGACTTTTTTATCACCGATTTCGGTGACGACTACAAAGTCCTGTTTCACAACGACGGTGATGCGAACTTTACCGATGCCAGCTACAGTGCCGGGATCGCACAGACGAGCATTCCGTTTGTTGGATGGGGCGATGGATTCATCGATTACGACAACGATGGCTGGCTGGATCTTTTTATGGTCAACGGTCATGTGTATCCCCAGGTGGATCAGCATGACTGGGGTACGACTTTTGCGCAGCGGCCGCTGCTCTTCCATAACGTGCCGGATCGCGGTGGAAAGGGTCGCAGGTTCGATTACGTACCAGCTGTCACCGGGACCGGTCTGGCGATCATCACGCCAGGGCGCGGCGCCGCATTTGGCGATCTCTTCAATGACGGCAAAATCGACGTGGTGATTAATCCCATCGACGGCGCACCGGTACTTCTGCGCAATGTGAACCCGGACCATAATCATTGGGTGGAGATTGGGCTGGTGGGAGGAGCGAAGAGTCCCCGCGATGCCACGTGTGCCACTGCATATCTGGTTGCGAACGGAATGCGTCAGCGACGAGATATTCTGTCCAGCGGCAGCTACATCGGTTCCAACGACCGCCGCATGCACTTTGGCCTGGGAGAGTCAACCGATCCCGGCAGCGTCGAAATTCACTGGCCGTCCGGCAGGAAGGAAACGGTCAGGCTGCCTGCAACGGATCGCGTTTATATGATCACTGAAGGCGCTGGTATTACCGAAGAGTTATGTGGCGGCAAGCCATGCAGTCGAAGCAAAGGAACCGCCGGAACAGAGCTCAGGACGCAACATTAGGATTTCGCACTTATCGGACTAAGTCTGAGTCTCTGCTGACGAGCATGTGTTACATATTCTCCCAGTAGTAGGTCGCCACGGCGCGGGGTGGTCCCGACACGCGATCTGTGACCGATGTTTGCAGAACGATCTGCACGTTCCCCTTCTCCCAGTTGGCCGGCGCGCTGCGCAACACCTGTTCCAGATACTCCGGCCTGGTCGCAAGTTCGCCAGCCGCTTCCGTCCCACTTCCGGTGATGCCAGCAGCGGTAACAATGAACTGACCGGTCTTCGAGTCCAGGAGCCGCGTAACAACGGCATAATCTGTCCCCAGAGCACCGGGCCCCGAAACCGACGATCCGCGCCACTCCCGTCCGTCTGGGATCGTTTCGCGAATCTCCAGACCCCTGCCAGGCAGTTCCACGAATGCGAAGCGCAGGCCCGATGTGAGATCCATTGTCCACTTGTTATTAAAGGCACCGATCACGACCGCAGGGGAGTGTCTGAGGTCTTCAAAAGAGTAGTTGCTCCCGATCCGCACCTGGAGTGGCTTCCCTATACTTCCCAGATATTCAGAGACTCGCAGTGCCGTGGATACATCTCCTCCCGCAACACCGTAGTCGTCGTAAAGATCCATATCGCCCCACAAAATTGGCTGGCGAGGATCCAGTGAAAGGGGGTCGTTGGATCGCTCCACCTCCGTGTGGAAGGCTCCAGGATGATTTTGAGAGTACAGGTTGTACAGCTTTTCATCCGGCCGGTAGGTCACACCCTTTGCCAGGCAAATCAGCACTGGTTGTGGCGTGCCAAAAACGGGCTCCCAAAACCTGCGGGTTAACGATGCCTGTGGCTTTCCCGGCTGTTCCAGCCTGGCTATCAGCCACACGCCGCCGAGCAGGGCAATACCGATTGCTGCCAGAAGCCAGGTCTGTCTGAATCGCTGCATTGCCGCTGGGGCGGCCGGAGTCTGGTCCGGGGCCGTGTCGAAAACCACAGGATCTGACGATGCGGGTCGATTTTCGGAGGATGCAAGGTGAAATATGGGGGAATACGTACCGATCGGGAGCTCGATGCGTACAGGCGGTTCGATTCCCTCGCCACGGGCTGCCTGGTAGTACTGCTCCAGCTTTCGGCGCACTTCGCCCGCCTGGACTCGCACCACAGGATCGTCACCTGTTGCATAGTCAGGACGCCGGTGATAGAGATCCACACCGATCGTCCGTTCTTTCAGCTGCTTCGGATGTCCTTGCAGTTTGCGTTCAACCACATACCGTAGAAACTGGCTGCCGCGGTGCGACTTTTGAAAGAACGGACTCTCCAGGATGTTCCGCAGTTCGTCGAGGATGAGGGTTTGGGGCTCTCTGTCCTCCGGCGCAGATGTGCCGGACTCGGGATGAGGCTGCGCCAAATCTGGAATCACTCTCATCGGGCCAACACCCGCTCGCGAAAAACAGCCTCAGCCATTGCCTGAAACGCCGCGCCGAGAGCTGCCTGGGCTGTTCAAGCAACAGACACAAGCCTGGCGATCACTTTTCCGCACTTCTGCGGAACTTCTGCAGAATGCCAAGGTTAAACCAGAAAGCGAAGAGCAGCAAGGTTACCAACACCGCCCAACTCGAGGCAACGTGGTTTACCGACACTTCCGGTTTGTAATCCACAAACGGCGCTAAAGGGATAGGCCACTCCAATACCAACCGCTTGCCAAGCCAAGCTGAGCTTCGCCAGTGCTTGCTTACAACCCTTCGGACAGACCCGGATGTGCTGCGGACACAGTGAATTCCTCGCCAGTGAGGCTGAAGAAAACAAACGGTTCGCAGACGATTCTGGGAACCCATTCCTTGAAGATGAGACAAGGATTCGACGAAATTTGGCGGAGTTCGGCGAAGTTCGATGTGTATCGAACCGAGGCCATCTCGATGTGATTGATTTTGAAGTGGTTGGCTCCTCAGGTAGGACTCGAACCTACAACCCTTCGGTTAACAGCCGAATGGTTGGTATCTAACGGGAACGGCCTCCGCGAATGGAAGGCGGCTTTATTTCAGATTTAGCGTGCGCAAAACCACAAATGGTGAATGAGTCCCACCTTAGAGTTGCCTTGGGACGAATTCCTCTGAACGGGCAACCGCAGGAGCATGAGATGACCGATATGCTTGAATCCCCCACAAGCAGTTACGGCAAGAAGCCAGTGAGAACGGATGAAAAGATGCTCGTAAGCCGTCGCGAGGCAGCGGCTCGGCTGTCGATTAGCGAACGGGCTGTCGACTACCTAATCGCCAATAGAACCCTCACCACGAAACGGATCGGCAGCCGGGTCTTGATTCCAGTTGCAGATCTCAGGCGATTCGCAAACGCAGATCACCCCGAGCGCCTTGCCGGTTAAAATGAAGAGGTGAATTATGGCAACGACCTTCACGCGAGAGGACGCGACCACCTGTTTCCGTTGCGATTCGAAACCACCATCATTTCGGTTAATTTCACTCGAGAGTTTCCCAACCGAGGACGGCGCTCTGGAACCCGATTGTCTGGCTGGGCTCTTCTGCGAAGAGTGTCTGCGGATCGAGGTTGATGGTCTCTGCGAATCCTACGCACAGTCGAGAATACCGCTGGGAGCAGATGAATCGCCCAAAGGCTTTCTTGCGCGCCAGATCGGCTTCATCGCAGTCCCTATCCTTTTCAGTCGGCGGGAGTCCGAATTGATGTCCGAGGAACTCGCAACCGACGGCATTGAGATTGGCGGTGAACTAGAGTCTGCGTGTACGGTCTGAGCAATTCTGGTGACCAATTTGGTGACCACCTTGCCTGCTGTGCATGCAAGCGATTGCGGCTGTATGCGGTGCCCCATCCATCGCTAAATCAGTTAAATGTCAGATGTTATTGACACCATGCGAGCAGATGCGATTCTGTGCAAACACCGTCAGATCAGTTTAGGAAACTGCTGCTCTATCCGCCTGAGCTACGGGGCCACATCCACGCGGTTACGCTGAAAAAAGGTTAGCATCCGCAAGCCGGAGCTCGCCAATGGACCGCGGCCTCCCCAGCCTGCAGGTCAACCGTAGACGTCTCGCCTGCAAACGACCGATCGCGCAGCCGATTTCGGTCCGCGCGCGGGCACCCGCGCGCGTATCCTGTCTCTTCTCGATTTTCCGAGGGGTTTCCATGCCGTTTATCACGCGCCGCGATCTGCTGTCATCGGGACTGGTTGTTTCTGCTTCCACTCTGGCGACGCGCACCGCGTTCGCCCGCACCGCGGCGCTGCTCGGCGACGATTTGCCTGAGCGGTCGGCGGCGGCCCTTCCCGCCGTGGCTCCTCGCGAACAGCTTCTCTTCGATTTCGGATGGAGGTTCACCCTCGGCAACAGCGCGGATCCTTTGAAGGACCTCGGATTCGGCTACGGCCAAAGCGACTTCAGCAAGACCGGCGATTTCGAATTCGCCAAGGCTGGTTTCGACGACTCGGGATGGCGCACCCTGAACCTGCCGCACGACTGGGCGGTCGAACTGCCGTTCGTCCACGACGATTCCGGTGAGGGAGACAGCTCGCTGCGCCCGCACGGATACAAGCCGGTCGGCCGCCGCTATCCGGAAAGCAGCGTCGGCTGGTACCGGCGCGAATTCGACATTCCCGCGAGCGACGCGGGCCGCCGCATCTGGGTTGAGTTCGATGGCGCCTTCCGCGACGTGCTGGTGTTCGTCAACGGTTGCTTCATCGGCCGCAACGACAACGGCTATGCGCCCTTCCGTTTCGATCTCTCCGACTTTCTTGCCTACGGCGCAAAGAATTACATCGTCGTCCGCGTCGATGCCAGCTTTGGCGACGGCTGGTTCTATGAAGGAGCGGGGATCTATCGGCACGTCTGGCTCACCAAAATGGACGCGCTTCATCTGGGGCGATGGGAAAGCGTCGTGAGCTCCACAATGAACGCCGGCGACGCCAACCTGACCCTCTCCGCGGTTGTTCAAAATGAAGGCAAGCAGCCGGTGAACGCCAAAGTGAGCTGGAAGATTCTCGATGCGAAGGGCGCGACAGTTGCAACCGCGGAGGCTGGTGAACTGGCAGTGGCAGTCGGCATTGACGGCTCGCTCTCGTATGCTTCAGCGGCGCTGAGGAATCCCGCGCTGTGGTCGGTCGACGAGCCGAATCTCTATTCCGCCCTTGTCACCGTCGAGTCCGACGGCAAGGTGCGCGATGCGGAGCGCATCACTTTCGGCATTCGCACGGCGCTCTTCGACGCGGAAAAAGGATTCTTCCTCAACGGCCAGTCACTTAAGATCCAGGGCACGTGCAATCACCAGGACCACGCCGGCGTGGGCGCGGCCCTGCCTGACCGGCTACAGTCGTTCCGGCTCGGCGTGCTGCGCGAGATGGGATGCAACGCGGTGCGGACCTCGCACAACATGCCCACCCCGGAATGGGTGGACGCCTGCGACCGCATGGGCGTCATGATGATGTGCGAGACGCGCCAGATGAGTTCGAATCCTGAAGGGATGGCCCAGCTGGAAACGATGATCAAACGGTATCGCAATTCTCCTTCGATCATCCTCTGGTCCGTCGGCAACGAAGAGTTCCTTCTCCAGGGCCCCATGGCCGAGCAAGGCGCCCGCATCGCAGCCAGCATGGTGCAGCGCTGCCATGAACTGGACCGAACGCGCGTGGTCTCCGCCGCGGTCAATGGCGACAACCAAAAGGGCGACTCCGATGCACTCGACATCATCGGGTTCAACTACAACCTGAAATTCCCCGATGGATTCCACAAACAATATCCGAAGCGCCCCGTTTACGGATCGGAAACCTCGAGTGCCATCAGCACGCGCGGTGAGTATGCTACTGATCCATTGCGCAACACCGTGAACTCCTACGACGGCGTCGTGCCATGGGGTGAGACGCCGGAAGAATGGTGGACCTTCTACGGCACGCGCGAGTGGGAAGCTGGGGGTTTCGCCTGGACCGGCTTCGACTATCGCGGCGAACCCACTCCCTACGGGTGGCCGTCGATCAACTCCCAGTTCGGCATCGTCGACATGTGCGGTTTCCCGAAGGACTACTTCTACTACTACAAAGCGTGGTGGCGGAAGGAGCCCTCGCTGCACATGTTTCCGCACTGGAACTGGCATGGACGAGAAGGCGACGAGATTCCGGTCTGGGTGTATTCGAACCTCGAAGAAGTGGAGCTGCTGGTCAACGGCACCAGTCTTGGCCGCCAGAAGGTTCCCCACCTCGGACACGTGCAGTGGAACGCGAAATATGAGCCGGGCGCGATCGAGGCACGTGGTTTCAAAGACGGAAAGGTCGTTCTTACGGAGAAACGCGAGACAACGGGAGCCGCCGCTTCCATTCGCCTCACTGCCGACCGTACCGAAATCAGTGCCGATGGCGAGGACATCGCGATGCTCAAGGTGGAGGCGCTCGACAAGGAGGGTCGTCCCGTCCCCATTGCAAACAACAAAATCGCGTTCACGATTTCAGGACCCGGAAAGCTGATCGGCGTGGGCAATGGCGATCCCAACTGCCAGGAGAGCGACAAGGCGCCGAAACGCTCCCTCTTCAACGGTCTCGCCCAGGTCATCATCCAGAGCACGAAGCGCCCGGGAGCAATTCACATCGTTGCCTCGAAAGATGGTTGGGAGGGAGCCGATCTGACATCGGCGACGCTGTTGATCACCACCAAACCCGCCGAGGCACGGGCGTCGGTGCCGGGTGTGCGGGAATCCTGAACCGCGCTCGCGACAAATTGAGCGCCGAACGGACTACTGAACGCCGCTTTACGCGCTCTGCCGTTCGTCGGCCCGAAGCACCAGCTCCAGATCCGACTCGTGCGCCAGCTTCCTCGGGGGCGTGTGATTCCCGTCCAGCAGAACCACATACATATCCTGGAAAAAAGTCAGCTTTCTCGCAACCGTCCCGCTGCTCTCCCCGGCCTTGACGCGAACGCGCTGCCCTTCTGCAAATGCCATGCGCAGAATCTTCTCCCGGTTCTACCTCCAGAACAATGGCTCTATGGAGACACCCTCGATCCCCCCAGGGGGTACAGGGCGGTATTACCACCCTGACGCTGGAGTTCGGTTACTACGGTCCTATATCGGCCGCCGGACCTTTCGAAAAACCCTGTGCGGTCCGTCACATCCCCGCCGGCGACGGTCACTGAACAATATTCCGTGACGCATACCCTGGAAATTCCCGCCGCCAAACCACCCTTGCTGCCGATCACCGCCATCGCCCGCAAGCTCAACCTGCGTGAAGTCGACTACGATCAGCTCGGTCCCTGGTTCGCCAAACTCCACCTCGATCTGCTTCGCGACCCGGTCCGCCCGCCTCTCGGCAAGCTGATCCTCGTCACCGCCACCACCCCCACCGCCTCCGGCGAAGGCAAAACCGTCACCTCCATCGGACTGGTGCAGGGCCTCGAGCACATCGGCAGGCGCGCCATCATCACCTCCCGCGAACCCTCTCTCGGCCCCGTCTTCGGCATGAAAGGCGGCGCCGCCGGTGGTGGACTCTCGCAGATCGAGCCCAGCCAGAAGGTCAACCTGCATTTCACCGGCGACTTCCACGCCATCACCTCCGCGCACAACCTTCTCGCCGCGCTGATCGACGCGCATCTGTTCCACGGCAACGACCTCAACCTCGATCCAGCGAGCATCTCCTGGCCGCGCGCCATGGATATGAACGACCGCGCGCTGCGCCGCGTTCTTGTTGATATCGATGGCAAGCGCGACGGCGCCAATCGGCGCACCGGCTTCGTGATCACCGCCGCGTCCGAGATCATGGCCATCCTCGCGCTGGCGAAAGATCGTACGGACCTGCGCCGTCGTCTCGCCCGCATCGTTGTCGGCGCCACCCGCGGCGGCAGGCCCATCACCGCCGATGACCTGCATGCAACCGGCGCCATGATGGCTCTGCTCGCCGACGCGATCGAGCCCAATCTCGTCCAGACCACCGAAGGCACCCCCGCGCTGGTCCACGCCGGCCCCTTTGGCAACATCGCTCACGGCACCTCCAGCATCATCGCCCAGCAAATGGGCCTCCGCCTCGCCGACTACGTCGTCAACGAAGTCGGCTTTGCCGCCGACCTCGGCGCCGAGAAGTACATCGACATCGTCATGGGCGTATCCGGCACCAGCCCCTCGGCTGCCGTCCTCGTCACTACCGTGCAGAGTCTGCGCAATCAGGGCGAAGGCGAGCTCGCGAGAGGCTTCCCCAACCTCGCCCGCCATGTTCAGAATCTCCAGCGCTTCGGCCTGCCGACCCTGGTCGCCATCAATCGCTTCCCCCACGACACCGACCAGGAACTCGCCCAGCTCCGCGCCTTCTGCGGCACTCTCGGCGTCGCCACCGCCCTCACTGAACCCTTCACCAGGGGCGGCGAAGGTTCGGAAGCCCTGGCCCGCGCCCTCGTCGACCTCATCGACCGCAATCCCAATGCCGCGGTGCACACCATCTACGAACTCTCGGACTCGTACGAGGACAAGATCCACATAGTCGCAACCCAGATCTATGGCGCCGACGGGGTGTCTTTCAGCGACGCCGCGCGCACGAAACTCGATCGCTTCGTTGGCTGGGGCTACTCAGGTCTGCCGGTCTGCATCGCGAAGACTCAGTACTCGTTCAGCGATAATCCAAAGCTCCTCGGCGCGCCCACCAGCTGGACGCTGAGCATCAACGATGTCTCGCTCTCCGCCGGCGCAGGCTTCGTGGTTGCGATCGCCGGCAACATGATGCTCATGCCCGGCCTGCCCAAAGTGTCCCGCGCCGAAGAGATCGACGTGGACGGCCAGGGCGAAATTTTCGGCGTTTGAAAATTTGGGTATCCCATAATCCGGGTGCCCCATTCTGATTGCGCCTGAGTTTGGCGCAATCAGGGTGGGCATCGCGTGCCAGCGCGATCCAGAGTTCTCCGATCGCCGACTGCCGACCGCTGACAACTGCGCTCAGCCCACGCGGCATCTCTTCTCTTATGATTCGCAAACTCAAATCCGGCGAATACCGCCTCTACTCGCGCAAGAAGAACCCCTCCACGGGCAAGCGCCGCAACCTCGGCACCTTCTCCAGCAAGGAAAAGGCGGAGGAGCACGAACGCGCCGTGCAGTACTTCAAGAGGCACTGACCGTGGCGACCAAAAGATCTGCAACCACCCAGAAGAAGTCGACTGGGAACAAAGGAAAGACTGCCCGGAATAAGCGCTGGGTGAAGCACGTCACCACCGATTCCACGCACCCGCCCAAAGATCTCTTCACCCAATCCGCGCCGGTTATCGCGCGCTCGCTGGCCTCGAAGAAGGTCTCCCCGAAGGGGCCGGGCTCCGGCATGCGCATGCTCATCTACTTCATCAACCGCGCCGGCAAAGGCCTCAGCGCCTCCCGCCGCCGCACCCTCTAACACGCCAAAGAACTCCTCCACGAACGCATCGAGAAAGAAAAACAAGGCCGAGAAGAAAAAGGCGGCCTGAGATGTGCGGTTGCTAATTTCTGACCGCCGACTGCTTAAGCACTTTCCGAACGCTGAACGCCGAGCGCTGAGCGCTTGCGTTTTCCCACCCAGAAGGTCACCGCCCCCGCCGCAATCAGCACTATTGTGGACACCAGCACCTTCGCGATTGCCAGCGGCTTGTTCGGTTCCTCATCCGCTGGAATCACCGACAACACAATTGTCACCGCCGTGGATACAAATCCCACCACCGCCAGCAACACCGCTACCGGGCGCCCGCCGGGAACGCGCCGCACCTCAGGCCCCGCCGCCCGCCCCTGCAGCTTCGCCATCGCGGCAAACATCCAGAGGTAGGGCAGAAAGTAATTGATGATGCCCATGCTCACCAGCACGTCATAGGCGCCGCGCACGGTCGTCCCTGCCTGGCCCAGCGCCGCCACCACCATTCCTGCGAAGCCGTAGATCGCAATCGCCACCCACGGGGTGCGAAACCGCGGATGCACGCTGCCGAACACCGGCGGCAAATAACGATCGATGCCTGCTACAAAAGGCAGTCGCGATGTTGAAGACAAAAATGACGCCGTCCCTCCGATCGCGTTCAGAGCCATCAGCCCCGCCATCAGCGCCACCATCCACCCCACATGCAGCCGCACGCACAGCACCGCCATGCCGCGCATGAATCCGTCCACGCCCGACACCGCATCCGGCGGCAGCGCCGTCAGCAGCGCGGCCGTGCCCCCGAAATATCCCAGCGTCATCACCGTACCGCCAACCAGCAGCGCCCATGGAATCGTCCTGCGCGGGTTCTCGATCTCCTCGCCCATGAACGACCCGCTCTCACATCCCGCAAACGCGAAAAAGATCGTCGACCAGAAAACAGCATTCTTCAGCGACCAGTGCGGCATCATCGTCGTCGCATCGAAATGGGTCGCTACACCAAACCGTCGCGCCGATACGGCCGCCAGTACCACCAGAATCAGAATTGGCAGCCAGCCCCCGATCGATCCAATGTTGTTCAGCCACTTCCCTTCCTCCAGCCCAAGGATGTTCACCGCCGTGATGATCGCGAGCCACACCACCGCGAACGTCATGAACCAGGCCGGGCTCGCCGACCACTCCCGCCCCCGCTCCCCCGCAATGAACAGCACCGCTCCCGCCCCGAAATAAAGAAAAGACGCGAAGTACGGCAGGTTCGACATCCAGTACATCCACGAGCTCAAAAAACCCGCCGAATCTCCGAACGCCTCCCGCGTCCACACGTAGAGCCCGCCCTCCTGCGGATAGCGCGACGACAACTCCATCACGGTGCCGGCGAGCGGCACAAAAAAACCGAGCAGTGCGAACACCCACACCACCAGCGCCGACGGTCCCGCGGCGGCCGCGGTCGCCACCCAGCGCACACTCAGCCCGGTGGCAATATAGAACAACGCCAGGTCGCGAAACCGCAGCGCCCGCTTCAACCGCGGCTGCGCGGCAACCGCCCCAATCACGACAGGCGCTTCACCCACGCGCGCTGGTCTCCCAGTCCTTCAGCACCGCCATCGCCGCGTTGCGCCCGTTCACCCCAATCACGCTGCCCCCCGGATGCGTGCACGCCCCGCACAAATACACGCCCTCCATCGGCGTCCGCGAGGTCAGCCGCCGCGACCACATGTAAGGCGGCAGACACTCACCCTGGAAAATATGTCCGCCCGTCAGCCCCACCTTCTCCTCAATATCCGGAGGCCCCAGCACCTGCGCCTCCACGACGGCGGTATCCATGTTGGAGCAGAATCGCCCCAGCGACCGCAGCGCCAGCCGCCGCACCTCGTCGCGGCGCGATTCCCAGCTGCCATTTGTAAACGTGTATGGCACATATTGTGCGAACACGCTCATCGTGTGCAGTCCCTCCGGCACTACGCTGCGATCGTGCACGCTCTGGAAATACAGCTCACACCACAGCGCCTCGCCCAGCTCGCCCCGCTTCGCCGTCGCGAATCCCGCCCCCCACTCTTCCTGCGTCAGCGGCGCGTTGATCTGTCCGTAGTGGTGCGGCTCATTTGTGCCTGGCCTTGTTACGAAATTCGGCAGCTCCCGCAACAGCACATTCAGTTTCACCGTGCAGCCTTCGATGGGAATCTCCTCCACCCGCGCCTTCCACCTCGCATCGACCGCGCCTCCCAGCAGTCGCAGCGTTACCCGCGGATCGGCATTCGACACCACTACCTTTGCCGCAATCCGCTCGCCACCCTCCAGCCGCACACCCTCTCCAGGCACGATCTGCGCCACGTGCACGCTGCTCGCCACCACCGCGCCCGCCTCCCGCGCCGCGTCGCAGAAGTAGAACGACACCATCCCCATGCCGCCCTTCACATACCCCCACATCCCCGGCATCCCGCCCAGCCGTCCCGACGCGTGATGAAACCGGATGGACGCCGTCCCTCTATCGAACGGGCTCGCGTTGGTCCCAATCACTCCCTGCCCCAGATACGCAGTTTGTAACCGTTCATCGCACAAATAGTGCTCTACGAACTCGGCCATCGACCAGTCGTACAGCAGCTTGCGCGCCTCCTCATCGCCGGCGAGCCGATCCTCGATCTCTCCCGCCGTCGGCGCCTCCCCAATCCACGCGTCTCCATTCCCAACGGGCCGCAGCTTGTCCCTGAGCCGCCCAAGCGTCGCATTCATCGCCTTCCACCCCTCGACCGCACGCGGCGCAAACCGCCGCACCTCGGCTTCGCACTTGTCGTCGTCATCCCACAGCTGCACGCTGCTGCCATCGAGAAACGGCACGAACAGCCCATTCACCGCCGGCGTCCAGTGGAAGCCCCGCGCCGGCAATCCCAGTTCCTCCACCACCAGCGGATGCAGCAGCCCCGCCAGGTACGCGCACGGCGACATGCGCACATCCGGGTGCGTCTCCGGAAACGGCTCTTCGATTGTGCACGCGCCCCCGACGCGCTCCCGGCTCTCCAGCACCAGCACCTGCTTGCCCGCCCGCGCCAGATACGCCGCGCACGCCAGGCCATTGTGCCCCGCGCCCACCACCACCACATCCCAGGTCCGCGCCGCCAGGTCGCGCACCGGCGCAGGCAGACCCACCTTTCCCAAAACCGCAGCTGTTGCCGACCCGCCCACCGCACCTCCTCAGGGTTTCCTGCAAGTATCTACGCCAGCGCGTAAATCCGAAAGCTCCGATGCCCGGTGCCCGGTGCCCGGTTCGAGGGCCTATACTGTCGCTTCGCAGAAAACCTTTTCCGAGGTCCCGTTATGTCGCGCACGCCTACGTCCCTTGCCGTTCTCTCGGTCCTTGCTTCTCTTCTCCTGATCCCCTCGGCCGCCCGCTCCCAGCAGCCCTCAGACCAGCCCTGGCTCAACACCTCGCTTCCCATCGATCAGCGCGTCGAGGCCCTTGTTTCGAAGATGACCCTCGACGAAAAGGTTCAGCAGATGCGCGACCACGCCCCTGCCATCCCGCGTCTCGGCGTGCCCAAATACGACTGGTGGAATGAAGGCCTCCACGGCGTCGCCTTCGCCGGATACGCCACCAATTTCCCCCAGGTCATCGGCATGGCCGCCACTTTTGACACGCAACTGGTCCACATCATGGGCCAGACCATCTCCACCGAAGCCCGCGCCAAATACGACGAGGCTATTCGTAACAACCAGCATGAACAATTCTTCGGGCTCACCTTCTGGGCGCCCAACATCAATATCTTTCGCGATCCTCGCTGGGGCCGTGGCCAGGAAACTTACGGCGAGGATCCCTTTCTCACCGGCCGCATGGCCGTCGCCTTCGTCACCGGCATGCAGGGAGACGACCCGCACCACCCGCGCGTCGTCTCCACACCGAAGCACTACGCCGTGCACTCCGGACCCGAGCTCACCCGCCACCAGGCCAACGTCGACGTCTCCGCGCACGACCTCGAAGACACCTACCTGCCCGCCTTCCGCGCCGCCGTTAGCGAAGCCCACGCTCAGTCCGTGATGTGCGCCTACAACGCCATCGACGGCGCGCCGGCTTGCGCCAACACCATGCTGCTGCGCGATCACCTCCGCAACGCCTGGGACTTCGACGGCTACGTCGTCTCCGATTGCGCCGCCGTGGCCGACGTCTTCACCGGCCACCACTACGCGCCCGATATGCCGCACGCCGCAGCCGACGCCGTCAAAGCCGGCACCGACCTCGAATGCGGCTACATGAAGGGCCAGGCCTTCCCCTCTCTCGTGGACGCGGTGCACCAGGGCCTGATTCAGGAATCCGAAATTGACACCGCCCTCCACCGCCTTTTCCGCGCCCGCTTCGCACTTGGCATGTTCGATCCGCTGAACAGCTACGCCTATGGCAAGATCTCGTTCAGCGAAGTCAACTCGCCCGAGCATCGTCAGCTCTCGCTCCAGGCCGCGCGCGAATCCATGGTCTTGCTCAAGAACGAAGATCACATCCTGCCGCTCAAATCGTCGATCGCGAACATTGCGGTGATCGGACCCACCGCCGAATACGTTCAGTCCCTGCAGGGTAACTACAACGGCCCGCCACCCAACCCTGTCTACCCGCTCAACGGCATCGAGAAGCGTTTCTCGTCCGCACATGTCGCGTACGCCCAGGGCTCGACGCTGGTCGAGGGTTATGCCATGCCCATCGAGCACACCGCGCTGCACACCTTCGACGGCGATGGAGATGGCCTCACCGGCCAGTACTTCGCCACGCCCGACTTCAGCGGCAAGCCCGTCCTCACTCGCACCGACCGCAACATCAACTTCAACTGGGATAAGGTCGTCCCCGTCGCCGGCCTCGAGCGCAACAACTACTCTGTCCGCTGGACCGGTTCCTTTGTCCCGCCCGCCCCGGGCGATTACAAGCTCGGCGTCCACATCAACTATTGCTATGCCTGCGAAAACGCCGAGGGCTTCCAGCTCTACCTCGACGGCAAGCTCATCGTCGCGAGCAGCAGCCACATTTCCGGCGAACGCGGCGCGGTCTACGAGGCTTCTGTGCACTTCACGGATACAAATCCTCACAAGATCCGGCTCGACTACCTTCACGGCACCGGTACCGCCGGCATCGACCTCACCTGGCAGGCGCCCGCCGACGCTCTCCGCAACCAGGCCGTCGAAGCCGCTAAAAACGCCGACGTCGTCATCGCTTGCGTCGGCCTCTCGCCGAATTTAGAGGGTGAGGAAATGCCCGTCCACCTCGAAGGCTTCTCGGGCGGCGACCGCACTTCCATCAATCTGCCCGCCGCACAGGAAGACTTACTCAAAGCCGCAGCAGCGACCGGCAAGCCGCTCATCGTGGTCCTGCAAAACGGCAGCGCGCTCGCCGTCGACTGGGCACAGCAACACGCTAACGCCATCCTCGAAGCCTGGTATCCGGGCGAAGAAGGCGGCACCGCCATTGCCGAAACCCTCGCCGGCGACAACGACCCCGGCGGCCGTCTGCCCCTCACCTTCTACGCGTCCGACAGCCAGATCCCACCCTTCGCCGACTACTCCATGAAAGGCCGCACCTACCGCTACTTCACCGACAAGCCGCTCTACCCCTTCGGCTACGGGCTCAGCTACACCACCTTCGCCTTCAGCGATGTGAAAGCCCCGCACGAAGTCGAAGCCGGCCAGCCGGTCCAGATTGAAGCCGACGTGAAGAACACCGGCTCGGCTGCCGGCGACGAAGTCGTCGAGGTTTATCTCACGCAACCGCGTGGCTACGAGACGCCGATCCACGAGCTGGCCGCCTTCACGCGCGTCCACCTCGACGCCGGCGCGACCACCCACGTCGGCCTCACCCTTGAGCCGCGCGCCATCGCCCAAGTCGATGAGCAGGGCAACCGCGTCATCCTCCCCGGCGAATACACGGTTTCGGTCGGCGGCGGACAGCCGGGAACGTCAGCGTCCATGCAGACCGCCACCTTCACGATCACAGGCAAGAAAGAGCTGCCGAAATGAGCGAACAATCCGGAGGGTAACTTCTGAACACTTTTTGCGTACGTGAGTACCGCAGGCCAGGACTATTTCGTCAAAAATCCTTCGCACTTAAACGTTTCAGCTGATACTCTGGATGCCATCTCCCACGAGGCATCCTATGCAACGCCGCTCGTTCCTGAAGTCCGCTGCCACCCTCGCCGCCGCCCCCGCCCTTTCGCCCCTGGCCCGCGCCGCCGTCGACTCACTCCCCGCCGTCGCCTCGCCCAACCCCCACCGTTTTCCGCAGAACTTTATCTGGGGCACGGCCACGGCTGCCTATCAGGTCGAAGGCGCCGTTCACGAGGATGGCCGCGGTGCATCCGTCTGGGACACCTTCTCCCACACGCCCGGCAAGACGTATCAGGGCCAGACTGGCGATGTCGCCGACGACTTCTACCATCACTACAAAGAAGACGTCGCCATCATGAAGGACCTCGGCGTCCGCGGCTTCCGCTTCTCCATCGCCTGGCCGCGCGTCTTCCCCGAAGGCATCGGCACCCCCAACCCCAAAGGCCTCGACTTCTACAAGCGCCTCCTCGACGCGCTGCACGAAGCCAACATCGAGCCCTTCTGCACCCTCTTCCACTGGGATCTCCCCCAGGCGCTCGAAGACAAAGGGGGCTGGACCAACCGCGCCACCGCCCAGGCCTTCGCCGACTACGCGCACTACACCGCCAGCCAGCTCTCCGACCGCATCCGCCACTGGATGACCATCAACGAATTCGGCTCCTACATTGACGCCGGGTATGGATCCGGCGAGTTTGCCCCCGGCCGCAAACTACCGCGCAAGGAATGGATGCAGACCCGCCACAACGCGGTCTACGCCCACGGGCTCGCCGTCCAGGCGGTTCGCGCCGGCGCCGCGCGTCCCCTCCAGGTCGGCCTGGCGGAGGACATGAGCGGCGTCATGCCGGCCATCGAGGACGCCGCCCACATCCGCGCCGCCGAAATCGGCCTCCGCGAAGAGAACGCGTGGCACATCACCGCGATCTTCGAAGGCCGCTACACCGACTACTACCTCCAGTCCCTCGGCCCCGACGCGCCCGTCTTTACTCCCGAGGAGATGAAGACCATCTCCTCGCCGATCGACTTCCTCGGCATCAACATCTACACCACGCGCGAAGCCGTTCCCTCCGACGCCGCGCCCGGCTATCAGATGGTCGACCGCCCCACCAGCTACCCGCACATGGCCTCGGACTGGATTTTCTTCAACCCGCACGCGGTCTACTGGACCCCGAAGCTGGTCTCGACGATCTGGGGCGTCAAGTCTCTCTACATCACCGAGAACGGCTGCTCCTCTGACGACGTGCTTCGGCCGGAGGCTCCGAATCCTGCCGGCCAGGTCCTCGACTCGGACCGCGTTCTCTACCTGCGCAACTACCTCACCCAGTTGCAGCGCGCGGCCGGGGAAGGCGTGCCCCTCCACGGCTACTTTCTCTGGAGCCTGCTCGACAACTACGAGTGGGCCTCGGGCTACTCGAAGCGCTTCGGCATTACGTATGTCGACTTCGAAACCCAGAAGCGCACGCCGAAGATGTCGTATGACTTCTACAAAGAGGTGATCCGCTCGAACTCAGTGGTCTAGCCGTGATCCGGGTGCCCCACATCCCTGCTGTCGGGGATGTGGGAAGACGCGCAAAGCGCGTCCGATTCTGCATCCTGCTTCTGGCTTCTGCCTGAACGCTGTACGCTGATGGGGTGTCTTTTTCGTCGTTCCTCGGCAACGAACCCACGGTCCGCCACCTGCGCGAAGCCCTCGCCGCTGGACGCCTCCCGCACTCGCTGATCCTCACCGGCCCCCGCGGCGCCGGCAAATACACCCTCGCCATCATGCTCGCCCAGGCCGCCAACTGCCTCACGCCACCGACCTCCAGGCCCTGACGGCCTCCCCGACTTCTGCGGCGTCTGCACCAATTGTCAAAGGATCGGCCAGGCCCTCGACCTCGACGCCCGCTGCGCTGAGGCCGTCAGTGCCCGCGACGACCTCCGCGACGTGGACAAGCGCGACACGAGGATCCTCATCCAGACCCACCCCGACGTCCTCGTCATCCCGCCCGACCCGCCGCAGCTCCTCATCAAAATCGGCCAGGTCCGCGTCCTCACCCGCGAAATCTACCGCGTCCCCGCCGAGGCCCGCCGCTCCTTCTACATCTTCACCTGCGCCGCCTTCATGAAGGAAGCCGCCAACGCCCTCCTCAAAGTCCTCGAAGAGCCGCCCGCGTACGCCACCATCATTCTTCTCGCCGAAAATCCCGGCGAACTGCTCCCCACCATCCGCTCCCGCGCCGGCATCTTCCGCCTCGGCGCCATCCCGACGGATCAGATCGAGAAGCTCCTCGCCGAACGCCGCCGCGATCTCAAGCCCGCCGAGCGCGCCCTCATCGCCCGCCTCGCCGAAGGGGCCATCGGCCGCGCCCTGGGGTTCGATCTTTCCGCATACCTCGCCGCCCGCGCCGACGCCCTCGTCCTTTTGCGCAATGCTATGGGCCAAAACGACGCGTCCGACCTCTTCCACGTCACCGAAACCTACCGTGCCGGAGCCGAAGGCCAGGAAAAAACCGAAGCCCTCCTCCGCGCCGCCTCCTCCATCCTCGAGGACCTGCTTCTCCTCAAATCGGAAACGCCGCAGTTGGTCCGCAACATCGACCTCCAGCGCGAACTCGGCGCGATGGCGACCGGGGTCACCTTCGACTGGATCGAATCCGCCGCTCGCGGCCTCCGCCAGGTCGAATCCGGCATGCGCCGCAACCTGCTTCGCTCCCTCACCCTCGACAGCTTCGCCGCCCAGCTGTCGTCATAGGGCACCGTGCCTATTGGCTATTGGCTATTGGCTACTGGCTGTCCCAGGGCGTCATCCTGCGCCAGCACCCTGTCCCCTGTACCCTCGGGTGGATTCCCACACCCCAACCAGGTTACGATTTCATCATCATTTCCTCAGTCATCGTTCAGCCTGTGCGACGCAGCCCCGGTTTTCCGCATCACATAGGAACATCTTGTCCGTAAAGGATTATGGGAATGCCCCAGTTGCCTGCCTCGACTGTGCGGACTCTGCGCCCGCAAGCTGTTAAGCCTCCCGCACAACGAGGATCGAACGCGCTCGCCGCTGCGCCCATCCCCGGCCCGGTTCCGGTGCCGGCGCCATCGCCTGCCCCATCGAACAAGACCGTCGACCTCGACGTCATCGGCCCCCGCAAACTCATCCGGCCTAAGCTGCCGGAGAACGCACGCAATGCCCGTCGCTTCCGCCGCGACCAGGAACCGACGCTCATCGTGCCCTCGTCCGCGCCGCGCGCTACCGCCATCCAGGAAGCCTCGCACGCCGAAACCTTCTACCTGCAGAAGCAGCTGCAGACCAAGACCCCCATGGTCTTCATCCTCGACGACAACGAGAAGATTGAAGGCTGCATTGAGTGGTACGACCGCAGCGTGATCAAAGTGCGCAGTACCGGCTCTGCCTTTTCGTACTTACGCGGCAACAGCCGCAACGACTCCGGCGCTCGGATTCTCATTTTTAAGTCGAGCATCAAGTACCTGTACAAAGCCGGAGAAAACGCGCCGCTGTAAGGGCCCGACGCAGTTGTTATTCCCGATAATCCCTATTCCCTGCTCTCAACAGCCGGTCCCGCACCGCCACCCCAATCCCCTCGGCCCGCGGCATCGGACACACAATCGCCGTCACCCCCGCCGCATCCAGTTCCCTTAAGCCCGCATAGAGCCGCTGCGCCAGTTCTTCCGCATCGCCCCATCGTCCCCACCGATACGCCTGCACCCAACGCCCCGCCACCGCATCGCGAAACGAATCCGGCAGCATCACTCCGATCGCGCCCCCGGCCTCCTCGCACCGCCGCACGGCCTGCGCAAACTGCTCCCTCTGCGCCGCTCCCTCACCCTCCACCAGCACCAGCCGGGCCCGCGGCGCATAGTGCCGCTCGCCCATGCCCGGGGATGGCGCGGCCTGCGCAGGGTCGTCCTCCCGCAGTTCCTGTCGCGACGACACCTCTCCCGCCGTCACTGCCGCGATCTGCTCCCGCGTGATCACCCCCGGCCGATAGATCACGCATCGGTCCGCACGCACCTCCACCACCGTCGACTCGACGCCGTGCGTCGTCTCCCCGCCATCCAGAATGGCGTCGATGCGCCCAGCCAGATCCTCCGCCACATGCTCTGCCGTGGTCGGACTGATGCGTCCGAACCGGTTCGCGCTCGGAGCCGCCACCGGAACCCCTGCCGCCAGCAGCAGTGCCCGCGCCACAGGATGCGCCGGCATCCGCACTCCCACTCGCGCCAGCCCCGCCGTCACCCCGCTCCGCAATCCTCGGACTTTTTGCCAGCAGCAGCGTCAACGGTCCAGGCCAGAACGCCTCCATCAGCCGATGCGCATCCTGGTCAACCTCCGCCGCCACCATCTCCAGCATCGCCCGATCCTCAATGTGCACGATCAGCGGATCCCAACTCGGCCGCTCCTTCGCCGCGAAAATCTTCTTCACCGCCTCGGCGTCGAACGCATTCGCCCCCAATCCGTACACCGTCTCCGTGGGAAACGCGACGGTCCCGCCTGCACGCAGAATTTTCGCGGCCTCCGCAATGGCTCGGCGCGAAGTCTCGCTCTCCAGATCCGCAGCATTGACCTTGAGCCTCAGCGTCTCCATTCCTAAACCCTAAACCCTATTCCCTATACCCTGTATTTATGCCCACCGAAGTCGAAGTCAAGTTCCGCGTCGCCGATCCCGAGGCCTTCACTCGCCGCCTCCGCGACGCCGGCTTCCATCTCGAAACCGAGCGCACCTTCGAGCGCAACATTCTCTACGACACGCCCGATCGCCGCCTCCGCGCGCAAACCGCCATCCTCCGCGTGCGGCGATACGGCGACCGCTGGGTGGTCACGTATAAGTGTCTCCCGCAAAACCACGACCCCGCCGCCACCCACAAGCACCGCGACGAGACCGAAACCCAGGTGCAGGACGGCGAGGCGATCGGGCACATCTTCACGCAGCTCGGCTTCCAGCCGGCCTTCGTCTACGAAAAGTGGCGGACCGAATTCGCCGACTCCACCGGCCACTGCGTCCTCGACGAAACCCCCGTCGGCATCTACGCTGAGCTCGAAGGCCCGCCGGAGTGGATCGACGCAACCGGGCTCAAACTCGGCGTCGAATCCGGCGAATTTCTCACCCTCAGCTACGGCCGGCTGTTCGAGAAGTGGCGTGATGAAACGAGCAGCTCCGCGCGCAACCTCACCTTCGAGGAAATCCCCGCGCACGCTCGCTGATCCTTCTCTCAGGCCCGCCGATACCTCATCTGAAGGGCATATTGCGGGCGGAGGCTGGTGCAGCGTCACCTTCGCCCCTATTTTGCCTTGCAGAGGTGTCGAGTGCTCTCGTCCGTCTTTGCGCCCAGCCGCCGGCGCCGCTCCGCTTTGTGGCGCGCCTTCCAGCGCCCGCTGCAGCTCGAGCCGAGACTCGTCGCAGCCATCCATCAGGCCGAAATGCCACCGGATCGCACCCCGCGCCAGCCTGCCGCCTCTGTTTGTCAGTCCGCGATCACCCGCAGCTGAATGCCTTCACTCCCCCGTCAGCGGATTTCCGTCAGCCGGCTTGATCGTCGTCGGATCTTTCACCGGCGCCGCCTCATGCGCGTGTCCACCCGCAGGCGCGATTGTCGGAACGCCGGCCGCTGAGTGCTGAATGCTGTCGCTGGTGTACACTCGCATCGGATCCCCCGGCAGCATCCCGTGCTTCTCCAGCGCCAGCCGGATTCGCCGCTGCGTCTCCCGCTGCGCCGCCCACTGCTGGTTCGCCTTCGTCTTCAGCTGCACCGGATAGATCACCTGCGATCCCTTGATCGCGTCCACCCCCAGCAGCACCGGGTCGGCCAGATACACGTTGCTGTACGTCGGATCGTTGCGCACGCTCATCGCCGCGTCCTTCAGCACCTGCATCACTGCATCCGGATTCGCCGAGAAGTCCACCGACACGTTGATCGTCGCCAGCGAATAATCCCGCACCAGGTTCGCTACCGTCGTGATCTGGGAGTTGGGAACGATGTACAGCGTCCCATCTCCGCCCCGTATCTGCGTCCGCCGCAGCGTCATCGTTTCCACCGTGCCGCTGACGCCGGCAACCGTCACCACGTCGCCCACGTTGTACTGGTCCTCGATCAGGATCAGAAAGCCGTTGAAGCAGTCCTTCACGATGTTCTGCGCCGCCAGCCCGATCGCCACGCCCGCCACGCCCGCGCTGGTCAGCAGCGGCCCCAGGTTGAACCCGAAGACCGACAGGATCTGCAGGGTGGCCAGCACGATAATCACGCCGAGCCCGGTCGCGCGGATCACCGACGTCATCGTGCGCACCTGCGAGTAGCGCCCCGTCGTGTTCGCCTGCCGCTCCGCCAGTCTCAGGATGTGCCGGCTGGTCAGCGCCAGCAGCCACATCAGCAGCCAGCACAGCAGCGCGACTCCGACCAGCCTCTCCAGCTTCTCGTGCAGGAAATCCTGCAGATCGAGAACGTACTTGTCCCAGAGCCCGGCAAAGAACTCCCGCCCTCCGACCATCAAAAACAAGGTCCGCATCGCTTTCTCAGCATACCGTCCCCGCGCTCATCTTCACCCTCCGGATCCGGGCTTATAATTCTCCCCGACCCCGCGGCGCGGCTTCATGCCCGTCCCGCCGCTCAACAGGAGTCATCATGACCCGCATGGCCACTTCGATCCGGAGCACCCGGCTCCCTGCGATGTTCCTCACCTTCGTTTTTACCGCGCTCGCCGCCGGCGCGCAGCAATCGACGCCCGTAACCAGGCGCCCGCCCGCCACCAGCACCGATACCGGCCTCTACGGCGACGTGGCCGGTCCTCCGGCTCGCGACCCCGAACAATCCCGCATGCTCCGCGAGATGTCGCGCGACCGCAGCGCCCTGCGTCAAAAAGAGATTGTCGAGGATACGAATCACCTGATGGATCTGGTGAAACAGCTCAAGGACGCCGTGGACAAGAGCAACAAGGACCAGCTGTCTCTCTCGGTCGTCAACACAGCCACGGAAATCGAAAAGCTTGCCAGAGCTGTGAAGGAAAAGATGCGCGACGGGCAGTAACGCGGCGATCGGCGCTCGCGTTCAGAGCTTTTCCCGCATCGACCACAGCATCTTCCCGGCTCGCTCGGCCAGCATCTCGGCTTCAGCAATTTGGCTGGAATCCCCGAAGCCGAGTTCTCGAGCAATCACTCACTGCGTCTGGACTTCCAAAGCGGACCCCCGCGCCATTCCGAGAAAACTGCGATATTCCCCCTTCGAAGACCTTCCGTAGCCTTCTGCAATATTGCTGGCGACTGACACGCCTGCCCGGCGTAATTGACTCGTCAGTCCGTAGACCTCTTCCCGCGGAAAATCCCGGGTCACTTTATAGAAGAGCAGCACCGAGAGCTGAATTGCACACTGCCAAACGTCCAGATCGCGATAAGACTTCGCCATTTGTCACTCCAAAGTTGATGCCGATCACCAGCTTTTCCCGAACGCCGAACGCGGAGCGCCGAACGCCACTCCAGCTCACAGACGACGAATCACCAATCAGCGTCTGATCGTCCGCCTGTTTCCCGAACGCCCGGGCTCTTGTCAGGATCGTCTGCGCCAACCCCTCCAGCGATCCCCGCGCATCGCCGGCAATGGCCTGCTCGACTCGCTCGATCCCGAATTCTTCGCCCCGCTTGTCACACACCTCCAGCACGCCGTCGGTTGCCACCACCAGCAAATCGCCATCCCGCAGCTCGATCGCTTCTCCAGTGAATCCCGAAACCGGCAGCAGCCCCAGCGGATACTGCTGCTCCTCCACGCGCCGCGCATCCCGTTTTAGCGCACTCCAGTGCAGCACCGGCGGGCTGGCCGCGGTGGCATACCAGGCGCTGCCATCCCGATTGAGCCGGAACGCCGCCAGCGTGGCGTACATCTGCGGCTCCTTCACGTCGGGCAGCACGCGATTCAGCTTATCCAGCAGCAGGGGCAGCGTCTCGCTCGAATGCCCGGTGGCCGCGTCCAGCAGCGCCGTGCGCGCCGCCGTCTTCACCATCCCCATCAAAATGCCCGCCGAAAGCCCATGCCCCGCGATGTCCGCCAGGTAGGCCACCACATCGCCGTTGGGCAGAAGCACGGCGTCCACCAGGTCGCCGCCCACCTTTTCGCTCGGCTCCGAGATGCCATACACCTCGAACAACTCGGTCCGCATCGCCACCGGTGGCACCAGCGTCTTCTGGATCCCGTGCGCCAGCTCCAGCTCGTTGCGGATCTTCACCATGTCCTTGCCTGTTGCCGAAAGAAAGATCACAAACGAGGCATAGGAAAGGATGGCGACCGCCAGGGTCGCGGTCGCGGCAAAATGAATGCCGCTGGTTTCCGCCGGGTTCTGCAGGCCAAACGTCGCTCCCATCCAGCGCGACATGAATCCCAGAATCGGTCCCATGGCAAACTGCAGCGCGATCAGGATAAAAACCGTCGGCCACGGCAATTTGTTCATCATGAACAGCCACAACAGTGCATCCAGTCCTGTCACCACCGCGATCACGATCGCCGTCACGTAGGGAATCTGGCCCATGTTCATCAGGTCGCTGAAGAATCCCACTACGCAGAACAGAAAAAACACCGCCAGATACAGAATCCAGACCCGCCTGAGGGGCACGTGGCGAAACGCACGCCAGTGGTCCGGCCACTCGTACCAACGCCGTTTCGATTGCGCCATAGGCTGCCAATCTACCAGGAAGTCTCGTTTCCGTACAGCGCGGTTGCTTCCGAACGCCGAACCCGGGTCGCCCAACGCCTGCCTGTACCCTTGCCACCAATACCCCTCCCGTACCCCTCCCGCGTTACCTTCCAACCATTGCGCTTTCCTCCTCTGCCCGCGATACAATCTTCCGTCGCCCCGGCTTCGGGGCGCTGCAGCGAAAGGGGTTCGCAATCGCCGTCGCACGCACTAAACTGAGGGTGGCGAACATCTAAGGAAGCAGAGGTCCGCATGGCGCGCACCGCAGTCTCTGGCGCTGAACTTAAAAAAACGGTCGAGCAAGCCTCCGGCAACGGTAACGGCAGCGGACCCGGTCTTCCCCCGGAAAAGCTCCTCGATATCTACCGCCTCATGGTGCTGTCGCGCCGCACCGACGACCGCGAGATCATCCTCAAAAACCAGCAGAGGGTCTTTTTCCAGATCTCCGGCGCCGGACACGAGGCCCTGCTGGTCGCCGCCGGCCTCTCGCTCCGCCCAGGCTACGATTGGTTCTTCCCCTACTACCGCGATCGCGCGCTCTCGCTCGCCCTGGGCACCACCGTTGAAGAGCAGTTGCTCCAGGCCGTCGGGGCCGCATCCGACGTGGCCAGCGGCGGGCGCCAGATGCCCTCGCACTGGTCCGACCCGAAGCTGCACATCGTCTCCGCCTCATCCTCCACGGCCACCCAGTGCCTGCAGGCCGTCGGCTGCGCGGAGGCGTCGCTCTACCTCACCCAGCATCCTGAAGCCGCGAAGCCCAGCGACCCTGCCAACGCCGACTACCGGCAGTTCCATGCCGTCGACTTCCACGGCGACGAGGTCGTCTACGTCTCCATTGGCGAAGGGGCAACCTCCCAGGGTGAGTTCTGGGAATCCATCAGCGTCGCTTCCAATCGCAAGCTCCCCGTGCTCTTCGTCGTCGAAGACAACGGCTACGCCATCTCTGTCCCCGTCGAAGTCAATACCCCCGGCGGCAACATCTCGCACCTTCTCGCCACGTTTCCCTAATTTCCATTTCGAGGAAGTCGACGGCACCGACCCGGTCGCCTGCATGAAGGCCTTCGAGGCCGCCGTCGCCCACTGCCGCGCCCGCAAAGGTCCCGCGCTCGTCCACGGCCACGTCATCCGCCCCTACGCGCACTCTTACTCCGACGACGCTCGCCTCTACCGGCCCGAATCCGAACGCGACGCGGAAGCCATGCGCGACCCGATTCAGAATTTCCGCGCCTATCTGCTGCATGAGAAGATCGCCGGCCCCGAAGACCTCGATCGCATCGAGAAGGAGGCCGACGACGATGTCCGCCAGGCCGCCGAGCGCGCGCTCGCCGCACCGTTCCCTTCCGCCGAGCCGGCAGCGATCCTCCGCCACCGCTACTCGGAGGACTACGACCCCACGCGCGCCGAACTGCAGACCGAGCCCGAGCCTCACGATCCCACGGCCGGCCCCGCGCGCACCATGGCCGACCTCATCAACGCCTGCCTGCACGACGAAATGCGCCGCGACCCCCGCATCGTCGTCTTCGGTGAAGATGTTGCTGACTGCTCCCGCGAGGAGTACCTCGCGCAGAAGCAGGTCAAAGGCAAGGGCGGCGTCTTCAAGCTCACCGCCGGCCTGCAGTGCGAATTCGGCTCCGGCCGCGTCTTCAATTCCGCGTTAGCGGAAGCCGCCATCGTCGGCCGCGCCATCGGCATGGGCGTCCGCGGCCTCAAGCCTGTCGCCGAAATTCAGTTCTTCGACTACATCTGGCCCGCGATGCACCAGCTCCGCAACGAGCTCAGCGTCCTGCGCTGGCGTTCCAACGGAACCTGGGCCGCTCCCGCTGTCATCCGCGTGCCCATCGGCGGCTATCTTACCGGCGGAGCCATCTATCACTCGCAGTCCGGCGAGAGCCTCTTCACCCACACGCCCGGGCTCCGCGTCGTCTTCCCCTCGAATGCCCTCGACGCCAACGGCCTGCTGCGCACCGCCATCCGCTGCGACGACCCCGTGCTCTTCTTCGAGCACAAGCGCCTCTATCGCGAGACGTATGGCCGCGCGCCTTATCCCGGCCCGGATTACATGGTCCCCTTCGGCAAGGCAAACATCGTCCGCGAAGGCTCGCACCTCACGCTCATCACTTATGGAGCCATCGTGCCGCGCGCGCTCCAGGCCGCGCAGCGCGCCCATCGCGAACTCGGCATCGAAACCGAGATCCTCGACCTGCGCACGCTCAACCCCTACGACTGGGAAGCCATCGCCACCTCCGTCACGAAGACCAGCAAAGTCATCGTCGCCCACGAGGACACGCTGAGCTGGGGCTACGGCGCCGAAATCGCCGCCCGCATCGGCGAAGAACTCTTCGACTCCCTCGACGCCCCGGTCCGCCGCATCGGCGCCATGGACAGCTTCGTCGCCTACCAGCCCGCGCTCGAAGACGCCATCCTCCCGCAACCGGAGAAAATCTTCCACGCCATCGCCGATCTGGCGAAGTACTAACGCCGGGTCGGCAACAACATCAATCATGGATTCATACATCTGCCACTGCTGCGGGAAGGAGCACTCGGGTATCCCGTTCAGCTTCGCGGCTGACTACCCTGATCCGTACGCAAATCTCGGCAGGGACCAGCGAGAACTCCGGGCGGTGATCGGTTCGGACCAATGCATCATCGATCAGGAGAAGTTCTTCATTCGCGGCTGTCTCGAGATACCTGTCCGCGAGACAGACCAGGTCTTTCTATGGGGTCTCTGGGCCACGGTCTGGGAAAAGGACTTCGATGAGATCGCCGCAAACTGGACAACGGTCGGCAGGGAAAACAGAATCGGCCCATACAGAGGTCGGCTGGCCAATTCGCTTGCTCTTTATCCTGATACTTTCAACCTCCAGATTACCGTTCGGGTGAAGCCCATCAATGAGCGCCCTGTCTTCCTGGTTGATGAGCGCTCCCATCCGCTTGCAGTTGAGCAACAAGAAGGGATCACTCTCGAAAAAGCACGCGAATATGTTTGCTCCTTGATGCGCCTGGTGCCCTGAGAGCACCGCACACGTGACCGCATCGACCGGGCACGAAATGTGTCGGGGCATGACTTCAGTCGTGCCGAAAATCAACGCGCCGAAGGCGCTTCCTTGCTGCCGCAGGCCGTCCCTGGGGCCTCCCGTCGTGCGAAGGCACGATGGGGCCGAAACTCGCCGGCGGAGTTCGCCAGAACTCCGCCCTCCTTATCGCGCCTTCCGAACGCCGAGCGCACGCAAAAAAGACGCGCGAGAGCCACCGGCCCCCGCGCGAATCCCAGAGTTCTGTCACCTGTAACCTGGAACCTGTACCCTCAGCCGCTTACCAGCCGAAGTTCAGATTCACATCCGGCAGCACGCCTGTCCCTTCCCACTTCACGCCATCCAGCGCTCGCGGATCGAGACCCAGCGCCTTCAGAATCGTGGGCGCCACCTGCAGCGTTCCCACCTCGGCGTACACCGTGTGCGGGCGAAATGCCGGATTCGACAGCAGCAGCATCACGTTCGTGTCGTCATGCGAAAAGCCGCCGTGCTCCTCCAGCTTCTTGTTGCTGCCGGTATAGGTCACGCCCACGTTCGGGGTCACGATAATGTCCGGCGTACGCGGATCGCCGTTTGGCGGCAGCCCCGGCACGTCGTAGTTCAGCGCCAGGCTCGGCCCAAAGAAAATCTGCCCGATGCCCGCCGTGCTCCGGTTGGCCTCCAGCGTCGCCACCGCCGACGACAAGGTGGTGGGATCCGTCAGCCACAGCAAGGAGACATCGTCCTCGGTCGGCCCAACCCCATTGACCTGGTTCGCGGGAAGCAGGCTCGCCAGCAGATCCGACGGAGCCTTCCCATTCATCGTCTTGCCTGGAATGGGGAAATACAGGTTCGGATCGATCGGTGACTGCCCGTGCTTCGCCGTAATGATGATCAGCGTCGACTCGTACTTGCCGTGATCCTTCAACTCGTCGACGAAACTGCCGATCGCATCATCGACGAACTGAATTTCACTCAGCAGCGACGGTCCCGGCGTTCCCGCCGCGTCCAGATAGCCGCCCTTCGTGCTGCCCTCGATGAGCTTCTGTCCCACGCTTACGGCCTGGAAGTTCATCCCGAACACCGTCGGCGTCCGCGTCTTCTTCATGCCCAGGTGATCCATCCCGTCAATCTCGTGCAGGATGGCGTTCACCTTGAGTTGGTCGTAGCACTGAATATTCTGGAAGCTGTTGGTCCACGCAGTGAGATCGGAGCCTGAATCCGGCACCGTCACGCACGAAAGCCCCGACGCCGTCGTCACTCCCGGCACCGGCACCACGCTGGAGTTGATCTCCGGCGAATAATAATCGTCCAGCGTTCCGCCCTGCCCCGCCACCGACGAGTACGCCGGATGCTTATCCGACCACGCCGCGTAGCCACCCGCATTGTGGATTACGCCGAAGATCGTGTTCGTCCGCACAAACTGCCACGGCATCACCGGCGCGCATCCGTTCGCAGGATTGCGATCCAGTTTCGTCGTGTCGATCGACGCAATCCCGCCGTCAATCAGGCTCGCCCCCGGCGCTCCGCCGTTCAGCTTCGTCTGATCGATGTCGATCCCTTCCTCATACTCCGTCTCATATCCCGTCGGCGCCGCGCCTGGCGTGCACGTCCCCGCCGGACTCCCGTTCCCCGTCGCCGTCATCGGTCCATCCAGCGACCGGTCGTACGCAACGTCGTAGTACACGCCTAGTGTCCGCGGCGTCGCGCCGCTCACCAGCGTCATCAGCCCCGGAAAAGAATCCGACGGCTTCGACGTGCTCGCATTCACGTAATTGACGCCGGTCGTGCCCAGCGCCGCCAGATTCGGACAGTAGGGCGCGCCGTTGTTCACTCCGGCAATCCCGTGCGTGCAGTTGAGAAAATCGACGGCGTGCATCCCGTCAATGCTGACCAGCAGAACGTGACGGATCTGGCTTCGATCCCAGTCTCTGTCGCTGTCCTGAGCGATCGCGCTCATCGACAGCAGCAGAGCAGCAGCGGAAACAACTGTGGGTAACAATTTGCGCATTGCAGCCTCCATGTCTGAGGAGGCTAGCAACCCCAACTATGACTGTTGGCGTCGCGTTCGTGAATTTTGGATCAAATATTTTCCGCAGGCCCGCTGCTTTCTGAACGCGAGGTCCATAAAAAAGAGGCAGAGTTCCTGAGAACCCCGCCCCTCCGTTTTTGGCTACTCCCTATTCCCTACTGGCTATTCCCTGCTTCTAAGGCAAGTGATCTGCGTAGCAGGCCCCGTTTGTGTTCTGCGCCGGCGGGCTCGGCGGAGTCATCCACGGCGGCGAATTAAAGTCGAAGAACTCCGTCATGTCCATCTGCGCCGCGTCCCGCTTGGTCAGCGCCGGCACGTTGAACCGCGTCTCGATCATCTTCAGAATCGCCGTGTAATCCGTCACCGTGTGCGATACGTAATTCTTCTTCGCGTACGGAGAAACCACGATCAGCGGCACGCGATAGCCCGTATACGTAAAGTCACACGTCGGTCCCGTCGTCGTCGTACAGATATCGCCCGGCAGCAGATCCACCGGCTTGATCCCGTCCGGGCTCACTGCCGGCTGCGGCGACACGTGATCGTAAAAGCCGCCGCCTTCGTCGAAGGTCAGAATGAACGCCGAATCCTTCCACGAGGAACTCTGCATCAGCCCGTTGATCAGCGTCTCCACCCACGCCGCGCCGCTCTGGATATTGCTCAGAGCAGCGTCGTTATTCGTCGGATGCTCATCCAGTCCGGCGTCGGACGGAGGCTCGACCTGCGCCACCTGCGGCAGCGTTCCGTTCTGCAGATCGGTGAAGTACTGCGAGATCGGCGCAATGTTGTTCGGATACTGCGTCACGATGGTGTTCGCAAACGCAAAGTTCTGCACGTAGCTCAGCTGGATAAGGCACGACGCCTGGTAGGGCGGTCCCGCGCACCCGCTGTTCGTCGGATCGACATAAATCTTCCAGCTGATTCCCGCGCTCTGCAGCTCCTCGAAGATCGTCTTCGCCGTGATCTTCGCCATGTCCTGTGCGTCGGTTCCCTCCGGATACGCATAGCCCGCCGACGTCGCCGCGATCAGGTACTCGCGGTTCGGATGCGTCCTCGTCATCGCAGGATTGAACCAGCGGTCCGACGTCGCAAACTTCGACAGCATGTAGTAGTAGTAGTTCAGGTCGGCGCCGGTGTAGTAACCCATCGCGCGCAGTCCGGCCGTGTCGGTAAAGGGCGGCGTCATGGTTCGCGCATCGTGCGCAGCCGTATAGACAAACCCGTTCAGCTTAGCCGCGCTTTGTCCTGTCGGATCGCTGTAGTCCCAGTCCACGTGCCCCTCGTTCCACGACGGGCTAGGATTCTCCGCGCACTGTGTGATCAGATGAAAGGACGTCTGCGGATTGTTGGTATCGATCACGCAGTCGGCCGGCGCCGGCTGGCTCGGATCGCATCCCGGATTCGACGGAGCCGGCCCCTGCAGTGGCGCTGCTCCCGACGCCGGATTGAGCTGCGGCAGTCCGTCATAGGACTGATCGGGGTATCCATTCTGCGCCCAATACTGGCGCAGCGCTCCGAAGTAGTGGTCGAACGACCGGTTCTCCTGCGCAAGAAAAACAACGTGATTGATCGAGGACAAGCCCGCCGTCCCGCCACCCCCACCGGTGCCTCCACCGCCTCCGCCGTTGCCCCCACCGCCCGAGTTTCCGTTCGATGTTCCGCAGCCGCTCAGGCCCAGGCTCAAAAACGACAACGAGGAACAACAGAGAATAATCGGCAAACACTTGATGCGCAACGCGGTCTCCAGCCTCCTCTTCAAGTCAGCCAGCTTGGATGCGCATCCCCCTCCTGGCGTTATCTCCGCCCCTGGCCGCAACCCATTCGCCAGTCGCCCGTTCGATCCGGCATAATGGCACCGCACCCATAACCTCCGGCCTGTCAACCACTCGCGCTCCCCAGCGGACAGCCTCCAACCCCCGTTCCTGGATCCTTTACCCACGAATCATCGGCGCGGGTATGTGCGGACGGGTGTGCTTTGTGCGAAGTTCAAATCTCTCGAAATCGAGACGCTCGCCGTCGCGCGCCTCCGCGTTGCCGAGATCGAAGTCACCCACCACCTGCAACTGCCTGGCGGCGATTCGCTAAGCTCCAATCGCTGATGCTCTACAACGTGGCTCTGCAAAAAGTGCAGCGCGCACCGAACGGATCTGCCCGCTTTTGACGCCGGGGTCCCACCATGCACGGTTTCGGGGAGCGGTGGAGTTGAGGCCTGGGCGCGCGCCCGCGTTTCTCGTGCGCCGTGCGCTTACTTCTTCACCGCCTCCAGAATCTCCTTCTGGTTCTTCAGGATCTCTTTCTGATTCGCCAGAATCGCATCGAGTGCCTTCTGATTCTTCTTAATCGCGCCCTGATTGCTCAGGATCGTTTTCTGGTTTGAAAGAATCGCCTTCTGATTCGCGATAATTGTCTTCTGATTCGTGATCACTGCGTCTGCCATCGTCTCTCTCCTGTCTGGGGTTAGCTGGGTCGGCGGCCATTCTCACCCAACCATGACGTCACGCGCATCGGCCGAAAGGCGCAGATTCTCTTCCGCCCTCCGATGGACCCAACATCACCGTCCTAACTTCACCCGCATTTCGCTCCCGTCATACGTCACGCGCCGATCCTCCCGCGCGGACACCGCCTCACCAACCCCGTGCCCCTTTCCAACCAGCACCACCCGGAACTCCCGCGTCCGCGCCGTCCCCGTATACGATCCCTCGCGAGCACCAATCGTCAGTTCGCCAGCCTGATCGTTCCAGTGCAGCGGAATCACCGCGTGCTGCCCCTTCTCATACGCGTAGCCGTCCCCTGCGTCCTCATACAGATCGAAAGCCCCATCCGCCCCGCGATAAATCCTCAGCTCGATCGGCCCGTCTGGATTCTCATTGGCGTACTCAATCTCCGACCCCATCGGCACAATCGCTCCCGCGCGCACGTACAGCGGGATGCGATCCAGCGGCGCAGCCGCCTCCATCTCTCGCCCGCCCTGCACGCGATCTCCGGTCCAGAAGTCGTACCACCCCGCCGTCGCGGGCAAATAAATGCGGCGGCTCGTCGCCCCCTGCTCCAGCACCGGCGCCACCATCAGCGCCGGACCAAACATGAACTGGTCGCCAATATTCCAGGTCCGCGCGTCCGTCCTCCAGTCCATCACCAGCGGCCGCTGAATCGTAGAGTCGTCGCTCGTCACCTTCCA
Source organism: uncultured Acidobacteriaceae bacterium (assembly GCA_963819725.1). Classification (GTDB taxonomy): domain Bacteria; phylum Acidobacteriota; class Terriglobia; order Terriglobales; family Acidobacteriaceae; genus Palsa-343. The sequence goes on from CAWFXK010000004.1 coordinate 164,147, forward strand.
GGCCAGCGAGTAGATGTACGGCATCAGGCGATAGCGCAGCTTGTCGTACTCGATCAGAACCGGCTCAACCTGCGGATAGCTCCAGATCTCGTTCTGCGGCCGATGCCCATGCGTCCGAAAGATCGGGCAGAACACCCCGAACTCCCACCACCGCGCGTACAGCTCCTCGTAATCCGCGATTTGCGTCTTGCCGTTGTACGCCGGCCAGTACCCGCCAATATCGGTCGTCCAGTATGGATAGCCCGACAGGGCAAAATTCAGACCCGCCGCCACCTGATGCCGCAACCCCCACCATGTGCCGTACACATCGCCGGACCACACCGCCGCGCCCACGCGCTGCTGGCCCAGAAACGCCGAGCGCGTCAGCAGAAACACCCGCTTCTGCTCGCTCGCAGACTTCCAGTGCTCCTGCACGCCAGTGGTGTGCATCAGCGGAAACACATTCGTGTACTCCGCTCCGTTGCCGATCGCCAGTGTCTTGTTGCGCAGGATCGCGTCGCCGAAGTGCGGCCAGTACTCCTCCGGCTCCGCGCTGTCCAGCCAAAACGCATCCCACCCCATCCCAAACAGCGGCCCAGCGAGATTCTTCCAGTAGAAATCCCGCGCCGCCGGATTCGTCGCATCGTAGACGTGTGCTCCAGGCACGTCCCAGTGATGCTCCGTCATCGTCGCGTAATTCTCCGACTTCGGATCGAACAGTCCCCACACCGAGATCATCGCGTGAACATGCTGGTCGTGCAGCTTCTGCAGATCTCCCGGCACGTCGTGGTAGTTCGCGTTGAAGACCGGATCGCCCTCCGCCTTCCACCAGAACCAGTCCTGCACCATCGCGTCCAGCGGAATATGCTCGGCGCGATACCGCCCCGCAATCTGCTCGATCTCATCCAGCGACACGTACCGGTCCTTTGACTGGAACAACCCGTACGCCCACTTTGGCAACAACGGCGTGTGTCCGGTCATCGACCGGTATTGGTGCAGGATCCGGTCCATCTCCGGCCCATAAAGGAAGTAGTAGTCGATCGAATTGCCCGCAATCGAGGTGAGCTTCATCTCCAGCGGAAAGCGATTGTCCATCGAGCTGTAAGCCGCCGTGTTCCACATCAGGCCATAACCTTTGGTCGAGAGCAGCAGCGGAATCGCCACGTCCGTGTTGTTCTGCGCCAGCTCCACCGTTGCCCCGCGATAGTTGAAGAGCCCGCTCTGGTGCTGCCCCAGCCCGTACACCGCCTCCATCGCTTCGAGCGAGAACCGGTCCGTGATCCGCCAGGTCTTCTCCCCGTTTGCCTCCGCAGGCTCGTACGTCCTCGGAATCGCATTGCCCTCGCGCAGAATCGACTCACCCGCTGCATTCTCAAACGTCACGTTCCCCCGGCCGAGCGAAAGCCCCACCTTCAGCGCCGAAGTGGTCAGCGTCGCAGCCTCGCCGTTCTGCGCAAACGTGAACGCCGCTCCCGGACACGCCTCTTTCGCCTCCAGCATCCACGGCTTCGGATGTTCCGTGGCCGGCCCCTCCGGCCAAGCCACCACGTGGATGACCGAATCCCCACATACCGTCACGTCCACGACTTCCTGGCCAACGTGTGCCCGCAGCCCATGCTCCGCCTTCTCCACTGTGATCTCCGGCAGCCCCGGCAGCTTCTGTCCCGGCATCTGCGCAAAGCCCGCCGCCGCGCCGCAAGCAAGAACCACAACCCACACAACACTCCGCCCGACGCCTCTCACGCTCGCACTCACGCCCATCGCTCCCCCACCTCCACGGAACCCGGCAGTATATGCCACGAATCGCCCAGGAACCGGGTGCCCCATATCTGCCCGGTGTTAGCAGATGTGAGTATCGCGCGCCAGCGCGATCCTCGCCGACGGCTGAGCGCTGACCGCCGAGCGCTTTTCCAGAACGCCGAACGCGGATCGCCGAACGCTGAACCCTGCGCCCTGTAACCTGTAACCTGTCATGCCCACCCTCCAGGTCAAAACCGCCTCCGCCGACTACCCTGTCTTCGTTGGCCGCAATCTTTTTCCTGCGATCGCCCGCGCGAAGCGTCTCCGCCTCGACGGCCAGTCGTTCGTTGTCACCTCGCCTGAAATCTGGGCCCTCTGGGGCAAAACATTCCTCGCCGCATTCCCCACAGATCGCCAGCCCACTGTCCTCTTCCTCCCCGCCGGCGAGCGCTTCAAACGCTTCTCTCAGGTCGAACGCCTCGCCACGGAAATGGCAAACGCGGGCGCCGACCGCTCCTCGGTCCTGATCGCCTTCGGTGGCGGCATCATCGGCGACCTCGCCGGCTTCCTCGCCGCCATCTACATGCGCGGCATCGATTACATCCAGGTCCCCACCACCCTCCTCGCCCAGGTCGACTCCTCAGTCGGCGGCAAAACCGGCGCCAACCTCGCCTCCGGCAAGAACCTCATCGGGAGCTTCCATCATCCCCGCGCCGTCTTCGCCAACATCGACCTCCTCCAGACCCTCCCCGACCGTGAGCTCCGCGCGGGCCTGTTCGAAAGCGTTAAAGCCGGCATCATTCGCGACGCCGCACTCTTCCGCTTCATGGAGAAAAACTCCGAGAAGATCCTCGCCCGCGACCCCGCCGCGCTCGAGCGCGTCATCACCGCATCCATTCGCATGAAAGCCCAGGTCGTGGGCATCGACGAGCGCGACTCCGGCCTGCGCATGATCCTCAACTACGGCCATACCCTCGGCCACGCCATCGAAGCCGCGACCAACTACCGCTCGCTCCTCCACGGCGAAGCCATCGCCTGGGGCATGCTGGCGGCGCTCCGCATCGCGCTCGTCCGCAAAACGGTCGGACTTGACCACGCCCAGCGCATCGAGAGCACGATTCTCGCCTACGGACCGCTGCCGCCCTTCCGCACGGCGCCCGCCAAACTGCTCGCCGTTGCCGGCCGAGACAAAAAAAACAGCGCCGGAACCCGGCGCTTCATTCTTCCCAAGGGCATCGGCAATGCGGTGGTGGTCGAAGACGTCAGCGACAAAGAACTCGACTCCGCAGTGGAATGGCTCCTCACCCACGCGCGGACAGGGTTTCTAATTCCTAAACCCTAATCCCTAAACTCTGCTTGCTTCGACCTAGTCGACGGCCAGCGAAAGCTGATGCCGCACATCCGCCCCGCGTACCCAGAAGATCACGTCCGTCGCGATGTTCGTCGCGTGGTCCGCAATCCGCTCCAGGTTGCGTGAGATCAAAATCGCCGGCAGCGCCTGGTCCGCGTACTCCGGGTTATCCTGGATCACCTTCGTCAGATCGGTGATCGCCACGCGGTTCATGCGGTCGATCTCGTCGTCCATCTCACGGACCGATTCGGCCACCAGCGCATCGCCATCCAGCAACGCCTGCAACGCTGTCCGGATCATGCGCCCGGCAAAATCGCCCATGCCCGCGATGTCCACCGGCAGGTCCAGCGGATCCTGGTGCATCAGGTCCAGCGTTCGGATCGCGATGCTCACCGCCATATCCCCGATCCGCTCCAGGTCCCCGTTGATCTTGATCACCGCCAGAATGAAGCGCAGATCGATCGCCATCGGCTGCTCGCGCGAGAGCAGCTCATACGCCATCTCGTCCACTTCTCGCTGTGCCGTGTTGATAGCCGTCTCGTTCTCGCGCACGTACTGGCACAGCCCCTCATCGCGCTGCAGCCACGCGTCCACCGCCGACTCCACCGCCTGCTGCGACAGCGCGGCCATGGCCAGCAGCTTATCCTTCAATTCCGCCAGTTGCTGATGAAAATGGATCCGGGGCAACGTTCCCTCCTGCGCGTCTCGCTGGGTTCCCCATATCTGCCCGGTTTTGGCAGATGTGGGTTCAAGACGAAACCAATCCTTGTATTGTGCATCCGCGCCCATAAATACACTGCAAATTTTCGAGGCCCACCGTTACTCTGGTGAGCCGCCATCGTAACTCTGCGGTTTCGACGCGTGCAGTCCATCAACGTAACGACCCGCGGCATCGCCCGTGAATCCCACCTCGGCAGCACCCCCCGAACCGAAGCGTCACAGCCCGAAATCCGGGTGCCCCATTCTGATCAGGCCCGTGTTAGCGCGATCAGGGTGGGCATCGCGCAAAAGCGCGATTCTCGCTGACCGCCGAACGCCAAAGCCCGCTGCCCCTCACCTGTAATCCGTAACCCGTAACCTGTAACGTGGCCTCACGCCAGCCTCTTCTCCGCCTCCTGCGCCGCCTCGTAAATCTCATCGAACGACTCCACCGCATACAGTACCTTCTGCTCTTCCGACACCAGGAACTTCTGCTCCAGCACCAGGTCCAGGTTGAAGTCCCGAATCTCCGGCCGGCCTTCGATCACATGCGTCCCCTCGCCATGCGACGAGATCAGCCCGCTCCCGTAGAGCTTCACCTTCCCCTTTTGCCGGATCACCCCAAACTCCACGGTGAACCAGAACAGGCGGCCCATCTTTTCGAGCTTGTCTTTGTCCGCCATCAGCCCCGCGCACACCCGCCCGTAGTGCTGCAGAAAATCGGCGAACACCGGATGCGCGTGCATCGGCACATGCCCAAACACGTCGTGGAAAATGTCCGGCTCCGGCGTGTACTCCATCGACTCGCGGCTCCGGATGTAGGTGGTGGTCGGAAACTGCCGCGCCCCCAGCATCTCGAAGAACGCGTCGGGCGGCAGAAACCCGCTCACCGGCGTCGCATTCCAACCCGTCCTCGGCGCCAGCCGCCGGTTTACCTCGGCCAGGTTCGGGATCGTGTCCTCTTTCAGCCCGATCTGCTCAAACCCGTTCAGATACTCCTCAGCCGCGTGCTCTCGTAGCTGCGGCATCCGACGCCGCACCAGCTCCGCCCATACGGAATGCTGCTCCTCGTTGTACGCGTCCCACTTTTGCTGGATCAGATACGGCTCGGCAACCGTCAGCTTCCCCTGTTTGTGCGTTTCCGCCCCAGCAACCCCTGGTGGATTCATCCCGAAAACCCCCGGCAAAACGTTAGAGAATTTCACCCGCCTCGCACGGGTGTCAATGGGCCCGCGGATCAATTTCTCGTCCGCGCATCGCGCGCCGCGGAATCGCGATCAACAGGCCACCGCTGGCGCCAACCGACTGCTCATGCCCGCGGCCGAAGCTGTAGTCGTAGGCTGGTTCGAGATACCAGCCAAACCTGCGCCCTTTCGACGGCCAAAACATAAAGTCCAGCGCGGCTTCAACACCGGCTGCGTTGCTGGTTGTTTTGCCCTCGCTCGTGTGAATCCACTCGGGACCGACCCCTGCCATAAACTCCACTTTGCGCGACAGCGTCCATGGCTTCTTGAACAGAAGATCGGCGTCCAGCTCTTTCGAACCGGACCCGATCAACCCCGTCATGCCTCCCTCCAGTTCGAGCCAGTTCTCAACAGGCGTAAATTCAACGGCAGCTGTCGGTCCCCCGCACGATCCGCCGCCTTTGAGATCGTAGCCGACGGCTCCTCCCAACTCCACCACCGCGACCGGCTCCTGATTGACCAACTGCCCCAGCGCGTGGCTAGCACACAGAAGCAGGGTCGAAGCCCATAGGAACCTCACCGTCTTCGTCATCCCGAACCATGTCACTTCTTCTTCCCCGCCACCATCTCCGGCGCCTTCTTCGGAGCCGGCGCCGACACCGGCGGCAAATCATAGACCTCGATCACCCCGTTCCGCAGAATCGCAAACCGCTTCCCATCCGGCGACAGCGCCACATTTTGCCCCGCGGTCAGCACCGGCGACGCGTCCCGCACCAGCACCAGCTTCCCGCTCTCGGTGTCATACACGCCCGCCATCTGCGCCTGCACATCCTCCGGATACAGCGCATCGAACGTCGAAATCTGCCGGTTCACCTGCAACGACTCATACACGAACCGGCTCCCGTTCGCCGCCGAGTCGAACCATCCCCACACGAACCGGTTCTGCCAGCGATCCCGCCACAGCTCCCCATCCTTCGTCGAAACCGCAATCACCTGCCGATCGTCCGCATCGCCGTAGCACCCCACCATCAGCACCACGCTCGCGCTCAGCGGCCGCGCCGAAGGCTGGCAGCTCGACCGCACCTCCGCCACCGTTTGCGCCTTACCCTCGAACGGCACATCCCGCATCACCCACGAGCCCTGCGTCCTCCCCTCCAGCAGGTCCAGCAGCCCATCGCCCATCAGCGGCAGCAGCGTCGGCACCTTCGCGCTCGATTCCGCCAGCGGATTCTTTTCCCCCAGCGGAAACACCATCACCTTCACCGGCGGCCCGCCCAACATCTTCTGATCCTGGGTCTCGGCCCCCAGTTTGGCCGGAGCATTCGTCTCCACCACCAGCAGCCTGCGGTCCGTCGAAACCTGCACCGCCCGAATCCCGGCGGCGAACGTCATGTAGGGTTCCATCTCCAGTGCCTGGTTGGTGATGAACAGCGAATCCCGCACCCGCACCAGAAATTGCCCATCCTTATACGGCCACAGATATTGCGAGCGATCGTGCATCCGCCACTGCGCCTGCTGCACAGCCTTCCCCGTCCCCAGGTCCAGCACCACCGCACGGATTTCCTGATCGTCGTCGCCAAGCGAGATCGCCCGGCTCCCGCTTCAGCAATCCACCCATGCGAAAGGTGAACAGCAGATGATCGTCGTCGAAAAAATCCATCGCCGCCGACGACAGCCGATACGTCAGGTAGAACGCGCCCGGCGGCCGATACCCCAGCGGAGCCACGTCGATGCTCACCGCGGGCTTCGCTTCCGGAAAAGGCGGCGGCGCTGCCGGCTTCTTCTCCGCCAGCGTCGGGATCGCCAGCAGCGCAGCCATCGCCGCCCAGCCTGCCCGTTTCCCCATCGCCCCGCGCACCTTCAGCATCCCGCTTCCATTCTTCGCGCCCCGCCCCCTCCATAGCAACCGCAAAACAAACTCCACGCAAAATCGCGCCGTTCGCTATACCATTTGACGGGGCGCCGCGTTGTGCGTATAAAACGGTGTCTACAGGTTGCACGGAAGACTCTGCCCCCGGCTGCGTCTTCGAGGCAGATCGCTTATGGCCCGAATGCAGGAAGCTCGCGATACATCCACGGCTCGCCGCTCCCCTCGCTCCACATCCAAATCCGCCGCAGCATCGAGCGAGAACAAACAAATGCTTCAGGATTACCAGAACGCCCTCCAGTTCGTGCAGCAGGGCAAATACGAGAAGGCCCGCGTCCTGTTTGAAAAGCTCAGCCGCGATGCCTCTCCGGAAATCCTCGAGCGCTGCCGCGTCTATCTCGCCGTCTGCGAGCGCAACGTCCAGGAAGCCTCCCTCAGCTTCAAAACCACCGACGAGCAGTACGACTACGCCGTCTCTCTGCTCAACTCCGGCTCCTACGAGGAAGCCCGCGACCAGTTCGAATCCATCCTCACCCAGGCGCCCGACGCCGACTTCGCCCACTACGGCATGGCGCTGCTCAGCAGCATGACCGGCCAGGCCGAAGAAGCCCTCGAGCACCTCAGCCGCGCCATCCAGATCAACCCCTCCAACCGCATCCAGGCCCGCTCCGACCCCGACTTCATCGACATGGCCGACGACCCCCGCTTCACCGAACTCCTTTACCCCGAGAGCAACTAGCGGAAAGCAGGAAGCGGAAGCAAGGGCTCCTGGCACTCCCGCCGTAACCTGGAACTTGTCCCCTGTACCCTGCTCTCTGCGTTAGACTCGTACCCGTAAGCAGCAAATCAACCAGGTGAGCCTCAAAACCGCGAACTCAAACTCCTCCGCGGGCCTGCGCGTCGTCGCCATTGGTGGAGGAACCGGCCTCTCCACCCTCCTGCGTGGCCTCAAGCTGCGTGTGCCACATGCCGGTCTGCTCGCCCAGCCGGCCGCCAAGCCCCTCATCGCCGACCTCACCGCCGTTGTCACCGTCACCGACGATGGCGGCTCCAGCGGCCGCCTTCGCCGCGACTTCAACATGCTGCCCCCCGGCGACCTCCGCAACTGCATGGTCGCCCTCTCCGAAGACGAGGGCCTCATCTCCCGCCTTTTCCGCCACCGTTTCGACAAGGGCGACCTTGAAGGCCACAACTTCGGCAACCTCTTCATCGCCGCTCTCACCGAGATGACCGGCGACTTCGCCCAGGCCATCCGCCTCTCCGCGGAAATCCTCGCCACCCGCGGCCACCTCTTCCCCGCCACGGCTTCCAACGTCACCGTCGCCGCCCGCATGGAAGACGGCTCCGTCGTCCGCGGCGAAACCAACATCACCGCCAGCCGCCAGCGCATCGTCGAGCTCATGCTCGACCCGCCCGACCCACCGCCCCCGCCGGAAACCCTTGCCGCCATCGCCGCCGCCGATCTGATCACCATCGGACCCGGCTCGCTCTACACCTCCATCGTCACCAACCTGCTGGTCAAAGGCATCCCCGAAGCCCTCGGCGCCGCCCAGGCGACTCGCGTCTTCGTCTGCAACCTCATGACCCAGGCCAACGAGAGCCTCCACCTCACCGCCTCGCAGCACATCGAGCGCATCTACGAGCACGCCGGCCGCCCCATCTTCGACTACGCCATCATCAACACGGCCCCTGTCTCCCGGGAACTCCGCGAGCGCTATGCCGCCGAGGGCGCCGAGATCACCATCGCCGACATCGACCGCGTCGAAGCTCTCGGCATCCAGTGCATCACCGGCAACTTCGCCGCCGAAGGCGATGTCCTCCGCCACGCCGCCGACCGCGTTACCAGCGCCTTGCTGTCTCTACCCGTCCGCACCCCCGCCGTCGCCGTGCGCTGAACCGGTCTCGCAGCTGTTCCGCCCGAAACTGCGAGCTTCTCGGCCAGATTCACCCATAGCAAGAAGTAGATCTCCGGGGCCATACTCTCACCGCCATGAAGCCACGGAACTTGAGTCCACGCTCGGTCCCGGCGATCCCTGCCGAACCACAATTATTCACTTGTAAGCTGTTTCCCACAAACAACATGCATCCTTTTTCTACGGTTGAGCAATATTGACCAGCATCAGGACTTCGCCACCCCCATAATCAACGCAACTACCCACGCATTCACATCAGCCGCAGAGGTGGTCGCAGTGAGCGAGAACCATCGAATTTTGGTTGTGGACGACGAGCCGAACATCCGCGAGGGCATCGCAATGCTGCTGAGCGCGAAGGGTTACAACGTCAGCACCGCAGAGCATGGCTTCGATGCTCTTCTGCAGCTCAGAAGTGTGAATCCGGAACTCATCGTCTCCGATCTCAACATGCCCCAGATGTCGGGATTCGAGCTTCTCTCGGTCCTGCGCCGCCGCTTTCCCGAGATTCTCGTCATTGCCATGAGCGGCGCCTACGAGTCCGGAGATTATGTCCCCGGCGGCGTAATTGCCGATGCCTTCTACGCCAAAGGGCTTCACCATCCCCAGGACCTCGTCCGCACCGTCGCGGACGTGATCCGAAACAAAACCGAGCGGGCAATGAACCATCACCGGCAGTCAGCCCCGGTGTGGATACCACGGAACGGCAAGGATTCGCACGGCGTGCCTTTTATCGTGCTCACCTGCACGGAATGCCTGCGTTCTTTCCCCTTGAGTGTCCTGCATGAAGATCTGCAGGAAATACAGGAGACGCCCTGCCTGTTCTGCGGAACCCCGGTCCGTTACATCATCGACTTTTCACTCTCCGTTGCTTCTCCCATTGTCCATGCCGACGAGAAGGCGGATGCTGTTCAACCCTTTCTTTTCGCGAATGTAAAAGTAAGTGCGACCCACGAGAGGCGGAGGTTCGAGAGTGGTGGCGATTAATCGGATATGCCCACAGTGAGTCACAGCAGGAGGGAACACTTATGAAATTATTCAGGATAATCAGTACGGGAATTTTGGTCCTCTTTCTCGGAACCCTTGCTCCTGCGTATGCTCAGCAGGACCAGGCCGCCAAACCCGATAAACAGGAACAGCAGAGCAAACCTGAGAAACAGCAAAAAGACAAGCCTGGCAAACAAGAACAGCAGCAAGCGGGGGGCCAGCAACAACAGCAGCAGAAACAGCAGCAACAACAGGCCAGGACCGCAAATCAGAACGAGCAGCGCCAGGCTAAGGACCAGCAGAATCAGCAACAACAGCAGCAGAAACAGCAGCAACAACAGGCCAGGAGTCAGCAGAACCAGGAAAGGAGTCAGCAGCACCAACAACAAGCCAGTGGTCAGCAGCACGAGCAGGCACAAGGACAGTGGGCCCACAACGGTCAGAAAGATAGTCGCGGCCACGAGTACAACGAAAGCAGGTTTGGAAGTGAGCATCATGCCCGCTTTGAAGAGAATGGCGGTCGCTACCACAATGGGCGTCGGGAGTACTCTTACGGTGGATACTGGTTCTATGCTGGAGGCTTATCCGGCGTGGTTTTACCAGCAGGACGTGTACTTCATTATGGGAGCGGATGGGCTATGGTATGCAGTTGCATACGGCAACCCTTCCTTAATGTTCCAAATCAATATCGAGTAGCGTCATAAGTGCCCGTGTGACGGAACCGGCGGTCGCGACACCACAGCTTCCGCGACTCTTGCGGCGCAGGGATTGCATGGCAGTCTCTCCCGAACGGTTCCGGAACCCACAGCGAATTGGGCCGATCGACAACTGTGTTTATAACCCTTTCAGGTGGCCTGTTCATCGAGGCAAGTCGGATGCGCAGCGGACGGCCATAAGCTGCCTTCCGGGACGGGACCCTTCCAATGCTTGAGCCGAAGAGCATCGCCTTTGACGCCGTGAGTTTTCTGGCGAAGGCCGGGCTGGGACGAAGAGTCGTTCAATTGAACCCCGGTGAGGCCTTCTTCTCCCAGGGCCACCCCGCCGACTCGATTTTCTATCTCAACAACGGCCGCGCCAAAGTTACCGTCGTTTCAAGTAACGGGAAAGAGGCCACCATCTCGCTTCTCACCGTTGGCGATTTCGTTGGAGAGGAGTCGCTTGCCAGCGTGGGCGGCCTGCGCCTGGCCACCGCTACCGCCATTACGCTTTGCACCGCATTGAAGATTGAGCGGGAGGAGATGGTCCGCGTGATGCACGAGGAACATACATTCTCCGAGCTGTTTTTGAAGTTCCTGCTCGCACGCAGCATGCGCACCCAGGCCGATCTGGTCGATCAGCTCTTCAACTCCAGCGAAAAGCGCCTGGCGAGAATCCTTCTGCTGATGGCCGAATTCGGCCAGCCCGGGCACACGGAACCGCTGATTCCGAAGATCTCGCAGGAAACGCTGGCGGAGATGGTCGGCACCACCCGCTCCCGCGTCAGCTTTTTTATGAATCGCTTTCGCGAGATGGGCTTTATCGAATACAACGGCGGCATCCACGTTCACAAGTCCCTGCTGAATGTCATCCTCCACGACAAATTGCCCGGACAGAACGCGGAAACGCCCCCCATCGAGGACCCTCCGCCGAGTCGATCCGGGCCGGGCAGACGTAGCTCAAGCTGACAACGGCCGATCAGGCCATAGCCGGACCGCTTCCGGTGAGCGGTCCCAGCTTCGTTGCAACCAGCACCTCCAGCAGCGTTGCGGTCTGACGAAGGTTTCCCGAAATAGTGATGAGTGCCTCCGAGACGACGGGGTGCTCATCCGCCAGGGCGTTGAGACTATCGCTGACATGATGGAGTTTCTGAGCTTCGTTCAGAATCGCAGACGAAGGCATTGCATACCGATTTCCTGAGAGCTCTAAGAAGAGGAGAACTTCAGGTAGGCTGACTTAGTTCAGGAAGCCTGAAAGAGGGGTCGCAGAGAACGTCAGAATCCGACTTTCCCTACCATTACCTACCGCCAATGCGATCATACAGGGCGGACATGCCCTCGACCGCTTCGCAAACCCTCAGCCGACCGCCTTGCTGAAGTCGCCCACATCGTCCAGCAGATCGTCCTCCTCTCCCGACAGCAACCCCAGCGCCTGCCGCTCGAACAGGCGCCGGTAGATGCCGCCGGCCTTGCGCACCAGCTCCTCGTGCCGGCCCTCTTCCACCACTTCACCGCGGTCGAAGACCAGGATACGGTCGAGCATCCGCACCGTCGCCAGCCGGTGCGCGATCACGATCGCCGTCCGGCCCGCGATCAGCCGCTCCATCGCCTCCTGGATCAGCGCCTCGGACTCAGAGTCCAGCGACGACGTCGCCTCGTCCAGCACCAGCACCGGAGCATTCGCGAGGAACGCCCGCGCCAGCGCCACACGCTGCCGCTCGCCGCCAGAGAGCTTCACGCCGCGCTCGCCCACCAGCGTCGCGTAGCCCTTCGCCTGCCGCTCGATGAACTCGTGCGCGTTGGCCAGCCGCGCCGCCTCTTCGATCTGCCACGGCTTCGCGCCCGGTCGCCCGTACGCGATGTTCTCCGCCAGCGAGCGGTGAAACAGGATCGGCTCCTGCGGGACGAGAGCGAGTTGTGCGCGCAGCGAGTCCTGCGTCCCATGAGCGATGTCCTGCCCATCGACGAGGATCCGCCCCTCTGTCACGTCATACAGACGGTGCAGCAGCTTCACGAACGTCGTCTTGCCGGAACCCGAGTGGCCTACCAGCCCGACACGCTCGCCCGGCTCGATGCGGATGGAGAAGTCGCGGAACAACGGCTCCACCTGCATGCCGTACCGGAACGTGACATGGTCGAACACGATCTCGCCCGCCCGCACGCGGATCGGCTTCGCATCCGCGCGATCGGCCACGCCCAGCGGCTGCGTCTCGAACCCGACCATCTCCTCCATCTCGTTCACGCCGCGCTGCAGGTTGGCGATGTGCTGGCCCGTGTCGCGCAGATAGCCGTGCACGATGAAGTAGCTGGTGAGCACGAACGTGACGTCGCCCGCCGACGCGCGCCCGCGCCACCACAGCCAGATCGCGCACCCCACCACCAGCGTACGCAGCGCCAGCAGCGCGATCATCTGCGCCAGGCCGCTGTGCGACGCGTACATCCACGTTCGCCGCGTGCGCCAGCCCCACTTGTCCATTACCGTCGCCAGCCGCGCATCCTCACGCTCCTCGGCGCCAAACGACTTCACCGCCGTGTTGCACGTAATGGAGTCAGCTAAGGCCCCGCCCAGCCGCGTGTCCTGCGCGTTCGACAACCGCGCAGCCGGAGCGATCCAGCCCAGCGACAGCGCCACCGAGATCGATACATACGCAAGCGCGCCTGCTGCCACCAGCAGTCCCATCCCAGGCCACCGCCATCCCAGCAGCAGCGGACAGCCGATCAGCACCAGCACCGCCGGCAACAGCGCCAGCAGCAGCGTGTCGTCCAGCATGTCCACCGCCCAGATACCGCGCGTGATCCGGCGCACGATCGACCCGGCAAAGTTGTTCGCGTGCCAGTCGGTCGAGAAGCGCTGTACCCGCCAGAACGCGTCGCTGGCCATCCGCCGCATCAGACGCACGGTCAGCCTCACGATGCCCAGAAAGGCGAGATAGCGCGCAGCGGCGAGCACCGCGCCCAGGCATGCCATCGCCAGGATGGCGTACCCCGCCGCCCGCAGCGCAGTTAGCCGCGCACCGCCATTTGCCACAGCGTCGACCAGGCGCCCCGAATACACCGGCAGCATCAGATCGGCGGCCGTCGCCACCGTCATGCTCACCGCTATACCGGCAACGCACCAGGCCTCGCGCCGCCAGTGGCGCATCAGGAACGCCAGCACCTCTTGCACAACGTTGTTGGAATTTCGTTCAACAGAACGGCTCATAAAATCCTCGTCGGACCTGCCGCGGAAACAAGACGGCTGGAATCCTGGCTGGGGAAACAGTTCGAGACAGTTCTTCGTGAGAAGAGAAAGATGCGCGCAACCACTCCGGTAAAGGAGTAAGCGCTACAGCCTGTGTGTCAGATTCGGAGTTTGAGACCTAATGACTAAAACTGACGAAGAAGGCACCGGGCCGCTGCGCTTTGGGGTCGCTGACCGATCGATTAATTCTCATGGTGCCGTCCTTTCGTCGAAGTGATGAGCTACTTTACCACGGTTTTGCTGTGGACCTTGTCGCCGAACCTGGACAATCAGGCACCTGTTGTTCGCTAACCTGCTGGCTCGCTGATCCTGAGAGCTACGGGCTACCGGCTACTGGCTACCAGCTGTCCCTTTCAACTGCCCGCAAGCCGCATAGATATCCCGCCCCCGCGGCCGGCGCACAAACGCCGGAACTCCCTGCTCCCGCAATCGCTCCTGGAACCGCGCCACATCCTCCACCTGCGGCGTCGTGAAGGCCACCCCCGGCCCAGGATTCCACGCAATCAGATTCACCTTCGCTGGAAACTGCGCCCGCCGCACCAGTTTCACCACCTCATCCGCATGCTCCGGCTGATCGTTCACGCCGCCCAGCAGCACATACTCAAACGTCACGCGCTCCTTCTGCCGCAGCGGCACCTGGCGCACCGCCTCCATCAGCTCGGCGATGCCCCACTTCCGCGTAATGGGCATGATGCCCTCGCGCACCGCATCGTTCGGCGCGTTCAGCGAGATGGCCAGCTTCGGCCGCACCTTCTCCTGCGCAAACCGCAGAATCCCCGGCACAATCCCCGACGTCGACACCGTCATCCGCGACTCCGGAATCTCCATCGGCCCGGCAGCAGCCGCACCGCCGCCATAAACGCGTCGTAGTTCAGGAACGGCTCGCCCATCCCCATAAACACCAGGTTGATCCGGTCACGCCCCGGTTCCGCGCCCTGCCGCTTCAGCACCGCCGCCACCTGCCCGGCAATTTCTCCCGCCGACAGATTGCGGATGATCCCCAGCTTCGCCGTCAGGCAGAACTGGCAGTTCACCGCGCACCCGATCTGGCTCGACACGCAAATCGTCGCCCGCGACCAGCCCTTCGCGTCAGCTTCCTCCGAACCCGAATCCCCCTCGTCGCCGCCGTCGCCTTCCGGCATCCACACCGTCTCCGCCGTCTGCCCGTCGCGCCCGGCAATCAGGTATCGCTCGGTCCCATCCACCGACCGGAACGTCTCCACGATCTCCGGCAGACCCACCCGAAACCCCGCCGCGGCCACCTTTTCCCGCAGGTCTTTGGGCCAGGTCGTCACTTCAGTGATGTCCGCCACCTTCTGCCGATAGAGGGCCGTTTCCAGCTGCCGGACCCGGTACTTCGGTAACCCAAATCCCTGCAGCGCTCCGCTAAGCTCCTCATTCGAAAGGCCAAAAAGCGGCCCATCCGGAGGCGCTCCCCGAGCGTCTAAAATGGTGGTACGTGGTTGCCCGCCGTTAGTCATCTATCCACCCGAGAATAGCGCATCTAAAATCGGTCGTAGATACGGCCCGGAACGACTCCCCCTAAAGCCCATGAACAGCGAACGCAATATCCGCCGTACTGTCCTCCCCAGCGGCCTCATCGTCCTCACCGAGCGCATGGAGCACGTCCGCTCTGTCGCGATGGGGGTCTGGATGCGCGTCGGCTCCCGTCACGAGATCCCGGAGCTCAACGGCATATCGCACTTTGTCGAGCACATGGTCTTCAAGGGCACCAAATCCCGCTCCGCGCAGCGCATCGCCCGCGAAGTGGATGCGATCGGCGGCAACCTCGACGCCTTCACCGGCAAAGAAACCGTCTGCTTCAACATCAAGGTCCTCGACGAGCACATCCCGACGGCCCTCGACGTCCTCTCCGACCTCGTCCTCAACCCGGTCTTCGCCACGCGAGGAAATCGCCCGCGAGCGCGGCGTCATCCTCGAGGAAATCAAGATGGACGAGGACAGTCCCGACACCCTCGTCCACGAAATCTTCATGCAGAATTTCTGGAAGGGCCACCCGCTCGGCAAGCCTATCCTCGGCACCCGCGAAACCGTTCGCAGCTTCGAGCAGAACACCCTGGTCGGCTTCTTCGAGCAGCGCTTCCAGGCCGGCAACATGGTCTTCTCCGCCGCCGGCAACCTGGAGCACGACAGCTTCGTCGAGATGGTCGCCCGCAACTTCGGCTCGCTCGCCTCCGGCAGCAGCATCAGCACCGACTCGGCGCCTACCGTCACCCCGCGCATTCATCTGCGCAACAAGAAATCGCTGGAGCAGGTTCAGCTCTGCCTCGGCGTTCCCGCCCCGCCCATCGCCGACGAGACCCGCTACCCCGCTCTCCTGCTCAACACCATTCTCGGCGGAGGCATGAGCTCCCGCCTCTTCCAGACCGTCCGCGAAGAGCGCGGCCTCGTCTACGCCATCTACTCCGACCTCGCGCCCTACCGCGACACCGGCTCCCTCTGCGTTTACGCGGGAACCTCGTCGGACCGCGCCGTCCAGGTCATCGACCTCATCATGGAGGAATTCCGCCGCCTCAAGAGCGAGCCGCTCCAGCCCGGCGAACTCCGCCGCGCTCAGGATCAGCTCAAGGGCAACCTCCTGCTCTCGCTCGAAAGCTCCATGTCGCGCATGTCGAACCTCGCGCGCCAGCAGATGTACTTCGAGCGCTTCTTCGACCTCGACGAGATCATCCGGCGCGTCGAAGCGGTCACGGAAGAAGAGGTGATGGCCATGGCCGCGAACCTTTTCCAGTCCGAGCGCGTCGCCTTGACGATGCTCGGCCGTCTGGATGGCCTGCACCTGAACCGCAAGCAGCTCGTCTGCTAGACCCTGTCCATCACTGCCGCAAAAAAGCCATCGCAGGGATGCACCCCCGGCAGCGTCCTCAGAAAACTACCGTCGGTCGCGCTCCGCAGCCGCTCTCGTCCCTCCGCCATCACTACGCCACGCTCCGCCAGCTGATCCAGGATCCCCGCCACCGGCACGACCGCAAGTCCCGGCACCGAACCCAGCACCTCGTCCACCACGGCCTCGTTCTCCTCCGGCTCCAGGGAGCAGGTGGAATAGACCAGCCTCCCCCCGCCTTCAGTCCTCGCAATCCCGTCCGCAGGATCGCCACCTGCCGTGCATGTTGCCGCTTGAGATCGGCCTCCGTTAGCGCGCAGCCGAATCTCCGGATTCCGCGCCATCGTCCCCGTGCCGCTGCACGGCACATCGCACAGGATCAGATCCCACTCCGGCTGCAACTCCATCTTCGCCGCGTCGGCAACAAGGAACTCCAACCGATTCTCACCACCTGTCGCGATGCGGCCCGCCCGTGCGGCCAGCACCATCGCGTCGAGGCGTTTCCGGCTCACATCCACCGCCGTGATCTTTGCCTCAGGCAGGCGCTCTGCCAGAATCGCGGTCTTCCCCCCTGGGGCGGCACACAGATCGAGCACGCGCCCTGCACCACCAACCGCTCCCGCGGCAATCTCACCCACCAGCTGCGACGCCTCATCCTGAATCCGCGCGCGCCCCTCGCGCACCGCTGCACTTTTCGCGACGTCGCCCCGCACCACATGCCGCGCAGCCGCCAGGAAATAGCCCGGCTCCGTCTCCAGATCGTCGAATTTTGCATCAGGGTCCACCCGCACGGCAGTACTCGCAGGCTCCTGATCCCACCGGCAGATCGCCTCCGCAGCCTCTGCACCATACAGCCGCACCCACCGTTCCACCATCCACGCCGGATGCGCCAGGCTCGCTTCTTCCGAACGCCGATCACCGAACGCCGATCGCCGTTCTGACCCTGTACCTTGTTCCCTGTTCCCTGCATTTTCGCAGCACCGCGTTCACCATCCCCGCGGCGCCGCGCTCCTTGCCCTGCTTCACCAGCTCCACGGCGTCGTGAATCACCGCATGCGCCGGCACCCGATCCAGATGCAGCAGCTGATACGCGCCCATCCGGAGCGCCGTCGCCACCTCCGCACTCAGGCTCGCCTCCGGACGCGCCAGAAGCTCGCGAATCCGCGCGTCAAGCGCCAGCTGCCACCGCAGCGTCCCCAGCACCAGGGTCGTGGTCAGCGCGCGATCTTGCGCCGACAGCGCATCCACCTCCGGCGACCGCAGCAAATCATCGCTGTGCGCCTCCGAAGTCGCCATTTGTAACAGAATCTGATACGAAATTCGCCGCGCCGGAGCGATGATGCCATCCTGAGCAGTTCGCGAAGCGAATGACGAAGGACCTCCTGTTGGCTGCGACTTTAACCCTGGGTGGTTGGATTTGCGCGAAGCGCTCCCGCCTGGACGGCCAGTCCTGCCCGGTGCTCGGTGCCCGGTGCCCTTCTTCGTCATCACCCCAGCCGCGCCCCACTCTGCACTCCGTGCCCCCGCAGAAATTCCCCCGCCGTCATGCGCCGCTTCCCCTCCGGCTGCACCTCGACCAGTTCCAGCCATGTGCCATCGCCGCACGCCGCAAACAACGTCCCCTGCGCCACCAGCACTTCCCCCGGCGGCCGCGACAGCGCCCCTCGCACTTCCGTCGGCAGCATCCGGTGAACCGCCAGCTTCTTCCCCTCCAGCATCGTCCACGCCCCAGGCCACGGCTGAAAACCTCGCCATCGGTTGTAGAGCGTCATCGCCGGCTGCGAAAAATCCATCCGCCCATCTTCCCGCGTCAGAATTGGCGCCAGCGTCGCCTTCGACTCATCCTGCTTCCGCGGCGCAATCGTCCCCGCATCCAGCCCGCGCAGCGTCTCCATCATCAGATCGGCGCCCATCTCCGCCAGCAGCGGGAACACATCCACCGCTGTCATGCTGGGCGCCAGCGCCATCTCCCGCTGCAGCAGAATGTCGCCGGTATCGAGGCCCTCGTCGAGGCGCATCGTCGTCGCGCCCGTCGATCCCTCGCCGTTCGCAATCGCCCACTGCACCGGCGCCGCCCCGCGATACTTCGGCAGCAGCGATCCGTGCAGGTTCAGATTCCCCAGCCGCGGCAGATCGAGCATCCACTTCGGAATGATCCGCCCATACGCGACGACCAGAATCGCGTCGGGCTGGATCGCCTCCAGCTCCGCCCGGAACTCCGCGTTGTTTTTGATCTTCTCCGGCTGAGTGACGCGAATCCCCGTCTCCATGGCAACCGTCTTCACCGGCGGAGCGGTCAGCACCTGCCCGCGTCCGACCGGCCGATCCGGCTGCGTCACCACCAGCGGCACATCGTATCCGGCTCGCAGCGCCATCTTCAGCGTGGGCACCGCAAACGCCGGCGTCCCACAGAACACCAGCTTCATTTCCACTCGCCGGACTTCTGCATCTTGCGAATCTTCCGCAAGATCAGGTCCCGCTTCAGCAAGCTCAGCCGCCACGGAAACAAAATCCCGTCCAGATGATCGATCTCATGCTGGAAGGCCCGGGCCAGCAGCTCCTCGCCCTCCATCTCGAACCACTTGCCCTCGAGATCCTGCGCCTTCACCTTCACTTTGGCCGCGCGCGACACCTTGTCGCGAATCTCCGGCAGGCTCAGACAGCCTTCTTCCTCGACCTGCCTGCCTTCTTTGTGGACGATCTCCGGATTCACCAGCACGATCTTGTCTTTCGGATTCTTCTGGTTGCTCAGATCGATCACCGTGATCCGTTTGCCCACGCCAACCTGCGGCGCGGCCAGCCCGATCCCAATGGCCTTGTACATGGACTCGAACATATCCGCCGCCAAGCGTCCGAAGTTCCTCGTCGAACTCCGTCACCTTCTCCGTCGGCCTCTGCAAAATCGGCTCCGGATATTTAACAATCTCGCGAATCATGCTGCGTTTCGTGTCCCGGATTCTGAATTTCCTAACTCGCTTCTTGCTCGCTGTTTCGCTACCGGCTACAGGCTACCGGCTACCGGCTCGCTCAATACCTCTGCAGCTGTCCCACATATCCCTCATAATTCCTCTTCAGTTCCCGCAGCGAATCCCCACCGAACTTCTCCAGCGCCAGCTTCGCCATCGTCAGCGCCACCATCGCCTCGGCCGCCACACCCGCCGCCGGAACCACACACACATCGCTGCGCTCGTACGCCGCCTTCGTTTCTTCTCGGGTATCGAACCGCACCGACTGGAGCGGCCGCCGCAGCGTCGAAATCGGCTTCAGATACCCGCGCACCACGATATCCTCGCCATTTGAAATCCCGCCCTCCACGCCGCCCGCGTTGTTGTGCTCGCGCGTGAACCGCGTGTGCCGTCCATTCGCCTCCGCGGCGTAGCCGATCGCATCGTGCACCTGCGAGCCCAGCGACTCCGCCGCCGTCACCCCGCGCCCAATCTCCACCGCCTTCACCGCCTGCAGCGACATCACCGCCTGCGCCAGCAATCCATCCAGCCGCTCGTCCCAGTTTGCGCACGTGCCCAGGCCCGGAGGCGCGCCGTGAACCACAACTTCAAACACTCCGCCAACCGTGTCGCCGGTTCGCAGCACGGCATCCACTTCAGCCTTCATCCGCTGTTCGGCTTCGGCGTCGACGCAATTCAGCAGAACCTCGTCCTTCGCCCGCAGCGCGGCAATCTCTTCCCACGTCGCATCGCGCTCCAGCTCCGCCGCGCCCACGCGGATCACGTGGCTCGCCACGTCGATGCCCAGCTCCAGCAGCAGCTCCTTCGCCACCGCACCCGCCGCCACCCGCGACGTCGACTCGCGCGCCGACGCCCGCTCCAGCACATAGCGCGCATCCGGAAAATCGAACTTCAGCGCTCCAGCAAGATCGGCGTGTCCCGGCCGCGGCGAAGCTACCGCCTTATGTTTTGCCGGATCGCCCGGCCCCACCGGCAGCACTTCGGTCCAGTTTTTCCAGTCGCGGTTCTCAATCTCGATCGCAATCGGCGACCCGATCGTTTTTCCGTGCCGCACGCCGCTCAGAAAATGCGCGGTGTCGGTTTCGATGCGCATCCGCCCACCGCGACCGTACCCCTGCTGCCTCCGCCACAACTCGCGGTTCACAAACACTTCATCCACCGGCACACCCGCAGGCATGCCCGAGAGCAGAGCCACAAGGCTCTCCCCGTGCGACTCTCCGGCAGTGGAAAAACGCAGCATCCGAGCTAACTTCCCTGTTCGAATTGTAGATGAATGAATCGTACGGCTGACCCTGGGTGCCCATACTGCCGGTTTTTGGCAGAGGTCGACGATCTTCATCTCAAACTCAAAACGCTATTTTCACGAGCGAGCCCTGAATCCGTGAGAGCCGGTCACCATGCCGACCGCTATTCCCTGTTGGCTACTGGCTATTCCCTGCTCTTCTCTATTCCGCGATCCAGGCGTACTGCTTCTCGCTCAGCGGCACCACCGACAGCCGCCCCTGCCGCACCAGCAGCGAATCGGCAAAAATGCTGTTGGCCTTAATCTCGGCCAGCGTCCGCGGCGTCTTCGTCTTCTTTAAGAACTTGATCCGCACCTGCGGATTCTTCGCGTCGCTCGCATCCACCGACACCACCTTCGCCAGCCCCACCGTCCGCTTCTCGTCGCCCGTGTGGTAGATCACCAGCATCTCGCCGCGCTGCATCCCCGCCAGGTTCCTCACCGCCACCGGGTTCGACACGCCATCCCACACCGTCTCGCCTTCGCGCTCCAGATCGTCTACCGAATAGGTTCCCGGCTCAGTCTTCAAAAGGTAGGGCATGGTTCCTCGCTTCCCGGCTCTGGTCTTCGGGTCCGGGTTCTTCCCGTCCCCCTTTCCGTTGTTCAGCTTCAACTCGGCCTGCTCGACCACCACCGATTCTGCCACAATCTCGCGAACTGCCGCCGGCTCATCCACCGAACCCACAGCTCTCGAAGACTCCGCCTCACTCGCCGCCAGGTACGCCGTCGAATTCAACAGCGGCCGTTCCAGCGCACGGACCCAATCCGTCAGCTCATCGCCCGAGCGTCCACTCGCCTCCGCGCGCGCCCAGCTCGCTCCTCACCGTCTGCATCTTCGCATCCAGATTGTCCAGGTAGTGCAGCAGCATCGCCTCCGCCGTCATCGGCAGCTTCGGCGACCCGTATTCGTACTCGCCATGATGGCTCAGCACCAGGTGCTCCACCAGCAGCCGCTTCGCCGCCGGGAAATTCGGAATCCCCGCAATCTTCTGCTCGATCATCCCGATCCCGATCGTGATGTGCCCCAGCAGCTGCCCTTCGATCGTGTAATCGAAGCTCGTGCCCCAGCACAGTTCCCGCAGTTTCCCGATATCGTGCAGCACCACGCCGGTCAGCAGCAGATCCCGGTTCACCTCGGGATAATGCCGCGCCGGCGAACTCGCACATCCCCATCAGCGACAGGATGTGCTCCAGCAGCCCGCCGATCCACGCGTGATGCAGCCCCTTGGCCGCCGGAGCCTCGCGCAGCGCCTGTGCGATCTCCGCATCGTTCAGGAACGCCTCCAGCAGCGCCTTCAGATCCGGATCGCGAAAGCTCGCCACCCAGTCCTGCAGCTCCGCCCACATTTCCCCGATATCGCGCTGCGACTGCGGAACAAAATCGCTCAGCTCGAACTCGCCCGGCGTTGCCCGGCGAATCTTCTCCACTTTTATCTGCAGCCGCTCGTTGAACCGGCAGACCTCGCCGCGGACCTTGACAACATCGCCGGCCTCGAACGGCCCGGCGTCGTCGATCTCCCACATCCGCCCGTCGATTTGTCCCGTGCGATCCGCGAACGTCAGCGCAAAATACCGCCCGCCATCCCGGCCCGTGCGCACTTGCTTCGACACCGCCGCGAAGAATTCGGTAATCTCCCG
The DNA here is from genome assembly GCA_963819725.1 of uncultured Acidobacteriaceae bacterium. Lineage (GTDB taxonomy): Bacteria > Acidobacteriota > Terriglobia > Terriglobales > Acidobacteriaceae > Palsa-343. Next base: position 186,531 of record CAWFXK010000004.1, read on the forward strand.
ATTCTCCCGGCTCGCCAGATCCGCCACCATTATGTCTTTCATCTCGTGCCAGCTCGCGCCCGCGGGATGCCGGTCTTTTGTATCAGGGCATGACTTCAGTCGTGCCGAAAGTCGCAAAGAAAAGCGGCTTTAGCCCCTGCGCCTTGAGGTCCTTTCGCAGAACAACCCTACAACTGCGGCTGAGTCGCAGGCGGCGTTGCGGGCGGCGGCGTGCTCTGCGGAGCCGTGCCCGTTCCACTCGCCGGCTGCGGTCCCGAATTTTCCGAGCTCTGCCCGCCTTTATCCTGGTCGCCGATGCGCCGCTTCGGCCCGTTCTTCGCCGGATTCGGCTTCTTCTGCTTCGTCGTGTCTCCGTTCAGCCCCACCGCCGACTGCTGCTCCTTCTGCTCCGCCAATTGCTCTGGCGTGAACGTCGGCGCCACGAACTTCTGCTTCTTCTTCGCTGCCTTCTGCTGCGCCTGCTTCTGCTTCGTTTCCTTCATCCGGTCCGAGAAACGCGTCTTCTGCGGCTTCTCGGCCTCCGAGTTGTTGATCACATCGCCCGCGGCATTGGTCATCACCGTATCGGCCGGCGCTCCGTTGACGGCCACCTGCTGCGTCGCCCCGGCGGCAGGCGGTGCCCCAGTCCCGGCATCCACTTCCCGGGTTGGCCCGGCGGGCAGCGTCTCTCGCGGCGCCTGACCGAAGCGAATCTTCTCTCTCTTGCCCGGCTTTTCCGTCTTCGCGGCGGCCACCTCGGCGGGTGGGGTCTTCTGCGAATTCACCTGGTCCAGGGTCGGCACTCCAGGCGGCGGCGCCGCATTATTGCTCGCCGTTTCCTTCTGCCTGCGCTGTGGCAGCTGCCGGAACCGCGCCCGCTCCGCATGCTTCTTCTTCTTCGGCTGGGGCGGCTGGTACGCGCCTTCGATGAATCTGATTTCGTTCGGCGTCGCACCCGAATCCGAGTACGGCGCCTTCACCTGGATGGCCGCCTCGTCGCGCAATCTCGACAAATACCCGCGCATGGCCGGCTCCATCTTCGTCATCCCAATCTTTTCCTGAATATCGTTCTGCACCTGCTCCAGCGGAAGCGTGCCGCCTTTGTCGTGCTCGGTCACTTCCAGGATCAGCCATCCCTGCCGCGTCCGGATCGGCGCCGTGTACTGTCCCGGCTGCAGGTGGAATGTCGCATCTTCCATCACTTTCGGCAGATCGCCGTGCTTGTAGTCGCCCAGCCGTCCGCCCTCGCCCGCCGTTGGCCCGGTCGAGTCCGCCTTCGCCACAGTCGCGAAATCCGCTCCCGTCTTCAGCCGGTCTTCAACCGCGTTCGCCTTCTTTTCCGCGTCCGCCACCTGCGCCGCGTCGTCGGGGTTCGGCGTCGCAATCAGAATCTCGCTCAGCTTCACCTGCTCCGAACGCTGGAAATCCTGCAAATGCGCGTTGTAGTACTCCTTGATCTCCGACGGAGCAATGTCGATCCGCCGACCCACTTCCTGGCCGATCACAGCCGACTGGATCACGCTCTCCCGAATCTGCTCCTTCAGGTCTTCGAACGACACGCCCTGCGCCTCGGCCGCCTTCTGCAGATCCTCCATCGAGTCCATGTGGTACTGCTTGCGCATATCATCCAGGCGCTTCACCACTTCGCTCTCGCCGGTGATGCCCAGTTCCTTGCCCTTCGACAGGAGAAGCTGCTTGTCGATCAGCGACCGCAGCAGATCGCGCCGCTGCTCCATGACCTGCTGTTGCGACCAGCCCTGCTGCTGCGCTTCCTGTGCCAGCTCATGCTCGGCGCGCTCGTAGTCCGACTTGCTGATCACCTGGTCGTTGACCATCGCCACGACCTCTTCAACCACCGAGCCCTGGTAGGGCGAGGCCGCTCGCTGGTTGTCCGCAAAGTTGGATCCGCGGCTCTGTGCGAGGGAGGGGACGACGGCGCCGAAAGTCAGCAGGAAGCCCGCGCTGGCAGCCAGCGTGGCAGGTAACCGGAAAGCTCTATGCATCATAGGGATCAACGTCTCTGCGCCGCCGCGATTATGTCCGAAAAGCCCACTTGCGGCTCGTCTCGATCCTCGAACGTCTCGTTGCTGGCGCTTCGTCAATTGTACAGCCGTGTCTCTGAGTGGTCCGCGCGAACGCAGCTCTCGCTGTACGACGTTTTGGCTCCGGAAAATGTCAACGCGCTCGACCGGTAAGAACAAACACCGTCTCCCAGTTCCCGGCCCCCCATACCCTTGTACCCTGTCTTGTATGCCCAGCCTCGCAGTGCGCCCGCAGTCTCCGGCACTGCGCCCCTTTGTCCATTCGCTCCACTACCACGAGATAGACCTGCCCTTCGGCCTGGAGCGTATCGTTCCTTCCGGACAGGCGCACCTCATGATCAACCTCTCCGAGGACGAATTTCGCACCTACCCTCGTGCGACCCGCAACGAAGCGGACCGCCATCCGGGCGCAGTCCTCGCCGGTCCTCACGCGCGCTCCACTGTCCTCGATACCCACGATTTTCGATGGCTCGCCGCCGTGCAGTTTCGCCCCGGCGCCGCCGCGCCCTTTTTCCCCTGCCCCTGAGCGAGACCTGCGACCAGGTCGTCGGGCTTAAGCACCTCTGGCGCGCCGACGGCCATCTCCTTCGCGAGTGCCTGCTCGAAGCGGGCACCCCGCACCAGAAACTTGCCGTCCTCGAAGCCTGGCTCCTCGGCCATCTGCGCCCGCCGCCCGACCTGCGATGTCGTGGGCGATCGCAGCTCTCCGTCAGTCCGTTCCGGTCGCCGCTGTTGCTGGCCGCCTCGGCATGCAGCCCAAAACCCTCACCCGCCGCTTCGCCGCCCACGTCGGCCTCACGCCGAAACGGTTCGCGCGCGTCTGCCGTCTCCAGGCGGTTCTGCGCGCCGTCCGTCAAGCGTCCTCCATCGACTGGTGCGCCCTCGCCGCCCAGCATGGCTACGCCGATCAGGCCCACCTCGTGCACGAATTCCGTGCCCTTGCGGGCATCACCCCCTCGGAATACAAACCCGCCTCCCCTCGCCGCGGCAACCATATCCCCATTCCCGCGGACTGACTCCCGCCCGTTGACCTTTTTCTACAAGACAGGCGCTCCCGCTTTTTCTATTGTTGAGACGACGGCCGAACCTGACTCCAATCTCCCGCAGGCAAACCCCGCGTGATCCGCAATCGCTCTGTGCCCACCGATACTCTGATCGCCCATATCCGGTACCGGGACCTCGAACAGGCCATTGCCTGGCTCACCCGCGCCTTCGGTTTCGCCGAACACTTTCGTTATGGGGACCCCATCAGCGGGGCGCAGATGCGCGCCGGCAATGCCTGGATCATGCTCAAGCAGCTCTCCGCCGATGCTCGCACGCCGCGCCAACTCGGCTACGGCACGCAAAGCCTGACGATCTTCATCGAGGACGTCGAAGCCCACTGCGAGCGCGCCCGCTCCGCCGGAGCCGCCATCCTCGAAGAGCCGCACGAAACCGTCTACGGCGAATTTCAGTACGCTGCCCTGGACCTCGACGGCCATCACTGGCTCTTCTCGCGCCACGCTCGCGACCTCAGCCCCGCCGACTGGGGCGCCACTCTCGCGCACCCCGCCGCCGCATCCGGAGAAAGCCTGAGCGATGCCCCGCCGTCCCCTCATCCTCACCATCTTCTGCTGCCTGCTGATCCTGCTCGGCGCTGTCGGCTTCGTCGGCCACTTCCCCGCGCACCGCCCGCCCTTCCACTACGACGACTTGCTGCCCGATATCCTCGAGCTGATCCTCATCACCGCGGCGGCTTTCATCCTGCGCGGCCGCAACTGGGCGCGCTGGCTCGCCCTCGCCTGGATCTCGTTCCACCTTGCTATCAGCTTCTACGACTCCCTCAGCAAGGTCGTCGCGCACACCGTCATTCTGCTTGTCTTTGTGGCGATTCTCTTCAACCCACCCGTCCGCGCCTGGTTCAAGGCGCAATCCCGAGCCGGTGCGCTTCCGCCCGATCCCGTCTAACACCCGTCTGCGGTTCGCATCTCCTGAACGCTGATCGCCGAACGCTGAACGCTGGCTACTTGCACACCGCCGCCAACTCCGCCTGAATAATCCTTCTTCTTCGGCAGCGGCAGATGCTTCTCGAACATCGCCCCCTCCAGCGTGTCCGGCCCCGGCACCAGCTTCGGATCCACATCGTATTTGTAGAACGGATCCTTCTCCGCATCCTCCAGCGACACAAACGTGAACCCGTGCCCCTCATACAGCTTCAGCAGCCGCGGCAGCATGCGCGCGTCGAACGCCCCAATGTGCATCAGCAGCACGTATGGAATCTCCTTCTGGTACAGCTGCTCCGACATCGCCTTCCGAAATCCGATGTCTTCACTCCGCCGCTGCCAGATAGCTCTTCTCCAGCCCCCGGATCGCCTTCTTGTCCCCCTTCTCACTGCACCGCGCGTAGGGCTCGTTCCACTCATAGTCCGCGAAACTCGCCGTCACCCCCGCGATCCGGTACCCGTGCTGCGCCAGATACACCCGGAACCCCATCTTCTTCGGCGCCGTGTCTCCCTCGGCCAGATACGGAAACCGGAACCACTTCCAGTCCGCGCCCTTCATCTGCAGTTGCAGCAGCGGCCTCGTTCTTCTGCGTCTCATCCTCGAACTGCTGCGGCGAATGCTGGTTCAGATTCATGTGCGACCAGGTGTGATTTCCCAGCGGATTCCCCGCCGCCCGCCACGCTGCCAGCACCGCCACCGTCTCCGGATGGTCCTGCACCAAAACTCCGTTCACGAACCCGTATGTCGGAGGCACATGCGCCTTCTTCAGCGCCTTGATCACCTTATCCGCCACCTGAATCCGCGTCTCCCCCGGCGGCAGCGGCCCGTGCGCCGGCAAATCGTCAAACGTGAACGCAATCTGCTGCGCCCCCGCGCTCGCGACCCCCAGGCCCAACAGCAGCACCGGAACACAAACACACAACCGCCCCAAAACCATCCTCAAGGCCACTCCCCCTCCACACAAAGATCGAAGTATATGGGATGCCGCGAGGCGGCCTGTCTCCTGCTCCCTCTTGACGACTGCCGGGTGCCCCACATCCCTGCAGTTGGGGATGTGGGAATCGCGCGAAGCGCGACCCATCCCTTACACCCTCAACTCCTGATCGTCCCCACTCCCATGGGCATCGCCCGCAACCGCTCCCCCGTCGCCGCGAAAATCGCATTGCCCACGGCCGGAGCCACCGCCACAATCCCCGTCTCGCCCGCGCCCGCCGATGGCAGATCCTTGCGGTCGATCAGAATCACCTCGATCTGCGGCGTGTCCCTGAATCGCGGCACCCGATACTCCGCAAAGTGCGCGTTCGTGACCTTCCCATTCGAAAACTCGATCTGCTCAAACAGCGCACCGCCCAGCGCCTGCACCATCGCCCCCATCACCTGGTTGCGCAGCCCGTCAGGATTCACCACCGCCCCCGATTCCCACGCCTGCACCAGCCGCCGCACATGCACCTTCTTCTCCGCGTCGATCTCCACCTCCGCGCACGCCGCCGTGTAGCCGCCCTTTTCCGTTCCGCCGGCAATGCCAAACCCGCGCGTCGCCGTCGACTTCTCCTTCCCCCACCCAAACTTCTCCGCCGCCGCATGCGAACACCGCCTGCAAGCCGCGCATCGTCGAGGTTCTTCAGCCGGAACTCCAGCGGATCCATCCCCACCGCATGCGCCAGCTCATCCATCGCGGTCTCGCGCGCAAAGTGATTCGCCGTCGCTGCCAGCCCCCGATACGACCCCTGCGCCAGCGGGGCATCCTTCCACTCGTGATACCGCGTCACCGGATTCGCAACCTTATAGGGAGTCCCCACGCCCGATGGTCCCGAATTGTAGTTGTGGTGCTCCCACGCCACCAGCGTCCCGTCCTTCTGCACGCCCGCGCGAATCTCCATCACCCCCGCCGGCCGGAAGTACGCCCACGTGAACTCCTCCTCGCGCGTCCAGATCAGCTTCACCGGCTTGCCCGCCGCCTTTGCCAGCCGCGCCGCCTCCACCGCGCACTCGCCCGTGTGCTTGCCGCCGTAGCCGCTGCCCATGTCCGGCATCAGCACGCGCACCTGCTCCGGCGATAGCCGAAACGCCTTCACCAGATCATCCTTCACGCCAAACGGACGCTGCGTCCCCGTCCACACCGTCAGCTTGCCGTCCGTCCATTCGGCCACCGCCGCCCGCGGCTCCAGCGGAGCATGCGCGATATACGCCACCGTATACGTCTGCTCCAGTTTCACCTCCGCATTCGCCAGCGCCACCGCAATTTCCGACTGCCCATCGTCGCCGGCGCCCTTCTTCAGCTCCGCAAACAGCTCCGCGTTCGAAATCTGCGGCGGCACCTTCCACTGCGCGTTGATCTTCAGCGCCGCCTGCTCCGCCGTCCACACATCGTCCGCCACTACGCCGATGAAATCCCCATCCCGCACCACCTCGACGCCCGCCATCTTCTCCGCCGCAGCCGTGTCTGCGGAAATCAGCGTCGCGTGGTATCCCGCCGGCCGCACGACTTTCCCGAACAGCATCCCCGGCCGCAACACATCGGACGGAAACGTATGTGCCCCTGTTACAAATTGCCGCCCGTTCACCTTCGGCGCCGCGGTCCCGGCAACCTTCCACTCCATCGCCGGCGTCAGTCTCGGATCGCCGCTTAAGCGTCCGCGTCAGCTTCTCGCCCCGCGTGATCTCCCCATAACCCAGCGACTCGCGCGTCGCCGGATTCCTTACCTTCCCGTCCTCCGCCACCAGCTTCGCCGGATCGGCCTTCCACCGATCCGCCGCCGCCTCCACCAGCATCTCGCGCGCGTTCATCGCCATCGTCCGCAGCTGCGGACCCATCGTCGGCGTCGACCGGCTCCCGAACGTCCCTGCATCCCACGGCACCAGATCCGTATCGCCCATCACCATCGTGATCGACGCAAACGGCGCTCGCAACTCCTCCGCCACCGACTGCGCCAGCGAGGTGCGGATATTCTGCCCGATCTCCACCTTGCCCGTGAACACCGTCACCTTCCCATCCGCGTCAATGTGGATCCAGGCGCTCACCTCCTGCGGCAGTGGATGTCCGCCAAAACCCCGCCCCGACTCCTGCGCCTCCAGCACTGCGCCGCCCGACACCAGAGACACCAGCAGCCCGCCCGTACACAGGCGCAAGAAAGTCGCGGCGGTCCAGCTCGAACATCCTGATCCGGTCGCGCACCTCGTGCAATTCCGCTTCCACCTTCAGCTCATCCACGGGCATACGCGGCCTCCTTCTTCTCGATCTTCTGCGACGCGCGCCGCACTGCAGCCACAATCCGCGGATACGTCCCGCACCGGCACATGTTGCCGTTCATCGCCCCCACAATCTCGTCCTCCGACGGGTGCGGCTTCCCATCGAGCAGCGCCGTCGCCGCCAGCACCATGCCCGACGTGCAGTACCCGCACTGGAACGCCCCCTCCTCCACGAACGCCTCCTGCACCGGCGACAGCCGCCCGTTCCGCTCCAGACCTTCGATGGTCGTGATCTTCGCGCCCGCCGCGGCCGCTGCCGGCGTCAGGCACGACCGCGTCGCCCGCCCATCCAGCAGCACTGTGCACGCGCCGCATTGCCCCTCGCCGCAGCCGTACTTCGTGCCCGTCAGGCCCAGCTTATTGCGCAGCACCCACAGCAACGGTTCATCCTCCGCCGCCTGCACCTGCCGCACCGTGCCGTTCACGTTCAGCTTTAAATCCGCCATCAGCACACCTCAACGCCAGCAGGATACTCCCGCAGCAACACCGTTTGCCGCCTCTGCCCATGCCCCCGCTGACTTGCTGACTCGCTCCGTGCCGCTACTGGCTACGGGCTACAGGCTACCGGCTACTTCCCTATTCCCTGCTTTCAGGGCATAGTGTTGCGATGGATCAACTCCAGGCCGGCACGACCCTGGGCCACTACAAGATCCTCCGCCCCATCGGTGCGGGCGGCATGGGCGTCGTTTACGAAGCCGAAGACCTCCGCCTCGGTCGGCACGTCGCCCTCAAACTCATCGGCGGCAACTCCGCCGCTGACGACCCCGACCCCTCAGCATTGGATCGCTTCTACCGCGAGGCCCGCATCGCCTCCGCCCTCAACCACCCCGGCATCTGCACCATCTACGAGATCGACGAGGCCGGCGGCCAGCCCTTCCTTGCTATGGAACTGCTCGACGGCCAGACTCTCGACCGTCTCTACGCCGGTCACCCCGCGCCCCTGCAGCGCCTCCTCGAAATCGCCCTCCAGCTGACCGACGCCCTCGACGCCGCCTGCCGCAAGGGCATCCTCCATCGCGATATCAAGCCCGCCAACATCTTCGTCACCGTCTCCGGCCAGGCGAAAATCCTCGACTTCGGCCTTGCCCGCATCGAGAGCCCGCTCGCTACCGACACCACGCAGTCCGGCGCCATCTCTGAACGCGACAAGCTCACCCGCTCCGGCTCCACCCTCGGCACCATTGCCTACATGTCTCCCGAACAGGCCCGCGGCGAATCCCTCGATGCTCGCTCCGATCTCTTCTCCCTCGGCGTCGTCCTCTACGAGATGGCCACCGGCAACCACCCCTTCAGCGGAACCACCAGCGCCGTCGTCTTCGATAAGCTCCTCAATTACCATCCCCCATCGGCTGTCTCCCTCAACCGCGATCTTCCCCCTGAATTCGAAAATATTCTGAATAAGGCCCTCGAAAAGGATCGCGAGCTGCGCTACCAGTCCGCCTCCGATCTTCGCGCCGACCTTCGCCGTCTGCAGCGCTCCTCCTCCGGCGTCCACCCCACCGCCGCGCACATCCCACCCGCCGGCTCCTATCCCGGCATGACGCGGGTCCGCTCCGCGCAGCCCGTCGAAACGTCCGATCCTTTGGCAACCCCGGCGCATCTCCGGCTCGTCTCGCCTCCTCCGCCGCGCTCCCGCTTCCGTCCTGCCTGGTTCATCGCCTGCCTCGCCGTCCTCATCGTCGCCGCCTCTGCCATCGCCGGCATCCGGTACTTCGCGCACAAAAGATCCACGACGGCTACAAATGCCCCCAAAGTCACTTCACCTGTAACCACCACTGCGACAAATTCTGCGCCGCCCGCCCCCGTCACGCCTGCCGCTGCAACGCCAAATTCGCAGGGACCCTCAACCCAGCCGAAAGCCGCCGTTCCCGCCCCAGCTCCGCCTGCCTCCTCGGCGAAACCCTCGCCCGTCACGCCGAAGAAGCCCGCTGCCGGCACGCCGAATCCGGAAAACCCCGCGCCACCGTCCACCACAGAGCCCGCACCATCCGAGACACCCCCCTCCTCCACTTCTTCCTTTGAAGCCAATGCCGGGGCCCCGAACGCGCGTCCCGCATTTCGCCGCGCCTATGCCTCCGCACCCTCTCTGCAGGCGCATCACCTCCATCGCTTCGGTGGATTCTGCGCCGGCACTCTTCAGCTCATGCCGGAGAACATCAACTTCAGCTCACCCGTGCACTCCTTCGCCCTCACCCGCGATCAGATCGACCGGGTTGAAGGAGATGCCATCGTTGAAACTGCTGGCCGCCGCTGGCGTTTCGAGATCCCTGGCCGCACCGGCCCCCAGACCCACGGCCTCCTCAACCGCTGGTTCAACGCCATCCCCGCCCCGTCAAGCCGTTGATGAATCGGCACGGCCTTCTCTTCGCTGTGCCGGTCGCCTTTCGCCCGGGTTTCGCTAACCGCTTTTTAGCTAACCGCTTTTCCAGCTGACCGTCTCATCTCTAGCCGGTTTTTAGCTGTCGCGGAACTTCCCTAACCGATCCTGCGTATTCCGGTCTAAGCCCGTGTGGCCCTGAAAATCTCCTGAGGAGAGCGCCGTATGCAGACCGTCGAACGCGTCATCATCAAAGCCAACCCGGCCGACATCTGGCAGGTCCTCGCCGACGTCGAGCGCTGGCCCACCTGGACGCCCACTGTGCTCAGCGTCGAGCCGGTCACGCGCGGCGGCTTCCAGGTCGGCGCAAAATACCGCGTTACCCAGCCCAAACTCCGCCCCGGCGTCTACGAAGTCACCGAGCGCATCCCCCACGAGGCTTTTACCTGGGTGCAGAAATCCACCGGCGCCACCATGATCGCCGAGCACCGCCTCACCGCCTTCGACGGCTCCGGCACCGAAGTCGAACTGGCCTTCGCCACCAAAGGCCTTCTAGGCGCGCTCGCCGGCAGCATGTATTCGAAGCTCATCACCGAATACGTGAAGACCGAGGCCAAGAGTCTCAAACAGCACTGCGAGATGCTCGCAGCCAAAACTGCGTAGAGACCTGGGCCGATGTTCCAGGCATGGAAGATCTACTCCTCTTTCTGCTCGGCATAATTCTCGATTCGCTCCTCGAAGTGGCCGGAGAAGCGATCCTGGCTCTTCTGGTGCGAGCAATCGGGAGGCTATTGGGGCGGCTGGCGAATTTGAATCAATTCCTCGCAGGCGCTGGATTTGCGCTGCTTGGCATCGGCGCTGGATTTCTCAGCCTCGTTTGCTTACCCCACCCACTCGTTCATTCATCAAGGTTCCACGGGATCAGTCTCCTGATCAGCCCCATCATCACCGGCTTCGTCATGTCGCTGGTGGGGCGCACGGTGCGAAGCCGAGGCCGCAACTCACTTCGCATCGAGAGTTTTGGATACGGATTTATCTTTGCCCTCGGAATGGCTGTTATTCGCCTCCACTTTGCAAAGTAAAACTTGGCCTGGTCACCGCCCGCGGCGCCGTGCGTGTGCTGCCTTCGCGTGTTTCGCCGGATGCGCCTCCACCGCGCCCGCACTGGCGTCGAACTCCATCGGCACCCGCCGCGCCACGTGATCCGCGATCCAGTGCGCGTCCCACCATTCCTTCGGATCGATCTGCACTCCATCCAGCAGCATGCTGAAGTGGATATGGTCGCCGCCCGCCATCCCCGTCATCCCGCTCTGCCCCATCACCTGGCCCTTCTTCACCATGTCGCCTTCGTGCACGTCGATGTGGCTCATGTGCCCGTACAGCGTCATCAGCCCATATCCGTGATCGAGCACGATGCAGTTGCCGTAAATCCCCAGCGGCGCCGCATACACCACGCGTCCATCATTCGACGCCTCCACGCCCACGTGCTGCGTCACCGCCAGGTCGTATCCCAAATGCACCTGCTGATCGATCTTCTGCCCGTGATACATGTAGTTCCGCACATCGGCAAACGTCGATTCCGCCTGCGAGTGCGACTGCCGCTGAAACACCTGCGTCCACAGAAAGCGATCCGCCGTCTTCGTCCGCAGATCGAACAGCGTCTGGTTATTCGCCTTCCGCATCTCCGTGTTGATCTTCACAAACCGCGCCACCGGATCGCCTGACCCGCCCGGATCCAGTTCGTTGATCACCTTGTTCATGAAGGCATCGCTCACCTCGAGCGTGTGCACCGTGTAGTGTGGCTGCTCCTTCTTCGGGAACTGCACCACCATCGTTCCCGTCGCCTCATTCCCCGGCCCGTTCGACGCGTACACCAGCGGCACCGTATCCGGCGTCATGTTCCACGCAAAAGCAAAGAGCGAAAACAATCCCGGCTTGCCGCCCGGCATGGGCCACGCCCGGAACGTCTCGTTCCCCACCCTCACGCCCACATCCGTATAGTTCCCTGTCACGCTGAACGTCACCAGGTCCGCCATCCCCAGATACAAATAATGCTGATCCGAATCCACGGCGACACTCGGCGGCCTCGTCACCACGTTCACATCCGCCTGCCAGCGTCCCGTCCGCCGCAGCACATCGTTCGACACCGCCTCCACGACCAGCGTCGCCTTGCCGTCCTTCAGCTGCGGAACCGCCCGCACTCCTGCCGTGAATTTCCAGTCCGCATCCTTCAATTGATTCGGATCGCCCGCCTGCACCACCGGATACTGCTTGCCATCCTGCTCCACCCACGCCCGCAGCACGCGCAGTCCGCGCTTATCCTTCACGTGGACCGTCACCGGCGTCGCCTGGCCCAGAAAACTGACCGGCTGCGACACGCTCACCGCCGGCGTCGCCGTTCGCGCCAGCACTACGATCAGGACAGCCACCACCACAGCAACAATAAAACTCAGGAATTTGCTCACAGCTCATTGTCGCGCAGCGCGCCCCAACCTGTTCGACCCCTCGTTCGATATCGCATCACGAAAGTTATCCAGCCGATAACCACCTCTTCGGCCTCAGCGCTTCTGCAGCTCTTCCCGTATCCTCGTCTCCATGCCGATCCGGACCACCGCCCTCGCCGTCCTCGCGGTTCTTCTCCTCCCCCTCGCGTCCCTCGCGCAGACCCCGACCGCCGACGCCATCCTCTACCCCTCGCCCGCAGGCAAGCAGGCCGAGACCGACGAGTACACCCGCTACGAGCTCCTCGCGCCGGAGACCGCCAGCTTCAAAATCCATTACGAAGTCACTGCCATCACTGAAGGCGCCAAAGTTTTCTATAACCCGATCCGCAAAGGCAGCGTCGCCAGCGACGAGGCCGTCTACGACGCGATGACCGGCCAGCCGCTCCACTTCGAAGTCGTCAGCGGCGCCGACGCCCGCCGCGATCCGCTTCTCCCCGACGCCGATCCCGCCACCGACTACATCAAAGTCACCCTCGCCCGCCCCGTCCCCCACGCCGGCCAGGCCCGCCTCCTCATCGTCAAAACCTATAAGGATGCGAAGAGCTACCACACCGACGGCGACGCCATCGTCTTCGATCGCCCCCTCGGCATCCCGCGCGACCAGGTTGTGCTCCCGTCCGGCTACGAACTCACCAGCCTCAGCGTCCCCTCGCAAATTCTCACCGAGCCCGATGGCCGCATCGCCATCAGCTTCCTTCACGCCGGATCTGGCGAAGCTCCCCTCGTTCTCCGCGCCGTCAAAGATGCGCAAACCGGCCCCGCCGCCGCGCCCGCTCCTCTCACCGAAGCTCGCAGCTGGGAATCACCCTTCACTGGCGAGACCGAGCGCGCCCGCCTCTCCCAGCGCGCCGCGCAGAATCGCGACATCGTCTACTTCCTGCAGCAGCCCGAGACCCACGCCTTCAGCCTCTACCACGACTACACAGAGTCCCGCCCCGGCATCAACGGCTACGCCAACGTCGTCCGCACCGGCAGCACCGCCAGCCACCCATCGGCCTACGTCCTCGATACCGGCGAGCAGCTCATCGCTCAAAGAAATGAGCGGTGCCGACATGGAAGCCTCCGGCATCAACACCGGCGAGAACGTCGACCCCAAAGACAGCGTCGTCGTGATTCCGTTCCCCGCCATCCAGCAGGGCCAGTCGCTCCGCCTGCGCATCTCTGAGACCTACACCGCCCCGGTGAGCTATCGCCTCGAAGCCGACACCCTCGTCTTCGATCGCAGCCTCGGCCGCGCGCGCAACGCCGTCGTGCTCCCGTCGGGCTGGTACGTCACCGCCAGCGCAACGCCTGCCACCGTCAGCCAGCTGCCTGACGGCCGCATCCGCCTCACCTACTGGGACGACCGCCCCGAGCCCGTCGACGTTCTCATCAAAGCCAAACGCCGCGCGGCCCCGAGCCAGTAACCTGCGACCTGTAACCTGTCACCTGGACCTTTCCACCCAGGCCTCCAGCAGCCCCAGGATCATCGGCCATCCGCTGTTGCGCTGTCGCATCTCCTCGCTCGTCAGGCCCGAGTGCGTCACGCGCGCCCGCGTGATCCCGTCCTTCTCCTCCAGATCCCACCGCACCACGCTCTCCGGGTAATCTTCGCCCTCGCGGTTCCACGTGAATTCCAGAACCCGCGGCGGCTCCACTCTCCGATACACCCCGTAGACTTTGTGCGCCCCGCCGGCACCGCAGGGACCTTCCACCAGCATCCACCACGCGCCGCCCGGCCGCACATCGCACTCGGCAGCCAGCGTCCGGACCGTCCCCTCCACCGTCCACCAACGAAGCAATTCCTCCGGTCGCGTCAGCGCTGCAAACACCCGTTCCGCCGGCGCCACAATCGTGATCTCCTGCACCAGCGCATCGCTCGCCATCGTCCCCGCCGTCATCGCTTCTCCTCCAGGTATTTCTTCAGGCTCTCCAGCGACGCGGTCCAGAACGCCTCGTAATCCTTGAGCCACGAACCGATCTCCCGCAGCGGCTTCGCGTTCAGTGAGCACATCGTCGTCGTGCCCTCGCTGCGCGTCTCCAGCAGCCCCGCCTTGTGGAGCAGATGAATGTGTTTGGAAATCGCCGGCCGGCTCATCCGGAAATTCCGCGCAATCCCTCCCACCGTCTGCCGCCCGCCCCGCAGGATCTCCAGAATCTCCCGCCGCGTCGGATCGGCCACCGCCCTGAATACCGCATCCCGCTGTCTGTGCTGTCGCATGGAAACCATATAGTTACGAATTAACCGTAACCGAACGGTTTCCATCCGTCAAGCAGCTTCACCCTCCGTTTGTCACAAAATCGCATCGCCCGTTGGCTTAGGTCCATTCGCTCCCTTATCCTTCCTGGCATGTCGAAAAGCCACTCCAGCCTGCGTCTCCTCCTGCTCCTCTCCTTCTTTGCCCCTCTGGCCGCCCAAGCCGCCACTCCTGAAGAACAAGCCGTCCTCGCGCCCGTGCAGGCGCTCTTCGACGGCATGGCCCACCGCGACCCCGCCGCCATCCGCGCGCCTCTGCTCCCCGGCGGTTCCCTGGTCCTGATGCGCGACGGCCAGCCCGTCCGCATGACCTTCGACGACTTCGCCACGCATCTCGCGCACCCCGGCACCACGCAGATCGAAGAACGCATCCACGATCCGCTCATTCGCATCGACAACGACCTCGCCGTCGTCTGGGCGCCGTTTGAATTTCTGAGCGACGGCAAAGTCGACCACTGCGGCACCGATCTCTTCAACCTCGTCCGTCAGGACGGCAAATGGCTCATCGCCTCGGTCGCCGACACCGGCCGCAAAACCTGCCCGTCACAATAGCCGTACCTGGCCTGATACTCCTCTGCAGATCGTCCCGCGCTATCGGCTATCTTCGTGACTGGAGAAACGCATGCGCTTTTGCTGCAGTTTGTTGCTTGCATTCACCGTGCTCGCCGGCCCCGCGCGCTGCCCATGCCGCCAGTCCACTCCATCGCGCGGCCCGAGTGGACCACACCCATCGCGCCCTTCCAGATCACCGACCATCTCTACTACGTCGGCAGCCGCGATCTGGCCTCGTACCTCATCGTCACGCCCGCCGGCGACATCCTCATCAACTCCAGCCTCGAAAGCTCGCCCGCGCTCATCCGCAAAAGCGTCGAGCAGCTCGGCTTCCGTTTCTCCGACATCCGCATCCTGCTCATCAGCCACGCCCACTGGGATCACGACGCGGGCAGCGCCGCCATCCTCCGCATGACCCATGCGAAATATATGGTCATGGATGCCGACGTTCCCGTTGTCGAGAGCGGCGGCGCAAAGGACTTCTTCTATCCCCATGACCTCTATCCCCCCGCCCATGTCGATCGCATTCTCCACGATGGCGATCGCGTCGAGCTGGGCGGAGTCCTGCTGGTCGCGCACAAAACGCCAGGCCACACCCGCGGATGCACCACCTGGACTCTCCGCACTCCCGACCAGGGCAAGCTCGTCAACGTCGTCATCGTCGGCAGCTGGAACGTCAATCCCGGATTTCGCCTCGTCAATCGCCCCGGCCACCCGGCTTCCTATCCAGGCATCGCCGACGACTACCGCAAAACCTTCGCCGTCCTCAAGAGCCTGCCCTGCGATGTGTTTCTCGGCGCTCACGGCGGCTACTTCGACATGCTGCGCCAAGCTAGCCCGCGCCAAAGCCGGAGCCGGCCAGTCCGTCTGGATCGACCCGCAGGGCTACCAAAAAGCCGTAGCCGACCAAAGAGCAGGAATTCGAGGCCGAACTAAAGCGCCAGCAGAACGAACCCTGATGATGGAGTTGACCCTCTCTGCTACCGCGCTACAGGCTACCGGCTACCGGCTCGCTTCACCCCTCCCGCTCGTACCGCCGATACACCGGCTCCCACACATTCGCGTCGACCGCCGCCTCAACCTCGCTCTCCTTCAACTCCGACAGCCCCTCCGCGATCGCCTCCCGAGCCACCGCCACCGCAATCACCCGGCCCAGCTTCCGCGAGTCCGCCAGCGGCGGCAGCAAACTCGCCTTGCGATCCTTTTCCACCGGCGACAGCCCCGCCAGTGTCCGCGCCGCCGTCATGAACATCGCGTCCGTCACCCGCCGCGACTTGGCCGCCACAATCCCCAGCGCCAGCCCCGGAAAAATATACGAATTGTTCGTCTGATCGATACAAATTTCCCGATCGCCCCACTTCACCGGCTCAAACGGGCTCCCCGTCCCGATCAGCGCCTTGCCGTCGGTCCACTGCAGCAGGTCCGCCGGCGTCGCCTCGCACTTCGACGTCGGATTCGACAACGGAAAAATCATCGGCCGCTCCGCATTCTTCGCCATCGCCCGCACCGCGTCCTCGGTAAACATCCCCGCCTTCCCCGCCACGCCAATCAGCACCGTGATCTTCGCGTTCCGCACCACTTCTTCGAGGCCAATCTTCTTCGCATCGGCCACCTGCCACCCTGAAACATCCCCACGCGGCCGCACAAAATCCTTTTGTTCCTCGTGAATCCCCTCCGCCCCCTCCACCAGCAGGCCCGGGCCGCCCCATCGCGTAGATCCGGCTCCTTCGCCTCCGCCTCGCTCAGCCCCTCCTCCATCAGCGCCTTCACCAGCAGGTTCGCAATCCCGATCCCCGCCGACCCAAACCCCACAATCGCAATCCGCTGCTCCCTGAACGGCGTCCCCGCCGCCTTCACCGCCGCCAGCAGCGTCGCCAGCACTACCGCCGCCGTCCCCTGGATATCGTCGTTGAATGTGCACAGCTGGTCCCGATATTTCGCAAGCAGCCGCGCCGCATTCGACCCCGCAAAGTCCTCCCACTGCAGCAGCACATGCGGCCACCGCTTCTTCACCGCGCCCACAAACGTCTCGATGAAGTCGTCGTACTCCGCCCCGCGCACGCGCTTATTCCGCCACCCGATGTAGATCGGATTCGCCAGCCGCTCCTCGTTGTCCGTCCCCACATCCAGCAGCACCGGCAAGCAGTATTCGTGATGCAGCCCACCCAGCGCCGTATACAGCGCCATCTTTCCGATCGGAATCCCCATGCCGCCCGCGCCCTGATCGCCCAGCCCCAGGATGCGCTCGCCATCGCTCACCACAATGGCTTTCACGTTGTCGTAGCGCTTGTGCGACAGAATCTTCTCGATCCGGTCCTTATTCGTATAGCTCAAAAACAGCCCGCGCGGCTTCCGCCAAATCTCGCTGAATCGCTGGCACCCTTCGCCCACGGTCGGTGTGTACACAATCGGCATGAACTTCCGCACGTCCGACAGAATCAGCGCATAGAACAGCGTCTCGTTGATGTCCTGCAGATCGCGCATGAAGCTGTACTTCTCAAACGGCGTCTCATACGCGTCGAACGCCGCCCTCCGCCGCCGGATCTGCTCCTCCAGCGTTCCCACATGCGGAGGCAGCAGCCCGTGCAGATCGAACGCGTCGCGCTCTTCCTCGGTGAACGCCGTGCCCTTGTTGAATCGTGGATGGTTCAGGAGTGTAAAACCATACAACTTCGTCCGGATCACAGCTTGCGTACGCGGTTCCGTCATGAGCGCCTCACATCCTCTTTATCAGGATGCGCCTTTCCGAAACCCTGCCCTTGCCATCGCGTAAAACGACCGTCACCTGCAGGGCCGGTGCCCGGTGCCCTAACTGTCTTCAACAACTCCCGCCCACATCCCCGCATCCCCCTCCACCGCCCCGATGCCCCGCTTCGCCACCAGCAGATACCGCTCCGTCTTCATCACATTGCGAATCCGATCGCCCACCCGCTCCAGCACGCCCTTCTGCGAAGAATGTTTCTTGAACGCCTCCAGCTTCCGGTCCGCCAGTTCGCCCAGCTCCAGCGTCAGCGACCACGGCACCGTCGCCGCATCCTGCGTCAGCTCCGGACGATCCCGCACGCTCACAAACGGCGTGCTCACCCAATACAGCTTCTGCGCCGCGTACGCCGGTCCTGTCTCTGGAAACAATTCCTCTCGGGCCGCCCAGTGGAACGCCGCCGTCGCCACCATCGAGACCATCGTGTGGTCCTTGTGCAGATTCACGCCGCCATCGGACCCAAACGTCAGCACCACCTGCGGACGCCGGCGCCGGATCCGCTCCACCACCACGCCCACCATCTCCAGGAAATTCTGCTGCGGCAGCTCGCCATCCGGATAGTCGAGCACCTCATGCTGCGTCACGCCCAACAGTTCCGACGCCGCATCCATCTCCGCGCGCCGCAGCTTGCCCAACTCCTCATCGCCGCTCGCCCCTGCGCGAAAATGCCCCGCCGCCCCGTCGGTGAAGCACAACACAAACGTCTCCGCGCCCGCCTGATGCGCGAGCATCAGCGCGCCGCCAAAGCCGCCGCTTTCATCGTCAGGATGGGCCGTTACAACGAGGAGTCGATGGGGCAAACGGATTCGTCCTCAGTCAAAGGAAGATCGTCGGGCAATTCATCCCACGGCAAATCCGCCTGCGCCACGGGCATGAAGCTCTTTCGATGCAGAACCGACGGCCCAAGATTCTTCAGCGCCTCGCGATGCTCCGGCGTTGCGTAGCCCTTGTGCGACGCCAGCCCATAGCCCGGATACTCCGCGTCCAGCTCGCACATCCGTCGGTCGCGATACACCTTCGCCACCACCGACGCGGCCGCAATTGAAATACTTAGCGAGTCGCCGTAGATAATCTTCGTCTGCGCATGCGGCAGATCCAGCAGCAGCGCGTCGATCAGCAGATGATCCGGCTGCGGATCGAGCCGCACCACCGCCGCCGCCATCGCCATCCGGCTCGCCTGATAAATGTTCACGCGATCGATCGTCTCGCGCGTCCACTTCTTCAATCGCAATCGCAATCGCCCGCTGCCGCACCACCACCTCCAGCCGCTCGCGATCCTCCACCAGCAGCTGTTTTGAATCCCGCAGTCCTCGTATCCGCGTATCTGCCGGCAGGATGACAGCCGCCGCCACCACCGGCCCGAACAACGCGCCGCGCCCCACCTCATCCACGCCGGCAATCGCCGCCGCGCCCGTCGCCCGCGCCAGCTTCTCGTATCTGTTCCCGCAAGCCAGCGACCGCAGCATCCGCATCTTGCGCGTCGCCGCGCATACCTCATCGTCGGGGAGCCGCTTGCGCCCACGCCTCGGAATCAGCTCGCCCTGCAGAGTCCCCATGCCGCGAGTCTACCGCCCGCAAGACGCAGGATGCTGGTGGAAAACTGGACACGTCACGAGAACGACACCGGCACTCTGCTCCCTGCGACCACGCAACCGCATCCATATACTGGAGCACGCTATGCCCATCCTGCGCACCTGCACCCATTGCGGCAAAACCAACCGCATCCCCGCGCGCCACCTCTCCGACACCGGCCGCTGCGGCAACTGCAAGAACCCGCTGCCCCCGATCGACGAGCCCATCGCCGTTGGCCCCGCCGAGTTCGACGAGATCATCCGCGAAGCCCGCGTCCCCATCCTCGTCGACTTCTGGGCCGCCTGGTGCGGACCCTGCCGCATGGCAGCGCCTCACGTCGCTCAAACCGCGCGCGACCTCGCCGGCCGCGCCATCGTCCTCAAAGTCGATACCGAACAGCACCCGCAGCTCGCCGCCCGCTACCAGGTCCAGGGCATCCCCAACTTTGCGGTTTTCAGCGGAGGCAACCTGGCCTTCCAGCAGGCCGGCCTCGTCGATGCCAACACCATGAAATCCTGGCTCACCCGCGCCGCCGCGCAGACGATCTGACCGCTCTTCGCCGGCCGGTTCTTTGCCGACCGCTTCTTAGCTGACCGTACTTCCGCCGCGACAAACACCAACGCCCCAGCCGAATCCGGCCGGGGCGTCTTGTTTTTCCTGAACGCTGAACGCTGTGCGCTGAACGCTATCGCGTATCGATTTCCTTCAGCCTGGCCGCCTTGCCGCGCAGCGCGCGCAAATAGAACAGCCGCGCCCGCCGCACCTTCGACGACCGCAACTTCTCGACCTTGTCGATCACCTTGCTGTTGAACGGGAAGATCCTCTCCACGCCCTGCCCGAAGCTCATCTTCCGCACCGTGAAGCTGCCCTGCGGCCCGTTCTTCTTCGCGATCACCACGCCTTCAAACGCCTGCAGCCGCTCCTTATCGCCTTCCTTAATTCGAACCTGCACGCGGACGGTGTCGCCCGGCCCAAAGGGGGGCAGATCGGTGCGGTTCAGCTTATCGGCAAGACGCTGCATCACTGGATGAATCGACATGACTCAACTCGTTTCTCTGTGGAATTTGCGAATCTCCAGTTTAACAAAGATTTCGCCTTTCCCGCTGCTTCCGGCCCGGGCCGCTCCTCTTCCCTTCGCTTTTCCATTCGTCTCTTCGCTCGTCTTTCACTAACCGTTGCGGACCGCGTTTTTCACTGACCGCTCCTTTTAGCTGGCCGGCTCCTGGCTGTCCCCCTCACTTCCTCGTAACCGCGAAATAAATCACATACCCCCACGAGAAAATCCCATGCAAAATCGCCCACAGGATACTCGCGTTCCGCGACCACGACAGCACCACCGCAATCGCTGACCCCAGCGCCCAGCATCCCGTCCCGCCATGCGCGCCGCCACAACCCCGGCACCTTCTGTGCCGTTTCTCCAGCTCGGCAACCCGCGCTTCCAGACCCGCCTGTGCCACACTCGTTCCCTCAGCCACACGATCCTCCTTCGCGTGCTGCGCCCTGAGGATGAGCGCCGCCGCTCGCCCATCATTGTCCTCCCGCAAACCCAGCCCGTCGATGCAATCTCGTCACCTGCCCCCGTGCACATCGGTACCGTCGGACCCTTCAGAATTCACATCTCGCCTCCCCGTGCAGGCCTACAATCGCGTGTCCTCCCCTCCTCCCCCTGCCGCTTCCGCAGGAGCACAACCATGTCTGACATCCTGGTCACCACACCTAACGGCCAAATGCCCTGCTGGCTCGCCGTCCCGCCGCTGCTCGACTCCGAACCACGCGCCGGCCACGGTCCCCATCCCGACCGCTTCCCCGGCGTCGTCGTCCTGCATGACGTCGGGGGCATGACCCGCGACCACCGCCGCCAGGCCGACTGGCTCGCCGAGGCCGGATTCCTCTCTCTCGCCGTCAACCTCTACTACCGCGGCGGCTTTCCGCTCTGTCTCCGGTCCATCATGCGCGACTGCGCCGCCCGCAGCGGCCCTCTCTTCGACGACATTGAGGCCACCCGCTCCTGGCTTCTCGCCCAGCCCAACTGCTCCGGCAAAATCGGCGTCATCGGCTTCTGCATGGGCGGCGGATTCGCCCTCATGCTCGTCTCCGGCCACGGCTTCTCCGCCGCCAGCATCAACTACGGCGGCAAACTCCCGCCCGACGTCGACGACTTCCTCAAAGCTCCCTGCCCCGTCATCGGCAGCTACGGCGGCCTCGCGAGATTCGAGAAAGGCGCCGCCGACCAGCTGCAGCGCGCCCTCGAACGCGCCCTCGTTCCCCACGATGTGAAGGAATATCCCGGCGCTGGCCACTCCTTCATGAACCATCACCGCGGATACTTCATCTTTAACGTCCTGCGCTATCGCGATATCGGCTACAACGAAGAAGCCACCCTCGACGCCCGCCGTCGCATCGCCACCTTCTTCCACACCCACCTCGATACCTGACCTGCCCCCATCCTGCCCACTCGCTTCCCCGCTCGCATTTTCGCTCGCTTCTCTGCTCGCCTTTCGCGCGCAGTTCGCTGACCGCTCCGATCGCCTCTCCGCTGACAGCTGCCGTGTATCCTGTCTTCACGTCGGCGCCCGATCCCCGGATTTCCCCAAACTTCCGGGCGCGCGATGCGTTGCTCGAGGCCGCAATTTGACCCAACCCTCACGTCCAGGCACGTCTCGCCGACCCCGTCTCCTGGTCCAAATCTGTGGTTACATCGCCGCCGTTGTCCTCCCCTGGATCGGCGTCGTCTTCAGCATTCGCACTCCCGCCCTGCACGGAACCCCCGTCGCCCTCAGCTTCGTCTTCGTCGCCGGCATCACTATCTTCACCGGTCTGGGTCCGGGCCTGCTCTCGGTCCTCCTCACCACCCTCTTCTTCAATCACCTCGCGCTTGCGCACAACGGCTTCTTCTCGCTGCATCCCCAGTCGCTTCTCTACTCCATTGTCATCCTCACGATCGGTGCTCTCATCGCTTTTCTCTGCGACCGCCAGCGCCACACCAGCAGCGAGCTCCGCACCGCCCTCGCTTCTCTGCAGGTGCGCACTAATGCCCTGATGGAAGCGCAACAGGCCAGCCGGTTCGCCGCCTGGATGCACAATGCCGGCACCGGCCGCATCGAATGGGCCGACGGCGGCGCCGAAATCTTCGGCCGCCCCTTCTCCGATACTTCCGCCTCCGACGACTGGACTAACTTCATCGTCGAAGAAGACCGCGCCCATGTCCTTGAGGCCGTTGAAGCCGCCACCTCCGTCGGTCAGAGTTTCCGCGTGGAATTCCGCGTGCGCTGGCCCAGCGGCGACCTCCACTGGCTCGAAAGCCGTGGCACTCCCTCCGCCGCCAACCCCAGAATCTGGCATGGTGTCACCATCGACATCACCGACCGCAAGAACGCCGAGTCCGCCCTCGTCCGTTCCGAAAAGCTCGCCGCCATTGGTCGTCTCTCCGCCACCATCGCCCACGAGGTCAACAACCCGCTCGAAGCCGTGACCAACCTCATTTATCTCGCGAAGGCCGATCCCAAACTCTCTCCCGAAACCAGCGACTACCTCCAGCGCGCCGACCAGGAACTGGCCCGCCTCAGCGTCATCGCCCGCCGCACCCTTACCTTCGTTCGCTCCCGCTCCGCCCCCGGCCCGGTCAGCGTCGCAGACACCATCGACTCCGTTGCCGTCATGTTCCAGCCCCGCTGCGCCGCCCGCGGCGCCGAAATCTGCGTCACTCCCTTCCCGGACTTCAGCCTTCCCATCCCCGCCGACGACCTTCGCCAGATCCTTACCAACCTCGTCTCCAACGCCTGCGATGCCCTGCCCGAATCCGGCGGCTTTATCGGCATCGAAGCCGCCTGCTCCGGCGGCAAGGCCACCATTTCCATTGCCGACAACGGCCACGGCATCCCACCCGAGAATCTCTCCCGTATCTTCGATCCCTTCTTCACCACCAAAACCGACGTCGGCACCGGCATCGGCCTGTGGGTTTCCAAAGATCTCGTGGAAAAAAACGGCGGCCACCTCTCCGTCGAAACCCGCAACCTCCCCTCCGGCTTCCGTACGCTCTTCCGCATCGACCTACCCTGCGCCTGAGCGAGGCCGGATGACCGTTTCCAAATTCCTCCCCTCCTATTCCCTCCCCTCCTTATGTTTCCTCTCGCCTCCCTCCACAAACGCCCGTCCGCCCTCCACCACAAACGCCTCCCCATAACAGGGTCCGGCCACGAACGCCCGGTCCGCCCCTCCGCCAGAAACACCCCCTCGGGATCCGGCCAGGTTCACCCCACAGCAAGTAGCGAAATCCATTTTCCGCCAAACATCAAGAACTCATTCTGTCGTTCCGACCCGAAAGTACCTACACTTTGAGAACCTGGTTCCGTTTTGGAGCAGCACCCTCCCAATTCCGCCCCAATCCTGATCGCGAAGTCCTGCCCGCAACCGCAAACTCCGCTCCCGTTCGTCCCATCGCAAACGCTTGCCATTTACACGGCCCCACCTCTTCCGGCATCATTCTCCAATTCCTCTCCCGAGCTCCCGCAATCCCTGCGCCGGAGGTGCGCCCTGTCCACGTCCACCGTTCCCGCTCCCACCCCAACCCAGGCCACCTCCGCCGCTCCGTGGACCCTCGCCACCCGCTTCGCTTTCCGCTTCTGCTTCGTCTACTTCGGCCTCTATTGCCTCTCCACCCAGATCCTCACTACGCTGCTCTCCAATCCTGGCTACGACTTTCCCGACCCCTCCTCCATCCCGCCGTGGAAGCCGATCATTACCTTCACCGCCACGCGCATCTTTCACCACAAGGCACCGCTCGTCTTCACCGGCAGCGGCAGCGGCGACAAAACCGTCGACTTCGTGCTGACCTTCTGCCTCCTGCTCTTCTCCATCCTCACCACCGTCATCTGGTCCCTTCTCGATCGCCGCCGCCCTGGCTACCCCGCCCTTCACCGCTGGTTCTTCCTCTTCATTCGCTTTGCGCTCGCCAGCCAGATGCTCGTCTATGGCTTCGATAAAGCCATTCCCCTCCAGATGCCTGCCCCGGGCCTCTTCACCCTCATCGAGCCCTTCGGCAACATGTCCCTCATGGGCGTTCTCTGGTCTTCCGTCGGAGCCTCGCATCCCTACGAAATCGCCGCCGGTTGCGTGGAAATCCTCGGCGGCCTCCTTCTCTTTTTTCCTCGAACGATCACCCTCGGCGCCCTCATCTCCCTCGCTGACATGACCTACGTCTTTATCCTCAACATGACCTACGACGTTCCGGTCAAGCTCTTCTCCTTTCAGCTCATCCTGCTTGCGCTCACGCTTCTGGCGCCCCAGTTCCGCCGCTTCGCCGACTTCTTCCTCCTCAACCACGCCACCGAACCCGCGCCTTCCGTCTCGCTGTTCCGCTCACGCCGCGCCAACCGCATCGCTCTCGCCGTCCAGGCGGTCTTCGCGCTCTGGCTCGTTGCCATGAACCTCTATGGCGTACGCCAGGGCTGGAAACAGTACGGCCCCGGTGCGCCCAAACCCGCCCTCTACGGCATCTGGAATGTCGAGCAGTTCACCGTGGACGGCCAGCCGCGGCCGCCTCTCCTCACCGACACCACCCGCTGGCGCCGTGTCATTTTCGAGCACTTCGACCTTGCCGCTGTCCAGCAGATGAACGACGCGCAGACCTTCTACAACGCAGCTGTCGATACAAAGAAGAGCACCGTCGCCCTCACCGGCCGTCGCGGAAGCACTCAAAAACTTGCGCTAACCTTCACCCGCCCCGCGCCCGATCAGCTCGTCCTCGACGGCCCCATCGACGGCCACCCCACCCACATCCAGGTCCGCCTCGAGGATCGCAGCCACTTCCTCCTCGTCAGCCGAGGCTTCCATTGGATCCAGGAGTACCCCTTCAACCGGTGATCCGGCGCGCACTCTGGATCCACAACTTGCGCTTTTCGCCGAAATACCACCCAACCACTCTGGTTGATCAAATCGCCAGTTTCGTCGGCTGATCCTGGTCCAACCGATGGTGTTGTACTTCGCGCTCTTCGGCAACAAATAGTCCCTGGCCGCTCAAAATACAACGGGCTCGGAATTCCTTCCGAGCCCAGCTCAATCCCGAAAACTAATCAGCTGCTTAGTTTAGTGCGGTTCGCTCTGCGCCTGGGTCTGTGCCGCCTGCTGCGAGTACAGCCCCGGCATCGCCGGCTTGCCCGTCACCGGCGAGGCGTTGGGATCGCCCCCCGCTTCCGGTGCCGCTGCCCCTGCCGAGGTCCGCTTCGAATAAATTCTGAAGTTCACCGCCACATCGATCACCGACGAGACTGCCTTCCCATCCTTCACCGCCGGCGCAAACGTCGACTTCTCGATCGCCGCCACTGCGCTCTCATCGAGCCCAAACCCGATCGGCCGGTAGACCGCCACCGCCAGAATCTTTCCGTTTGGATCCAGAATCACCTTGTAGCTCGCCACGCCCGCCACTTCACCCTTTTGCGCGTAGTCATTCGACGCCGGCACCACATTCTTCAGGATCTTCGGACCGCTCACGCCCGGCCCCGGATGCACCAGCGTCTGGTCCGTCGGCTCCAGCCACTTGTGGGAATCCTGCGCCTGATAGAAGTACTGCCAGTAATCCGGCATCTCCGCGATCATCTTCCCGTCCAGATCCGGCGCAAAAATCTTGTTCAGCGCATTCCGCAGATGCGCCGCCGATTCCTCTGGCGACGTCGTCGCTCCCGGCGGCAATTCCTTGCCATTCGCGACTTCCTCATCTCCGCCTGGCCCGGCGGTCGCATCTTCCTTCTTTCCGGACCCGCCGCTCTTCACGTCCTTGTCGTCTTTTCCGCCCTTCCCAAACAGGCCTTTCTTTTTCTTTGGAATGACCACCAGCTGCCGGTCGATCACGATCACCTGATGCTTCTTCTTCGGCGTGATCTGAATCCGGTCGAACGAAGTGGCTTGCTGATCCCAGGGTGCTTCACCTTCAAAATGAACTCCAAAACGTGTGCCTTCCAGTTCAACTGTCTTCTTCGTCACCCGCACCTTATCGATAACCACACCGCACAACGTGAACGACCCCTTCGTCGACTGCCCCGCCAGGTCCCCGTTCATGTTGAAGTGCAGATTCTCTCCCAGCCACAGCCCACGCAGAAACAGCGGCCGCCCGGTGAGCCTTGCCTTCAGCTCGGCTTCGCCCAGGTCCGAGTCTTTCCCCGTCGCCTTCGCCACAATCTCGGCATCCTTGCGCGGGGGCGCCGGAGTCGTGGCAGCGGGAACGGTCTCCTGCGCCTCAGGCGCAGCCGCCGCTTTCGCATCGGGTGAGGTGTTGCTCGTTGCAGAGGTGTTGGCGGGGTTGTCTTGCGGGTACAGGAAGGACGTGCATAAAAGTGGCAGAACGAAAGCGGCGAACCACGCAGGCTTCATGAGACGTTTCCCGTACCCCACAGAGATGCTTTTCTAACGCAGCCGAGTGCCACGCCAGATCGCGCCGCAACTCCCGTATGCTCAGAGCATTTCATCCAGGGATTTTTCGCCACAATAGCACTTTGGGTGGGCATCTACTTGTGAATATCCCCCCGCGCCAAAAACGCCCGTACCCGGGAGAGAAAAAACTCGTAGAAAAAACCCAAAGAAAGCCCAGAAGAAAACCCAGGAGAAAAACTCCGGAGAAAACTCCGCCTCCGACAAGGTGGGGCCAGGTTCCCCCCACAGCAAGCAGAAGAAGCTTCTGCGGAGTAAAAATCAACGCATTTCCGATTGTCCACGAGCCGAAAGTAACGCCATTTCCCGGTTCAAACACCATCTGGAAAAATGCACAAGGTCCGGTGCGATTGCAAAACTCCGGAGAAAACTCCGCCTCCGACAAGGTGGGGCCAGGTTCACCCCACAGCAGAAGAAGCTTCTGCGGAGCAGCAATCAACGCATTTCCGATTGTCCTCGAACCGAAAGTAACGCCATTTCCCTGTTCAAAACCACGTGGAAAATGCACAGCATCCGGTGCAACCGCAAAGGGCTGGAAAATCCTCCGGCCACGTTTTCCACAAGTCTGTTAACTCCACTGAGTCCTTCAACTCATACTTGAAGAATGTTCAGGAAGTTTCTCCGCTGTAGTCCAGACTGAGGGAAGACAACCTCCAGGTTCCGCGCACCCAGCGTCTTGTACGCGGCCTCCGCCAATACCTGCCGAAAGTCTGTGGTAATCGCCAAGTCCCGGCCCTCGTAGAGCTGCTCCGGAGCCAGCCCCGGCCATCTTCCGTAGACCTTCCCGCCCTCGACCGGGCCACCCAACGCGAACATTACGTTCGCGTGCCCGTGATCCGTCCCGCCTGTCCCGTTCTGCCGGCACGTCCGCCCAAACTCCGACATGGTCACCAGCACGATGTCCCCCGCCTGGTCTCCCATGTCCGTCCAGAACGCCGCCAGCCCCGCGCTGAACTCCCGCAGCCGCCCCGCCAGCTGGCCCTCAACATTGCCCTGGTTTTGGTGCGTATCCCATCCGCCGATATCTGCGAATGCCGCCTCCACCCCAAGGTTCGCTTTCAGCAGCTGCGCAATCTGCTTCAGGCTGTTCCCAAACGGTCCGCCCGGATACTCCGCCCCTGCTGCCGGCGTGTACTTCGCCGGATCGGCGGCCTTCAGCATCTTCACCGCCTCAAACGTCTCCTGCCCGGTGCCGTGCAGTACCGCGTCCGTGCTCTCGTCGTACATCGCGGCGAAGCCAGCAGCCGCCGGTGATGATTGCACCCCGAAATCCCGAATGTTGTTCAGCGCCACCGCCTGGATGCGCCCTTCCAGCGTCCGCGGCACCTCCGAGCCCAGGGCCACCGCCCGAAACGGCGTATGCGCGCACTCCGGACACGCCAGATCCTCGGCCTGCAGCGCGCGGTTCAGCCACCCATCCAGCGTCGCCTTGAACCCCGGCGTCCCGCTCTCCATAAAATCCTGCGCATCAAAATGCGACCGCGAAGGATCGGGCGATCCCGACGCATGCACAATCGCCAGGTGTTTCTGATCCCACAGCGGCTTCAGCGGCGCCATCGCCGGATGCAGCCCGAAGAATCCATCCAGATCGATCACCGCGTTTTGCGGAATCCCGATGTTCGGCCGGTACTGGTAGTACGACGGCTCCCGATACGGCACCACCACGTTCAGCCCATCGGCCGCGCCGCGCTGGAAGATCACCACCAGCTTTTTCCCTCTTGCCTGCGCTTCCGTCGCCTGGGCCATCACGCTGCGCGTCAAAAACGTTGGGATCGCCGCCGTTCCCACCACCGCCATCGCCCCGCCCCGCATAAACGCGCGCCGCGTCACGGGCGTCACGACTCGCTGCATCCCCGGCTCCACCGCCACCGACTCCACCTCCGGCCCATGCACCGACTCATCCCACGCGTTATTCATCAGGAATCTCCAGGTCTCGGGCCAATCTTCAGGGTTCAGGCGAGCAGGGGAACCCCGGGGTCCCGGTATCTTTCCTGTACTAACCCTCGCTCCACCCCGGAAGTTGCGCCATTCGAGGTTCAGCTGGAAATCCGCGCTCCTGCATCTCGCTCTTGCAACGCGAAAATTCCGCGAGAGTCCGGCTCACGGCTGAGCCTTCCTCAGCTGCTGGGCACAAATTTCCAGTACTTCCCCGCAGCCGTCACCACCGCCTGCAGCCCACTACGGGTCGCCGCGGGAGCCCCCATGAAGTCGTGAAATAAGTCGGAAAGCACCGAGGTGTTGTCTGCGAAATAAGAATGGTAGAAGCCAAGCAGGCTCGTATCCACGGCCGAGGCATCCACCGTATCCATGCCCGGCAGCACCAGCAGACGCGGCAAGCCTTCCCCCGCCCGTTGATACCCGGCGAAGACTTCCGATACCTTCAGCGCCGCATCCCGCGACGACGCATACAAGGTGATCCGGCTCGCGGAATGTTCCATCTGCTGCGCCATCTGCTGGAACAGCGCCGCATCCACGTCCGGCGCCATCAGCGCCACCTGGTTGAACATCGGCTTCTTCATTCCCGGGTTCTCGAGCGCGAAATCGTGCAGCGCCTGCGTCACCGGCCGATTCCCCATACTGTGCGCAATGATGTCCACCGTGGTTGCCCCCGACTTGGCCACCAGCAGCTTCAGAAAGTCCTCCAGATGCGGAGCCGTCAGCGCCGCATTTCTGCCGTCCTTGTTGTAGGCGATCGGATTCATCGATCCCTGCGAGGGCCAGCTGTACAGTACCGTAGGCCCATCGAAAGCCATGTCATAGGCTAGCTGCGCTGTGCGCCTCGACGCATCCTCAAACGACGTGTTGAATCCGTGCACAAAAACCAGGATTTCTTTCTTCTGCGAGTGTCCTACCCGGTCGGACACCCCTTTCATAAAGGTGGCCTCGTCCTCGCTCTCCACGCTCTGCAGCGTCACGTACTTCGTCGGATCCGCTTTAAACTCCAGCCGCCAGATGCTTGGCCCCTCCAGCTCCCCGATCCGGTGATCCCGCGGGATGCTCACCGACACCTCGCCGTAGTGCAGCAGCCCGTTCGCGTCCGGCTCCCCGCTGAACGTCGGCCCGCGGCTGTCGCTCCCCGCCTGCGCGCGGTCGGTCGCGTAATAAACCTTAATCACCGCGTAGTTCGCGGTTACCGTCGGCGTTGGCGTCAGCCCCCGCGCCCCACCCAGCCGGCCGGTCACCGCAATATGGATCGTTCCCGATCCATCGCTCGTATTGCGGGCCAGCACGTAGTAGTCCCCCTCCACGGCCGGCTGCCACTTGAACGAGGCCTCGGTCGAGTCCGGATCGTCCTTTCCCACCAGATCCTTATCGGAGTTGTAGACAAAAAGATCCACTGAGAATCGAGCGTCGTCGGAGTTCCCCGTCACCTCGAACCCGCTTCCAGGTTTTAAATGAAACGTCTCCGATCGAACCTCGGACTGGGCAGGAACCTGCAGACTCTGGCTATGGCTTTGGTTATCGTCTGGGCTCGAGCTGGGATTCTGGCTCCGAACCTGGCCCTGGCCATCGCTCGGGCTGGGGCTCGGACTCGGGTTCTGGCTTTGGCTCGAGCTGGAACCTGGACTGAAAGCGGGTCTTTGGCCTGTCCCGTCACCGGAGGTCTGCCCCTGCAAGCCTCCGCACGTCCAGCAGCCCGCAATCGCCGCCCACAACAGGACAACCAGCGTCCGGCGCACTGAGAAGAAGCACATCGGGAACATCCTCATGGGGGAGGGGTGGTAGCGATTGTGCCACCTCCAAGCCCAATCGGCAAGCATAAGAAAACTCCGTCTCCCCTGATTCCGCAATATGAACAACCTGTCAAAAGGAATGGCCCCGACACAGCCCCGCCTTCCCGGGACCCACCCCAACCTTGACCGCCGCCTCCTGACCGTCGGCCCCGGGCGCCATTACCATGGTTCAAGTATGTCCGACGCCGACGTCCAGCACAAAATCGACGCCCTCCGCGACAAGATCCGCCACCACGAGCACCTCTACTACGTACTCGACAAACCCGCCATCTCCGACGCCGAGTATGACGACCTCATGCGCGAGCTCCAGCGCCTCGAAGCCGCCCACCCCAGCCTCATCACCCCCGACTCACCCACCCAGCGCGTCGGAGGCAAGCCCAAAGAGGGCTTCGCCAAAGTCGCCCATTCGCGGCCGATGCTGTCCATCGACAACGCCACCAGCGAGGAGGAACTCCGCGACTGGGACCGCCGCGTCCGCTCTCTCGCCGGCGACAAAGCCCCAAATTCGAGTCAGGTCGGCTACGTCTGCGAATACAAAATGGACGGCCTCTCCATGGCGCTCCAGTATCACGCCGCCGGCGAATCCGGAGCACCAGGCTCTTCCCACCTCGCCCGCGGCCTTACCCGTGGCAACGGCACCATCGGCGAAGACGTCACCAGCAACGTCCGCACCATCCGCTCCGTCCCGCTCTCCATCCCCGCCGCCGCGCTCAAGAAAGCGAAAGTCCCCGCCACCTTCGAAGTCCGCGGCGAAATCGTCATGCCGCTCGCCGCATTCGTTAAAGCCAATGAAGAGCGCGTTGCCCAGGGTCTCGAGCCCGCCGCCAATCCGCGCAACTACGCCGCCGGAACCATCCGCACTCTCGAGCCCAACATCGTCGCCCAGCGCCGGCTGGACTTCTACGCCTATTTCCTGCTCACCGAAACCGGCGAAGACCTTCTTGAGGAGCAGTCCGAAGCTCTCGACGCCCTCACCGCTCTCGGCTTCCGCGTCAATCCCCACCGCGAAGCCATGACCTCCATCGACAAGGTCCTCGCCTTCGTCGAAAAAGCCGAAACCTCTCGTAACAGTCTCGGTTACGAAATCGATGGCGTCGTCATCAAGGTCAACTCCGCCGCCGTGCAGCGCCGACTCGGCTACACCGGCCGCGCCCCGCGCTGGGCCGTCGCCTTCAAGTTCACAGCGCGCGGCGGCATCACCCAGGTCGAAGACATCCGCACCCAGGTTGGCCGCACCGGCAAGCTCACCCCGGTCGCCGTCCTCACACCCGTCTCCATCGGAGGCACCACCGTCTCCCGCGCCACTCTCCACAACGCCGACCAGATCGAGAGCCTCGGCCTCCTCATCGGCGACTACGTCAAAGTCGAGCGCGGCGGCGACGTCATCCCCAAAGTCGTCGAAGTCGTCGAAGACGCCGAGCACCCGCGCGGCCACAAAAAATTCCACTTCCCCAAACACTGCCCCGTCTGCAACAGCGAGATCCACCGCACCGAAGGCGAGGCCGACTACCGCTGCGTCAACATCGATTGCCCCGCCCGCCTCGCCGGCAGCCTCCTCCACTTCGCCTCCCGCGGCGTCATGAATATCGAAGGCCTCGGCGACGCCGTCGTCATCGGGACTCCTCGAGCACAAACTCGTCGCCAGCATCGCCGACCTCTACACGCTCACCGACGAAAAACTCGCCCAGCTCCAGCACGAAGTCGTCACCCGCGACAAGAAGACCGGCGAAGAGAAGACGCGCATGCAGGCTCTCCTCGGCCCCAAAGAGCGCGCCGACCTCCTCGCCGAAATCGAAGCCTCGAAGAAAGCCCCCCTCGACCGCGTCCTCTTCGGACTCGGCATCCGCTTCGTTGGGGCACGCACCGCCCAACTGCTCGCCGAAGAGTTCGGCTCCATGGAAGCCCTCATGGCCGCCTCTGCTGAAGAGTTGGAGCGCGTCAACGAAGTCGGCCCCCGCGTCTCGGAAGCCATCCGCGAGTTCTTCGACGAGTCCCGCAACCGCGACCTGGTCCACAAGCTCGAAAAGGCGGGCCTGACGATGACCGCCGAGAAGCGGAAGAAGACCTCGCAGCTCGAAGGCCTCACCTTCGTCCTTACCGGCACGCTGCCCAACCTTTCTCGCGATGAAGCGAAGGCCAAAATCGAATCCGCCGGCGGTCGCGTCTCCGGCTCCGTCAGCAAAAAAACCAACTACGTCGTAGCAGGAGAAGACGCCGGCTCCAAATTAGACAAAGCCCGCGAACTAAGCGTACCGATCGTCGACGAATCCGCCCTTAACAGCATGCTCGCAGGTGAATAGTCGCGGTTACTTATACGGAGAACATAGATGGATTTCGTTGCCATTGATTTTGAGACTGCCAACCCTGATTTATCGAGCATTTGCCAAGTCGGGATAGCAACGTTCGCTGACGGCAACCTCTGCGCCAAATGGAAATCGTTGATCAATCCGGAAGACTACTTCGACCCATTCAACGTTTCAATTCACGGAATCACTGAGGAGAACGTGGCACATTCTCCAAAATGGCACGAGATCTACCCGCAGATCGGCTTACGTTTGCGCGGAGCCATCGCGGTTAGCCACACCGCATTTGATCGCGTCGCGTTACACCGTGCCTGCCAGCGGTCTGAAATCCAGGAATGCAAATGCACATGGCTCGATTCGGCGCGAGTTGTCCGCCGGACTTGGACTTCGGTTGCGCGAACCGGCTACGGACTTGCCAGCATCGCCGCGAAGCTAGGTATTGAGTACCAGCCGCACGATGCCCTCGAAGATGCACGTTGCGCGGGCGAAATCCTGCTGCGTGCAATATCTGAATCCGGCCGGAGCATCGAGGAGTGGCTGGTCCGAGTGAATCAACCGCTCTTTGCCACCCATCCGCTTTCCGAATATGCCCCGAATCCCGGCGGCCCGTTTTTTGGAGAGGTCCTTGTATTCACCGGCGCGCTTGTTCTCGCACGACATGAAGCAGCAGCTATTGCAGCACGCGCGGGCTGCGCCATCGACGAAGGAGTTACGAAGCATACGACACTATTGGTCGTGGGTAGTCAGGAAGCGCATAAGCTGGCAGGGTACGAGAAGAGCGCCAAGCACAGGAAAGCTGAGGCTCTCATTCGCAAAGGCCAACACATTCGTATCTTGACGGAGAGCGACTTCCAGACGAGTATTGCATTTTGCTCCGCGGGCGCTTTTACATCGCCCGGAGAGAATGAGCGGACCCAGCCGCATTGCTAAACGGCAGACCTCCGTGCCTTCGCCCGCGCAATCCTCTCCCGCATGTGCCTCATGACCTCTTCATGCGGAATCCCCGGACTGTCGTCATCCAAAGCCTTCTGCACTTCCGCCCGAAACCAAGCATCATGTTCTTCCGGCGTGCACTCCGGAACGTCATCCGGAACCATCTTCACCTGATCGAGATCCTTCATTTCTAATTTCCCTTCCCAATCTCCTTCGTCATCCCAGCCCCCACAACCTTGCCCGGCCCCGACTCCTGCACAAACGCCACCACCCGCAGGTTCCCCGCATCCACCCCCGGCCACAGCTTCACCCGAAACGCCTGATCGAAACTCTTCCCCTTCTCCACCTTCCCGACCTTAACCAGCGCCTTCACCACCGCCACATTCGTCAGCTTCTTGCCGTTGTTCTCCCCGGCGAGCACATCCGTCTCCGTCTTCTCCAGCGCAACCGCCACAAACAAGTCGCCGTGTTTCCCTCCGCTCCCGTCCGCCTCCACCTTCCCCGTCAGTTCGTCGCCGGCCAGCGTAACCCCGTCAATCCGAATCGCCATCGTCTGCGCCATTGCCGCCTTTTCCAGATCCGACTTCACCTCGTCGGTCTTCCATGGATGCACCTCGACATCGCCATCCACGATCACCTGCGGCGTGAACACACTGCTTTCCCCCAGCGCGTGTTCGTACTCGCTCTGCCGCTCCGTCAGCAACGCCGACGAAAACGGATCCTTCCACCCGTCATGATCCCAGTAGTCCACATGCTCGCTCAGCAGAATTAACTGCCCGTGCGCAATCGGCTGAAACTGGTCCAGCCGCGCCGCCCATTTGTCGATCGGCGGACAACTCGAGCATCCCTCCGACGTGAACAGCTCCAACAGGATCGGTGTGCGATTGGCATTTGCTGCCGGCTCAGCCGCCCGCCCGCCAGTCCCCACACACACCAGCATCGCGAGCCCGGCGCCGGCCAAACCCGCCGACCATCTCCATCTCATATTGTGAGATTATGCTGACTTCACCCGGCCCCGCGCCATAACCACTCAGAAACGCGAATCGTCGCGCGCTGTCGCAGACCAGTTCTCAGCTAACCGGACCTTAGCTGACCGCTTTTTAGCTGTTCTTATCCCTTGGGCGCAAAGTACCCCTCACGCACCCGCACCGTGAACCGCCGGTCCAGACAATACAGGTAGATCGGTCGAAACGCCCCGTTCGCCACAAAGTCCGCCGGCTTGTACACCAGCGCGTACTGGCTCCGCAGCTCTTCCTGAATCTCCGCGAAGCTGTTCGCCATGTCTTCCATCCGCGGTGGGAAAAATGCCTTGCCCCCCGTCGCGACGGCCATCTTCTCCAGCACCTCATCGCCACGATCGCGGGTCGGGCTCACATCCGTGCTGATCGCGTAAATGATCGTCTCCGCGCGCTGGCATTCCTTGATCGCGTCTTCCAGATACGCATGGCTCTGGTTGTCGTCGCCGTCGCTGACCAGCACAATCGCCTTGCGCACCGGCTCCTGCCCGCGCGAGGTCAGCAGCTTGTCCCGGCATGCGCTGTACACCGCGTCATACATCGCCGTTCCGCCACCCGACCGCAGGTCCCGGATTCCCTCCGTCAGCGAATCGACGTTATTCGTCCAGTCCTGCTTGTAGTCCGGCGTCACGTCGAACCCTTCCACAAACGCCTTGTCCGATTGCGGCCGCAGGATCTGCAGCAAGAACGCCGTCGCCGCCTGCTGCTCGAACTGGAACCGTGTCCGAATCGACGTGCTCGTGTCGATCAGGATTCCCACCCGCAGCGGCAGGTTCGTCTGCTGCGTAAAGCTGTACACCTGCGCCGGAGCCTTGCGGTCGTCGAGCAGCGCAAACTGGTTCTGCTGCAGGTTCCTGATGAAGTGCCCGTGCTTGTCGGTCACCGCGAACTCCAGGTAAACCTCGTTCACGAGCACAGGAATCGTGAACTGGCCCTTATCGCCGGTCTGTTGCTGGTTCTGCCCATTCGCGGCGGGCTGCTGGGCAGGCGCAGCCTGACCTTGCGCCGGAGTTGCAGGCGCTGGCGCCGTCTGGCTTGTGCCCGGCGCCGCTGCCGGCGCATCAGTCGTCTGAGCCAGAAGTCCGGCTGCGCTCAGAACACAGGCCAGGACCAGAAGAGGACGAATCACTGCGTTTCTCATTGACGGTGTGACTTTATTTTACCTTGCGCCGTCAACCGGGCCATTCACCGAAAGCGTCACTCCATCATTTCCCCCCGGCTCTGCCGTACCATCCTTGCCACCTCTCCGGTTCCCCCGGCACAATCGAGCCATGAACGATTCGCATAAGTCCGCCGTCTCCACCCCGCACGCCCCCGCCGCCATCGGCCCTTACTCGCAGGCCATCCGCCTCGGCAACCTCCTCTATACCTCCGGCCAGATCGCCCTCGATCCCGCCACCGGCCAGCTCGTTCCCGGCGCCATTGCCGAGCAAACTACCCGCGTGCTTGAAAACCTCAAAGCCATCCTCACCGCCGCCGGCTCCGATCTCGCTCGCGTCATCAAGTCCGTCGTCTTCCTGAAAGACATGAATGATTTCGCCGCCATGAACGCCGTCTACGGCAAATACCTCGCTCCCGACGGAGTCACCCCGCCAGCCCGCTCCACCGTCGAAGTCGCTCGCCTCCCCAAAGACGCCCTCGTCGAAATCGAAGTCATCGCCACCATCCCTTGATGGGATGACCGAAGCCAAATTCCTCGCCGGTCCATCTAAATACACAGGAGAGATCCCCAATGTCCGACACAAAATCCGCCTCCACCCCCGACAGAATCGAAAAATCCGACGCTGAATGGCGCGCCCAGCTCACCCCCGAGCAGTACCACATCGTCCGCCAGAAAGGCACCGAACCCCCCTTCACCGGCAAGCTCACCTTTAACCACGACACCGGCATGTACCGCTGCGTCGCCTGCGGCGCCGACCTCTTCTCCTCCGACACCAAATTCGACTCCGGCAGCGGCTGGCCCAGCTTCTACATTCCCATCAACTCCACCGCGGTCAGCACGCACGAAGACACTGCCCACGGGATGAGCCGCATCGAAGTCACCTGCGCACGCTGCGGAGCCCACCTCGGCCACGTCTTCCCCGACGGACCCAAACCCACCGGCCTCCGCTACTGCATTAACTCCGCCGCCCTCGACTTTGACAAAACAAAATAGCCCCGCCCGAGACTATCGAGCGCTATGGCGGCTAGCTACACCTCGGTGCGGCGCCAGGTTCACCCCACAGCCCACCTCGGCCACGTCTTTCCCGATGGACCCAAACCCACCGGCCTCCGCTACTGCATCAACTCCGCCGCCCTCGATTTTGACAAAACAAAATAGCCCCGTCCGAGACCGTCGCGGCCAGCCCAAACCCGGGTGCGGCGCCAGGTTCACCCCACAGCAAGTAGCCGACCTCTTCGCCAGCCGATCGTCAA
This sequence comes from uncultured Acidobacteriaceae bacterium, assembly GCA_963819725.1. GTDB lineage: Bacteria > Acidobacteriota > Terriglobia > Terriglobales > Acidobacteriaceae > Palsa-343. The sequence goes on from CAWFXK010000004.1 coordinate 223,549, forward strand.
TCGAAATCACCTTCGCCGTCGGCCAAAAGTACCCAACCCGGGGTTTCCTGGCCCGTTTTGAGAATGCGCCCTCTTCCCGTAGCTCCGTCAGCCCGGTCGTTCACGGGTCGGAGAGCGAAAGCGGGTTGAACCTCCCGCCTCCTCTTCAAATGGGGAATGATCGCAGTCAAAGCACCTTGGTATTGTTGACGCGATACAGAATTTCAGCACCGGCTTTTGCCTCCAGGTCACAAAACCGTGAAGAACAAGATCGATCGTGCCACGATTGAGAGGCGGCATCCGCACATGAAACGCAACCGAAGCTCGATCGTGTTCCTCTGCATGAGTATCAGCTGCGCCCTGCTCCTTCTCGCCCACGGCGCCTTGCAGGACTCAGGCCCCGATCATCACCTTCCGTCCTGGCGCTCCCCGGTCGCCTCCACGAACACCTTCACCATCGCCGGCTCGACCCTTCAGGTCGACTTCGCACCCGGCTCGCTGGACCTCTCCCAGCCGCAGATCCTGCAGTGGGTCCGCAACGCCGCCACCGCCGTGGCGACCTATTACGGCCGCTTCCCCGTCCGGCGCGATCGCATCCTCATCGTTCCCGGAGAAGACCGTCGCGGCGTCTTCCACGGCACCACCTGGGGCGGGGTCGGCGGATTCCCTGCCTTCACCCGCATCGCCGTCGGCCAGCACACTATCATCGCCGGCCTCGCTGACGACTGGATGATGACCCACGAGCTCTTCCACACCGGCTTCCCTTCGCAGGACGATAACCACCACTGGATCGAAGAGGGCCTGGCTGTCTACCTCGAGCCCGTTGCTCGCGTCCAGGCCGGTTTCCTTACGCCGGAAAGAATCTGGGCCGACATGGTGCGCGACATGCCCAAGGGCAGCCCCGAGCCCGGCGACCAGGGCCTCGACAACACCGCCACCTGGGGCCGCACCTATTGGGGCGGCGCGCAGTTCTGTCTCCTCGCCGACGTCACCATCCGAGAACAAACCCACAACCGCAAAGGCCTGCAGGATGCCCTCCGCGCCATCCTTGCCGACGGCGGCACCATCGATCAGGACTGGTCCATCGAGAAAACCCTGGCCGCAGGCGACGCCGGCACCCGTACCCATGTGCTCGAAGAGCAGTACAAGCGCATGGCCAACGAACCTGTCACCATCGACCTGGACGCGCTCTGGAAGAAGTTGGGCGTGATCCGCACCGGCGACGATCAGGTCCGCTTCGACCCCTCCGCCCCCGAAGCCGCCATCCGTAACGCCATCACCGCGACACCTGCAACGGGCGTCATCCGGCCTTAATTGTGATTCCCACAGCGGATTGCGTGGCCTCGCTGCTGTAGCAACCGGCGAACACCACCTATTGGCTATTCCCTATTGGCTGTTCCCTGGCTCTTCAGGCCTTCTGCACCTTGCCGGCCTTCAGGCAGCTCGAGCACACCCGCAGCCGCTTCGCGCCTCCGCCCACCTTCGCCTTAACCGGGTGCAGATTCACATTCCAACGCCGCCTGGTGATATTGTGCGCGTGCGAAATATTGTTTCCAAACTGCGGACCCTTGCCGCAAATATCGCAAACCTGTGCCATGTCTTCTCCAAAAGACGATTCCCGCTTTAGAGGAGTCGTCGAAATTCGCGGCCCTCGGGACTCCAGGCTCGTGATCACCGGCCCGTGTCCCACCTCAGCCTCGAGCGCAGGCGCCTCCCGGCCCACACGCCGAACCTTCAGTGTACCGGGAACCACCGCCTGCGACAATCGCGGATCGGGCCCCGAAAGGGCCCGCCACGCGCAGCGCAGCCAGGCACCGGAACTACCAGGCCCGCGCCAGCCAGTTCCAGCCAGTGGCGTCAGCCGCCTCCGCCCGGAACAGCAGCATCGCCAGTACCGCAATCGGCAGCAGCACATTCAGGAACGGGAGGATCGCAAGGAACGGAACGTATCCCACGACAAGGCTGATGGCTGCCGTGATCGGTGCGATCGCCACCATAGATAGGATAGAAAGCACGGTCAGCCCGCGCAGCACCTGCTCGAGGGGACGCGTCGGCCGCGCCGGCAGCAACACAAAGATACCCGGGATGAGCAGAAGATCGTTGTAGAGCATCCAGCCGATCCGGCTACTCCAGGTTCAGGAGACTCTCTTCCGATCCGCCCGCCCCCCCATGCCACCGAGGAGTGATACCGGCTTCTCCTGACCGCTCGTATACTCCCACCAGCCAATGGCAACGCAGCTAGAACTTGATGGACCCCGTGGGCGCGCTCCTGCGTTTTCGCGCCGCCGCCTCGCTATCGGATGCCTGCTGGTCGCCGCTGTGGTCCTGCCCTTCCTTCATGTGCATATCATCGATGGGCGTATGCCTGCCACGCACAATGACCTCATCGGAAGGTGGGTCGGAACCCGCGCCGCTCTCGCCGGCAACGATCCGTACTCCGCCCCCGTTCTCCGCCAGATCCAGACCGCTTATTACGGCCGCCCTCTGACGCCGTCCGATCATGCCCGTCCTCAGGCCTTCTACTATCCGGCTCCCATCGTGGTTCTCCTCGCCCCACTCGCACACTTCTCCTGGCCGGTCGCAAGCCTTATCTTTCTCGCCCTCGCCTGCTCCCTCCTTTTCGCCAGTTTCTGGCTTTGTCTCGTTTCGATTCCGATCACCAGAACACCTATCCAGACACTGACGATCCTGTTGCTCGGCTTCTCCAGCTGGCCGTCGATCTGGAGCCTGCGACTCCAGCAGCCCACGCTGATCGTTGCCATCTGCATCTTCATCGCCTGGTATGAGCTCACGCGCGACCACCAGATCGTCCCCGGGGTGCTGCTGTCCCTGACCCTGATCAAGCCGCAGCTCGTGTTTCCTTTGCTGGCTTTCCTCGTCCTCTGGTCTCTTCTGCACCACCGGTGGCGTTTCCTGTTGTCTCTGGCCGCTGCAACGGCGCTCCTGCTGTTCGCCTCCGAGCGCATCGTTCCCGGCTGGTTCGCCCATTGGACCGCATCGCTGCGCGCCTATTCCGACGCCACCGCACTGCCCTCGAGTTGGTCTTCGGTCACTGGCTCGGCCTCATCCTCACGCTGGCGCTCTCCGCTTTTGCTGCCGTTCTCCTGTGGCGCTTCCGCAATTGCGCCTCCTCATCCTCTGAGTTCGCTGGCGCCCTAAGCCTCGCCCTCGGTCTCGCCCTGGTGCTTTCGCCGACCGATGCCCCCATGATCTACAACGACGTTCTCCTCTTCCCGGCTTGCATCGTCCTGATCTTTTCTCAACCAACCGGACACTACGCCCGTCTCGCGCGCAAGGTCTCCATCGCCCTCATTGCTTTTGGCTATTCGCTCGTCCTGATCGCCGTTGCCGGTGAGTTTGTCTTCGGCCCCTCCGATCTCTGGGACAGCATGCCCTTCCGCATCGTCATTCTTCCCGTCGTCATCACCGCCGCCCTTGCATGGATCGCGAATGAGCCTCTCCGCAGGCCGCAAGCCGACTCCAGCATTCCGCTGTCTCTGGTGACGTACCCTTCCCGTTAATCTCGCGCCAAAAATACGCCGATGATCACGCTGGCTGGACTCGAAACCTCCACCATCAAGCGAGCAGCGTTATCCCTCCGCTGGCCGATGTCCGCAGCGCTCCTCCTCCTGCTCGCCGCCTCCACCCTCGCCTACCTCCATTTCTTCAATCAGCAACACACCCTGGTCCACAACGACCTCATCGGCCGCCAGTTCGCCACTCGCGCCGCGCTGCACGGCGTCAGCCCGTATACCCCGGAAATGCCTGAAAGCACCGGGATTTTAGTTCGAAGCCGAACCGCGACGGGGTCGGTGCTCTGCCTGGTTGGTTCCCCTGCGCCATAGCGCAGCGCGTTCCTCAGGCCGGCGTCGACCCAGCGGGTTCGAGCTGGAGCCAGCGTTGCCGCGTCCGGCTCACGACCCAACACGTCGCCAGACTATAGGGCACCGCCAGCACCAGATCGATCAGGTAGTGCTCTCCGATTCCCAGCGTGGCCGTAGCCGTCAGCACCGTGAAAACCACAGCAACCCAGCGCCAGCGCGGCCCGATATATACCATCCCCAGCAACGCCCAGGTCAGATGGAGCGAAGGAATGCAGTTGCGCATCGCTGTCGGATCATGCAGGTGCGCCGGCCCCACGGCGGGAAACGCCAGATAAAGAAAGGGCGCCGGCGCCGCGGCAATAATCCAGGCCCGCGCGTAATCGATTCGCTGCGGGCTTACGAACAGCACAAACGCGCCGTAAAGTGGCAGCCCGTAATAGACCCAACCCAGACCTTTGTACAGCCATGGACGCTGCGGCACCCAGTGATAGATACCCGTGCTGAACCCGTGATCCAGCCTCAACAAACCCGCATCAATGGTATGCGGCGTCAGATGCACCACCAGGTGATTCGCCGCCGTGGCCGCGACCAGCAAGATGGGCAGAAGAAACCCCAGCAGCAGGAACTCATAGCGCGACTCCGCCCGGAACACGGCCGCCAGTGCCAGCAACGCCGTGCCTGCCGACGTCGCGTAGAGAAACAGTTCCCCTGCCGCATCGATGCTGAACAGCACGATCAGCCCCAGCAGAACCGTCAGGCACAAGCATTCATCCAGCCGGAGCGGCTTTATCATCGCGTGATCGTATCGGAGACAGCCGCGCCGCCCCAATTCCACGTTCGGGGCAGCGCATCGGTCGTATAACTGTCAAAAGCCCCTGCTTCCCACCTCCCCCAAATGAGGAATCCCCCAGCCCCGCCCCCGGTCCTAACCTTATCTCCAGATGCCTGCGGTCCTTGAACTGGAATCCCGCACAACCCGCCCAGCCGTCATTCGCTGGCCAGTCGCTGCAGCGCTCCTTCTCCTCCTCCTCGTCTCCACCCTCGGCTATCTCCACTTCTTTAATCAGCAACACACCCTGGTCCACAACGACCTCATCGGCCGCCAGTTCGCCACGCGCGCCGCGCTCCGCGGCGTCAGCCCGTATACCCCGGAAATGGAGCGGCAAATCCAGGCCATCGCGGGCCACGATCCTGGCCAGAGTTTTGACTACCCCATCCTCCTCGCCGTCCTGCTCGCTCCGTTGGCCAACCTGCCCTGGACAACACTGCGCCTGGCCTTTCTCCTCGTCCTCACCCCCGCTCTGTTCGGGAGCTTCCTCCTCTGCCTTCCCCTCGCGCACCTGCGCGTGAACCGCGATCGCGCCATTGCCATCGCCCTGCTCTGTCTCTGCAGCTGGCCGGTGGTCCTCGGTCTGCGCATGCTCCAGCCGACGCTTCTTGTCGCCGTTCTCGTTCTCCCCGCCTGCTGGCTCCTCAGCCGCAATCGCGAAATCCCCGCAGGAATCCTCTTCGCCCTCGTTACCTTCAAACCGCAGCTCGTCCTGCCGCTCATCCTGTGGCTGCTTCTCTGGAGTGCGCTCCGCCGCCGCTGGACCTTCCCCCTGGCCTTCGCCGTCACTGAACTGCTTTTCCTCCTCAGCGGCGAATGGCTCCTCCCCGGCTGGATCCCGCAATGGCTGGCCACCCTGCATCAGTACCGCTCCCTCGGCAACGTTCCGGCTCTGGACCTCTACGCCGGCCGCTGGATCGGAACCCTGGCCACCACCGCCCTCCTCATCGCCGCGCTCCTGCGTCTTTGGAAGTTGCGCCGTTGCTCGCCCGAATCCGTCGAATTCAGCAAGGCCATCGCCCTGGCCCTTGCCACCACCCTGTGCCTCACCCCCGTCATCTGGGCCATGATCTACGACCAGGTCATGCTCATCCCTGGCTGCCTCCTGCTGTTCGCCTCAGCACGCCAGAACACCTCCGGTCTTTCCTCCATCCCCTGGCGCATCTCTCGCGCCCTCATCGTCTGGACCTTCGTCGCCATCCCCATCGCCGCCCTCGGCGAATTCCTGAGCCCTTCGCCGGTGTGGATGAGCCTGCCATTTCTCGGCCACCTCCTCGCCCCTTCCCTTGGCCTCGCCCTTCTGGCCGCACCTCCTGTCTCTGAAGCCTGTCTCTGAACGTCGTTCAGGAATCGGTCCCCGGTCTTGAATCGGGACACAACTTCAACCCCAGCCTCCTCACCGCACCCCGAACCTCTTAACCCCACCCCGAACCTGCTCACCCAGCCCCAACCTCCTCCCCCACCCCACACCCGGAGTTTCCAAAAGCCCAAAACCCCACCCGCTGCGGGACGCCAGGTTCACCCCACAGCAAGCAGCGAACGCTCCCGGCCCCCAAAAATCAACCCAAACTGACCGGTGCTTCACTCCAAAGTACTGTCCGTCAGCAGGGCCCGATCCCGTTCTGAAACTGCACAGTCGCGCAATTCCCAAAATGAATCCGCGCTCTCGGCACATGGACCTCAGCCCCTGAGGCCGTCCTTCGAGCACGTCGATGCGTCGGATGGTTCAATGATCGCGGCAGAGACAGCACACCCGTCTCTCCCGGCTCATTCCCGCCCCGCCCCCGCCTCCGTTTGTTATCCTCTCCCCGTGCAAGTTCTGTACGGCGTCCTCCTCCTCAGTACGATGGCGCTGATCTGGGCCGCTCTGGCCGTTGTCCGGCACATCCGCCGGCATCGCGAAGCGGCGCGCTCGCAACCTGAACGCCACGACGAAAACCTGTAACCTTCCCAGTTCCCCCCAGCTCCCGGCCACAGCCCCAGCTCCGCGTCCCCCGCCCCCTGCTCCCTGTACCCTGCTCCCTGTTCCTGGTACCCTGTCCCTATGAACGCCTCCGCCGCGACGCCCGCTCTCGCCCGCACGCAGTCCGCTCTTCTCCGCAACACGCTGGCCATCGCCCTTGGCTCGCTCTTCGTCGCGATCTGCGCTCACCTGTCTGTCCCTCTCTGGTTCACTCCGGTACCCATCACGCTCCAGCCCTTCGCCGTGCTGCTCCTCGGATTGCTCCTCTCGCCCGGCGTCGCGGCTGGCGCACTCGTTCTCTATCTCGCCGAAGGCGCCCTCGGCCTGCCCGTGTTCACGCCGCATGGCCCCGGCGGAATGCTCCAGCTTCTCGGACTCACCGGCGGTTATCTTCTCTCCTACCCATTCGCCGCCGCGCTGACCTCATGGCTGCGCCGCCGCTTCACTTCGGGCGCGTTTGTCTCCGCCCTGCTCGCTGCCGCCACCGGCGATGCCCTCATCCTTCTCACCGGAGCTGCGTGGTTCGCCGTCCTCCAGCCTCATTCCTTCGCCGCGATCCTCACCCTCTCCATCCTCCCCTTCCTGCCCGGAGAAACCCTCAAAGTCATCGCCGCCGCCGGAATTGCCACCGGATGGCGCCGCTTCCGCCGCTCCTGATCCCACGCAGGTCACCGCACGCGATTACCTCCGGTTGGGTTGGCGAAAATAACAATTGCCTTCGCGGTAAACATCCGGTATGGTCCGGACAGCTTACCCGAAAGGTTGTTTCGCTTTTTATGGTCTGCGTCAGGCGGATCAGGGGCCTGTCCCTGCTGTCCGTGTGTCTGCTCTGCCTTTGTGCCTGCGGCAAATCCGTCGTCCCCTCATCCTTCGGTGCCGGCCCAAACGCGCCCGACCCCTCTGAGGGCAATCTCTCCTGGCCGGCCAACGGCCCTGATTCCCTCGCCGCCGACTCCCTCACCGGCAACATCCAGCCCATCCACGATCCCAGCATCATCCGCCAGGGTTCCACGTACTACGCCTTCACCACCGACGTCATCGGACTTCCCGCCGGCAATTACCTGCCCATCCGCTGCTCCCAGGACAAAATCGACTGGACCGCCTGCGGCAGCATCTTCCCCAACGCCATGCCTGCCTGGGTCGTCGCCAACGTCCCCGGCATCATCGGCCTCTGGGCGCCCGACGTCTCCTGGTTCAACGGCCTCTACCACGTCTACTATGCCGGCTCCACTCTCGGCTCCCAGGTCTCCGTCATCGGTCTGGTCACCAACACCACCCTCGATCCCACCGACCCCGCGTACAAATGGGTCGACCAGGGCGAGGTCATCGCCTCCCAGCGCGGCGACGACTTCAACGCCATCGATCCCAACATCTTCATCGATACCGACGGCTCCGTCTGGCTCACCTACGGCAGCTACTGGACCGGCATCAAGCAGCACCAGATCGACCCCGCAACCGGTAAGCTTCTCCTCTCCAACCCCACCCGCTACAACCTCGCCACGCGCCCCGGCGTCTACGCCAACCCCATCGAAGGCCCCTCCATCATCCGCCACGGCAGCTACTATTACCTGTTCGTCTCCGTCGATTACTGCTGCAACCAGGACGTCGCCACCGACAACTACAAGGAAGCCGTCGGCCGCTCCACCAGCGCCCACGGCCCCTTTACCGACGAGGCTGGCACTTCCATGATGAACGGTGGAGGCACCGTCCTCCTCCAGAGCAATACGGAATGGAGCGGCACTGGCGGCGCCACGGCTTACATCGACCCCGACACCGGCGAGAGCCTCCTCGTCTTCCACGCCCTCCATCTTTCGGAGAACGGCGCCATGTATATGTGGCTCAAGAACCTCACCTGGACCAACGACTGGCCCTCCATCGCCCAGTAGCGCGCAGACGTCAGATTTTCGGTAGGGGATGCTAAGCGCCGTTTTCAGAGTGTCCACGACCTGATTAGCGAATCACAGGATGGTGCGGGTCGGGCGATCCGCGACGAGCCACGAAGATCCCACGCCCAAATTCACCCCACAGATGGGCCTGCGCCCCAAACAACGCCAGAGCGGGAGCGCGACCCGCAACTGGGGATCGCCAAACACGGCGACTGCTGCCTGCGCTCCCTGCCGGCCGAGTGTGTCACTACATCCTCAGCCGCGGGCCGGACTCGGCATTAAAGCAGTGGGGCCTGCGGCTGGCCGCAGGCGGCAAACGTGCCAAACGCCGCGCCCTGGTCGCCCTGGCCCGCAAGCTGGCCGTGCGGCTGCACCGTCTTTGGATCAGCGGCCAGCGCTTCGCCCCTTCCCCGAGCCAACCGTGGACGCTGAGAAGCGCGCCCACCCCTCCCTCGGGGCGGCTGCGGCCTGATCACGAACAGGAGGCATGTGGAATCGATACTGTTACAGAAGCAGAAAGACCAGCGTTCGAGACAGGCGGCAAAGGATGAACCATCCGGTGACTGCGCCTTCCTGCTCGACCCTCGAGGCCGCCCCACAGATGGCAGCACCGGGCAAGGCACGGAAAACGAACCCCAGTCCGCACCTCAGTCTGCACCCAGCCGGCGGCTGACTCGAGTACAAAAATCGGCCAGGTTCACCCCACAGCAAGAAGCGAACGCTTCCGTCACCCAAATTTCAAGATGAATCGATTGATTCCCTGCACCGCCGTAACCTGCCCGGACCTGTCGTGTGCCTTTTCGGGAATGCGCATTCCATACCCGGCATTTACTCCACTCGCCCAAAAACCCTCAGGCACGGTTTCGCTGCTGACAACTGCGCACCACCGCCGATGCGACTCCGGACCCGCGCGCTTCCGCCAAATCCCTCCGTTGCTGTTCCCTCACTTGATACCCACAGCATTTCCCTGCCAATCCACAGGGAACCTCACGCTATAGTCAATGAGGCGATTCTCACGACCTTGCTCAGGCGTGGCTAAAAGCAGCGTAGACAACGGTGGTGTCACGCTTCTGGACGACCCGGCGGACGCTTTCAGTCGGCCGGCGGTCCGGGACAGCGAAGCACGCCCCTCCCGTCCGGTTCGCGCCGATGCCGAACCGGAAGACAACGCGCAAGAGCCGTTTCTCCGCGCGCGCCGCCGCGTTCCCGTCCGCCGCGGCCTGCTCCCTGCCTGGCTCAGAACCACCTGGGGCAAGCTGGCGCTGGGCGTCTCCATCCTCATCGTTCCAGGACTGCTTCTCGCGCTCATCATCGCCGTGCACAGCTTCCTCGATCACGATCCCCGCTTCCGCATCGAGTCCTCCACCTCCCTCCAGACCCTCGGCAACAGCCAGCTTAATCGCTCCGACCTCCTTTCCGTCTTCGGCTCCGACATCGGCCGCAACTTGTTCTATGTCCCGCTCGCAAAACGCCGCGCTGAGCTCGAACAGATTCCGTGGGTCCGACAGGCGACCGTGATGCGCCTGATGCCCAACCAGCTGCGCGTCGCTATCGTCGAGCGCACCCCCATCGCCTTCGTCCAGGTCCGTGGACGCATCGAGCTGGCCGACGCCGAGGGCGTGATCCTCACCCTGACGCCACAGCAGATGGCGGCCCGGCATGACTCCTTTGCTGTCGTCAGCGGAATCAATCCCGCCGACCCGCTCTCCGTGCGCCGGGCAAGAATGCAGATTTATCAGAGATTCATCGGCGAACTGGATTCGACCGGCGAACACATCTCCGCCCACCTGAGCGAAGTCGATCTCTCCGACCCCGAAGACGTGCGCGCTACCGTCCCGGCCAACGGCTCCGACCTCCTGCTGCATTTCGGCGATCAGAACTTCCTCCCGCGCTGGCGCAACTACCAGGCCCACGTCGCGCAGTGGGAACAGCAGTATCCGCACCTCGCCTCGATCGATCTGCGCTACGACCGCGAAGTCGTGCTGAAGATGTCCGGCGACCCTGGCACCAGCCCCAGCCCGAATCCGGCAACAAGTGCCGCACCGAAGGCGGAAACAAAGCCCGCCCCGAAGCCTGCGGTAAGTGCCGCACCGAAGCTGGAAACAAAGCCGGTCCCCAGGTCCACCCCAGCCGCGCCCGCTGTGAATCACCACCCTCCGGCCGAGCACCAGCACCAGTCTCCCGCTGCCCATAGCTCGAAAACCCACAAGCCGGCGCCCGCGAAGCACCACTCCTCGCGCAGCACAACCCACGAAAAACCGCACGCCAGCCGGAGGTCCGCTTGAGCCAGCCGGACAACCTCCTCGCCGTGCTCGACGCGGGCAGCTCGAAGATCCGCGTCCTCATTGCCGAGGTCCGCGAAAACGCTCTTCGCTATCGCGGCCACGGCATCGTTGACGCCGGAGGCATGCGCAAAGGACTCATCTCCGACCTCGCGCCCGCCGCCGCGGCCATCGATCGCGCCGCGGTCGCCGCCGAAGCCTCGGCCCAGGAAGTCATCGAGCGCTGTATCGTGGCCGTCGGTGGCCCCCACATTCGTGGAGTCAATAGCCGTGGCGGCATCAGCCTCGGCACACGCCTGCGCGAAATCACCAAAGAGGACGTCCGCGCCGCCGTCGATCGCGCCCGCTCCATCGCCCTGCCCGGCGACCGCGAAGTCCTGCACCTGCTCCCCCAGCAGTTCATTCTCGACGAGCAGCCCGGCATCCACGATCCCGTCGGCATGATCGGCAATCGCCTCGAAGTCAATCTCCACATCGCCACCAGCTCGGCCAGCGCCCAGCAAAGCATCGTCACCTGCGTCAACAAGGCCGGCCTTGAAGTCACTGAGACCGTCCTCGAGTCCCTCGCCGCCGCCGAGTCCACCCTCTCCGCCGATGAGCGCGAGCTCGGCGTCTGCCTCGTCGACGTCGGCGCATCCACCTCGGAGCTGGTCGTCTTCTTCGAGGGCGCCGTCGCCCACACCTCCGTCATTCCCATCGGCGGCGATCACTTCACCAACGACCTCGCCGTCGGCCTCCACATCACCGCCCCCGAAGCCGAATGGCTCAAGTGCAACTATGGCCACTCCATCGTCACCGCCGTCCCGCAGGAGAACGAAGTCGAAGTTTCCGGCCTGCCCGGCCATGAGCCGCGCCTCGTGAGCCAGCGCTTCATGGCCGAAGTCCTCGAGCCGCGCGCCCGCGAGCTCTTCCAGATGCTCCGCGACAATCTCCGCCAGGGCGGCGTACTCGAAGCTATGGGCGCCGGCTGCGTTCTCACCGGCGGCGGCGCCCGCCTGCCCGGCCTGCTTGAAACCGCCGAGAGCCTGCTGCGCGTTCCCGCGCGTCTGGCCTCGCCCGTGCGGCTCTCCCGCATGCCCGCCGAGCTCGCCACCCCCGAGTTCTCCGTTCTCACAGGCACGATGCTCTACGCCCTCCGCACTGGCCTGAACCGTGCGGAGGAAAATCACGGATTACGCGCCAAGCTGCGCGCCATTCTGGCCGGAAGTGTTTGAATGCGAAGGATCCACCAAATCGTTCTCGCACCGGAAACGACGTCTCGTCGGGCCCGCACCATTTTTGTGCCAGCGCACGGCTCCGATCATGCCCTGAAAACCTCGCCCCCTCCCCACGATGGAGCGCCAGGTTCACCCCACAGCAAGCAGAAGACTCCTTTAAATCCTCAATTTCAATGCTCTCGACCGCTTGCTCTGTCCAGAAGTACTGCCGGCAAGCCCATTTTGGAACCCGCTTCCCTCAATCCTGGAGCGCAAGGTTTACCCCAAAGTGAGCAGCAGATTCCTTTGCCCCCCGGGCAGTCCGTCGATTTGAAGTTACCGTCCCCAAAACATCGTCTTTGTATCAGGGCACGAGTTCACTCGTGCCGTTACACGACAAGTAACGCGGGGGCTCCAGCCCCTGAGGCAGGCACGCCAAAATGAAAATCGCCCCAAAGGAGTCAATGCCCATGAACCGTAAACCCATCGCTCAGCCCGAAGAAATCCGCATTCAGTACCACGACGAAGTCCCCCGCGGCGCACGGATCAAAGTCATCGGCGTGGGTGGAGGAGGCGGCAACGCTGTCAACCGCATGATCGCCGCCCGCATGGAAGGCGTCGAGTTCATCGCCGCCAACACCGACCGCCAGGCGCTCCAGCTCTCCAGCGCTCCGGTCAAGCTCCAGCTCGGCGTCAAGCTCACCAGCGGCCTCGGCGCCGGCGCCAACCCCGACATCGGCCGTCAGGCCGCCCTCGAGGACTCCGGCAAGATCCTTGAAGCCCTCGAAGGCGCCGACATGGTCTTCGTCACCGCCGGCCTCGGCGGCGGCACCGGCACCGGCGCGGCTCCCGTCATCGCTTCTCTCGCCAGCGAGATGGGCGCCCTCACCGTCGCCGTCATCACCCGCCCCTTCGCCTTCGAAGGCAAGCGCCGCATGGCTCAGGCCGAGCGCGGCATGCAGGAGCTGCTCGACAGCGTCGACACCATGATCGTCATCCCCAACGAGAAGCTCCTTGCTGTGGCTAAAGACGCCGGCTTCTTCGAGTCCTTCCGCATCGCCGACGACGTCCTCCGCCAGGGCGTGCAGGGCATCTCCGATATCATCACCATCCCCGGCATCATCAACCGCGACTTCGCCGACGTGAAGACCACCATGGCCGGCATGGGTTATGCCGTCATGGGCACCGCCGTGCGCAGTGGGTCGCAGCGCGCCATCGAAGCAGCGCAGGCCGCCATGGCCTCCCCGCTCCTCGAAGAAGGCGCCATCGACGGAGCCCGCGGCATCCTCATCAACATCACCGGCTCCAGTTCGCTCAAACTCAGCGAAGTGAACCAGGCCTCCACCCTCATCCAGACCGCCGCGCACGAAGACGCCAACATCATCTTCGGCGCCGTCCTCGACGAAACCATGGGCGACGAGGTCAAAATCACCGTTATCGCCACTGGGTTCCGCCAGGGGTCGGCGGAGCGGCGCGAGCATTTGCTCAGCGCCGCTCTCCGCGAGATCTCCGCGCCGCGCATCGAAAAGCGTCCCCCCACGCCCCGCTTCGCCAGCGAGGAGCAGGACGACGAGCCAGCCGCACGCGAGGTCCCTGTACTCATTCCCGTCACCGCGCGCGATTTCGTCTCTGCCTTCCGCGTCCACGAAGCCGAGCCCGCCGGTGATACCCCCGCGGCCCACGACCACGCCTGCATGGAAGAAGAAACCGAACTGGTCGGCGTCGCCGTGGCCGCATCTTCCGCTCAACCCGAAGACGCCGTCCTACCCCACCCGGCTTTTGTCGAGGAAACGAACGAAAACCTCGACATCCCGGCCTTCATGCGCAAAGG